>CAVPFS010000026.1:0-17693 GCA_963703825.1 uncultured Solirubrobacterales bacterium | reverse complement strand
AACCCGGGGCGGCGCCATCGACCGGCAGCCCGATGTCCAACCAGTGCGGCGGGAGATGCCCAGCGAACGCCCACGTCGCCGACGGCTTCCGCGCGTCCAACGTGATCACGCACGCGGTCACATACCGGTCAAAGCCAGCCTCGCTCCGCAGCCGCCCGTTGAGCTGCTCGACCATCGCGGCCGGGTCCTCGGCCGCCTCGACGCATTCGCCGAGCAGCTCACGAATCCGCTCGGTGTATGGCGCGGCGTCAGCGCCTTTGCCCATCACGTCCCCGACAACCACCGTCGTCAGGGCGCCGTCTCGGTGAACGAGGTGAAAGTCGCCGCTCTCGCGGTGCTCATGCGCCGGCGCCAGCAGCGCCGCGATCTGCACCGTCTCCTGGCCATCGAACCCGCTGCCCACCGCCCCAAGCTTAGGACGGCAAACCCGCCAGCGGGCCGGCACTGATCCCCCTTCACCGGGAGGTCGTGTCGTCGGGCGTCACGTCGCGCCCGCAGCCGGTCCCGCGCGGCCGGCGCCTCCGCCAATGGTGGCACGCCAGAGGCTTGCTGCGGAGATCGCCACGGCTGGCGCGGGACCCGCCGACCGGGCTGCCGCCAAGCGGCCCAACAACAACCTCAACACCTCCAAAGGAGGTCATCACCTCATGGTCAAGATCACGCACACCATCCTGCTCGCCGACGAGGACGACGCCACCCGAACGTTCCTGCACGACAACCTGAGCTGCGACGGCTACCGGATCAGACCGCCGAGAGCCGCGCCAAGGCGATCGCGGTGCTGTCAGTCGAGCAACCGCAGCTGATCATTGTCGACGTCAACGGGCAGACGCTCGAGCTGCTCGACGACATCCGCTGCGGTGCAGCGGCTGACCGTCGATCCCGACACGCCGATCATCGTGCTCAGCCGACCGGCCGGACGACATCCATCGGGTCCGGGTGCTCGACCGCGGCGGCGATGACATCATCGCCAAGCCGTTCTCCTACCCGGAGCTACGCGCCCGGGTCGCCGCCGTTCTGCGCCGCGCCGAGTGCCGGCGCCACCGCCGGCAGCTGCGGTTCGGGCCGCTCACCATCGATCTCGCCGCTCGCCAGGTCCGCCTCGGCGAGGAGCCGGTCGAGCTCGCCGCCAAGGAATACGAGCTGCTGGTCGCGCTGGCCAGCGACCCGCACCGCGTGTTCACCCGCGAAGAACTCCTGCGCAGCGTATGGGGCTACCGGACGCCCAGCCGAACCGTCGATAGCCACGCATGTCGACTCAGGCACAACTTCAGCCCACCCGCAGAAGCTCGTCATCAACGTCTGGGGAGTCGGCTATTGCTTGTGCCGCGATGTACCCGTCCGCAACGAGGCTGCTGCGTAAGCCCCCGGGCGGCGCTTGACGACGCGTGTAGCTGGTACACAAGATCGTGTAATACTTGTCTTGTGCCTACTGCCTCGAGACGCGTGGCCGACCTCGCCGCTTGCTCTCCGAATGACCGGCCGGTGCTGACAGAACGGGAGCTTCTCTCGAGGGTGATCGCTGGAGAGCTCGCTGGGACCTTCAAAGTGCTCGCCAATGACACTCGCCTGCGTCTTCTGCACGCGCTGGTGCGGGCCGGTGAGCTGTGCGTGTCCGATCTCGCCGCCGAGCTCGGGATGGCGCCGCAAGCCGTGTCCAACCAGCTGCAGCGACTCGCCGATCGCCGGATCGTGACGACACGCCGGGAGGGGAACCGGATCCTCTACCGGATCGTCGACGCATGCGTGCCTGCGCTGCTGGAGCTTGCTCTGTGTCTGACGGAGGAGGCACGCGACCTCGACCCGGTCGCGGCGGCGCGGGGTTGAGCGGGTGCAGGAGCTTGCGCACGGCGTCTCGCGCTTTAGCTCGCTGGCGCTGAGCGTGCTGCCGTGGTTCGCGATCGGGGTCGCTGCGGCCGCGGTCGTGCAGACGTTCGTGCCCCAGCGCTGGGCGGCGCGGCTGCTGGGAGGGCGCGCCGGCTTGCCGGGTGCGATCACCGCCGGGGCGCTGATGCCGGGGTGCTCGCGCACGACGATGCCGCTCGCGATCGGCCTGCGCGGTATCGGTGGCGCACGGCTGGGGTCGCTGACCGCGCTCGTGTTCGTCGCGCCGCTGCTCAGCCCGATCACCGTCGTGCTCACCTGGTCGCTAATCGGCTCGCGGATGACCGTCGGGCGCGTGATCGCTGCGCTGGCCGGAAGCGCGCTCCTCGGCGCCCTCATCAACCGCTTCGAGCCGTGGTTCGAAGCCAACCCGCGGCCACGGATCATGGGCGCCAGCCCCGAACTGGATCGCTGCTGCGACGACGAATCGTGCGCCAGTCCCGGTGAGCAGTGTGGCGAGCCCACCGTCTGGGCGCGACTGGGTGCCAACACCTCGAGCACGCTGCGCCGCGTGCTTCCCTACTTCCTCGCTGGCATGGCGCTCGCCGCGGCCGTCTCGACGCTGCTGCCCGAGGATGCCATCCCCAAAGCGCTCGGCGGCTCGAGCGGCGTCTGGGTTTACCTGTTCGCCGCGGTGGCCGGCGCGCCGCTCTACGTCTGCCAGGGCGAGGAGGTTCCACTCACCTACGCAGTGCTCGCAAGCGGCGTCGCACCGGGACCCGCGCTGACATTCCTGCTCGGCTCAGTCGGGATGTGCCTTCCGACCGTCGTGATGTCACGCGGAGTGCTCACTCCGCGGGTGACCTATGTCTACGTCGCGTTCTGGATCGCGTTCGTGATCCTCGCCGGCGTCACGTTCCAAGCCTTCGGCGGCTGACCCGACCGACACGCAGGCACGCGCGGCCGAACCGCCCGCTCAGCCCTCCGCTACGCCGCTACGCGATCCGCACCCGCTGCGCTCGGGTGTGACCCACACATCGCTTGCGGACGCCCGTCCGCAACAGAACAACCCAACAGGAAAGGAGCATCAACGATGCGACCTACAGACAACGGCTACCGATTCTGTGACCCGATCGGCTCACGGGAGGCACGATGAGCCGCCGTCAGCACCGCCTCACGGCGCCACAACCGACATGTCGCCAGCGGCCATCCTCAACGCCCACCGGGCTCAAGAGCCGTCCGCTCGAGATAAGCCACGCGTCGAGGCTGCGGCGCAAGTTGTGCGGCGAAGGAGCGGACAAGCTGGTCGTCAACGTGTGGGGCGTCGGCTACCGGCTGATCGATGGGGAATTGCATCGGACGCAACCCGGCGCGGTCCGATGAGCGACCGCGGACGCGACGCCCCGGAGCGTCGTCGGTCTGTACGAGCAGCTCGCCGCCGAGCGGGCGGCCGCGCGCGGGCGGCGCTCGCGCGCGAGACCGACGGTCGAGGGGCTGTTCGCGCAGAGCGCCGCGGCGCTCGAGGACGCCGCCGGCACGCTGCTGCACGCCGCCGACGACGTTCATCGCGCTCGACGGGCCGCTGCCCGGCCTGTTCGCCGAGCAGGCCGGCGCGCTGCTCGCGGTCGCGGCGCGGTTCGAGGAAGCCGCCGACCTCACCCGCGCCCGCGAATCCGACTGAACAGCGAAAGGAGAACCATGAGAGAACCCAGCGATCGGGAGCTACCACGACGCGGACGGCGCCCGGCACGAGCTCGTCGTCCGCGAGACCGCCGACGGCGGCTGGCAGGTGCTCGACATCGACGTCGACGAGCGACACGGCGCACGTGGTCGACGCGCTCGCGGGCGACCAGGACGGCCGCCCGCAGGCCGAGGCGATCGCCCGCGACTACCTCACCCACCGTCGCCCACGAGCCCGGGACGGGACCGGCGACCGGCGAGCCCATACCTGAGCAAGGAGGATCCGATGCCCGCAGCCACCGCCGCCCCCGCCCGGCACCGCGCGCCCGACGAGCGCGAAGGGCTGCGCTGCCGCGTCCGGCTCGCTGACGGACGCGTCTTCTCCGGGCCGCTCGGTCCGGAGCGCCACCGCGCGCTGCAGTTCGGGATCCTGCACGAGCACACCGCCGGCCTCGTCGAGCTCGCCGCGGGCGCCCGCCGTGACGGTCGCCTTCAGATCACCACCCGGCGGCGCGCCGATCACTTCCTGCCCGGCGGACAGGCTGGCGGAGCTGACTGGCGGCACGCACTGCTGGCGCTCGGCGCGCGGCACGCCGACCCCGGCGAGGAGGTGTTCCTCGCCCCCGCCGCCCGATCGGCGGCGCGGGGCGATAAGCACGCGGTCAGCGAGACCCGCTTTTTGTGGGTCGACGTCGACCGGCCCGACGCGCTGCCGGCACTGTGGGCGTTCCTCGCCGAGCGGCCGTGCCACCTGCTCGTCGAGAGCAGCGCCGGTCGCGCGCATGCGTACTGGAAGCTCGACCGAGCCGCTGCCGGCGACCCGAGTGATCGAGTCGACCGGTGAGCTGGTCGAGCCGATCGAGCGCGCGCACCTGCGGCTGATCCACCACCTCGGCACCGACGCGGACGGCAAGCCGAACGTCGCCGACCCGGCATGCGCCGAACGGTCGCGAGTCATGCGCCTCGCCGGCAGCGTAAACGGCAAGACCGGCGCGCACGCCCGGATCCTCGAGGCCGACCTCGCGCTGCCCGCCTACCCGATCGGGCAGCTCGTCGGCGACCTACCCGATCCCGCGCCGACATCGGCCTCGCGCGCACGCGCGCGCGGCGACAGCACACCGATCCCTACAAGCGGATCGGCCCGCGCGAGTACTTCGAGCGGCTCGCCGGAATCGTCGTGCCCCGCGACGGGCTCGTGCACTGCCCCGCCCACGAGGACCGGACCCCGTCCTGCTCGGTCGGGGTCGACTCGAGCCAGGGGTGGTGCTGCCACGCCGGGACGTGCGGAGCGCGCGGCGCGATCTACGACCTCGCGTCGGTGCTGCTCGGCGGGCCGTGGGGCCGCAGCTGCGAGGCGATGCGTTCAAGCGCGCCCGCGCCTACGTGATCGACGTGTTCGGCGAGCTGCCCGACAAACGACAAGACCAGTGAAGGAGTGAGAACGATGGCAACACGATCCCGGCGGGTCACGCGGTCACGGCCGACGTACACCGTCGACGATGCGGCTGATCGACGCCGCCGACGCGATCGCTGACATGGCGCAGCGCGTGCAGCTAAACGGGCCCGAGCCCGCCTACGCGAGCGAGAAGCTCGGCCACGCGCTGTCAAAGGCGGCCGAGGGCCTCGCGCTGTGCGACGTCGAGCTCGACGAGGTCGCCGAGGAGGCGCGGCGCGGTCACCTGAACGGATCCTGATCAGGGAGGAGCTGCGATGACGCTCAGCAGGGGTTAAGGCCGGTGACATCGTGCTCTGCGACCGCATGGGCCGGGTGTTCTATGCGGTCGTCGTCGAGCGTCACGAGCGCGAGCTCGAGGTCGACCCGATCGACCGGCGTGTCACCTACCGGCGCGTCAAGGCTCGCGAGGTGCTCGGGATCTGGCGCAAGAGCCGTGCCCAGAACGGGCGTGTCGTCGAGGCGCTGAGGCCGGCGTCATGACCGGCACAACGCACGTCAACGGCTCCGGCGTCGCGCCGGTCGCCGGGCTCGTCGTCGTCCACGTCACCGACGCGGTCAGCCCAACCCTCGCCGGCCGCGGAGACGCCACTTACCAGAGCCCGCCGCAAGCACGCGAGGACGCGCTGAACCTGGTGGCGCTGCTGCTCGGCTGCAGCGAAGCACCGTGTGCCAGCGAGCCTCGCTGGACCTGTCCGATCGCCGGCGGCCACCGGACGGTCACGCTCACGCCCGCGTCCAACGGCGCCGAGTCCGCTGCCGGCGGCTGAGCCCAGACCTCACGCCGCCCCAACCGCGCTCGCACCTCTCGGCTGAGCGCGGTCACCACGAACTTCTCACTCAAGGAGGAATCTATGACCCAGGCCAACCCGGGCGTGCGCGATCACGCGCCGCCCGGGACCGAGCGCCTGCTCGCGGGACTGACCCCCGAGCAGGCCCAAGCAGTCACGTTCGGCTCGGGCCCGTTGCTGTTGCTCGCCGGGCCGGGTGCCGGCAAGACCCGGACGCTGACGCACCGTGCGGCGTACCTGCTCGCGAGCGGGCGGGCGCAGCCGTGGGAGATCCTCGCGGTCACGTTCAGCGTCCGCGCCGTCGGCGAGCTGCGGTTGCGGCTCGCTGACCTGCTCGGCGAGAGCGTCGCGCGCGGCGTGACCGCGGCGACGTTTCACTCGGTTTGCGCGCGGCTGTTGCGCGAGCACGCGGGCGTGTTTGGGCGCACCGAGCGCTACACGATCTACGACCAGGCAGACATGCGGCGGGTGATCGACTGGCTGCTCTCAGACGCCGATCGCGAGGAGATCCAGCGGGCGCTCGCCGACTACGGACAGCCCGTGAGCGCCGAAGTGCTGGCTGAGATCTCGCGCGCGAAGAACCGGCTGCTGTCCCCGGACGAATACGAGCGCTCCGCCGCGCACCCCGGCGCGCCGCTGATCGCCGCCGTGTGGCGCGAGAGCGAGTCCGAGCTGCGGCGCTGCAACGCGTTCGAGTTCGACGACCTGCTCGCGTTCGCGGTCAGGCTGCTCGGTGAGCAACCGCACCGGCTCGCGTGGCTACGTCAGCGATGGCGGTGGCTCCTCGCGGACGAGTTCCAGGACACCAGCCACGCCCAGGCAACGCTCGTCGACCTCCTCGCCGGCCCGGACGGCAACCTGTGCGTGTGCGGCGATGACGACCAGCTGATCCACGGCTGGAGGCACGCCGACCCGCGCCACATCCTCTGCTTCGCCGAGCGCCACCCCAGCCATGCGCAGATCGTCCTCGGGCGCAACTTCCGCTCGCGCGCTGAGATCCTCGAGGCCGCGGCCAGGTGCGTCAGCCACAACGGGCGGCGCGCGCCGAAGGCGCTGATCGCGATGCGCGGCCCCGGCGGTCACGTCCGGGTCGTGGCGCTCGCGAACGAGTACCAGGAGGCGCACTGGGTCGCGGGGCAGATCGCCGACGCGCTCGCCGCAGGTGTGCCGCCGACCGAGATCCTGGCGCTCGCCAGGACGGGGTACGCGACCGAGCCGCTGCAGCGCGCGCTCGCGCACGCGGGGATCCCGCATCGCGTGCTCGGCTCGCTCGGGCTGTACGAGCGCACCGAGGTCCGCGACGCGCTCGCGTACCTGACGCTGATCCAGAACCCCGTCGACGCCCAGGCGCTCAGCCGCGCCGTCGGCTCCCCGCGCCGCGGGGTCGGCGCCGCGACCGTCACCCGGCTGGTCGCGTGGGCGCGCGAGCACCACGGCGGCGACCTGATCACCGCCAGCGCTCATGCCGATCAGCTGGACGCCGTTCGTACCCAGGCCGCACGCGATCGCCTGATCGAGTTCGGAACCGGGCTCGAGCAGGTCCGCGGAGAGCTAGAGGCGGGACGGTCGCTCGGCCACGTCGCGATCGCGACGGTGACGCTGCCCGGCGGGCTCGTCCGCCACTACCAGCACCAACGCGACCACACCCCGAACCCCGAACGGCGCCGCGACGCCGAGCGGGTGCTCGAAGACCTGCGCTCGCTGTGCCGCGCCGCACAGGCCTACGAGGAGCAGCACGAGCACGCGACCCTGACCGGCTTGCTCGAGCACGCCGCGGGGCTGCACGCCCAGGAGGTCGACGCGGCCACCGACCGGCGAATCACCGTCTCGACGATCCACCGGGCCAAGGGCACGGAAGCCCAACTCGTGGCACTGCTCGGCTGCGAGGAGCAGCTGCTGCCCTCGTGGCGGTCGCTGTCCTCGCCGGACCCCGAACGGCTCGCCGAGGAGCGCCGGCTGTTCTACGTCGCCGCCACGCGCGCGAAGGACCGGCTGCTGATCACCCATGCGGCCGAACGCGGACGGCGCCCGACCGGCGGCCCGTCGCGGTTCCTCGCAGAAGCCGGGCTCGCCAGAGCGCCCAGCTCGCTGGCCGCCTGAACCGATCACGAGCGCGGTCCGCGGGCGTGGCCGCGCCGCGACACCCATGACGAGCGCGCCCGCCGGCGCGCCCGGCTCACCCCAACCTCAAAGGAGATTCATGTCTGACCCCACACCCCTCACCGCGAACGCGCCGCGCGCGCACCCACGCCGAGGCCGCGGCCCTGTTTCGCCGTCCGTTCGCGCCCGGCGCGATCGGCTTTCGCGCGATGACCAAGGTCCCGTACAACGGCGAGCCGTACGCCGGCGCGCAGGTCGCCGCCTACCTCGGCGCGCAGTCCGTCGTCCAGCGCCTGAACGCGGTCGTGCCCGGCCGCTGGCGCCAGCAGTTCCAGCCCGTCCCAGCCGAGCTCGTCCCCGCCGGCACCCGGAGGATCTACCTCGCCTGCCGGCTGATCGTCACGCTCCCCGTCGAGGCCGGCGGCCCCGACGTCGAAGCCGTCTACGAGGACCTCGGCGAGATGGACTGCCGGCTCGTTCGCCGGCCTGAAGGCGCTGTACTCCGACGCGCGCAAGCGCGCCGGAGTCGCCGCCGGGATCGGCGCCTACCTGTACACCTCGCTCGAGGCGGTCGTGCTGCCGATCGGCCCGAACGCCAGGCAGGTACAGGCGATCCGCCGCCAGGGCAAGAGCGACCTGCTCGTCCTCTCGCCCGACACCGAGCAGTGGCTGCGCCACGGCTACCAGACCCGGATGAGTACCGAGGCGGTCCGCCGCGACCTCGGCGTGATCCTCGCCCACGGCGAGCCCGAGAACGGGATCGGCCAAGGCGAGGTCGCCGACCAAGCCGCCCAACCCGCCGCCGAGCAGCCCGCCGAGCCGCCCGCCGCGAACGGCAACGGCCGCGGCGAGGTCGTCACCGTCGACTTCGGCGACCTCGGACCGGCGGCCGCGTGATGAGCACGACCGAGATCACGGTGGCGGGCGTGGGGCAGCCCGCCGCCGCACCGCCGCGCGCAGCGCAGCTCGCCGCCCGGATCCAGATCCCCCGCCGGCTCCCCCCGCGCTACGACGGCCAGCCGCTCCAGCACCTATCGCACTCGAGCTACAACCGCTTCGTCCTCTGCCCGGAGGACTGGCGCCGGCGCTACATGCTCGGGGAGAAGACCGCGCCGACGGGGGCGATGTTCCTCGGGCGCCAAGTCGACGACGCGATCACGCTCTACTACCGGCACATCCTCGATCACGGCGAGCGCCTCTCCGTCGACCAGCTCAAGGACGCGTTCTGGGACGGCTGGAAAGCTGCCGCCGAGGCCGAGCGCGAGCAACTCGGGATCGCCTGGGAGACCGACCTGCGCGAGGACAGCGCATTCAAGCTCGGCCTCGACGCGGTCGAGCTCACCTTCAGCGAGCTGATCCCGCACCTCGGCGAGCCCGTAGCAGTCCAGCGAAAGGTGGAGTACACGCTCGCGCCCGGGCTCGAGTGGAGTGTCCTCTGCTACCTCGACCTCGAGACCCGGCGGCCCGACGCCGGCGCGCTGCTCACGGCTGTGGTCGATTACAAGGTCAAGACCACGCCGCTGAGCCAGTACAAGGCCGACCGCGACTTCCAGCCAGCCGTCTACCTCGCCGGGCGCTGGCTGGAAGGCGATCCGGCCGCGCAGTTCTGCTTCGCCCAGATCGCCAAGCCCGGCCCGCGCCGCAAACAGATCGGCGCCTCGATCGTGACCACGAGCAGATCAACGGGACAGCTGCGCGGCGCGCTCGTCCGCATCGCGCAAGTCGCTCGACAGATCGTCGCGAACTACGAGCGCTTCGGTCCCGACGAGCCCTGGGGATTTGCCGACCCGGGCGGCTGGAAGTGCAGCGAGCGCTACTGCGAGGCGTGGGCCACGTGCCCTGGTGGGCGGGGGCTGTAGGCGGGCAGGCGGGCATCTGTTGCCGCTCAGGCCAGTTTCCAAAATGGCACGTAGTTTCCAGTCGTAGTTGCAATCGGCGCCGTTGTTTCCAGCGAACTCTCGCCGGCGCGGTCTCGAATTTGGCGAATTGGCCGACTTGGGTGCGGACGGCGTGTCAGTTCTGCTTCCGCGGCGCCTCGGATGCGGCGCCGTGTGCGTGCCACCGGAGCTACCGCACCCGCTTGCGCGAGTAGTGTGCGGGCCGCTGGCCGGGCGTCGCGTTCGCCGGGGCTTGACGCTCGCGTGGCGGATTGTCACCGATCGATGATCTTGTCGGTTAGCTTGTCGATCCCGGCGAGCCTGTTCGTGAGTTCCTCCCCGAGGTCGTAGCGGGCGGCGAGCGTCGACGGTGGTGTGTAGCTGAGTCTGGTCTGGTCTCCGTCGGCCCATACGAGCACCTTAAGCGGCAGATCTAGAGCGGCGAGCGGCGCGGTCTCCATGATGGGCGTGCCTGCCTCTGGGCTGCCAAAGATGAGGAGCTTGGTGTCGCGTAGCTCGAACCCGGCTGTCTTGGCTTCGCCGCTGTGGTCGATCACGGCGAACAGCTTCATTCCTTTCGCGGCGACGAGCTCGGACAGGCGAGCGACCGTATCCGCAACCGACAAGGGGCTGAGCTTCGTGACGACCTGAGACGCGGACGCGTTCGGTGCGACTGGGTTCGCGCTCATGTGTTGATCCTTCTCATGACGGGGTTGGCGTCGTGTCGGGCGCCGGCTCGGGTTCCGGGAGCTCGACATCGGTTCTCGTCCTCGTCGCGTCGCGCTCCTGCGTCTGTTGTACGGCTCCGCGTGGGAGCCACCGGACCGATAGCAGGAACGTCGCGGTCATGACTCCGGCCATGATGTAGAACACGGTTTGGGTGGAGTGCGCGAACGCGAGTTGGACGTCGTGGACGAGGGCGTGGGGTTGCTGCCCGGACGCTGAGTGTGCGCTGAGGGCGCCGGTCCCGATTGATGCCCCGACTCGGTGGGCGATCCCGCTGGGCACGCCGGCCTTCGTCAGCGCGTTGGTCACGTTGGTGCCGGTCTGGCTGAGGAGAATCGCGCCGAGCACGGCGAGTCCGACGCTTGCGCCGAAGTTGCGAGCGGTCTGGGTGATGCCCGTGATCTCGCTGTAGCTGGTGCCCGGCGCGCGGTTGACGGCGTCGGTGCTGGCCGGGGTGAGCATCAGCCCGATCCCCCCGCCGGCGATCGCCACGTAGATCCATTGGCGGCTGAGCGACAGGTCGGTGAGCTTGCCGGCGAGCAGGTAGAACCCGACAGCGCTGATCGCGCTGCCGAACACGATCGCTGGTCTGGCCCCCCGGCGGTCGAGGATCCGGCCGCCGAGCTGGGACATGATCACATACCCGAGGAAGAAGTAGAGGAGGTACAGCCCGGCCTTGGAGGAGGTCTGGCCGAGCGAGACCTGGGAGTAGATGCTGGCGAAGAAGAAGAATGGGACGAACACGACCGACATCAGTCCCAGCGCGGCCGTGTCGGCGGCGAACCCACGGTCAGCGAAGATCTGCAACCGCAGGAGCGGCTCGTGTGTCCGCAGCTCCCGGGCGACGAATACGATCATCAGCGCGGCGCCGATGATCACCGAGCCCCAGGTTGCGACGCTGCTCCACCCCCAGACGCTGGATTGTTCAAGGCCCAGCACGATCAGGCCCATGGCGCCGGTGACGAGCACTGTGCCGCGGTAGTCGAGCCTGGTCGGCCGGATCTCCGTCTCCTCGCATGTCCTGCGGATCAGTATGAGGGCGAGGACCGCGACCGGAATGTTGATCCAGAAGATCGAGCGCCACGTCCATTGCGTGAGGTAGCCGCCGGCGATCGGGCCGATCGCGGTCAGACCACCCGCGATCCCGAAGAAGATCGCCATCGCCCGGCCCCTCTCGCGGAGCGGAAACGCGGCCACAACGATCCCGACCGCCGCGGGAAACAACAGGGCGGCGGCCGCCCCCTGGAGCGCCCGGAACGCGATGATCCACACCTGCGCGATGCCGCCCTTCGGCGTGAAGCCGCAGCACGCCGAGGCGATCGCGAACCCGATCACGCCGATCTGCACCATCCTCCGCCGACCGAGCATGTCACCGAGCTTCCCGCCCAGCGCGAACAATGCCGCCAGCGAGAGCAGATACGCGTTGATGACCCACTGCGCGCCCGTCGCGGACAGCGATAGCTCCCGCTGGATGTTGGGGATCGCGATCGCCACGATCGTCTGATCGATGAAGGTCATCCCGACCGCGAACACCATCGCGGTCAGCACCAAATTTCTGTTCGAGCTCATCGCGCTCACCTCGGAGTGCGCTCCGTCGATGTCAGTCGGTGCCGAACGAGGCGCGCAGGAACGCGGTGGCCTGCGCGATCGCCGCGCGGGTGGCGTTGCTCTGGCTCAGAGAGTTGAGCAGCATGAAGTCGTGCACTGTTCCGTCGTAGCGCACGGTTGTGACCGGGACGCCGGCTAGCCTGAGCTTGGCGCCGTACGCCTCGCCCTCGTCCCGCAGCACGTCGGCCTCGTCGACAATCAGCAGGGTCGGCGGGAGCCCCTTGAGCTGTTCGACGGTCGCCTGGTTGGGGGATGCGGTGATCTCCGAGCGCTGGTTGGGATCGGCGACGTAGGCGTCCCAGAACCACTCCATCAGCTCGCGGCTTAGGTAGTAGCCGGTGGCGAACTGGTCATAGGACTGGGTGTCCATCGCCGCGTCGGTGACGGGGTAGTACATCCCGGCGTGGACGAACTCCACGTCGCCGCGCTCCTTGGCCATAAGCGTCAAGGCAGCCGTCATGTCGCCGCCGACCGATTCGCCGGCGACCGCCATGCGGCCGGCGTCCAGGCCCTTGGAGGCGCCTTCGCGCACGATCCACTGGGCGGTGGCGTAACCCTGCTCGATCGCGACCGGATAACGCGCCTCGGGCGAGTTCGGATACTCGACGAACGCGAGCGCCGCATTCGCGCCGACGGCGAGCTCGCGTACGAGCCGGTCGTGGGTGGCGGCATTGCCGAGCACCCAGCCGCCGCCGTGCATGTAGACGATGACGGGCAGCGTTCCTCGGGCGCCCTGCGGCTTGATGATCCGCACGCGCGCATCGCCGACAGCGGCGGGCACGGTGATCCACTCTTCGTCGATCGGTAGCTTGTCGACCGGCCTGGCCTGGAGCTCGTCGAGGACCTTGCGGGCGCCGGTGTACCCCAGCTCATAGAGAAATGGGGGTTTGGAGGTGGCGTCGGCGAGCTCCTGGGCGGCGGGCTCGAGAACGATCTTGGTCTGTACGGACATGTGCAATGCTCCTCGTCGGTGGTTGATTTGCTCGACCGGCCGGCTGTTCGGCCGGGACGACAGGCACGACCGTGGGTTTGGGAAAGGCGGTTTGTGCAGGGCTCCCGGGCCGGCCGGGGGGCGCGGGGGTTGTCGGTCAGCTCGCCCCGTTGCGAGGCGGGGCCACCGCGGCGAACTCCTGCCGGGTGGTCGGGGTGCCCTCGATCGACTCGTACGTCGACTTCGCGTGCCCCAGAGCCTGCATCAGCGACTTCGGTCCGCGGAACGGTTCCCCGCCGATGTGCCAGCCATCGGGATGCAGCTCTTCGATCAGCACCCATACGACATCGCGGAATGCCTCGGAGCCCTCGTGCTTGACCATCACATCGGTCAGGTCGGCGGCCATGGCGTGCTTCTGCTCCTCGGTGAACACACCCTCGACGAGCTTGACATTGACGAAAGGCACGGAATCCTCCTGTTCGAGTCATCTCCGGCACCGAGTCCGAGTTTCGGGAATCGAGTGCCCGTATCGCCGCGAGTATCGATCGGGACGCCACAACAGTGCGCCCGTGAGCTCGCTGGTCAGCTCCCTGGTTGAGTGCCCGGTTTATCCGGGCAGCACGTCTCGCAGCTCCTGCCGCGAACTGATGTTCAGCTTGGTGAACACCTTGCGGAGGTGCCACTCAACCGTCCGCCGGCTAAGGAACAGCTGCTCGCCGATCTGTGGGTTGGAGCGGCCGTCGCGAGCCAGCCGCGCGATCAGCGATTCCTGCTCGGTGAGCTCATCGCGGGCCTGGGCCTCGTGCGCGCGGACGTGCTCGCCGGTCGCGACCAGCTCGTGCCGCGCTCGCGCGGCGAACGCGTGCGCGCCGATCGCCGCCAGCCGCTCGTAGGCCGTGCGCAGCTGCGCTCGTGCCTCCAGCCGTCGGTTCTCGCGACGCAACCACTCGCCGTAGATCAGGTGGGCGCGGGCGAGATGCACGACGATCCGGCAACGACCGAGTCGATCGATCCCCTCCAGATAGAGCTCCTCGGCGACCCGGCCCTCACTCAGTAGCGCTCGCGAGCGTGCCTCGATTCCGGCGGCCCAATCGGTGCTGCTGAGCTGCGTCCGCACCGCGAGTTGTCCGGCCGCCTCGAGCGCCAGCTCTCGCTCGCCGCTGCGGACGGCGGCCTCGACCAGCTCGGGCAGCACCCACACGCCGAACCCGAGCTGGTCGCTGTCCGCCGCGCGTCGTGCCGCACCGAGCGCGTCACGGTATGCGCCGAGCCCGTTGTAGAGCACAGCCGCGGCCCACTCGGCCAGCGCGATGGCCAATCCCTCGCCACGCGTGGTTGCGTCGTCGACGATCGCTTCCCGCAACCGCAGCGTTCGGTCTCGCTCGCCGCGCCAGCCGGCGAGCAGGATCGAGAAGTCGGCGATGCGGGCGTTGCCTGTCGCCTCCGTGATCGCATCTGCCTCCTCGATCAGCGTCGCGGCCGCATCGAACTCGCCGGCGAACAGGCGATGAGCCGCGACATAGTTCAGCGCGAACGGAAGCGCGGTCAGCGCTCCAGTCTCACGAGCGACCTGCGCTAAGTCGCCCGCCAGCTCCGCGCAAGCGTCGTCGTCCCAGAGATCCATCGCGGTATGGCACGCCAACCAACACCACCCGACATCCTGTCCGCTCAGCCCTTCGCGACGAAACGCGAGCACCGCCCGCGCAAGCGTCGGCGCCGCCGCCGCATAGCCTTCGGTCAAGCGAACGACAAGCCCGTCGAGCAGCAGGTCGATCGCCCGAGGAGGCCGCGGCGCCGGCGGCGCCGAACGCGCGGCCTCGGCCACACTGGAGAGCGCGTCCTGGTCCAAGAAACGGCCGCAACGAACACCCGCCCACAGCGCCTCCAGATAGGTCTCTCGTGCCAGCGCTCCGTCGATCGGCGCTAGGCGCTCGGCCGCCGCCAGCAGCAACGGCGGCACGTGGCTCGCTCGCGTGCGTACGAACGTGATCCGCGCCCGGAGGCGTTCGAGCCGGCCTCGCTGGAGCTCATCGAGCGGGCACATCGCGGCGCTCGCCAGCAGCTCGGCCGCGACCTCGGGCGCCGCGGCGTCGAACTTGGCCTGGGCAGCGGCGAGAGAGCGCGCGCCTCGGCGAGCAGGATCAGGCGTCAGCTCGGCAGCGCGCTCCAAGAACGCGGCCGCCGCGGCGATGCCGCCCCGGCTCCTCGCGCGGTCCGCCGCCCGCTCCAGCTCGCCGGCGACTGCCTCGTCCGGACCGCCCGTCGCGCAAGCGCGATGCCACGCACGCCGATCAGGATCGAGCACCGGGTCGGTGACCTCCGCAAGCGCTCCGTGCACCGTCCGCCGGTCCTGCAACAACGCGGCACGGTAGATCGCCGAGCGAACCAACGGATGGCGAAACCGCACCCGCGATCGAAACTCGATCAGACCGTCCGTCTCCGCGGGAACCCCCACGTCCAGCCCGATCCCGAGTCGGTCCGCCGCACGCCACAACAACGTCACATCCCCGACCGGCTCAGCGGAAGCGAGTAGCAAAAGCAACTGGGACTCGACCGGAAGCGAGCGAACCCGCTCCAGAAAGCTTTGCTCGACCCGGCGTGACAGCGGTCGCGCATCCGGCAGCCCGAACCCACCCGCCAACTGCGCCTGGCTCAACCCGCGCGGCAGCTCCAACAGCGCGAGAGGGTTGCCGCGAGTCTCCGCGACGATCCGGTCGGCCACGTCCTGATCAAGCCGGCCCGGGATCGCGGAGGCCAGCAAGATCCGAGCATCGTCCTCGCCGAGACCCTCCACCTCAAGCTCCGGGAGGCCGACGAGCTCCCGCTCGGCGCTGGGCTCACGAACCGCGAAGACCATCGACACCGGCTCCGCCGCCACCCGCCGTGCGACGAAGCCGAGGGCTTGCGCCGACGCCTGGTCGAGCCACTGCGCGTCGTCGATCAGACACAACAGCGGCCGGTCATCCGCGACCTCTGACAGCAGGCCCAGAACCGCCACACCCACCAAGAAGCGATCTGGAGCCGTCCCACCCGACAACCCAAACGCAACGCGCAGCGCGTCTCGCTGCGGGATCGGCAACCGCTCCAGCAGGTCGAGCATCGGCCCACACAGCTGATGAAGACCAGCAAACGCCAGCTCCAGCTCCGAGTCCACGCCCGCCGCGCGCGCGATCTGCCAGTCCACCGCCTGCGCCGAGACGTACCCGAGCAGCGCCGTCTTTCCGACCCCCGCCTCCCCACGCAACACGAGCGCAGCGGCGCGCCCGGAGCCCGCCCCCTCAAGCATCCGATCCAGCACCTCGCACGCACCGCGACGGCCGCGCAACAGAAGAGCAGGACGCCCACCGGTCATGTCCACCGACCAGGCTACATCCCACCGCGTCAACCAGATACCTACCCCGATCGCCGGCGCCTGCGCCCGCACCAGGTTCTGTCGAGCGCCGACGAACGCGTTCGCACAAGCTCCGCGCCCGCAGAATCAGCACGACCACGGCCACCCCACGACCGATGGCCGCACGTCCGACCCGCATTCCCCGGATCACTCTACCCCCCGGGCGCGTCCGATCGGACGCCGCCTTTGCGCCGCAAGCGCGCCTCCGAGCTACGGGGCCTCGTGGAAAGTCGAGGTCAGTTGGAAAGTAGCTCGAGCGGCAACAGCAGCTTCGCGAGCGAGCGGGTGCGCAGGTAGGGCGCGTTCTTTCGGGACTCGCAGGCCGGTGCGCAATACCTGACCTGTAGGCGGCCACGACGCCCCGGCGCGCCGGCCGGCAACCACTACCGATCGGAGCTGACATGCGACTACCGAGCCTGCGGACCTGGCCAATGCCGCTGGCCGTGGGCGAGGACACCTATCAGGAGTTCACCGCCGGCACGATCCCGGTGCGCCGGGTGATGACAGACGACCCCGCTTCACGTGGACGCGGTGCGCCGCGCAGAGGCGCCGATAAAGAACGTCGACTACGTCGCGACGTGGACAGGGATGACCGGCGGCGCGACCCGGCCGACGGTGATCCGGCTTGAGCTCGAGATCGACGGCCTGCGGGCACGCCCTCGGCTGCTCTTCACGGGCCACGCGATGGAGCCCTTGTGGCTGTTCGCCGACGGCTCGTGGCTCGGGTTGGTGCTCCATCCCAGCGGCGACGGACCCTCGTCGTCGCTCGTCGGCATCTGGGTGCTCGGCCCGACCCCCGCACGGGGCGGCCTCCGTGGAGTCCTGACGCAGGCCGGGGTGCCTCGCCCGGCGACGCTCCCGCGACTGCCGTCTCGGCGACGCCGGTCCTCGCCGAGAGCCGGGGCACGGCGCCGCCAGCGCGGCAAATCATCGGAGGGCCCGCGGAAGCGCCGAGCACGGGACGCGGCGCGTCCAGAGATCGAGAAACGAAACTAAAAGGAGACGATCATGCGTGACATCGCCACAGCAACATTGTCGGGAAATCTCACCCGCGACGTGGAGCTGCGCAACCTGCCGTCGGGCACTGACGTCGCCCGCCTTCGGGTCGCGACCACGACCCGTCGACGGAGCGGCGAGGAGTGGATCGAGAAGACCAACTACTTCACGGTCGAGGTCTACGGTGCCCAGGCTCGCAATTGCGCGCAGTACCTGCGCAAGGGCTCGCGCGTGTTCGTGGACGCGGAGCTCGACTGGCGCGAGTGGACCGACCAGCAGGACAACAAGAGCGCGAGGCGGTCACGTTCAAGGCCCGCCA
>CAVPFS010000025.1:0-110144 GCA_963703825.1 uncultured Solirubrobacterales bacterium | reverse complement strand
CCAACAACACCGACATGGTCTTCGGGGTCCCTAAGGGCACGCCTGTGAAGGAGGCCGACCGCCTCAAGGCCGAGCGCCTCGGCTACCCCCCGACCGATGATCGCGACTTCACGCGGATGGGACACGCCTGCTGGTTCACCAACATCGAGCATGGACGGCGGCACGAGCCGCTGCAGCTGATGACCATGGCCGACAACATCAAGTTCTCCAAGCACAAGGACGTCCGTGGCGTCGGCTACCAGCGCTACTACAACTTCAACGAGGCCATCGAAGTCCCCTGGGTCGACTCCATCCCGAGCGACTACGACGGGATGATGGGCGTCCCCATCACGTTCCTGGATCACTACAACCCCGACCAATTCGAGATCGTGGCCCACGCAGACGACATGGAGGCGATGCGCGAGATCGGCGTGGACACTCTGGGCGCGGAGTTCGTACGGATCTACGGCGAGCATGGAGGGACCGGGACCAACAGCCCGGGGCACCGCCGGCTCGGACTGACCAAGCCGCACTACTACACCGCCTACAAGCGCATCATCATCCGCCACAAGAACGCCGCCCGGTGAAGACCGACCTCGAGCACTACACCGTCGAGCAGGTCATCGACGGCTTCGTCTTCAACGAGTTCGAGGGGAAGGGGCTGTTCGGCCTGGCCGGCAAGCTCGTGATCCAGCCTGAGTACCAGCGGCATTACATCTACGGTGACGGCAGGCGGGATGTCGCCGTCATCGACTCGCTTCTCAAGGGCTACCCGCTGGGCCTTATCTACTTCAACGTCGACAGCGCCAACGCCAAGCTCGAAGTGCTGGACGGCCAGCAGCGCATCACCAGCATCGGGCGGTTCGTTACCGGCAAGTTCGCCATCAAGGTCGCCGGGAAGGAGCAGGTCTTCTCGTCGCTCCCCAAGGACGACCAGCAGAAGATCCTCCACAGTGAGCTCCTGGTCTACGAGTGCCTGGGCACCGAGGCCGAGATCAAGGAGTGGTTCCAGACCGTCAACATCGCCGGTGTGCCGCTGAACAAGCAGGAGCTGCTCAACGCCATCTACTCTGGCCCGTTCGTCACCAAGGCGAAGGCCGAGTACTCGAACTCCAGCAACGCGAACATGCAGAAGTGGCGGTCCTACATCAGGGGTGACCCGAAGCGCCAGGAGATCCTTGAGGTGGCCCTGGGCTGGGTCGCATCATCACAGGGCGAGAGCATTGACGCCTACATGGCGCAGCACCGGCACGACACCGACACCACCGGCCTTCAGAACTACTTCGCCTCCGTCATCGATTGGATCGGCGGTGTCTTCATCAGACCGCCTGACCCGCAGATGCGCGGCCTGGAGTGGGGCCGCCTCTACGAGGCCTACCACTCGAACGCCTACAACGCTGCTGAGATCGACAAGGAGATCGACAAGCTCCGCGCGGACGAGGCGGTCAAGAATGCCAAGGGCATCTACGAGTACCTGCTCGGCGGCAAGACCTCCCCACAGCTGCTCGACATTCGGCTGTTCGACGAGAGGACCAAGCGCATCGGGTACGAACAGCAGACCCAGAAGGCCAAGGCCGCTGGGGTCTCGAACTGCCCGCTGTGTGCGCTAGGGACCGACAGCAACAAGACACGGATCTACAAGCAGAACGAGATGGACGCCGACCACGTGACCGCTTGGTCGAAGGGCGGCGGCACTGAGCTGAAGAACCTGACGATGCTCTGCCAGACGCACAACCGGGCCAAGGGGAACCGGTAGGCGACGACCAGCGCGCCTCGAACAGCGCCGGAGTCGTAGACGCGGTCCGCGAGTAGCGCGCTGATCTCATCGCAGGTCCTTCGCCGGGCAGCACGCTGGTGCCCGGGGATGGCCACCAGCAGGGCGCGGTCGGTCTCGCGGCTCGGAAGCGACCGACGGCTCGCTGCTAGCCAGTCACCTGCTGTCGAGCTAGCAGTCAAGCGCCAGAAGGGGAAGCGACCGCTGCTCCACCTAATCGCCCGGAATGATCGGAAACCGGCAGTCTCGGACATCCCGTAGGTCGGGTACCGGTCGTGGTCCTGCTCGTGGTCCCAGCGCGCGGTAACGCGACGTAACCTGACGTAGCCTCACCTGCCCTGCGACGCCGGGCATCGCCTCGCATCAGCACCGGGCGCTGCTTCGAGCCCAGCATCGTCCACTTCCCAAAGCCCCGCTGATCGTCGGGACTTTTGCGCTGGGGAGGGGCGGATGCGGCATGCGGTTCGTGTCAAACCCGGGATCCGGTTTTGGATCTGTCACGAAGTTGAGGTCCAGCCCGCGCGCGCGGACAAATCCGAGGCGGGCCCGCGGATTGGTTGCGAACAGCAGGTCGACTACCGCCCGGCCCATCAGGACATTCTCGGCCCTGCGCGCAACGCGCGCGCGGTTACCCGACGCGATCGCGTTGATGTTGCACGCGGCTAGGCGGGTTCTCGTGCTGGTTGCATGAGAGAATGAAGCCCCCGAAAAGGAGGCGAATAAATTGATTGCGCTCTTTACAGCCGACCTTCTGGGCGCTCTGGTTCGTTTGCGCGAGGAGGCTGGGCACGCAACTGCGGAATACGCCCTCGTTTGGGCGTTTATCGGAGTTGTCGCCGGGCTGGCCTTGACCTCGCTCGGCGGCGATATCTCTGCGGTGCTCACTACCGTCGCCGACAAGCTGTAGGTCGACACCGGCTATCAGAGATCAAGCCCAAACTTCTGCTCGCTAACGTCGGGGACGGTCCCCGATCACGCGCGGGCGCCTCGGGTCGTTCCGGCGCCTCCGACCGACGGTCGCGATCTGCGGGCTGTGGCGGCCGTCCGAGCGAATCCGCCAACGAGACGTGAGCTTCATCCGGCCTGGTAGGTAGGGTCCTCGCGGCCGGGCGTGAGCGTCGGAATCGTGAACAAGGCGGCCTCTTCACTTCCTGTCTGGTTCCAGCGGTGGGGCATTGGCTCCTGGCTGGTTGTCGGCATGGTTCTCGTCGTCGTTGGCCTCGTCTGGCTGCTCGAGCAGACCTCGAGCATCGTCGATCCGTTGATCGCTGGGTTCGTCATCAGCGCCGTCAGCGGCGTGGCGGTCGACCGGCTTGAGCGTCACGGCTGGCCACGAGCCGCAGGCGCAGGCCTCCTGGCGCTCGGCCTCGTCGCGGTCACGATCTTGACGGTCGGCCTCGTGTTGGCCGGCATCACATCCCAAGCGACCCATATCGATTTGTCCCTTTCGACCGCCGTTGACCGGGTGAGGGGCTGGGCGGAAGACCTCGGGATCACGTCGGCCTCGGCGGCTGCGGAGGAGATCAAGCGCGCGGTCCCGAACATCGCCCGCACCTTGTTATACGGAGTTGCGCGCGGTATCTCTGGCCTTACATCGCTCCTGGTGTTCCTCGGTTTCACCGCGTTCGCGACGTTCTTCCTCGTCAAGGACGGCCCGGCGATCGGGCGATGGATCGAGCGACACATGGGGATGGATCCCGCCGAGGCGCGCATTGTCCTGGGTGACATCATCCAGGCGCTAAGGCGTTACTTCCTCGGCCTATCCATCATCGCGGCGTTCACCACCGCCGGGGTCGTGATCGGTGCGCTGATCTTGGGGGTGCCACTGCTCGGCACGATTGCGATCGTCACCTTCCTCAGCAGCTACATCCCGATCGTCGGGGCGTGGACGGCGGGCATCTTCGTGTTCGCGCTGGCGCTGGCGAACCAGGGGACGACGGCCGCGCTGATCATGGCCGTGATCGTGTTTCTGGCCAACGGCCCGCTTCAGCAGATAGTGCAGCCGATCGTCTACGGCGCCACTCTGCGCCTCAACCCGCTCGTCGTATTCAGCGTCACGATTGCCGCAGGATCCTTGTTGGGATTGCCCGGCATGATCCTGGCCGCGCCGCTCGTCTCCGCTGCCGTGCGGGTCCACGGCGATCTGGCCCGGCTGAGGACTCCAGCCGGGGACAACGTCTCGCGAACGGGGAGCGCTGACGCTCCGCCGGACGTCGTGCAGCCAACTTAGCTGCCCGGGTACGGCTTCGCGCTCCAGCTCCATCTTGCGCAAACCGGAGCCACCGGAGATGATGGACTCGCTTTCAAGGATGCAGACGGCGGAGCCCGCAGCAAAGGGACACGGCTGGTGGCGTATCGCGAGCCGGATCCTCCTGCTGATCGTCAGCGGGCTGTCCCTCTATCTGCTTGCGCCCAAGCTGATCTCGGTCCTCGCTTCCTGGCCTCAGCTGAAAACGCTGAAGCCAGGCTCGATCGCTCTCGCGCTCCTGTTCGAATCGATGAGCTATCTGTCGCTGTGGTCGATGCAGCGTGTCGCGTTGCATACGACCAGCTGGTTCGCGGTCGGGACGTCGCAGCTCGCGAGCGGCGCGGTGGGTAGCGTCGTCCCGGGTGGCGCAGCAACTGCGGGAGCGGTCGCGTACCGGATGCTCACAGGCGCTGGAGTACGCAGCGAGGACGTCGCGTCGGGGCTGGCGGCCTCTGCGATCGCGAGTACGGCGGTTGTCTTCGCGATGCCGGTACTCGCGCTGCCAGCGATCCTCGGCGGCGTTGCCGCGCCACACGGCCTGATCCAGACGGCGTACGTGGGGATTGCCGGGTTCGTCGCCGTCGCCGTCCTGTCGGCGGTGGCATTTGGCTGGAACGGTCCGCTGCTGATCGCCGGGCGGGCGGCTCGCTGGCTGATCCAGCGCTTCCGGAGCGACCGGGCGGCTGATCTACCCGAGCGTCTGCTCGCTCAACGCGACCGGATGAAGGACACGTTCGGCCGCCGCTGGGGTGCTGCGCTCGGAGGCGCGGCCGGCAAGGTGGCTTTTGATTACCTCGCCCTTGTCTGCTGCCTCGCGGCGGTCGGCGCGCGGCCGGACCCGTCGCTCGTTTTGCTCGCCTATGTGGGCGGCGCGTTGCTTGCGCTGATCCCGGTCACGCCAGGCGGCCTCGGGTTCGTCGAGGCGGGCCTAACCGGATTGCTCACGGCCGCCGGCGTAGGCGCGCAACAGGCGCTCGTCTCGACCCTTGCCTATCGGCTCGTCTCGTTCTGGCTCCCGCTCCCCGCGGGCGGGATCGCATACTTGCTGTTTCGCAGGCGCTACGAACCTGAGCCCGACGAGAGCTCGACCTCGAACACTTCGCCGTAGCGACCGAGCGCACCGCGTGCGCCCGCGACGGCGGCCGCGTCGACGAGGACGCACAGCACGGCCTGGCCTGGCAGCAAGTCATTGCCGAGCTCCCTCAGCCGGCTGTCCGGGATTCCGGTGTCATGCATCCCAAACATCGCGCCGCCGGCGAGTCCAACGAGGGCGCCACCGACCGGTAGTCCGAACAGAAGTCCCGCGACGAGGCCGGCCGTGCCAGCGCCGACGATCGCTTCTCCCGGCGCGATCTCCCGCGTTTGCACCAACTCGATCCGCCCACCTTGGGTCTGAATGACCACGGCGGCGTCGCGTACCGACACATGCTGCTCGGCCGCAAGTGCATGCAACGTCCCGAGCGCTTCCTCGGCGGCGGCAGCCGTGGGGAAGACGACCGCGACGAAGCTGGTGGCCGATGACGGCACGACGGGCCGCCTTCAGCCCGAGCGGGGAACGTCCCGGGAGTGGGTCACCCGGTGAGATCGAAGACTCATGTGCCTCCCTATGCCCTGATGCAGCGATTGTGGTCCCTCATTCAGGCGTCCAAACTCGGTCTCACAGTGTCACGCCACGATGGCTCGCGCTTCACCCCTTTGGGATGAAGCAGCGGTTTGCGCGAAGCGGATGCGCAGCGCCAACCGCCGCTAAGCGCGCAGGTCGCGACCGCGGAAGCTGACCAGCGCGAACGCGGTGAGCGCGAGCGTCACCAGACCAAGGACGACGAGGTCGCCGATGTCGACTCCTCTGGTGAGCGGATCGCTGCCGTCGTAGTAGTAGAACAGCGACAGATACTTGAGCCAAGCGATCGAGCTGACCAGCGGCGCGAAGCCGTTGATCAGCCAGCCGACCACGGCGACACCCGCGGCGACCGCGGTGGCGAGCGATCGCTCGCCGGTGGCGGCGGCGAGCGCCAACGCTACGGCACCGGTAGCGAAACCGAAGAACGCGATGTGAAGCGAGAACGCGGCGACGTGACCGAGGCTGATCCCGCCGCCGGCGAGTGCCACACCGGCGATCAGTCCGACGAACGTGGCCGCAGCGACGATCAGCACGACGATCGCGATCGCACTGGCCTTGGCGGCGATCAGGCGGACGCGGGTGACCGGGTGGGCCAGCAGCAGCGACAGGATCCGGTCCTCTTCCTCGCCCGCGGTGGTCGCGCTGACGCCGGTGATCGCGATCGCGGCGATCACCAGCGGGCCGTAGATCGAGCCGATCTCGCTGCGGTACCACCCGGTGAGCGTGCCGTAGTCGGCGCCACCCAGCAGGTCCGCCACGCCTTTGGGGATATTCAGCTTTCCGAACGTGTGTCCGACGGCCGGGAACAGGGCCCCAACCGCG
Source organism: uncultured Solirubrobacterales bacterium (assembly GCA_963703825.1). GTDB lineage: Bacteria > Actinomycetota > Thermoleophilia > Solirubrobacterales > Solirubrobacteraceae > Palsa-465. The sequence continues at coordinate 103,700 of CAVPFS010000025.1, read as the reverse complement.
AGCAGCACGGCAATCAGGCCGAGCGCCGCGGCGGCGGTCGATACGCGCCGCATTCGAAGCGTCATCTGAAGCGTCGGCCAGCTCACGCGGAAGGCTCGCGTCGGTAGTAGCGCAAGAAGATCTCCTCGAGATCGTCCTCGTGGGCGCGAATCGCTCGTACCTCGTGGGCGGCGGCGGCTTTGACGACCGCGTCCGCGGTGCCTTCGAAGGCGATCGTGAGGCTCGAGCCATCGGCGCTCACGTCGCGGACACCCGGTAGCGCACGGAACTGCTCGGGCGCCACCGGTGCTCCGAACTCGATCTCCAGGCGCTGGACGGCGACCCTGCGGAGGTTCTCCAGCGAGTCGACGACAACGAGCCGTCCGTCACGGAGGATCGCCAAACGGTGCGTGACCCGCTCGACCTCGGACAGCGTGTGCGAGGACAGAAAGACCGTCCGGCCGAGGGCGCTCAGCTCGGCGAGGAGCGCATGGAAGCTCTGTTGCACCAGCGGGTCCAGCCCGGCGATCGGCTCGTCCAGGATCAACAGCTCGGGCTCGTGCATGAACGCCTGGATCAACCCGAGCTTCTGCCGATTGCCGGTCGACAACTCGTGGATCGGCCGATCGAGGTCGGCGTCGAAGCGCTCGGCCAGCAAGTCCCGCTGGCCACCGGCCACACCTCCTCGCAGCGACGCGAGGTAGTCGAGCATCACCCGGCCCGTCAGCTTCCGGTACATCGCCAGATCGCCTGGCAAGAAGCCGACTCGACGGCGGATCTCGAGGCTGTCGACCTGGGTGTCGAATCCGAGCACCTCGGCCGAGCCCGAGCTGGGCTTGATCAGGTCCAGCAGCAGGCGCATCGTCGTCGACTTGCCGGCGCCGTTGGGACCCAGGAAACCGAAAACCTCGCCGCGTTCGATCTCGAGATCGAGATCGAACAATCCGCGCCCCGAGCCGTAATCCTTCGTCAGGCCCTCGATCGCGATTGCGGGAGCCGTGCTCACCGCGGCCGCCTGGAGAAGCTGCTGGGCACGCGCCGGATTGTCGCCGACAGCGGTTACGTCCAGCGGCTACAAAGCGCGGCCCGAGGGAGGAGACCGCGCAGGTGGGCGCTGAGTGATTACGGCCTCGCCGAGGCCCTGTTCAACGGTTCGGCGCTGGATGCTGGCCTGCCGGGTCCGGTTGTCCCACCGGTGGGGCGCTGGATCCATCGATTGGTCCGCGCGTACCGGGGCGATCGCCGAGCAGGGTGACGGTGAACGTCACCAGCGCCGGAACGAGGCTGGGTAATTCGCGGGCTCGATCGGCCATCAGTTCATGCTGGACGATCTCGGCGATGGCGCCGACGATGCCTCGGAGAAAGACGTCTGGAACGGGAGCAACCGCCCCGGCCTGCCGCGCGCGGACGGAGAGCCGGCGGTAGAAGTCGGTGTAGTTCTCGAGGATCTGCTCGCGAAGCGCCAGGGCGCGGGGTCCACCCCCGAGGATGTCGATCAGCGTGACCTGCGCGAGCTCGGGATCCTCGGCGAGAACGCCGATGTAGGTCTCGAGGGCGACGGTTAGCCGGGCGCGCCAATCTGCGGCCGGGATCTTCTCCGTCGCGGTCGCGATCTCGCGCAGCGTGGCCCGGCAGGCGGCTTCGTAGGCGAGCAGGAAGCACTCCTCCTTGTCGGCGAAGTGCTCGTAGAAGGTCCGCCTGGAAATCTGCGAGCGAGCGGTGATATCGGCGACCGTGGTGGCCGCATAGCCCTTGTCTGCAACCGCGCGGATGATCGCGTCGAAGATCCGCGCCCGCACCAAGGCCGCGGGGACGGCACGCGCGTCGTCCCAGTCATGGGGCGCGGGCACGGCCCGCAGGAACAGTGACGAGACGCTCATCTCACAGAAACCTACCACCCGGGGTACGGCACGGTCCGGCATCGACGCGCACTGGCTCATATTGGTACGGACTCGTTTACAGGCTGTGTGTGACGGGTAGTGACCGTGCAGTCGGCCGGCGGCACAGCAGCCTTAGAGACAGGGAGCTTCGAGACAGGAGAGACGATGCGGGAGCCGACCAAAGTGCAATCACCAATCGGGCGCAGGACCGTGCGCCTTCCGCGTCGTGTGCCCCATTTGGTGATGGTGCTGATTGTTGGTGGGCTTGGACTGTGCGGTGCCGGCTTGGGCGCCGTGCCGGCCTCGGCGGTCACTCCATCGCCTCCGCAGGGCGCGCCGGCGGTCGAGTCTGCCCCGTCGAGTCTGGTCGGGCTCGATCCCGAGTTGCCGGCGGGCGTCATCTCCGCCAGCTCGGCACCGGCCCGAAAGTGGACTCCGGAGAAGGCGCGCTACGGCACGGCGTCGATCAACGACATCGCCGTCAAGGGCGCCAGCGGTACGACGATCCGGGTGAATGAGATCTATCCGACGACGGCATCCGGTCAACATGCTCCGGGTCGGTTCCCGGTTCTGCTCACGATGACTCCGTACGGCAAGGGTCAGGGCGGCTCGAGCAGCCCGGGCTCGGCCGCATCGCCGGGCGGCGGCTCGCCGACGGGCGGCCCTGATAATTACCTCGCGCAGCGCGGCTATATCGAAGTGGTTGAGGACGTGCGGGGCACCGGTGACTCCAGAGGCAGCTGGGGCCTATTCGATCCGATCGAGCAGCAGGACGCGATCAGGGTCCTTCACTGGGCGGCGAAGCTTCCACACTCCGACGGGCGGGTCGGCACGTTCGGCCCGTCCTACCTGGGGATCGATCAGATGCTGCTGGCGGGCGCGGTCGGTCGGCATTCGCCGCTGAAGGCGATCTTCCCGATGGTCACCGCCAACGACATCTACCGCGACACGTCGTTCATGGGCGGACTGCTCGACTTCGAGTTCAGCGAGGCCTACCTCGGACTGACGGCCGAAGGCAACACGACCAACCCGATTTCGGACACCGCGAGCGATCCGGAGCTGCTTTCGGACCTGGCCAGCATCGAGACCGACCACGTCAAAGGCCTCGCGACTTACCACGCGGCGACCACGGAAAACGTTCTCTCAGGCGGTGACGAAGCCTACGACCAGTCCTACTGGCAGGCGCGCAACCCGCAGAACGACATCAGCCGGATCGTGGCCAACCACATCCCGGCGTACCTCGTCGGCGGCGAGTTCGACATCTTCCAGAACGGCGAGCCGACCAACTACGCTGAACTGCAAAACGCGTGGGACGGCCGCAGCTCGACCGCGCCGATGCTGCCCGGCCAGCGGACGACGGGCCGCTACCAGCTGATCGTCGGGCCGTGGGAGCACCTGAACGGGTCAAGCGTCGACGTCGATCCGCTCGAGCTCGAGTGGTTCGATACCTGGCTCAAGCACGAGCGGACCGGGATGGCCCGCACCCCGACGCCGTTGCATTACTACGACCTCGGCAGCGGGCAATTCGACGAAACCTCCACCTATCCGTTCACCAAGGCGGTCCCGACCCGTCTGTACTTCGGCGCGGGCGGGACGCTGACCAGCTCCGCTCCGGGCGCCGCGGCGGCCGGAACGCCCCCCGTCTCGGTGCCGCCGCTCCCCGTCTCGGTGCCCCCGCTCCCCAGCCCGACGCTCCCGGTCGCCACCACGAGCGACACGCTCGTCTGGAGCCCGAGCGGAGCTCCCTGCGGACGTCCGATCGACCAGTGGTCCATGGGAGGCATCTCTGTCCCAGCCGGCACCGCCGGGCTGCTTGCCCCGTGCGCCAGTGACGACCGGCTATCGCAGGCCGGGCCGTGGGCGACCAGCTACACCTCAGCACCATTCCCTCATGCCAAGACCGTGGCCGGACCGGTTACCGCGACCGTCTATGCCAGCTCGACCACCCCGGAAACCGAGCTCGTCGCCGAGCTCGAGGACGTAACGCCAAACGGCACCTCCTATCCCCTGACCGAGGGCGCGCTGCTTGGCTCGCTGCGAGCGGTGAACCAAAGCCGATCCTGGACAGCGGGCGGCATGACCGTGCTGCCGTACCACCCCTACACCAAAGCATCTGCCAGTCCGGTCCAGACCGGGAAGGTCGCCGAATACCAGATCCAGATATTCCCGACGCTAGTCACGATCGGCGCGGGAGACCGACTGCGGCTCACACTGTCCACGACCGATACCCCACACCTCACGCCGCTTCCGGCCCAGCTCCCCGAGCTGGCCGGCGGCGTCTACACGATCGAGCGTTCGACCAGCGCACCTTCCTCCCTCACGGTGGAGCTGCTGCCAGCCGGCGGGGAGGGTACTAGTCGTTCTGACCACCGCGCCGGTTACGCGTCAGCCCGACTGCGTGACGCGGAAGCTGGCGCGACCGACGACGCCGACCACGCGAACGTACTGCGGGCACATCGTTCCAGCCGCGCAGGCCGGGCGCTGGAGCTCGATCACCCGAGCCGCGTATGAACCGACGCACCACCGTCCGCCGAGCGTCGCCGGGTCGAGCGCGACCGCGACCGGCCTGCCCTTGATTGCGGCGGCGACCGGGAGTGAGCGCGAGCCGATGCAGCTCGTCGCCCGCGGACCCGTGAGCCCGATGCTGTAGCCGATCGTCGAGCCGGCGTCCAGCGCCGACGACGCGGGCGCGATGAACTGAAGCGAGAAGGCGGTCGACGGTCCGCCGGTCTGCGGCGTGATCGTGACGCGCTGCGATCTGGCGGCCGGCGAGGTGCTCGCGGGTTTCGAGTTCGAGCTCGAGCTGCTCGACGAGCCACACGCCGCCAACACGCTCGCGCCCGTCACCGCGATCACCACCGCCAGCGCGCTCCGGGCCATCGCCCGTTCAGCGAACGCCATGTTCCGCAAAGCGTGTGAGCGCCGGCTTGGCGTCGGCCGTGACCGGTTCCCCGTGGGCGAGGAGCAGGAGGTCGAAGTCGAGCTCGAGCAGGCCTCGGTAAGCCGCGGCCAGCGCGACCTTCGTCTCGTCGGGGTCGTCGAGCAGCCCGTCCGGCACGAACGTCAGTCCGTCGACGCCAGGCTGGCGCACGACCCCGTCGGCGCAGGCCAGCGCCCGGTGTGCCGGGATGTGGAGCGCGGTCTCGTCGGGGCAAATCGCGTCCACCTCGTAAACGCGGATCGCGCCTGGCAGCTCGTCGCCGAACTCGAACGGCGTCACCGGCCCGCGGCCCTCGAGCTCGTAGCAGCCGTTGGCGATGCAGTGCACCTCTGAGCCGAAGCGCTCGTGGAGCCTCCAGGAGTCTCGGTCGTGGTGGCGGTTGGTGAGCAGGATGTGCTCGGGCGCCCCTATGCGCTCGAAAAACTCAAAGCCCTCAGGCGGCAGCAGCGGATCGAGCAGCACGCGCTCCGAGGCGAGGTAGTACGAGCTCACATCGCTGCCAATATGCGGGTGGCGGGCGGTCCAGTGCCAGAGTCCAGGCTTCAACTGACGCATCGCCACGGAGGGTAACGCGGGCGTGGGCGCGAATTACACCAAGAACGTTGATCTGTCAACTAGGATGTAGATATGGAAACGGTCGCAGACAGCAGGCTCGAAGGAGCGGCGCTCAACGCGTGGCGGAGCTACCTCCAGAGCCACGCATCGATCGTGCGGGCGCTCGACGCAGAGCTGCTCGCCGAACACGGGATGACGACCCGCGACTACGAGGTGCTGCTGTATCTCGCGCAATCTCCTGACCGCAGGATGGCGATGTCCGTGCTCGCCGAGCGGACGATGCTCACTCGATCGGGGATTACGAGACTGGTCGACGGCCTCGTCGCGAGTGGTCTGATCGAGCGCGTCGCGTGCTCGCGCGACGCGAGGGTTTCCTACGCCCACTTGACCGATGCTGGCTACGACAAGCTGCGCGGAGCCGGCTGCGCCCACGTGCTTAGCATCAACCGCCTGTTCCTCGAGCACTTCACGCCCGAGGAGGTCGAGCAGCTCGCGGAGCTGCTCAGCCGCTTGCCCGGGGCGCACGCGGGCGGCAGCTGCACGGTCGAGTAGCGGCGGTGTCCCCGAGGGCCTACGGGTCCGCACGCCTCGATCATCGTTGATCGCGCAATACTTGACAGCGCAAGCTTTCTTGCTAGAATGGTTGTTTAGTCAACCAATTGTCAAGGAGCTTCGATGTCAGCAACAACCATTTCCCCCGAAACGATCGCCACCGGCGTTTACGCGATCGATCCCAGCCATTCGAGCGTCGCGTTTGACGTTCGCCACATGGGAATCGCGACCGTTCGTGGCAGCTTCCGCAAGTTCGAGGGCACGATCGATGCGACCGGCGACGCCCCCGTGCTCAAGGGCACCGTGGCCGTCGACACCATCGACACCGGCGACGAGAACCGGGACGGTCACCTGACCGCCCCTGACTTCTTCGACGTCGCGCAGTACCCGCAGATCACGTTTCACTCGACCGCGACCGAGCCGGCCGACGACGGCCAGACTCGGCTGCTTGGCGAGATCACGATCAAGGGGATCACGAAGCCGATCGAGCTGACCGGCTTGATCGCCGAGAACGGTCAGGATCCGTGGGGCAACGAGCGCATCGGCCTCGAGCTCGAGGGCAAGATCGATCGCCGCGAGTTCGACCTCAAGTGGAACCAGACGCTCCCGAACGGCAACCTGCTGGTCGCCAACGAGGTCAAGCTGCTCGTCAGCGTCTCGGCGGTCAAGGCCAGCTAGGACGATGAAGATCCTCGCGATCTCCGGCAGCCTGCGGGCAGCGTCGCACAACACGGCGCTGCTGCGGGCGGCCGCAGAACTAGCCCCCGAAGGAGTTCAGATCGAGCTCTACGAGGACCTCGAGTCGCTGCCTCCGTACAACGAGGACCGCGACACCGATCAGCCGCCGGCCGAGGTGCAGCGCCTGCGTGACGCGATCGACGAGGCCGACGCGGTCCTGTTCTCGACGCCCGAGTACAACACGACGATCCCCGGCCAGCTCAAGCACGTCGTCGATTGGGCTTCGCGCCCGCATCGCCCCGAGTCGGCCCTGTGGGGCAAGCCGGTGGCGGTCGCCGGTGCGAGCGTCACGGACTACGGCGCGATGTGGGCCCAGGATCACCTTCGCCGGGCGCTCGGGATCGCGGGCGCGCGGGTGCTCGACTCCGAGTTCGCGGTCGCCAAGGCGGGACAACTGTTCGACGCCGACGGACAGCTGACCGACGAGGCGACCCGCGAGCGCCTCTCCGAGCTGGTCCAGAGCCTGGTCGAGCACCACGACGCACACGCGCAGGCGGCGTAAGCTCGTGGCGATGGCGACCGCATACAAGAACGGCCAGGCTGCCGTAATCGATCCCCTCACGACGATGGGAACCGTGCGACTCACGGTCTCTGACCTTTCGCGCTCCCGGGAGTTCTACGAGCGGGCGCTCGGGCTGCGTGCCGTCGAGCTCGAAGACGGCGCCGTCGCGCTCGGCGCGCCGGACGGTCCGGCGCTCGTGGAGCTCTACGGTGACAGCGCGGCGCGGGCGCTCGACCGTCGTGCGACGGGGCTCTTCCACCTTGCCGTGCTGGTGCCCTCGCGGCGGGACCTCGCACTGGCGTTGCGACGGCTCGCCGACGGCCGCTGGCCGCTCGACGGCGCCTCAGACCACCTGGTCAGCGAGGCGCTCTACCTGTCGGATCCCGACGGCAACGGGATCGAGATCTATCGCGACCGGCCGCGCGAGCAATGGCAGCAGGTCGACGGCCAGCTGCAGATGGCGACCCTGCCGCTTGACCTGCGCGGCGTCCTCGGCGAGCTGTCCGCGGACGACCCGCCTCAGCCGCTTGTCCCGCCTGGCACCCGGATCGGCCACACCCACCTGCAGGTGTCAGAGCTCGAGCGAACCGAGGAGTTCTACGCCGGCGTGCTCGGTTTCGACGTCGTCGTCCGTGGCTACCCCGGGGCGCTGTTCGTGTCGGCCGGCGGCTACCACCATCACATCGGACTCAACACCTGGCACAGCGCCGGGTCCGGGCCGGCGGCTCCGGGTTCGGCGGGTCTGCGGTCGTTCGAGGTCGTCCTCCCAGGTTCCGGCGAGCTCGAGGCGGTCCTCGGGCGCGTCTCGGACGCGGGGCTCCCGACCGAGCCCGTCAGTGGGCGCGGGACCACGGTCGTCAGAGATCCGTCGGGCATCGCGGTCGAGCTGCGCGCTGCCTGAGCACGCGCGGGCAGGGCGAGCCACGGCGCTACGCTAAGCGACCTCGGCGACGTGGCGGAGTGGCTACGCAGCGGCCTGCAAAGCCGTCTACACCGGTTCGATTCCGGTCGTCGCCTCTAGCTGATTAGCAGGGATTAGTGCTTCTTCTTCTTGCCCGACGAGACTTTCACGGTGACCGTGGTCTGGTCGGCGTAGGTGCCCGCGCCGGGGCTGGTCCCGATCACATCGCCCTTGTGAACGCTCGAGTGCTTGTGCTTGACCTTGACCTTGCAGCCGAGGTCCTTGAGCGCGGTCTTCGCGAAGCTCTCCGAGACGCCCTTCAGTTTTGGCACGACGCAGTGGGTCTGTCCCGACGAGCCGATGGGCGACGGGCCAACGGATGACGGGCCGACCGGTGCCGGGGCCGGGGATGACGGGAAGACGAGTGCCGGGGCGACGGACAGCGTCGCAGTGGCGCTGTTGTTGGCCGGGGTGGGATCGGTATCGTCGACTGGGAGGGCCACTGAGACAGCGTTCGTATAGCTGCCCGCTGCCGATGGCGTCACCAAGACGTCGACCGGTGCGCTCTGCCCGGCGGACAGGCTGACGGTGCATGTGACCGTCTGCCCACTGGTCGAGCACAGCCCGCCACCGGCGCCCGCCGAATCTACTGTGAACCCGGCCGGCACCGGATCGGTGAACGTGATCGGCTGCGTGGCGGATTCGTTGTTGGGAAGCACGTTGTTGGTGACCGTGGAGCTCAGCAATGCCACCTGACCCGCGGTACCGCCCGCCGAGACACCGGTAGTCACCGCGGCGTCCTGGGTCTGGAGCAGCGTCGCCTGCACGTTCGCCGTCCAGCCGTACCCGTAGCTCTGAGTATTCCCCGTGGAGCCAATGTCTGCCCGGTCGTCACCGGAAATGAGGACTCGTACAGATTCATCAGCGAGTCGGCCGCCGGGGTAGCCCCGCTGTCGAACCAGCACATCACGTCGGGGGACGAGCTGTAGATCGCGATCGTGTCCCCAGCGACGACCGGAATCGGGCTCGCCAGCGTGAAGCTTGCGATCCCGCTGGACGGAAGCGGGTTGGGAAGCGGCTCCGAATCGGCACCGACGACCGTGTAGTTGGCACCCCCGGCGGGGGCTAGCACCGCGAACGTCACCGTCGCGCCGGCTGCACCGCCGGAGGACCCCGTCATCGGAGTGTTCGTCTGCCACTGGGTGATCGTGCCGCCACCCGTCGGGACGTAGTACGGCGTGCTCGGATCGTTGGTGAACTCGCCGATCACCTCCGTGGGGCACGCGGAGGACTGGCGGGGACCGGCCGCGCAGCCGCCTAGCGTCAACGCACTCGCGGTACCCGCGGACGCGAACAGCGCCAGCGAGCGACCCCGACGAACACACAAATCTTGTTCCGCATCGTTTCTCCTTCGCCTCGTGGGGTCTACGCCTTGCGCCCCGAAGAGACGACCAGCTTGACCGTCTTCTCGTTCGGGTAGGTGCCCATGCCGGGCTTACTTTTGACCACCAGGCCCTTATGAACCGACTTCGCATGCGCGTGTGTGATCTTGACCTTGCAGTTGAGGTCCTTGAGGACCGCCTTTGCGATTGACGCCGGGATCCCCTTGAGGGGCGGGACGACGCAGTCCGGCGCCGGCGGTGTCGTAACCGGGACCGTCGCCGGCGGCGACGACGCCGGTACCACCGGCGCTGGCGTCGGTGGCGGTGTCCACCCCACTGGCTCCACGGTCAATGTCGCCGACGCGGTGTTGTTCGCCAAATTCGGATCCGTCACCGCGTTGGCGTTGGCCACCGAAACAGTGTTCGTGTAGCTACCGACCGCAGCCGGCGTCACCACAACATCCACCGGCACGCTCTGCTCAAATCCAAGCGCTGCGGTCGTGCACGTCACGGTCTGACCGCTGACCGAACAGGGACCGTCCCCGTCCCCAGCCACCGCCGAATCGACCGTCAACCCCGACGGCACTGTATCGGTGAACGTGATCGGATCGATCGCGGCACCGTTGTTGGTCACGGTCGAGAAGAGCACGGCTGACTGGCCTGGGTTCACAGCGAACGGACCCGCATTCGTCGTCACCGCGGCGTCCCCGGTCTGATACAGCGTCGCCTCCTCGTTCATCGCCCATCCGGGGGGAGTCGGTGGCGCCGCATTGAGCGTTTGCCCGGTCGACGGTGGCGGTGTGGAATCAGCGAACCCGGCCACCTTGCCATTGACCGGGGTCGTCGCACCGTTGAAAACGCAGACCACATCCACGGAGGTGCTGTACAGCGCAAGCGTGTCGCCCCCCGCGACCGGAATCGGCTGAGACAGCGTGTAGCTCGCGATCCCGCTGGCCGGGAGTGGGTTCGGGAGCTGTTCCGAATCGGCGCCGACGACCGTGTAGTTGTTTCCGCCGGTGGGGCCTAGCACCAGGAATGTCACCATCGCGCCGGCCGCACCGCTGGCATCGTCAGACGTGTTCGTCTGCCACTGGGTGATCGTGCCGCCACCCGCCGGCACGTGGTATGGCGTGCTTGGGTCGTCTGTGAACTGGCCGAGGATGTCGGACCCCCCTGCGGCCTTGGTGCAGGGCTGGAACGTGGGCCCGGCGGCCGGCGGGGTCGCAATGCCCAGCGTAAACGCGCCCGCGGTACCGGCGTACGCGAACAACGCCAGCGACGCGACCCCCACCAACACACAAATCTTGCCCCGCATTCGCCCTCCTTCGCCCGCCCCACTCCTTGGAAATCAAGCGCGCCCCCATCCAGAGAGCCGGCAATCGCGCTTCGGCCTGCCAAGCCCCCCTAGCGGCCCCGCTGGCGCACAGCATACAGCCTCGGCACGATGGGCCAGATTCCCGTCGGGTGCAGCCTGTCAGATCCCGCACGCGCATCGGAGGTCTTGCTAGCTGTAGCTGGTTGCCCCTGCCGCTCGGGTGGGAGTGGTGCTGCTGCGGGCTCGGTGTCTAGCGTCTCAGCAAGTATCGTGGGGGCGGCAGATGTGCGGCTCCTGGTGGCCCCCTCCGGGGGAGCGAATTCGGCCCGCTCGCGGCTCTTAGCCGGCATGGCCCCGGACATTTCTCAGCGAGCGGCGGGCCGCCGCGAGAGGCTCGCTCTGCCGTGTCCAGGGGGTGGAACTAGCACAGCGAGGCTCGTCAAGGTCCTTGGTGCTCGCTCGGAAATGTCCGTTTCGGGCAGCGCGCTGCAGCGGATCGGCCAGATCGCCGGTGCCCAGCGTGGCAAGATCGCGCGGCGCCAGCTGGAGGCAGCGGGGGTCGGACCTGCGACGGTCAACCGGCTGGTGGCCCAGGGCCAACTCCTGCCCCGCCATCGTGGCGTCTTTGCCGGGGGGGTGTGCGGCGTGAAGTCCGGCCGGGTCGGAGGTTCTGTGCACAATGCCGCACGCAGTTCTACACGCGGTGTTTTGTCTGCACCGCCGCGATCGGGCGCGGTACCGTTCCGCAGGGTTCAACGCGCCCCGGCGGACTGGAGCCCACCGTGCTGACGCCGGGATGACAGTCCGGGCCGCGGTGGCCACTTCGCGGAGCCCATGAATGCAAGGACGCGACCGGAACCGATTTGTCCTGGTGATCGGAGTCGTGGCCCGCAACCACGCGCTCAGCCGGCTGCTGCTCGCCTACGCGGTGATGATCGTCGCCGAGTTCGGCCAGTGGCTGGCTCTGATCGTCTACGCGTACGTACGCGGTGGGGTCGCCGCCGCCGGCTTGGTGGTGATCCTGCAGCTGGTCCCCTCGCTGCTCCTGGGTCCTGTGATCACCGCTCATCTGTTCCGCATCGGCGCGGCGCGGTTGCTTGCAGCTGCGTATGGCGCCGGCACGGTCACGCTGGCCTGCTGCGGTGCGGCGATTCTCGCGGGTGCACCGGTGATCGTCGTGTACGGCGCGGCGATCGCATTCTCACTCGCGCTGAGTGTCAGCAGACCGCTGCATCATGTTCTGATGCCGCTCGTCGTGCGGCACCCGGATGAGTTGACCGCGGCCAACGTCGCAACAAGCTGGAGCGAGGGCGTAGGGACGCTCGTGGGTCCCGCGCTCGCGGGTTTGCTGATCGGATTGGGCGGGTCAGGTTTGGCGTGTGCGGCGTTGGCCGGGCTCTGTCTCCTGACCTCGCTACTGGCTCATGTGCAGCCGCTTCGGGCCGAAGCGACGGACAGCGAGCAGGAAACGGGGGCGCTCGCCGACCTGCTCAGTGCCGCCCGCGTGATCATCTCGCGGCCGAACACTCGGGCACTGATCGCCTTCCCGGCGGGCGCGGCTGCGATCGAGGGCGCGATTGACCTGCTCGTGGTCGTGCTCGCGGTACAGATCCTGTCGGTTGGACCCGGCGCCGCGGGCTACCTGAGTGCGGCGTTCGGCGCCGGTGGCCTGCTCGGCGGTGCCGCCGCCGCGTTGCTCGTCGGCCGTCGGCTCGCGTTGCCGCTCGCCACCGCCGCACTCACGGGCGCCGTGGCGCTCGGCGCGCTGGCATTGGTCTCAACCGCGATCGTCGCCGTGGCGCTGCTGGTGGTCGTCGGAGCAAGTCGCAGCGTCCAGAGCGTCGCCGCCCAGACTCTGCTGCAGCGCTCCACGCCGCTCGATGTGATCGTGTGCGCGTTCGCACTCATCGAGTCCATCCGCGACTTGGGCTTGGTCTTCGGTGCGCTGGTGGTTCCACTCTTGATCGAGCTCGGCGGAGCCAAGACCGCGTTCGTTGGCATGGCCTGTTTCGCACCGATCGCAGTGCTCGCCGCCGGACGGCGCATCCGCCGCATCGACGAGGAGGCCTCGATCCCGGTCGTCGAGATGGGTTTGCTGCGCAACACGGAGATCTTCTCCGCACTTCCCGGCGCTTCGCTCGAGACGCTTGCGCGTGAGGCGCGCTATGAGACCTTCGACCCCGGCAGCGCAATCGTCAGCGAAGGCGACGCGGGCGACAGCTACTACGCAATCACGCACGGCGCGGTGATCGTCACCAAAGCCGGGCGAGAGCTCAGGCCGTTGGACAGCGGGCAGGGCTTCGGGGAGATCGCGCTGCTGTACCCGGTCAGCCGCACCGCCACGGTCGTCGCGACGCGGGAGACGACGCTCTTGAGCGTCGGTCGCGACGCGTTTCTGACCGCCATGCGCGCGCATCCAAGCGTCTCCGCGGCCGCCGAGACGATCGCACAGGACCGGCTCGACCACGCGGGCTGAGCCCGAAACTCCGTAGCGGCGCTCAGGTGCACTTCGACTTCGTCGCGTTGAGGAAGCTCTGGACCGCGGTGACCGTGTTGCCGGCGGCGCTGACCACCGCAGTGATGTCGCTCACCGACGGGTTGGACTCGACTGCCTTGACAGCGGTTGCCAAGGAGCCGGCCGCCGATTGGATCGCGCTGGTCTGAGTGGGGAAGTCGCTTCGGGCGGAGATGACCAGCGTCGCCGCATCAGTCTCGATCGTCTTGAACTGGTTCTGGAGGCCGCTGATGCCGCTGCTGAGGCTGAGGTTGGTGATCCCTTTGATCGAGGACTCGAGCTTCGCGCGATCAGAGCAGTAGGCCGGTTTGCTCGAGCCGCCACACGCCGAGACGGCGAGCGCGACGACCAGCGCGAGCCCGACACAGATCACGAGGATCGCGGCCCGTGGTTTGGCTGCATGGTCGGTCGTCATTCACCGCTCCCAATACCAAGGTACGTCGCTCAGCGCTCGCGCCATCACCCGGATCGGGTGACCACCGCCGGCGGAGTTCTTAACGATCCCTTCCGCGGTTCTTACCGTTCACTTTCGGACCGTTGACGCGCCCGCAAGCCGGTGCTCCAATGGAGATCGCTCTCCGCTCCGGAGCCGTGAAGAGTTGCCGGCGCCCTCGGACCTGCGGGAATCAGGCCGCCGAGGGCAGCGCCATCAACCACAGAAGGAGAACCAATGCGCTTCGTATTACGAATCGCGCGTCGCACGACGCTGCTCGCATTTGTGCTGGCAGCTGCCGTCGCGGCGACGGCCAGTGCGTCGACCTCGCCGGTCATCGGCCACGTCTACGTCAACGACAACACCACCAGCGGTAACTCGATCGCGGCTTTCGACCGTCACGCCGACGGCACCCTGACGCCGGTCTCGGGCTCTCCGTTCGCAGCCGGCGGAGCCGGAACGGGCGCGGGCATCGCGTCCCAGGGGTCGCTCCAGGAGGCGTTCGGCGGCCACTACCTGCTTGCGGTGGACGCCGGCAGTGGCCAGATCTCGGTCCTGAGGGTCGCGCATAACGGCTCGCTCGTACCCGTCTCAGTGACCGGCTCGGGCGGCTCTGACCCGGTCAGCATCGCCGTCCACGGGCGACTGATCTACGTCGCCAACGCTTCCGAGATCGGACCCAACTACAGCGGCTTCCGGCTCGGCCAGGGCGGACAGCTGCACCCGATCCCCGGATCCACGTACGCGCTGCCCGACAATTCTCAGCCCGGCGACGTGCTGTTCAACCGGAACGGCACCGTGCTGGCCGGGACCCGTGTCGGTTCAGGGCAGATCGACAGCTTCCTCGTCGGTCCGGCCGGCCGCCTCAAGCCGGCCCCGGGATCGCCGTTCGCGTCGCAGGGCCCGGGGCCGTTCGGCAGCGAGTTCCGTCCGACAAACCCGGCTCAGCTGTTCGTCTCAAACGCGCACGGTGGCACTGGCAACGGGACCGTTTCCGCGTTCTCGGTCAGTCACGACGGCGCGCTGAGTTCGATCGGCAACTCGCCGTTCGCTGACTTCCAAACGGCACCGTGCTGGGTCGAGATCAGCCACGACGGCAGCCACCTGTTCACTGTCAACACGGCCTCGGCGAGCATCTCGAGCTACTCCGATCGGGGGCGATGGAACGCTGACGCTGCTCGGTAGCACGCCGATGAAGGATCCGACCCCGACAGGGCTCGGCCCCGAGGACGCCCGGCTGAGCCCGGACGGCAGCAGCCTTTGGGTCGTCGACACCGGGCTGGGTGCGATCAGCGGCTTCACCGTCAACGGGAGCGGCCTGACCGAGTTCGGCTCATCGCCGACTCCGGTGCCGGCGGGTGCCGCTCCATCCGGAATCGTCGTCAATTAGTCCCGCTCGCTGGCGGTGCGGCCCTGGCGCCGATGGCGTTGGCCCGCACCGCTAGCACCCACCGGCGGTTGGCCGGCATGAAGCTCATGAACTCGTCGATCACGGCCGTGGCGCGCTGGCGGTTAGATCAGTCCGCAGGTTCCAACACGAACACCGGGATCTCCCGGTCAGTCTTGGTCTGGTACTCGGCGTAGTCCGGCCAGACCGCCACAGCGCGTTTCCACCATGTCGCGCGCTCTTCGCCGGAGAGCTCGCGCGCGGTGTAGTCACCCTTGGCCCCTTTGTCCTGAAGCTCCACCAGCGGATGCTCCACGAAATTGCGGTACCACGCCGGATGCCGGGGTGCTCCACCCTTAGACGCGACCGCCGCATACACGCCATCGTGCTCGACCCGCATAACAGGGTTCTTGCGCAGCTTGCCCGAATTGGCGCCCAACGACGTGATCACAACCACCGGCACGCCCCTCAGCTCCGTCCCCTTGGTCCCACCGGAGTCCTCGTACTCCGCAACCTGGTCTCGGACCCACTTCGAAGAGCTCGGCTCATATTCGCCCTGTAGCGGCATCATGTCTCCTTCGAGCTGGTTCACCAAGAAGGCTAGAAAGCCGGCCCACAAACCGACCGTGCATCAGCGCGATCCAAGTCTGACATGCGCCCTTGCTCATCACCCGATGCAGGCGAGTCCGCGATGCTGACCGCCGATATGGTGGCCACGCCGGTCGATTATCGACGCTGTCAGCTCGCCCAGGGCTGAGGCCCGAGCGAGGAGCAGGCGATGGATCACACGTCGATTGACATCACACTGGTGATCGACACGTTCCTGCTCCTGCTCATCGGGGTCGGACCGAAGATCGCGCTCGTGCCGTTCCTGGAGGTCACTGCCGAAATCGACCCGTCGACCAAGCAGTTGATGGTCCGCAAGATGCTCACGACCGTCGCCGTGGTCGCGGTTCTCCTGATCGTCCTCGGCGAGTTGTTGGCGAGGCTGCTCCATTTCTCGACCGGGTCGCTCTCGATCGCGGGCGGCATCATCCTCGTGATCATCGCGGTGACGATGGTCCTCGGATCCGCCGATCCGCAGGAGAGCCAGGCGATCAAGGGACGCGATCCGTTGCGGGTTGCCGTCTTTCCGCTCGCCGTCCCGTACCTGCTCAACCCCGCTGGCATCGTAACTCTGGTGACGCTCTCGGCTGAAGCGGACTCGCTCGCGGTGGTCGCGATGGTGCTCGTCCTGCTCGCCGTCGTACTCGCGCTCGACATCGCGGTCTTCCGCTGGGCGAACCGCGTGAGCGCCCACCTCGACGAAAGCCGCATGCTCGTGACGGAGAAGATCTTTGGCTTCCTGCTGGCGGCGCTCGCTGTCCAGCTGATGCTCGATGGACTGCACAGTGTGGGCGTCATCCACCTGGCCGCCCACTGAACCCGAGATCCACCGGTAGCGCGATCAGCCACCGGGCGAAACCCTCTGGTTTGGAGGGCTTCCTACAAGCGGCTGAAGGGACTCGAACCCTCGACCTTCTGCATGGCAAGCAGACGCTCTAGCCAACTGAGCTACAGCCGCGCGGGCGCCGAGTCTAGCGTGCCAGGAGCCCCCCGGGGCCTCGGCGCGGCGCGTTTGCAGGTGCGGTCCAAGGACCGCTCAGCCGGCCCGCGCGGGGTCGCCGCTGGGCAGCACGTCGCAAGCCCAGGTGGTCCGCTTCCAGTCCGGGATCGGCGTCTCACGATCCGCGCGCGGCACGAACCGCGACCGCTCCACGAGCGCCATCCGGTGGATGTAGCGCGGGCAGTTGGGAAACACCTGGGTCGCGCGGACGCGGACCACGAACTGGGCGCCCGGGTAAGTGTCGATCAGGTCATCGTGCTCGTCGATGCTCGCGATGCCGTTGAGCCGCAGCCGCGAGGGCCGCGCGGCGACGAAGTCGATGAACAGCATCCCGACGTGGGGATTGGCGAGCACGTTGCCCATCGAGAGGTACATGCCGTTGCCGTCGCAGTTAGGGAACGCGAGCGTGTGCTCGTCGAGCACACGGACAAAGCCCGGATCGCCGCCCTTGTAGGAGCACTGTGGCCGGCCGTCGGCGTCGGCGGTCGCGAGAAAGAACATGTCCAGCCGCTCGATGAACGAGCGGTCGTCGGGCCCGATCACCGCGGCCGACATGAACCGCTCGTCCAAGCGGTCGGCCAGTCGCCTGGTGTCGAACCGGTCCTGGAGCTGACGCGAGCCGCCGTGGTAGCTGACGCCTTCGCTCATACGCCGTCGCGATCTTGGTCGCCGCCCACGATCGCGGCCGTTGAAGCAGGGCCGTCGCCGACGCGATCGGCCACCGGCCAGAGCGTCTCCTCCCGACTGTAGTGACCGACTGAGTCAAACCATCGCTTGGCATGCAGGCCCCGCCTGAGGTCGCAGTCGGCGATCACGATCCCTTCCTCGTCATACAGCGGGCCCGCGATCAGCTCGCCCCACATCGGGTCGACGACCGCCGCCCCGCCGCGGCCGAACACCTGCTTGTCGGCCGGCAGGGCGACCGGGAAGTCGTCCGGGAAGGCGCTCGCCGGGATGAACTGCGGCACCGAGACGACGAACGCCCCGGACTCGATCGCGACGTGGCGCATCGAGGCGAGCCAGCCGTCGCTGTCATCGGCCGTGGGAGCGAGCCAGATCTGCGGTCCGCCGCGGTAGACCGCGTAGCGAGCCAGCGGCATCCGGTTCTCCCAGCAGATCAGGCCGCCCACTCGTGTCCCCGCGAGATCGAGTGTCCCCAGATCGTCGCCGGCCCCGATCCCGTGAAAGAGGCGCTCGTGGTGGGTCGGCATCAGCTTGCGATGACGGCCGAGGACGCCTTCTGGTCCCAGGTAGACGAGCGTGTTGTAGAGGGTCCCGGGACGCGCCGACTCGCGTTCGTTGACGCCGATCGCGCAGCGAAGCCCACAGCTGCGGCACACCGCGGCGAGGCGCTCGGTGATCGGGCCGGGCACGTCGACGGCGTTCTCCCACAGCCGCTGCCAGAGTTCGTCCCAACCGCCGAAGCCCGCGGCGGCGCTCGCCCAGGCATTGGACGGATACAGCGGGATGAAGCACTCGGGGAGGACCGCGAGCTGGGCGCCACGGCCGGCCGCTTCGCGCAGCAGGCGCTCTGCCTTGTCGGCGCACGCTTCCGCGTCGAGGATCACCGGCGTCGCCTGGATCGCCGCGACGCGGACGGTCTCGAAGCTGGTCATCGGTCCCCGCTCACGCCCACTCCATTGGCCGGTAGCCGCTGCTCGTCGGCGCCGAGACGATCAGCACCGAGCAGGATCCCGGCCCGTCGTTGCGCACCGTGCGCCGGAGCGACGGATCCACTCGGGCGAAGGTGCCCGGAGGCGCGCTGTGGTCCTCCCCATCGATCACGATCGCCGGCGACCCCGAGACGACGAAGAACAGCTCCTCCTGGTCTCGGTCAGTCTCGTCGTGCTCGGGAATAGCCTCGCCCGCCGGTATATCGACGAGGTTTACCCCGAACGACTGGCACTCGAGCGAGCGCCGTACCAGTGACCAGTTGCCGGCGCGCTCGAGCTCCTCGCGGTCGGCGATCAAGTAACCCTTACCCCGGTCCATGCGGTCTCCCCTTCTCTCGTGCGCCCGGCGGTTGCATTCGGTGCGCCCGGTGCACCCGGCGGTTGCATTCTGAGCGCCCGGCGCTTGCATTCTTATCTACTAGTAGGTAAAAGTCAAGACGTGGATACACCCCTTGCGGACACCGCACCAAGCACCGCCGCGCCAAGCCCGCGCAGGCCCCGAGGCGATACCGCCGAGCGGATCCTCGACGTCGCCGAGCAGCTCGTCCAGGTCCGCGGCTTCAACGCCTTCAGCTATGCAGACATTGCCGCCGAGCTGGGCGTCACGAAGGCCAGCCTGCATTACCACTTCGCGGGCAAGGCCGAGCTCGGGCAGGCGCTGATCACCCGGTACGCGGTCCGGTTCGAGCAGGCGCTGGCGCGGATCGACGGTGAGACCGTGAGCCCGCCCGAGAAGCTGACCGCGTATGCCGAGCTATACGCCGACACGCTGCGCGGACAGCGGATGTGCCTGTGCGGGATGCTGGCGGCTGAGTACCGAACGCTGCCGGAGCCGATCAGCGAGGCCGTCGTCGCGTTCTTTGACGCAAATCAGGTGTGGCTCGCCGGCGTGCTCGAGCAGGGGCTCAATGACGGCACGCTGGGGTTCGACGGGTCGGCGACGGACGTCGCGCAGATGATCATCGCGAGCCTCGAAGGTGCGATGCTCGTCGCGCGTCCCTACGGCGACCTCGAGCGGTTTCAGGTCACCGCCAGCACGCTGCTGGCGGGCTTGGTCGCCCCGAACGTCAAACCTCAGGACTAGTAGCCGCTCGATACGATCGGCTCCGATGTCACACGCGACCGCACTCGTCGACGAGATCGCAAACGAGCTCGCGACCTGGCCGGGGGTTCGGATCGAACGCCGCGGAGACGGCGCTGCGGTGGTCCGATACGACCGGTCGGAGCTCGGCGTGCTACATCGCGAGCGCGGGCTCGCCGAGCTGCCCGTGCTCGGCCCCGAGCACGACGAGCTGATCGAACGCGGCGACGCCGAGCCCGACGAGAGCGAAGGTGGCGTCAGCCACGGGATCCACGGACCGGCCGACGTGACCGCGGTGCTGGAGTTGTTCGACCGCCGCTACCGCGAGGTTCGCGGTGACGACGGGCCTTACACCTCAGCCGATCCCGACTGACCCGCGCCTCACGGCCGGAGCGACGCCCGTGGGCTCATCCGGTAGCGTGTTCGCTCCGCGATGGCGACTCGCCGGTGGCAGTGGAGGGGGTTCGGACTGGGGTTGACGATCCCGGACGCGCTCGTCAGGTTCGCGCGTGACCGGCGCTCGCCCACGGATCGGACGCCCGCCGGCCACGGTCTTCCGGAAGCGACCGCGGCGTCGGGCTCCGGAGTTGTCGGGCTCAAATTCCGGCCGCCGCCGCCGCTGAAGGCGGCCAAGCGGGATGCTACCGCTGCGCTCGCCTTCCTCGGCGATTTCGCCGAGCGCGCGGGAAGTACGCGGGAGGACATCCACCAAGACGGTGCGCAGGACGCCGCCGCGTCACGGCCTTTCCGATCGGATGACCTTGCGGCGAGGGTTGCCGCGCTTTCCTGGTACCACACGATCGAGATGCCCGGCGGGGTTGTCTCCCGAGGTATGTTCGACCACCGCCCCTTGGTCGCGCACTATGGGATACCGGACACGCTTGCAGGGCTCAAGTGCCTTGATGTGGCGTGCAGCCACGGCTTCTGGGCGTTCGAGTTCGAGCGCCGAGGCGGGATCGTAACGGCGCTCGATATCGGCTCCTGGTCCGATTGGGACCTACCGGTCGGCGCGCCGACTCCGTTCGCCGGCAACGAGCAGCCCGACGACGATGCGCCAGCGCAGGAAGACGCCTTTTTGCTCGCGCGTGAGGCGCTCGGCTCCTCGGTACAACGGGTTCAACAGAATCTTTATGGGATGGATCCGGATTCACTTGGCAGGTTCGATTTCGTGCACATTGCCGACGTTCTGCTCCACCTGGCACGGCCGCTCGATGCGCTTCGCGCAGTCCGCGCTGTCACCGCGCCCGGTGGCACGGCGCTGATCGCCGACGTCGTCGATCTCGAGCTCGACGATCCGACCTTGACGCGGTACTACGGCGGCTTCGCCAGCCTGCTCTGGTGGATGCCGAGCCTGGACTGCCTCGCTCAGATGGTCTACGACGCGGGGTTTGTGGAGGTTGACCTCGTAGCTCTATACAACCTCGCGCCGTGGGATCTCACCGAAGGCTCTTGGCGTGCCGTTTTCTTGGCGCGCCCGTAGGCCCGCTTCTCGGATCAGGCGTTGCGGATCACGCGCAGGATCACGGCCCGCGAGGTGTGATCGCTGGCCCGCAGGACCGCGGCCAGCTCCTCCTCGCGGAGCTGCTCGGCGGCCTCGACGACGACCAGCAGCGGCTCGACGCCGGTCCCGGCGTGCGCGATCACGCGCTGGACCTCGGCCGGTTCGCGCGCGAGCGCCTCGGGCGACGGGACGCTGAACACGACCTTGCCGGCCAGCGGCGGCTCGAGGTTGCCCTCCGCGTCCGTGGGGCCGACCTGGACCACGATCGCGCCGCTCGTGGCTGCCGCGGGTGGCGTGGACGCGAGCTGTTCGGCGATCGCCCCGCCGCCGGGAATCTGAACGATCAACGCGATCTCGCCACCCCCTCGGTCAGAGCTCGACGCCGCGGTCGGCGAGCCACTCGACCACCGGCTCGGGCGGGTCGCCTTTGTACTCGGCGCGGGCGGCGAGCCGCAGGATCCGCCGGGGCTCGGCGTGCAGCTGGTCGCGACGATGCGCGAGATAAAGGATTGTCGCCGCCGCCATCGAGACGGCCGGATCGCCGATCTCCACGTCGACCCCCTCGACCGCGATCGCGACCCGCTCTTCGAGGTTCTGGATCGCGCTCACGGGCTCGTCGGCGTCCTCAAACTGGGCCAGCAGATCGCCGAGCCGGTCATCGTGGTCGTCTGGATCGCAGATTTCGACCGCGCGCCTGGCGACATCGAAAAGACTGACCGGGTGCGGCTGGGTCGGCACTACTGCTGGTAGCGCTCGACTGTGTCGGCGTCTCGGACGTGCGCCTCGTCGGGGTTGCGTCCGGCGTCACGCAGCGCCCGGCGCTGGCGCAGCAGGTCCCAACAGCGGTCGAGCTCGATCTCCACGGCGCCCAGCCGCTGCTGATCCTCCTCGAGGCGCGAGGGATCGGCGCTGTCTGACTGCTCGTTGCTGCGTAGCTGGTGCTCCTCGGCGACCAGGCGCTCGATCCTCGCCGCGATGCTCTCATCACTCATGCCCTCAATCCTAAGCGACCGTGCCACCCGGTCGCGGTCAGCCGGTAAAGAAGCCCCGCGCGCGTCAGAATAGGCGCGTCGTGAGTCCGGCCGAGCCCCAACCCGTCCTGACGCCGCTGACCGAGGCGGCGATCTTCCTGGTCGTGACCGTGGATGCCGGGGCTGAAGACAACGCCCGCGAGCTGCTGGTCGACGTCAGTGGCCTGAAGCGCTCGGTCGGCTTCCGGATCCCCGAGGGTGGGCTGACGTGCGTGGTCGGGATCGGATCTGATCTCTGGGACCGCCTGTTCGGCGCCCCCCGCCCGGCCGGCCTGCACCCGTTCCCCGGGTTCGCCGGCGCCAGGCACTCCGCGCCAGCGACCGCGGGCGACCTGCTGTTCCACATCCGGGCACACCGCATGGACCTGTGCTTCGAGCTCGCGCAGCGGCTGATGAACCGGCTCGGCGCGCACGCGCGAGCGGTCGACGAGGTCCACGGCTTCAGGTCATTCGATGAGCGTGACCTGCTCGGGTTCGTGGACGGGACCGAGAACCCCGAGGGCGCTGCGGCGAGCTCAGCGGTCCTGATCGGCGACGAGGATCCGCTGTTCAACGCCGGCAGCTACGCGGTGGTCCAGAAGTACGTCCACGACCTCGCGGCGTGGGACGCGCTGCCCGTCGAGCAACAGGAGCTCGCGATCGGCCGCACGAAGCTCTCAGACCTGGAGCTGCCAGACGACGTCAAGCCCGCCAACTCGCACGTGGTGCTGAACACGATCGTCGACGCGGACGGAGAGGAGCGCCAGGTCATGCGCTTCAACATGCCGTTCGGCCAGGTGGGTGCCCAGGAGTTCGGGACCTACTTCATCGCCTACGCGCGCGGCCCCGACGTGATCGAGCAGATGCTCACGAACATGTTCGTGGGTGACCCCGAGGGAAACTACGACCGGATCCTCGACTTCTCGACCGCGGTCACCGGGAGCCTGTTCTTCGTGCCCAGCGGCGAGCTGCTCGACGAGGGGGCGCTCGCAGCCGGCGATGACGACGCTGCCGCCGCGGAGCAGGACCCGCCCGGACGAGCCGGCGGACGACGACGGCTCGCTCGGGATCGGCGCGATGCGCGACCAGGCCGCGGACGGCTGATCGATGGCCGACCCGCGGACGGAGAAGCTCGTGACGCTGGTGGACGAGTTCCGTGTCGCCCCGAGCTCGCAGGTCACGCTCGCCGACGACTTCGATCCGGGCTTCAAAGCGGGCTGGCTGCGCAAGAAGCAGGGCGCTGAGCAGCTGAAGCTCGGCGTCGAGATGCTCGCCGAGTACCAGCAGCGGCTATCGGCTCAGGACACATATGGGCTGCTGGTCGTCCTGCAGGGGATCGACGCGTCCGGTAAGGACAGCACGATCCGCCACGTGATGAGCGGCGTCAACCCGCAGGGAGTGACCGTCCACAGCTTCAAGGTCCCATCGGACGAAGAGCTCAGCCACGACTTTCTGTGGCGCTACTCCAGGAACCTCCCGGCGCGCGGTCAGATCGGGATCTTTAACCGCTCGCACTACGAGGAGGTGCTGGTCGTGCGCGTGCACCCCGAGCTGCTCGAGAAGGAGCGTCTCGGACCCACCGTCCGCGGCGAGCACATCTGGCGCCGGCGCTACCGGGAGATCAATGACTGGGAGCGCTACCTGACCGACAACGGCTTCACGATCGTGAAGCTGTTCCTCAACCTCTCCCGCGACGAGCAGCGCCGGCGCTTCTTGAAGCGGATTGACCGCCCCGACAAGAACTGGAAGTTCTCCGCCAGTGACATCGCCGAGCGCGCTCACTGGGACGACTACCAGCGCGCGTTCTCGGAGATGCTCAGCCACACGAGCACCGATGCGGCCCCCTGGCACGTGATCCCCGCCGACCACAAGTGGTTCGCGAGGATTGCCGTCTCGGCCGTCCTTGTGCAGAAGTTGATCGAGCTCGACCCGCAGTACCCGACGATCGACGACGAGGCGCGCCGCCGGCTGCAGGAGGCACGCGCCGAGCTCGAGGCCGAGCACGCGTGACCGAGGCCGAGCCGGCGGGGCTCTTAGTGATCGCGCAGCCAGGCGGCGACCCGCTCTAGGTCTCGCGACGAACGCGTCCATCGCCTGACGGCGATCGCCGGCGCTCGGGGCGCGCAGAACCGCCGACGGGTGCGTCGTGATCGTGACCAGGTCGGCTAGATCGCAGTCGACCGCCTGCCCGCGGTCGCGACCGATGCGGACCTGCGAGCCCAGCAGACCCTGCGCCGCGACAGCCCCCATCAGGACCAGCGCATCGGGTCTGATCAAACCAAGCTCGGCGTGCAGCCACGGCAGGCAGGCGTTGACCTGCCAGCGATCGGGGCGCTGGTGGATGCGCCGCTTGCCCTTCTGCCGGTGGCGAAAGTGCTTGACGGCGTTGGTCAGATAGACGTCTGCGCGTGCGATGCCGGCCCGCTCGAGTCCCTGGTCGAGCACCCTGCCCGCCGGACCTACGAACACGTGGCCCTCGCGGTCCTCGACATCGCCGGGCTGCTCGCCGACCAGCATCAGCCGCGCCCGCCTCGGCCCTTCCCCGATCACCGGCTGGGTCGTGTCGCGCCACAGGTCGCAGGCCCGGCACCCCTGGACCGCGGCAGCGAGATCACGTTTCGTGAGCCGGTCTGGAACCGGCGCCGGCGGGTAGTCAGTCATCGGCCGTGAAACAAGTACGCATCGGCTGCTCTGGGTGGAACTACGACGACTGGAAGGGTCGACTGTACCCAGCCGCGGAGCCCCGTCGCCGGTGGCTGGAGCTCTACGCCGAGCGCTTCGACACCGTCGAGGTCAATACGACCTTCTACCGCCTGCCCAATCGTGAAGCGGTCTCGAGGTGGGTGCAGCAGACGCCGGCGCAGTTTGAGTTCGCGGTCAAGGCGAGCCGCTACCTGACGCACGTCAAGCGGCTGCGAGACGTGGGCGACGGGATCGGGCGCTTCTACGATCGAATCGAGCCGCTGACCGAGGCGGGACGGCTTGGTCCCGTGCTGTGGCAGCTGCCGGGGAACTTCCATCGCGACGACGAGCGGCTGGCAGGGTGGCTGCAGGCGCTGCCAGACGGCCGCCACACGATCGAGTTTCGCCACTCAAGCTGGTTCGCGCCCGAGGTGATCAGCGCGCTGCGCGAGCGCGGCGTCGCGCTGACGATCGGCGACCACCCGGAGCGGCGCTTTGAGAGCCACGAGGCGACCGCGGAATGGCGCTTCGTTCGCTTCCATTACGGCTCGCGTGGCCGCGACGGCAACTACTCGGCGACCGAGATCGAGTCCTGGGCGCGGCGGATCGCCGCCTGGCGGCGCACGCACGAGGTCTACGCGTACTTCAACAATGACTGGCGCGGCTATGCGCCCGCGAACGCGCTCGCGCTGCGCAGGCGGCTCAGCTGACCGCCGAGCGCAGCTGGGAGCGAGCCCGGGTCAGCGTCGCCGGCCGCGCGGCGATCTCCTTCCACGGGTCGCCGTCGCGATCGAGCCGGCGTGTGATCGTCTTGATCGTCCAGCGATCGGCTCGGGTCCGGGAGTCCGACAGCTCCTCCCACGCGAGCGGTGTCGCGACCGGCGCACCCGGCCGCGCGCGCACCGAATACGGGGCGACGGCGGTCTGGGCGTATCCGTTTCGCATCACGTCGATCAGGATCCGGCCGCCACGCTTGTCCTTGCGCTGCTCGATCGTGAACAGTTTCGGCTCGCGCCGGGCCGCGACCGCGCCGAGCTCGCGGGCGAACGCGCGCACCTCATCGAAGTCCTGGCGGCGCTGGAGCGCGACGACCACGTGGTAGCCGCGCGAGCCGGTCGCCATCGCCCACGGCTCGAGGCCGAGCTCGCGCAGCAGCTCGCCGATCACACGCGCCGCTCGGCGCACGGCGGCCGGGTCCTCGACGCCGGGGTCGAGATCGATGATCATCCGGTCGGGGCGCTCGAGCCGGTCACGGCGGCTCAGCCACGCGTGCAGCGTGATGCAGGCCTGACCGGCGAGGTAGACCAGCGTCGCGGCGTCAGTCGCGCGGACGTGCTCGACCGAGCCGCCCTTCTTCGGGACCACGGTGCGGGCGATCCAGCTCGGGAAGTACTTGCCGGCGCGCTGCTGCATGATCCGCTCGCCGCCGATCCCGTCCGGGTAGCGCTCGAGCGTCAGCGGGCGGTCAGCGATCTGCGCGACCATCAGCGGCGCGACCGCGGCGTAGTGCTCGGCGAGCTCGAGCTTGGTGATCCCGCACGGGAACAGCTGCTTGTCGGGCCGCGAGATCTTGACCGTCCGGGCGCCGGCGTCGATGCTCACGGGCTCGGCTCCTCGGCGACGCTCACGGGCTCGGCTCCTCGCGGACCACCTCGCGGGCCGGCTTGTCGTCGCGCAGCCCCTCGTACCGTGGGTGACGCAGGCGGCCGTCACGGGTCCACTCGGTGAACGCGACCTCCACCACCAACTCGGGCTCGGCCCAATGGGCGCGCGGCAGCTTGGCGCCGTCCTGAAACGGGGACGATCGCCGCTCGAGGCGTTCGAGCAGATCGCCGAGCCGGTCGAGCGTCGCGCCGTCAAAGCCCGTCCCGACCTTGCCCGCGTAGCGAAGCTGCTCGCCGTCGTAATAGCCGACCAGCAGCGCGCCGAACCTGGTGCGGCTGCCCTTCGGCTCGGTCCAGCCGCCGACCACCAGCTCCTGGGCGCGGTTGCACTTGAGCTTGAGCCAGTCGCGCGAGCGGGCGGCGACGTAGGGACTGTCGGCGCGCTTGGCGATCACGCCCTCCCATCCGTGCTCGCACGCGTGGCGGTATGCCTGTTCGCCGGCGCCGACACGGTGGGTCGTGAAACGAATCGAGCCGCCGAACTTCACCGCCCGGCGCAGCTTCGCCTTGCGCTCGCGCAGCGGCAGCGGCCGCAGGTCGTGCCCGTCGAGCTCGAGCAGATCGAACACGTACAGGAACACGGCGACGCGGCTTGCCCTGGCCCGCTCGGGGTCATCAATCCCGAGGCGCTGCTGCAGCCTCGAGAAGCTCGTCGCGCCGTGGGAGAAGGCGACGATCTCGCCGTCGGCGAGCAGGTCGGGGCCGCCGGTCAGCGCCTCCACCAGCTCCGGGTAGGTGCGATCGACGACGCGCCCCGTGCGCGACAGCAGCGTTACAGCGCCGTCGCGACGCCAGACGCCGCACCGCACCCCGTCGAGCTTGCGCTCGAAGATCCACTCGGGGTCGGAGAACGGGCGATCGCTGAGCACCGCCTTCATCGGCTGATAGTCAACGGCCGGCATCGCCCCCGTACGCTAACCCAGGAACGGATTTGCCTCCCGTTTCCCCCCTTATAACAGGGGTTTTGGGAGGTTAATTCGATCGACGAGCGTGAAGCGGCGGATCGGCCGTGCCGCGAGCGCGCCCGCGAACAGCACCAGCGTCAGCGCAGCCGAGACGTAGAGGGTCGTCGAGAGGCCGATCGCCGCCGCGACCGGGCCGCTCAGCGCCTGCCCGAGCGGCCACAGCGCCAGCGACCCGAGGTAGTCCCATGACGCGACCCGCGAGAGCTCCCCGGCCGGGACCTCGGATTGCAACGCCGTGTACCAGAAGACGTTGAAAACCGATCCGGTGGCGCCGTCGAGGACCGCGATCGCGACGATCAGCGGCAGCGGCGCCCGCGCCGCGAGCAGCGCCGAGAGGACCGGCGTGAACACCAGGAACAGCGCGAACGCGAGCGCCAGCGGGCGGCGAGGGCGCAGCCGCAGCGCGAGCAGGCCGCCGACGACCGAGCCGACCCCGAGTGCGGCGCTGATCGCCGCCCAGGCGCCCGGGCCGCCGAGCGAGAGCCGCGCGATCTGCGGCCCGAGCACTTGAAATGGCGCGTAGCAGAGCCCGAGGTACAGCGTGAACACCGCGACCGTCAGCCACAGCCAGCTGCGGGCACGAAAGCCGCGCCAGCCATCGCGCAGCTCGGCGGCAAGCGAGCGGCGGGCGGCCGGCGTGTGGGCGGCGGCCGGCATCGCTACCAGGCAGGCGGCACTGACGATGAAAGTCGCCGCGTCCAGCGCCAGTCCCCAGCTCGGGCCTATGGTCGCGACCAGCACGCCGGCCACCGCGGGGCCGAGGACCATCGCGACGTTGCGGCTCAGCCCGATCAGCGCGTTCGCCTGTTGCAGGCTCGCAGCGTCGACGGTCTGCGGCACGACCGCGGTCGAGGCCGGCCAGAAGAACCCGGCCGCGAAGCCGTACAGCGCCTGCAGAACGCACAGCTCCCAGACGTCGGCGCTGCCGGTCAGCAGCAGCGTTGCGCTCACCGCCTGGGCGAGCGCGCGCACCAGGTCGGAGCCGAGCATCACCCGCTGGCGCTGCAGCCGATCGGCCCACACGCCGCCGAGCAGCACTGACGCGAGCAGCGGCAGGGTCTGGCAGGCGAGCACGATCCCGAGGTCGGTGACGCTGCCGGTCAGCTCGAGCACCGCGAACACAAGCGCCACCGGCACCAGCCGATCGCCGAACGCCGACACGGCCTGAGCCCCGAACAGCAGCCGAAACGGCCCGAAACGCAGCGCTCCTCGAGACACGCGCCAAGCCTACGCGCAGGCAAACTGGGAGCATCCCGGCGTGGCGCCGATCGAGATCGAGACCCCGCACGGCGTCGCCAGGGCGCACCTCGACACCGTCGCGGGCCGGCGCGCGGCGCTGATTCTCGGCCATGGCGCCGGCGGCGGCGTCACCGCCCGGGACCTGCAAGCGGCGGCCGAGGCAGCCCTGGCGCAGCAGTTCGCGGTCGCGCTGGTGGAGCAGCCGTACCGGGTCGCGGGCAGGCGCGCGCCCCCCCGTGCGCCGCAGGTCGATGCTGCCTGGACAGCGGTCGTCGCCGACCTGCGCGCCGGGCCGCTGAGCGGACTTCCGGTGGTCGTCGGTGGGCGCTCGATGGGAGCCCGGGTCGCGTGCCGGACCGCGGCGGCGACCGAGGCGAGTGGCGTCGTCTGCGTGGCGTTCCCGCTGCTGCCGCCAAGGCGGGCCCGAGCCACCAAACCGCCCGAAAGTCGCCAGGCCGAGCTAGACGGCGTCGAGCTGCCGACGCTGGTCGTGCAGGGCGCGCGCGATCCGTTCGGGATGCCGGCGTCCGGCCCGCTGCGGACGATCGTCGAGGTGGCCGGAGATCACAGCCTGCGCAGCGACCTCGGGGCGGTCCGAGAGGCCGTCGGGTCCTGGCTGGCGCGCCTGGCGGACGGTTTTTGATTCGCTAGGTTGAGTCGGTGCCGGAGCCCACAGAGCCGTGGCGCGAGCCCGTGCGCGGCGGCCACGCAACCGCCGCCGCGATGTCGCGCTCGGGCAAGCAGCAGCTCGAGGCGATGCTCGACGGCGAGACCCCGGCGCCTCCGCTCAGCCGTCTGACGGGCCTCCACGTCGACGCGGTCGGCGACGGGCAGGCGACGTTCACGATGCCGCTCACGCGATGGCTGGCCGGTGGGGACGGGACGGTCTCGCTCGGCGCGCTGACGATCCCGGCCGACGCGGCGATGGCCTGCGCGATCCTCACCCAGCTGCCGGCGTGGACACCGCTGACGACCACGGAGCTGGCGTTGAGGCTCGTGCGACCGGTGGCCCCGGGTGGCTCGATCCACGCACACGGGCGCGTGATTTCGCTCGGCTCGCCGCTGGCGCTGTCGGAGGCGAGCCTGCTCGACGCGGGCGGCGACCTGGTCGCGCACGGCACGTCGCTGTGCATGATCCTGCCGCCGGTGTCTGCCCAGCCGGCGGACGGCGAAGCAGCGCCCGCGCAGGCCGCCGCTGACGGGCCGGACGCGTGGCAGCGCGAGCCGCCCGGAACTGGTTCGCCGCTGCAGGCCCTGACCGGCCTGACGCCCGTCGACACCCGAGCCGGGGAGGCTGAGTTCACGATCCCCGCCAGCCCCTGGTTTGAGGCGCCACCCCCGGGCCGCGTCCAGGGCGGCGTCGTCGCGCTGCTCGCCGATACGACGCTCGCAGCCGCGGTGCGGACGACCGCGGCCGGCGCCTTCACGCCGGTCGAGCTCAAGGTCAACTATCTGCGGCCGCTGCCGAGTGACGGCCGCCGGGCACGAGCGAAGGCTCGGGTGGTGCACTCCGGCCGGCGGATCGCAGTCGCCGCGGGCGAGGTGACCGACGCCGACGGGCGCCCGATCGCGATCGTCTCCGGCTCGGGTCTGGTGGCGCCGGCCCCCGAGTCGTGAGCAGCCGCGGCCGTGCGATGGCGCTCACGGCGGCGTGCGCACTGATCGCGCTCGCCGGCTGTGGCGCCAGCCACCGGCGCTTCGGCCGGGTGCAGTCGACGCCTTCGCCGGTCGTTCGGATGGCGGGCGCACGACCGGCTCACATAGCCGTGATCGTGATGGAGAACGAGGAGTACAGCGACATCATCGGGTCCCCAGCGACGCCGTACATCAACCGGCTCGCGCATCAGTATGCGCTCGCGAGCTCGATGTTCGCGATCACGCACCCGTCGCTGCCCAACTACCTGGCGCTGACCGGTGGCTCGACGTTTCAAATCAGTAGCGACTGCACGAGCTGCGCCGTGCATCAGCCCGGGCTCGCCGGCCAGCTCGACGCGGCCCACATCTCCTGGAAGGCGTACATGGAGGACCTGCCGCGGCCGTGCTTTGCGGGAGGCGGCGCCGGCGAGTACGCGAAGAAGCACGATCCGTTCATGTACTACGCGGACATATCCGGGCAGCGCGCGCGCTGCGCGAACGTGGTGCCGCTCACCCAGCTCGCGACCGACGAGCGCGAGCGCACGCTGCCGACCTTCATCTGGATCACGCCAAACCTGTGCCACGACATGCACGACTGCCCGACCGCGCAGGGTGATCGATTCCTGTCAGAGCTCGTACCGCCGCTGCTCGCCACGCTGGGAGCGCGCGGCCTGCTGTTCATCACCTGGGACGAGGGACTGACCGATGACGGCTGTTGCCGGCTGGCCTCGGGCGGTCACATCGCGACGATCGTCGCCGGCCCGGGCGCCGGCGAAGAGCGAGACTGCGCACTCCGGTCGACCACTACTCGACGCTTCAGACGATCGAGGATCTGCTCGGCCTCCGTCGGCTGCGGGGCGCCGCCTGCGCCTGCACGCCCTCGCTAGCGCCGCTGCTCGTCGACGCCAGAGGCAGCGCGCGACGATGAGCTGCGCCCGTTCTGGACCTCGGTGTCGACGAGATCCAGCGGCGCTCCGAACGAGATCCGCATCAGCGCCCCACCGTCGGACGCGTTGGCCGCCTCGCCGAAGCCACCGTGGGCCTCGGCCGCCTGGCGGACGATCGCCAGCCCCAGGCCCGAGCCCGGCTTCGAGCGGGCGTCGCGGGCGCGGTGGAAGCGGTCGAACACGAACGGCAGGTCCTCGCTCCTGGAAGCCGGGGCCGTGGTCGCGGACCGTCAGCGTCGCCGTCGCGAAGCGTGACCTCGATCGTGCCGCCCTGCGGGGCTCCACTTGGCGGCGTTGTCCAGCAGGTTCGCGACCGCCCTCGCGATCCTGTCGCCCTCGCCGCTGACGAGCGTCGGCTCGAGCGTCGACCTGACGGTCAGCTGCGGCGCCCGCCGGCGGGCCCGATCCACGGCCGCGGCGACGATCGCGTCGACACGCACGTCACCGGGCTCGCCGCTCGGCTTCGACCCCCGGGCGAGCTCGACCACATCGCCTACCAATGCGGTCAGCTCGTCGAGCTCCTCGATCACGTCGGCGCGCAGCGCCTCGCGGTCCTCGGCCGTCAGCAGCTCCTCGTCGCGCATCAGCTGCAGGTTGGCGCGGATCGTCGCGATCGGCGTGCGCAGCTCGTGCGAGGCGTCGGCGACCAGGTTGCGCTGCGCCTGGACGGAGCTGTCGAGCGCGTCGAGCGTGTCGGTTGAAGGTCTGGGCCAGACGCGCGAGCTCGTCGCTACCGTCGACCTCGAGCCGCTCGTGCTCCAGGCGCTCCGGGTTGCCGGCGATCGCCTCGGTCTGGCGGGTGAAGCGCGCGATCGGCGCCAGCGCGGTCCGGGCCACGAGCACCCCGAGCACGCCGGCGAGCGGATCCCTCCGGCGGAGATCAACGACCAGCAGCAGCAGCTGGTCGACAGCGCGTTGTCGACATCCTGGAGCGGCAGCGCGACCAGCAGCGCGCCGCGCCAGCCGATGCCCTCGACGAGCACGCGGATCCGCGTGCCACCGACGGTCATGTCGTCGTAGTAGCTGCCGCGGCCGCTGGCCGGCGATCGCCTTCGCCTCGCGAGCTGACCGGAATCCGCTTACCCTGGCCTCGCGGTGACTAGCTGCCGCCGTCGCGGTAGACGAGCGTCACGATGCCAGACGCGCCGCCGAACGCGGGGCCGTTGCGGTCGTCGAGGCCGAGCCCCTCGTCGCGGTCGTCCGGGTCGCCCGCGCCGAACGGCGGCGCCCGGCCGAGCGGGCCCGGCCGCCTGGCCGGCTCCGCCGCCGCCGATGGCGCCGGGCCCAGGTCCGCCCCGGGCGGCCCGCCGTGCGGCGAGCAGCGGCCGGCCAGGCTCCGCAGCGACTGGTCGAGCTGACCCTGCAGCTGCGATGCGCGTTCCCGCGTAGGCCGAGAACGCGACCGCGATCACCGCCAGCGCGACCGCCACCCCGGCGGCCAGCCCCATCCGCGCGCGCAGGCTCATCCGGGCGGCTCCCGCAGCGCGTATCCGACCCCCCGGACGGTGTGGATCAGCGGCCTGCGCGCCGGCATCCTCGAGCTTGCGGCGCAGGTAACCGACGTAGACGCGCAGCGCGTTGGAGGTCGGGCCGAAGTCGTATCCCCACACCCGGTCGTAGATCAGGCTGTGCGGGAGCACGCGGCGGGGGTTGAGCATCAGCAGCTCGAGCAGCTGATACTCGGTCCGCGTCAGCTCGACGAACGTTCCCGTCGACCATCACGCCGTGGCGGCCGGGTCGAGCTTCAGCTCGCCGAACGACAGCCCGCCGTCGACGTCGCCCTCGCCGCCGGCGCGGCGCAGCAGCGCCCGCAGCCGGGCCTTGAGCTCGTCGATGTCGAACGGCTTGACGAGGTAGTCGTCGGCGCCGGCGTCGAGCCCGTCGATCCGGTCCGAGACTGCGTCGCGGGCGGTCAGCATCAGGATCGGGAGCCGGTTGCCCTCGCGCCGAAGCAGCCGGCAACCTCGAGCCCGTCGATGTCGGGCAGTCCGATGTCGAGCACGACCGCGTCCGGGACGCCGCTCGGCACCTCCGAAAGCGCCTCGGATCCCGGTCTCGGCGAGCCGGACCTCGTAACCGGACAGCTCAGCGCGCGCCGAGCACGTCACGGAGGCCTCGGTCGTCGTCGACGACGAGCAGTCTCATGGCCGGATTGTCGCCGCTGCCGGCCCGCGAGCGGTGCGAACTCCTACGTTGCCCTTGGATCGCGGCCGCGCAGCACGGCGCCGAGGATCCCGTTGACGAACCCCGGCGCCTCGGCACCGCAGAACCGCTTGGCGGTCTCAACCGCCTCGTCGATCGCGCCCTCGGGTGGGATCGCGTGCTCGCCTGGGAGCTCGTCGGCGTGCAGGATCTCGGCCAGCCCTACGCGCAGGATCGAGCGCTCGAGCGGCGCGATCCGCTCCAGCGTCCAGCCGCTGGAGTAGCTCTGGATCAGCTCGTCGAGCTCCGGCTGGTGGGCGCGCACCAGCAGCGCCAGCGCGCGCGTGAAGCCGCGCACGTCGCGCGGGAAGGTCTCGTCGAGCGGCCGCTCGAGCAGATCGCTCTGATACAGCGCCCAGACGGCGGCGCGGCGCTGCGTCCGGCGCATGCCGCGACGCGTTCAGGCACGCGAGACGTACTCGCCCGAGCGGGTGTCGACTCGCACCACGTCACCGACGTTGACGAACAGCGGCACCTGGATCCGGGCGCCGGTCTCGAGCACGGCGGGCTTGTTGCCGCCGCCCGAGGCCGTATCACCGCGCAGTCCGGGCTCGGCCTCCGTGACCGTCGAGGTCGATCGCGCTCGGCAGCTGGACGTCGGCCGGCTGGCCGTCGATGTACAGCAGCTCGATCTCCTCGGAGTCCTTCATGAAGCGCAGCGCGTCGGCGATCGCCGTCTCTGGGATCGTCAGCTGCTCGTAGCTCTCGCTGTCCATGAAGTGCGCGTCAGTCCCGTCGCGATAGAGAAACTGCATTCGCCGGACCTCGGTGCGGACGCTGCGGAACTTCTCGCCGGCGCGGAAGGTGCGGTCGATCACGTTCCGTCGCTTGCGCGGCGCAGCTTGGTGCGCACGAACGCGCCGCCCTTACCGGGCTTGACGTGCTGGAACTCGACGATCTTGAAGATCGTGCCGTCGACGTCGATGTGGTTGCCGTTGCGAAATTGATTGGTCGAGAGCATCGGCGAGCCGAGTGTAGAAGGGCGCGAACTTCCAGCGGGTCGGAGCGCCGCTCAGCCGCGTCACCATCAGCTGCTTGTCAACCGTGGTCAGGATCTCGCAGCCCTGCTCGCCGACCACGACCATGTCCTCGATCCGCACGCCGAAGCGCCCCGGTAGGTAGACACCCGGCTCGACGGTGACCACGTTGCCGGCTCGAGCTCGTCTTCTGAGCGCGTCTCGACAGCCTGGGCGCCTCGTGGACCTCGAGGCCGACGCCGTGGCCGAGCCCGTGCCCGAAATGCTCGCCGTGGCCGGCGGCGTCGATCACGTCGCGCGCGGCGGCGTCGACCTCTCGTCCGCCAGCGCCGGCACGGACCGCCCCGACCCCGGCCCGCTGCGGCCGCGAGCACGAGCTCATAGACCTCCACGCGCCTCGTCGCCAAGCTCGCCGGTAGCGACCGTGCGAGTGCAGTCCGAGCGGTAGCCGTCGAGCTCGGCGCCCCAGTCGATCACCACCAGCTCGCCGCCGCCGACCTGCCACGTCGCGCGGCCGCGCGTGCGGCAGGGCGCCGTGGGGCCCGGCGGCGAAGACCGGGGAAAACGACGGCCCGCTCGCGCCCTGCTCGCGGATCGCCCATTCGAGCGCGGCGGCGAGCTGGCGTTCGGTGCGGCCGGCGAGGCCCTGCTCGAGCAGCTGCTGCAGGGCGGCGTCAGCGGCTGCGGCCGCCGCCCGCATCAGCTCGATCTCCCGGGCTTCCTTGACCGCGCGCAATCGCTCCACGAGGCCACCGGCGGCGACGAGCTCTACGCGTTCGGGCAGCAGCTCGCGCAGCCGAGCGTGCCGCGCGCACGGTGACGTTGGCGTCGTCGAAGCCGAGCCGGATCGTGCCGTCGCCCGGAAGCGCTGGGGCGATCGAGTCCAACAAATCGCCGTGGTCGCGGCGGCGGTCGTAGCTCGACTCGATCTCGGTCGCTGCCTGCTCGACGTAGCGGAAATCGGTCACGAACACGCGCGTGTGTGGACCCACGAGCGCAAGCCCGTTGCTGCCCGAGTAGCCGGTCAGGTAGCGGACGTTGACGAGCGCCGTGACGAGCAGCAGATCGATCTCCTCGGCGCCCAGCAGCTCGACCAGGCGCTGGCTGCGGTCACTCATACGCCGAGCTCGGCGCGCAGCAGCTCAAGCGCCTCGCGGTAACCGGCCGGCCCCTTGCCGGCGACGCGCCCGATGCACAGGTCGCCGATCACGGACTCGCGGCGCCAGGCCTCGCGCGCGTCGACGTCGGAGAGATGGACCTCGACCGCCGGCAGCCCGGTCAGCTCGAGCGCGTCGCGGATCGCATAGGAGTAGTGGGTCCAGGCACCGGGGTTGAGGACGATCCCGTCCGCCAGCTCGCCGAGGCGGTGCAGGTGCTCGACGAACTCCCCCTCGTGGTTGCTGATGAAGAAGCGGGTCTTGAGCCCGAGCTCGGCGGCCGCGTCGGAGATCTGGACCTCGAGCTCGGTCAGCGTCAGAGTCCCGTAGTGAGCGGTGTCGCGGCGTCCCAGCTGATCGAGGTTGACGCCGTGCATGACCTCGACGCGGTTGCGTGGTTGCACCATCGCGCTCAGCTTGCCAGCTCGCGGACGGCAGCGATCAGCTCGCGCGGCGCGACCGTGCAGCCGGGCCTCGGGTCGCCGGCCGCCGGCAACAGGACGAATGGCACCGGCCCCTCCCCCACTCGCTTCTTGTCGCGCGCGGTCGCCATCGAGACCGCGTCGGGGTCGACGCCAGTCATCGTCGTCGGCAGCCCGCGGCTGCCGAGCAGCTCGGCGACCTCGTCGCGCAGCTCGCCGTGGCCGGAGAGCCGCAGAGCCGCGAGCAGCCCGAGCGCGACCGCTTCGCCGTGCCTGTACGTGGCATAGCCGGTGACGGTCTCGATCGCGTGGCCAACCGTGTGGCCGAGGTTGAGCACCTGTCGCCGACCGCCGTCGCGCTCGTCGCGCTCGACGATCCGCAGCTTGCAGCGCGCGCACGCCGCGATGATGCTCGGATCGGCCGGATCGGCGCCTCCGCGCACGCGCTCCCATAGGCGGCCGCCGGCGATCAACGCCGTCTTGACCACCTCCGCGTAGCCGGCCGCGAGCTCGCCGTCGGGCAGCGACGCGAGTGCATCCGTGTCAGCGATCACAGCCACGGGCTGGTGAAAAGCACCCACGTAGTTCTTGGCCTCCTCGAGGTCCACCCCGGTCTTGCCCCCGTAGGCCGAATCCACCTGCGCCACCAGCGTCGTCGGGACCTGCACGTAGCGCACTCCGCGCTGGTAGGTGGCGGCGCAGAACCCGGCCAGGTCGCCGACGACACCGCCACCCAGCGCCACGACCAGGTCGCCGCGGGTCATCCCGGCCCGCGCCAGCTCCGACCAGACGATCTCGGCGTGGGCGATCGTCTTGGACTGCTCGCCGGGCATGATCGCGACCCGGCCGTCGAGCGGAGCCAGCGCCGGCGCCGCGCCGTACAGGCGCCCGACGCCGCCATCGGTCACCAGAAAGCGGCGACCCGTGACCGTCGCCGGCCAGAACGGCCGCTGCCGAGCAGTCCCGGGCCGATGAAGGCCGGGTAGTCGTGCGACGCGGCTGGCCGCCCACAGCATCAGCGCTCCGGCCGGGAGGCCCTCAGCGGCGCCGAGCACCTCGGCCATCCGATGCGATCTCGCGTGGCGGACCACGATCTGCGCGCAGCTGCCGCATACAGCGGCTCGCGCTCTGCGTGAAGTCGCTCAAACGCGGCCCGGTCGGAGGCCAGCGGGCGACCGGTGCCCTTGCAACGCAGCCAGGCGGCCTCGCGATCGACGTCGACCCAGACGACCAGATGCTCGGCGAGCGCCGCGCGCACCGCGGCCGAGCCGACGGCACCCCCTCCGAGCGCCAGCACCCGGGTGCCTGGCGCGTCCAGCAGCTCGAGCGTCACCCGCTCCTCGGCCTCGCGGAACGCCGGCCTCGCCGTCCTCGCTCGAAGACACGCTCGATCGGCTTGCCGAGCCGCTGCTCGACCACGTGATCAGCGTCGACCGAGTCACGCCGAGGCGCCGGCGGCCGCGCGCGCCGCGGTCGACTTGCCGGCGCCATGAAGCCGATCATGACACGACCGGCGCTCGCCGCTCGCCGTGGCGGCCGTTCAGCCGCTGCCACCCGATCCGCCCCTTGTAGGCGTCGAGCGCTTGCAGGACGTCGTCGATGTGGTCGCCGCCGAACTTGCGCCGGTAGGCGTCGGCGAGCACGAACGCGACCATCGCCTCACCGACCACGCCGGCCGCGGGCACCGTGCACGAATCCGTCCGCTCGCGCAGCGCCTCGGCTGGCTCGTGGGTGGCGATGTCGACCGAGCGCAGCGGCTTGGTGAGCGTGGGTAGGGGCTTCATCGCCGCCGCGGACGATCAGCGGCTCGCCGGTGGTCATCCCGCCCTCGAGCCCCCCGCGCGGTTGGTCTCGCGCCAGAAGCCGCGCGGTCGTCGTAGAAGATCTCGTCGTGAGCCTGCGAGCCGGGCAGTCCGGCCACCTCGAGCCCGTCGCCGATCGACGACCGCCTTGACCGCCTGGATCGAGAGGATCGCCTGGCCAGCGCGGCCGTCGAGCCGCTCCTCCCAGGAGACGTGCGACCCGAGCCCGGGCACGCAGCCCGAACGCCGCACCTCGAAGACGCCGCCGAGCGACTCGTTGGCCTTGCGCAGCCTGTCGATCTCGGCCACCATCGCCCGGCTCGCCTCGGCGTCCAGGCAGCGGACCGGCGACTCGTCGACGCCCGCGAAGTCCTCCGGGCGCAGATCGTCGCGGCGCGGCGCGCGTCACGCCGGTGATCTGGATCACGTGGAGAACACCTCGACCCCGAGGGCTCGCAGGAACGCCTTGGCCACCGCGCCGCCGGCGACCCGCGCCGCGGTCTCGCGGGCGCTCGCCCGCTCGAGGATGTCGCGCACGTCGGTGAGCCCGTACTTCTGGGTGCCGGCGAGGTCGGCGTGTCCGGGGCGCGGCAGGTGGACCTCGCCGCACCGCTCACCGGCCACGGGTTCATCCGCTCCTCCCAGTTGGCGTAGTCGCGATTGGCGACCTGGAGCGCGATCGGGCCGCCGAGCGTACGGCCGTGGCGAACGCCGCCCGGTCACCTCGACCCGGTCGCGCTCGATCTTCATCCGCCCCCCGCGGCCGTGGCCGAGCTGGCGGCGACCAAGATCGCGGTCGATCGCCTCGCGGTCGATCGTCGAGGCCGGCGGGCAGGCCCTCGACGATGCAGGTGAGCCCCGGGCCGTGGGACTCGCCGGCAGTCGTCAGCGTTAGGCCCATTGCCTAGCCCTCGCTGGGCGACGGTGGCACCTCGCCGGCCTCGGCAGGCTGCGGTCGCGCTTCGCCGCCCTCCGCGGGCGATTGCTGGGCGTCGAGCCCGGGGATGAACTCGCCGGTGCCACGACACCACGGGCAGGTCACCTGGTGAGGCGTGCCGCCGAGGCCCGAGATCAGGTGGCCGGTGCCGCGGCAGGGCGTGCAGACGCTCGACCTCGGCTCTTCTTGGCGCGGCGGAGTCATCTGCGCCCGGTTCCGGGACGGGTCATCGCTTGACGGCCACCAGGACCCCGTCACCTACAGGCGTCACGGTCCCGGTCAGCTCTGGATGCCCGAGCACCTTCTGGTTGAACGCCCGTGCGGTCGAGGCGCGATCGGAGTCGTCGGACTCGTCGGCCACCGAGCCACCCATCAGCACGTTGTCGACAACCAGCACCGCGCCGGGCGCAAGCAACGGCACGACGAGCTCGAAGTACTCGCCGTACTGAGCCTTGACGCCGTCCAGAAACGCGAAGTCAAAGCCCGGCTCGAGCTCCGAAAGCCCTTCGCGGGCGTCCTGGAGGCGCAGGTCGGCGCGCTCGAGCACGCCGGCGCGTCGCAGGTATTCGCGCGCGGCCTCGTGGCGCTCGGGATGGATCTCGAACGAGACGATCTTCCCGTCCGCGCTCAGCCCGCGGGCCGTGTACAGGGTCGAGACGCCGATCGCGGTCCCGACCTCGAGCGCCCGCCTGGCCCCGTGCGCCATCGCGAGCAGTTGCAGCAGCGCGCCGGTGCCAGGGACGACGATCGGAATCCGATCCCGCCTCGCGTGGGACTCCATCTCGGCGAGCACTGGGTCCGGCGCCGGGCGGATCCGATCGAGGTAGTTGGCTATCTGGTCAGTGACGATCATCGCTCGCACCATACAAACCGGCCGCCGCGCCGCGCATCGCCCCGACCGGCGCCGGGCAGCCGGTGAACAGCTCGAAGCTCAGCGCCCCCTGCCCGACCAGCAGCTCGAGTCCATCGATCGTCTCCAGCCCGCAGGCGGCGTGCCGTCCGGACGAGCGCGGTGCCGCCCGTGGCGTAGACGAAGTCGACCACGCAGCCGAACCGGCCCAGCTCGCCGGCCGCCAGCGGCAGGCCGGATAGCGACTCAGAGCCGTCGAGCCCGACGCTCGTGCAGTTGATGAGCAGGTCTGCGGCACTCGCCTCGCTGACGGGCTCGCCCCCGAGCTGCCGGCACAGCTCCACCGCGCGCTCGGGGGTCCGGTTCCAGACCCGCACCTCCGCCGCCCCGGCCTCGGTGAGCGCCCAGACCGCTGCCCGGCCGGCGCCGCCGGCGCCGAGCACGAGCGCGGTCGCCCCGGCGATCCGCGTCCCGAGCGCCTCGATCAGCGCCGGAGCGTCGGTGTTGTCGGCGGTGATCTCGCCGCCGGCCCCGAAGATCAGCGTGTTCGCGGCTCCGATCACACCCGCGGCGGGGCTCGCGGAATCGGCCGAGCGCGAGCGCCGCACGCTTGTGCGGGATCGTCACATTGGCGCCGCGAAACCCCGCTCCCGGCAGCGCCCTGGTCACTTCGACCAACAGCTCTGCAACGACCGGTAGCAGCTGGTAGCGCCAGCCGCTGAGCCCGGCGGCGTCCAGCGCGGCGTTCTGGATCGCGGGCGAGCGGCTGTGGGCGACCGGCCAGCCGAGCACCCCGAGGCGCACCGCTACCTTCTTCTTGCAAGTGCTGCCACGGGTTCTGGCTGCCCTGGGCCAGGAACTGGGAGTAGTTCGAGGCGTACGATCGCCCCCCGTCCGCATGGGCGGGTGAAGAAGAACAGGTAGTTGGTGTGCGCGGGGTGCGCGGCGGCCTCGATCGCAGCCAGGCCCGGATTGTCGATCGGCGTCGGTGGGAGACCGAGGTGCGTGTGCGTGTTCCAGGGCGAGCGCGAGTGCAGCTGCGAGACGGTCAGCGGCCGCGTGTAGTTGCCGGTCGCGTAGCGGGTCGTCGAGTCGAACTGGAGCATCATCCCGTCCGCGAGCCGGTTGTAGATCACGGACGCGACCAGCGGCCGGTCGCGCGAGGTCGCGGCCTCGGCCTCGATCAGCGAGGCGATCGTCAGCACGTCGTACGGGGTCAGGTGCTTGCTGCGCGCGTAGTTGAGGTTGACCTTGGCGAAGTTCTGCTTGAAGGCGCGAAGCTGGTCGTCGACCAGCGCCGGGATCTTGATCGGCTCGACGAGCTGGTAGGTGTCGGGGAACAGGAACCCCTCGAGCGTCACCGGCGCGCGCTTGAGCCCGTACTGAGCCGGGTCGATCAGCGCAGACGTGCGGGTCGTCGCGAGATAGCTGCCGTGCACGCCCTGGGAGCGCAGCAGCGAGTCGATCGTATGCCTGGTCTGACCTTCGGTGATCGTCAGCTCGGTCACGCGCGCGGCCGGCGGGGCCTTGGTCAGCGCGTCGAGGGCGGCGCTGTAGCTCATCCCGAGCTGTAGGTGGTAGACGCCCGGCCGCAGGTCGCCGCGCTTGCCCTCGAGCGTCGCGCGCAACTCGAAGAACAGTCCGGACGAGACGACGCCGTCCTTGGCGAGCAGGTCTCCGATCTGGCTCGAGCTCGCGTGAGCCGGGACGACGACCGTCACGTGGCCGTGCGGCGAGCCGTGGAATGGCTGAAAGAGCTCGACCAGGAACCAGATCAGGGCGGCCGCAACCAGGAGCGCGGTCAGCGCCCCGATCCGCACCAGCCAGCGGCGCCGCGGGCTGCCGGGCGGCACGGCGCGGCGCCGGGCGGGCTTGGGACGGTCCCGCTCGGGCTTGCGCTCGCGGCGGGCCGTGAGCGTCTCGAGGTGGCTTACGCGGCGCGTGCCGGACGGCAGCTCGATCTCGTGCTCGGCGGTCTCGAAGTGCCCATCGTCGGTCTCGAAGTGCCCGTCCTCGGTTTCGAAGTGCCCGTCGTCGGCGGCGGGCAGCGGTTCGTGGGCCGGCAACGGCTCGGCGTCGGGCTGGTCGGGTGCGAGCGACCCGGGCTCGGGCGGCGGCGCGACTTGCTCGGGCGGGTCCTGGACGGCGCGACCCGCCCGCTCGGCGCGGCGGCGCTCGCGCTCCATGCGGGCGGCTTCCCGCTCAGCCGCCGAGCGCTCGTCAGGCACGGGCCACTCCGGCGCCCTCGCGGCGCGCGAGCCAGCTCTCGAGCAGGTGAGCCGCGGCGCGCGAGTCCTCGCTCGCCCGGCCGCCCGAGCGCTCCGCCAGCCTGGTCGTGAAGCGCTCGTCGTAGAGCCGCACCGGAACCGGGAGCAACCGCTCTAGCTGCGCCGCGAACGCCCTCGTCTCAGCGGTCTGGGCCGAATCGCCGCCAGCCAGCGACAGCGGCAGGCCGACGACCACGAGCTCGGCGCCGAGCTCGGCGACCAGCGCGCGCAGCCGCCCCAACCCGCGGCGCGAAGCCGGGGCCGTGACCGGCTCCAGCGGCGTCGCCAGTACGCCGGTCGGATCACTGACCGCGCATCCGCAGCGAGCGCTGCCGTAGTCGAGCGCCAGAACCCGCATCAGAAGCCGGCGTTGAGCGCCGCCTCGATCGCCTCACGCGCAGCGGTGATCGCGGCCGGCAGCTGCTCGGGATCGCGCCCGCCGGCGCGCGCGAGCGTGTCACGCCCGCCACCGCCGCCGCCGACCTCGCGCGCGGCGACCTGGATGATCTCCCCGGCCTTGACGCCGCGCTTCACCAGCGCGGGCGCAACGCTCGCGACCAGGTCAACCCGCCCCTCGGCGGCGCTGCCGAGAACGATCGCGGCGTCGCCGAGCTTGCCCTTGAGGCGATCGACGATCTGGAGCAGAGCCTGCTGATCGGCGGCGGGTATCGCTGCGGTCAGTACGCTCGCGCCCCCGGCCTGCGTCGCGCGCCCTGCGAGCTCGTCGAGATCGATCGCCCCGTTGCCCTGGGGCGTGCGGCGGGCCGCGCGTTCGAGCTCGCGTAGGCGGCCCTGGAGCTCGGCGACGGATGCGGCAACCTGGCGCGCGGGCACGCGCAGAGCGGTTGCCGCGTGCTCGAGCTCGCGATCGCG
The DNA here is from genome assembly GCA_963703825.1 of uncultured Solirubrobacterales bacterium. Taxonomy (GTDB): domain Bacteria; phylum Actinomycetota; class Thermoleophilia; order Solirubrobacterales; family Solirubrobacteraceae; genus Palsa-465. Next base: position 61,130 of record CAVPFS010000025.1, on the reverse strand, counting down.
CCAGCGCGCGAAGTTGACCGCCTCGGGGCCGGTGATCGCCTCGACGCGCCGCACGTTGGCGGCGCTCGAAGTCTCGGTCAGGATCCGGAACAGCCCGATCTCCGAGGTGGCGCGGACGTGGGTGCCGCCGCAGAGTTCGCGGGAAAACGACCCGTCCCCGACCTCGACCATTCGCACCACGTCACCGTACTTCTCGTTGAACAGCGCCATCGCGCCGAGCCGCTTGGCCTCGTCGAGTGTCGTCGAGATCGCTCGAACTGGCTGGCTGGCGAGGATCCATCCGTTGACGTCGTCCTCGATCTTCTCCAGGACCTCGGGGCTCAGCGAGCCGCCGTGGGTGAAGTCAAAGCGCAGCTTGTCGGGACCGACGTACGAGCCGGCCTGGCGTACGTGGTCGCCGAGCCGGTTGCGAAGCGAAGCGTGCAGAAGGTGGGTCGCGGTGTGGTTACACGCGGTCGCGTGGCGCGCAGCGCGATCCACGTAGGCCCGGACGCGCTCGCCCGGCTCGAACATCCCGTGCTCGGGGACCAGCGCCAGCACCTGATCGCCCCCCAGTCGCAGCACGTCCTGCACCCGAGCCAGGCAGCCGCCGCCCGAGCACTCGATCGTGCCCGAGTCGGCGATCTGGCCGCCGCCGGTGGCGTAGAACGGAGACTCGACGAGTTTGACCAGCAACCGTCCATCCTCGACCGCCGCGGCGCCGATCGTCGTCTCGGCTTCAGTCGTCTCATAACCCACGAACTCCGTCTCAAAGCCCGCCTTGGCAGCCAGCTCGAGCGCTCGCTCGCGCAGCTGCTCACCCCCGAAGTCGCGCCCTGACCCGGCGCGAGCACGCGTGCGCTGCTGATCCATCAGCGCCTCGAAGCCCTGCTCGTCGACGCCGAGGCCGTGCTCGGCGACGATCTCGAGGGTCATGTCGATCGGAAAGCCGTAGGTGTCGTGCAGTAGAAACGCGTCGGCGCCCGCGATCCCTTCGGCGCCGGCATCGCGGGCGCGCTCGATCAGCTCGTCGAGGCGCTTGAGTCCCAGCTCGAGCGTGTGCCCGAAGCTCTGCTCCTCGGACGCCAGCCACTTCTCGATCAGCGATCGCTGCTCGCGCAGCTCGCCGTACTCGTTGCCCATCAGCTCGGCGACGAGCTCGGCGTACTGAGACAGGAACCCCTCGTCGAGGCCGAGTCCGCGGCCGTGCTGGATCGCGCGCCGGATCACGCGGCGCAGTACGTAGCCGCGCCCGTCGTTGGACGGGACGACGCCGTCGGCGAGCAGGAACGAGATCGCGCGGCTGTGGTCGGCTAGCACGCGCAGCGCCTTGTCGGTCTGGAACCGCTCGCCGTAGCTGGCGCCGGAGAGCTCCTCGCCGAGCGCGACCAGCGGCGCGAACTGGTCAGTCTCGAAGATCGTCTCCTTGCCTTGCAGGATCGAGGCCAGGCGGTTGAGCCCGAGGCCGGTGTCGATGTTCTTGGCCGGCAGCGGCGTCAGCACGCCCTCGGGGTTCTGGTCGAACTGCATGAACACGAGGTTCCAGTACTCGAGGAAGCGCTCGTTGTCGCCGCCGGGCAGGTCATCGGGGCGGCCATGGTCGACGCCGCGGTCCAGATACAGCTCGGAGCATGGCCCGCAGGGCCCGGTCGGCCCCATCTGCCAGAAGTTCTCCTCGCGCGGGCACTCGACGATCCGCTCGCGGGGAACTCCGATCTCGAGCCACGCGTCGATCGCATCCTGGTCAGGACCGATCCCGAGCTCGTCGTCGCCGGCGAACACCGTGATCCAGATGTCCTGCGCGGCGAAGCCGAAACCGTCGGTCGACAGCTCCCACGCAAACTGCGCGGCTTCGCGCTTGAAGTAGTCGCCGAACGAGAAGTTGCCGAGCATCTCGAAGAACGTCAGATGCCGCGTGGTCGTGCCGATGATCTCGATGTCGGACGTCCTGAACGTCTTCTGGCAGCTCGTGACGCGGGGATGCGGCGGGCGCTCGACGCCCAGGAAGTAGGGCTTGAGCGGCACCATGCCGGCGATCGTGAACAGCACCGACGGATCGAATTGCGCCGGGATCAATGACGAGGACTGCAACCGGCGGTGGTCGCGCGCGACGAAGAAGTCGATATAGGTGGCGCGGATCTCGTCTGAGGTCATCAGAAGGCTGAGTCTATGCGCGGCCCGGTCAGCTCGCGGCCGAGGTCGGCGCTCGCGCGATCGTCCCCCAGCCGATCACCAGCTCGCCGTCCATCAGGCAGGCGAGCTGTCCCGGCGCGGCGCCGTTGACCGGGTCGGCGAGCTCGATCGACAGCGCGCGATGGGTCCCGGCGTCCGCCCCGTCGCCGATGCTGGCGTGCAGCGGCGCCGACCGGTAGCGGAGCTTGACGCGGTTGACGCGCGCGCCTGGGCGATGCAGCCGGGCGCCGCGGACCGCGACGCGCGAAATCGCGAGCGCCGCGGCCGGACCCACCGTGACCCGACCGGTGGCGGCGTCCTTGTCGAGCACGTACAGCGGCTCTCCGTTGCTGACGCCGATCCCGCGCCGCTGACCGACCGTGAACCGATGCTGTCCCAGGTGACGGCCGACGACGGCCCCGCCGGTGTCGACGATCTCTCCCGGCCGATCACCTAGACCGCCGTGGCGGGCCATGAAGCGCGCCCGGCTCGTGCCGGCCAAAAAACACAGGTCCTGCGAGTCGGCCTTGCCGGCGACCGGCAGCCCCGCCGCGGCCGCGATCTCGCGCACCTGGGGCTTGCGCAGCTCGCCGAGCGGGAACCGCAGCCGCGCCAGCGATGACGGCGCCAGCGCCGCCAGCATGTAGGTCTGGTCCTTGGCGGGGTCCGCCGCGGTGCGCAGCAGTGGCCCGCGCTCGTGAGTCGCTTCGGCGAGCCTCGCGTAATGGCCGGTGGCGAGCGTCCGCGCCCCGATCCGCTCGCCGAACTCGAGCATCGCGTCGAGGCGAACGTGGCCGTTGCAGCCGACGCACGGGTTCGGCGTCAGCCCGCTCGCGTAGCCGGCGATGAACGGCTCCACGACGCCGGCTCGGAACTCTTCGCGGAGATCGATCGTGAAGTGCGCGAGCCCCATCGAGTGCGCGAGCGAGCGTGCCTGGGCGACGGCGGTGGCCGAGCAGCAGCTGCGCTCGGCGTCGTTCTCGCTGTCGGCCCAGAGCTCGAGCGTCACCGCGACCGCGTCGCCAGCGGCGCTGACGAGGTGAGCCGCGACGGCGCTGTCAACACCGCCGCTCATCGCAACCAGCGTCCGGCCGGCGGGCGGCTCGGGAAGCTGCGCGCCGGCCCTGACGGCCTTGCCGAGCGCACGGGCGAGCGCGTCGGCGGCGAGCTCGGCCGCGTGCAGCTTGCCAGGGCTCAGGCCCCCGAGCTCCGCCGCGATCTCGTGCGGGCCGAGCCTCGCGGCGTCCAGTACCGGCCTGTCGCGGACGAGCGTCACCGCGGCGCTGGCGGCGGCGGTCGCGGCCCCGCAGCCGGTCGCCTCAAAGCCAGCACCGGTAACGCGCTCGCGCTCGATCGCGATCGAGAACGTGATCTCGTCGCAGCAGGAGCCACCGCCGGCGGTCACCGTGAAGCCCTCCGCGGGCGCGTGACCGCGGCCCTGGGGCGAAGTCAGGTGGTGCTCGAAGGCCTCTCGGTCCATCTCACGAAAGCCGCAGCCCGAGCTCGCGCAACTGGATCGCGTCGACGGGCGCCGGCGCTCCGGTCAGCGGGTCGGCGCCACTGGTCGCCTTCGGGAAGGCGATCGTCTCGCGGATGTTCTCGCGCCCGGCGAGCAGCGCGACCAGCCGGTCGAGCCCGAACGCGATCCCGCCGTGCGGTGGGGCGCCGTAACGCAGCGCGTCGAGCAGGAAGCCGAACCGCGCCTGCGCGTCCTCCGGGGTGATCCCGATCAGCTCGAAGATGCGCTGCTGGACGTCGATCCGGTGGTTACGGATCGAGCCGCCGCCGAGCTCGTTGCCGTCGAGCACTAGGTCGTAAGAGCGAGACAGGAGCGTGCTCGGATCGTCGAGGTCTGCGGCCGCGGCGGGCTTGCCGGCGGCGGTCGCCGGCGCGGTGAACGGGTGGTGCTCGGCGTCCCATCGCTGCTCGGTCTCGCTCCACGCGAACATCGGGAACTGGACCACCCACAGGATCTCGTGCGCGCCGCGCGGGACGAGCTCGAAGCGCCTGGCGAGCTCGAGGCGCAGCGCTCCCAACACCTGGGCCGCGATCCGCGATTGGTCGGCGACGATCAGCAGCAGGTCGCCCGAAGTGGCTCCGAGTCGGTTCGTGATCGCCGCGATCTCCCCCTCGGACAGGAACTTGGCGATCGGCGAGCGCCAGCCCCGCTCCTGCTCTTGCTCAACGAACGCCCAGACCAGTCCCTTCGCGCCGTGCTGCTTGGCGAGCTCGGTGAGCGCGTCGAGCTCGGAGCGCGGCAGCTCACGAGCGCCGGCGTTGATGCCCTTGACGACGCCACCACCGGCGAGCGTGTCAGCGAACACCTTGAACTGCGTCTGTCCGAGGTCGTCGCCGAGGTCGGTCAGCTCGAGCCCGAAGCGGGTGTCGGGGCGATCGGAGCCGTACCGCGAGACCGCCTCGGCGTGGGTCATTCGCCGCCACGGCGGCGACGCGACCTCGAAGCCGGCGCGCTCGAACACCGCCGCCATCACGGCCTCGGTGACCTCGTAGACGTCGTCCTCGGCGACGAACGCAAGCTCGACATCGAGCTGGGTGAACTCGGTCATCCGGTCGGCGCGCGAGTCCTCGTCTCGGAAGCAGCGGACGATCTGGTAGTAGCGCTCAAAGCCCCCGATCATCAGCAGCTGCTTGAACAGCTGCGGCGACTGCGGCAAGGCGTAGAACGAGCCAGGCGCGACCCGAGCGGGCACGAGGAAGTCGCGCGCGCCCTCCGGCGTCGAGCGCGTCAGAAACGGCGTCTCGATCTCGAGGAAGTCGCGGTCGTCGAGGACTTCGCGGATCGTCTGGACGGCGCGATGGCGGATCGCGATCGCCTCTTGAAGCGGCGCGCGGCGCAGGTCGAGCGAGCGGTGGCGCAGGCGGAGGTTCTCGTCGACGTTGGTGTCCTCGTCGACGGGGAACGGCGGCGTCTGCGAGTCGGCCAGCAGCTCGAGCTCGGCAACCGCGAGCTCGATCTCGCCGGTCGGGAGGTTCGGGTTGACGTTCTCGGGCGCCCGGCGGTTGACCGTCCCGGCGGCGGTGATCACGTCCTCGGAGCGCAGCGAGTGCGCGGCGGCGTGCGCCTCGGGAGCGGACTCGGGGTGGAAGACGAGCTGCACGATCCCTGACCGCTCACGGAGGTCGATGAAGATCAGCCCGCCGTGGTCGCGGCGGCGATGCACCCAGCCCGAGACCCGCGCCTGCGTGCCGGCCCGGCCGGCGTCGAGCTCGCCGGCCCAGCTGTCGCGGTAACGGTTGGGGGTCGGGCTGTGGTTCATCGAGCCGCTCCCGCGCGGAGTCGTGCTGGTCATACGAGGCGGCTCCCGCGAAGGATCGTCGGGATCACGGCTTGGGGCTCGAGCTCGCTCTGCTCGCCCGACTGCATCTCCTTGAGGCTGATCTGAGGCTCTGATCCGATGATCGCAACGTAGCGAGCGCCGATCCGATCCGCGTGCTTGAGCTGGCCCTTGAGCGAGCGTCCGGCTGAGCTCGAGCTGCGCGCTGAGGTCGACGCGCCGGGCCTGGCGGACGAGGTTGAACGCCTCTCGAGACGCGGCCGGGGTCGCGACCGCGATCGCGACGAACAGGTCCACGCTGGGCGGCGCTACCGGCGGCTCGGGCGCGATCAGCAGGATCCGCTCGACGCCCGGCGGCCCAGCCCGAGCCGGGCGTCGGCCGGCCGCCGAGCACCTCGATCAGCCCGTCGTAGCGCCCGCCGCCACCGACGCCGGACTGAGCGCCGAGCGCGTCGGACGTGAACTCGTACAGCGTCCGGGTATAGAAATCCAGCCCACGGACGAGCGTCGAGTCGAGCTCGTATGGCAGCTCGGCGTCGTCGAGCAGCTCGCGGACCCGCGCGAAGTGCTCCGCGTCGTCGGGTGCGAGGCGGTCAAGCAGCTTCGGCGCGTCGCGCATCGTCCGCTGGGTGATCCGGTCACTGGCGTCGAATGCCCGCATCGGGTTCAGATCGATCCGCGCCACGACCTCCGGCGCCAGCTGGTCCTCGTGGGCGCGCAGGTACGCGGTCAGCTCCTCGCGGTACTCGGCTCGGGTCGCCGGCGTGCCGAGGCTCGACAGCCGCAGCCGCGTCTGTCCGATCCCCATCTCCTGCAGCAGTTCGGACAGCAACAGGATCAGCTCCGCGTCAGTCTCGGGCCCGGCGGCGCCGATCACCTCGGCCCCGACCTGCCAGAACTGTCGGTAGCGCCCGCGCTGCGGCGCCTCGGCCCTGAAGAAGCTGGACAGGTACCAGAGCTTCACCGGCTGAGCCAGCTTGTGCATGCCGTGCTCGATGTAGGCACGGCAGACCGGGGCGGTCCCTTCCGGACGCAGCGTCAGCGACCGGCCGCCGCCGTCGTCGAATGTGTACATCTCCTTCTGGACGATGTCAGTCGCCTCACCCACCCCGCGCGCGAACAGCTCGGTCGCCTCGAAGGTTGGCGTCTCGATCCGGCCGTAGCCGGCCGAGCCGAGGACGCGCTCGGCGTGCGATTCGAGCACGGCGCGCCTCGCCGCATCCGCGGGTAGCACATCGAACGTGCCTCTGGGGGCCTGGATCACGCTCATCGCGGTGACCTGGTCGGCTAGTTGTGGTGCGCGAGCTCGCGCAGGAAGGGATTCGTTTGGCGCTCTTGACCGAGGGTCGTGATCCCCATGTGACCCGGATAGACGGTCGTCTCGGGGGGATACGCGTTGAGCAGCCCCTCGATCGAGGCCAGCAGCGTTGGCCAGTCTCCGCCCGGCAGATCGACGCGGCCCACCGAGCCCTGAAACAGCACGTCGCCCGAGAACAGCGCCTGCTGCTCCCGGAGCGCGTAGCTGACGTGGCCGGGGCTATGGCCGGGGGTGAAGCTGACCTCGAACTCGAGGCCGGCAAGTGACAGCTTCTCGCCACCCTTGACCGTGTGGTCGGCCTCGTAGCTCTCGTAGGGGCCGATCCCAGGCCACGGCACGTACTCCATTACGTTTGCGAGCACGGCGGTCTCGAGCTCGGGGCAGTAGACCGGCGCGCCGGTCGCGCGGGCCACCGGCGCGACCGCGCCGACATGGTCGAAGTGGGTGTGGGTCAGCAGGATCGCCTCGAGCTTTGCGATCCCCAGCGCTTCGATCGCCTCGAGCAGCCGCTCGGGTTCGTCACCGGGGTCGAAGATCACGGCGCTGTCGGAGCCTTTGCGCCGGACGATGTAAGTGTTCTCCTGCACCGGACCGACGGTGAACATCCGCACGTCGATCACTTCTGGCTGCCTTCTTTCGCATCCGCCGGCGCCACATGTACTGCTCGAGGTAGAAGCCAGACGGGACGTAGAGCGCGAACGCGAACACGCCGAAGATCAGCGCCGCGAGCACATTGCCGTGCGAGGTCACGAGCAGGAACAGGAACATGAACCCGGACGCCAGCCCGGCGCGGGTGAAGGCGCTCCTCCAGGTCGGCGGCGTGTCCAGGCGCTTGGCGCGCGCTCGGCGCGCTGCGCCTTCTTTCGCTCCTCGGGACTCGGCGGGCGGCCGGTGCGACCGCGGGCCTCGATCGTCCCGGCGGCGTTGCCACGATGCTTGGTGCGGCGCTTTCGCTTGGTCTGTGCCATCTGGTATTGCAGCTTACGCGCTGCGCGCGGGCGGCGAGGGCATCTTCGATCGTCCGATAGCCGCGCAACGGCAGCCTCGGCCGGAAAGCCATCGAAGGCCGCGCGCGGCGCGAGACCCACGAGCTCGGCACCTGCCGGCCGGGCGTGACGCGCGACCGCTTCGACGACGGTCGCCAGCGGGGTCGCGAGGTGGTCTTCGACGTTGGTCGACACCTGGGCCAGCCGCGGCTCTCGAGCCACAGCCCGATCGCGCGCACGCCCGGCAGGCCCTCGTCTCCGCCCTCGCGGATCAGCCCCGCGATCGCCCGTGCGTCGTCGACGGTCGCGCCAGGGACGAGCTCGACGTTGAAGGCGACCAGCGGCGGCCGCGCGCCGACCAGCGTCGCGCCGGCGCGTGGGTGGATGCGCGGCGGGCCGAAGTCGGGCTCGAGCTCGCCCGCCTGGATCCTGCGCGCCAGCTCCGCCGGACCACCTTTGCGAAGCTCCGCGCGGGTACGGCCTCCGGCCAGGATCCCGTACAGGAAGACAGGCAGCTCGTGCTCGTGGGAGAGCATGTCGGCGAGCACCAGCGCTTCGGCACACGCGGCGCCCCGGTCGCGCTCCTGCAGGTAGACGATCGCGGCGACGTCGACGATCCCGACCCGCGGATGGACGCCGTCGTGGCTGTCAAGCGTCAGCAGCTCCAGCGCCCGCGACGCTCCGGCGGCGACCGCCGCCGCCAGCTCGCCTGGCTCGCCGGCCAGCGTGTAGGCGCTGCGGTTGTGGTCAGGATCGGAGTGGACGTCGAGCAGCTGGTCGCCGAACGCGGTCGCGATCGCGTCAATCGAGCCCCGGTCGCGTCCCTCCGACACGTTGGGATAGGCGAGCAGCGTCGTCACTGCCTTGCTGATCTCAGTCGAGCGTGTAGTGCCCGGCCTCGAGCACGGTCGTGTCGCCGATCGTCAGCGTCGCGTCGAGCACGACCACGTCGAGGTGGATCGGGACCGAGACGGTGCCGCCGATCGCCGCGCTGGCGCCGAACGCCACGTGCGCTGTGCCGAGGATCTTCTCGTCCTCGAGCACGTTGCCCGTCAGCCGTGCGCGGTCGTTTGTTCCGATCCCGAGCTCGGCGAGGTTGCAGCCGAGCTCGCCGTGGCGGCGCAGGAGCTCGAGGTACTGCGGCCCGAGCCCTCCTTGCGCTGCAACGATTTGTCCTCCCTCAACGGTCAGGGTCGCGGGCTCGTCACTGATCCCGAGCGGGGACAGGCTCGAGGCGACGATCTTGCCCTCGCCACCACGCGGCGCGATGAAGCCCTCGCCTGCCGGCAGGTTGCCGAACGCGCCTGGGGCTGTGAGGTCGCCGTCGTCTGGCATCCCGGCGCGCCCGGTGAGGTCAATCATGAAGTCGGAGCCACGCGGGCAGGTGAGGTGGGCCGTCGTCGAGTCGTCGAGCAGCTTGGCGAGCGCACGCGACCGCCTGGCGACCAACTCGAAGTCGCCGGCCATTACCCGGCCGAGCATGTCCTCGGTGACCCCGGGCAGCGTCGCTCCGCGCGCGCCCGCCTCGCTCGCGCGCTGCGCGCGGGCGTGTGGCTGAGAGAGCGGCTGGTCGGCGCGATGAACACATCGCAGGCGGCCATCGCCGCCGCCACTGGCCGGGCCGGGTCAGTCCCATCGGTCTCGCGCTCGTCCATGATCGTCAGCACCGCGTCGGCGCCGGCCCGCCGCCGCCGTCGCGCAGCGCCTCGCCGATCTTGCGCGTCTTGCCGTCTGCGATCACGAGCACGTCCTCGCCGCCGCTTGACCGCCAGCGAACGGTTGATGATCGCGTCTACGGCTGCGTCGAGCTCCGCCATCGGCGCTTGATCTTATGCCGGGCGCACCGGCGGCAGCGGCCCAGCTCCCGGGCGGCGCTGGCAGCGTCACGAGAACCGCTCGGCGACCGGGCCGACCGCATGCACCACGTGGCACTCGGGCACGAGACTGACGTCAGCCCCACCGGGCCGCGATGCAGCACCGTCTGAGTCCACTGCGAGCCGTTGAACCCGGCGGCCAGCGGGCCGATGTCGCCGTTGCTTGCGACGTACTGACCAACCGCCTGACATGACCGCGACGAAGCGCATGAGATGCTGTACAGCCAGTCACGCGGGACAGGTGGGGCCGGACCGCTGCCGGACAAGGCGGCGGGGAACGAGAGCGCCTGTGCGGACCACTGGCCGGACTCCAGCCGCCGACGATCGCCTCGTCATTGCCGGTGGTGCTCTGACCGTCGTAGGTGCCTGCGTACTGCGCGCTTCCGACCGCGTCACACGAGCTCGCGGTCTGGCAGCTGACGCCGAGCAGACCGCTTCCCGTCGCTCCCGCGGGTGGTGGGACCGGCTGGCGCTCCCAACTCGAGCCGTCGAAGCGCTCGATCAGCGAGTCGTACACCGCCGTGTCCAGCGGCCCTACGAAGTGCTCGAATCCGCCGACCGCGGTGCACGCGGTCGTTGAGCTGCACGAGACCGAATCGAGGGGCCCGGCCGCCTTTGCGGCGGCCTGAAGCTGCCAGCGTGATCCGTTCAAGCGCTCGATCAGCGGCGTACCGGGGCCGGGACCCTGTCCAAGCGCGACCTGGTTGCCAACCGCGAAGCAGGCACGAGGGCTTGGGCACGCAACCGCCTTGAGAACGTTGTTGGACCCCTTTGAGCCGGGCGGCTTGGGAGGCTGCGGAGCTGCCTGAATCGACCATCCAGCGCCATTGAAGCGCTCGATCAGCAGCCTCCACGGTTGCCGCGGGCCGCGCGTCCATTCGCCGACCGCGATGCACTTGCGCTCTGATCTGCACGCGATGCCGAGCAATACGCCGGCGTAGGTGTGGGACGGCGATCGGGGCGACGTGCCCACCGTCCAGCGGGCCCCGTTCCAGCGCTCGGCCTCGGGCGGCTGCGCGAGTTCCCGACCGCCTCACACCAGCGAGAGGATCGGCAGGCCACTGCGGTCAGGCCACTGCCGCTCGGCAGGCTGACCTTTGACCATCCGGCGGCGACCGCTACCGCTGGAACGGCGGGAGCGCCACCCCGGCAACAACGGCGAGCGCGACGAGCGACGAACACCAAGCCGCCAATGCTCCCTGTCCGAGCCCAATGCCATCTGCCCTGCACAACCGCCATTAACCCCCCGAATCGCCGAAAACTCCCGCATCGCCCATCGCTAGACTGCGCGGCCGTCGCCGGAGTAGCTCAGTCGGTTAGAGCAGCGGAATCATAATCCGCGTGTCGGGGGTTCGAGTCCCTCCTCCGGCATCCCGCGTTTTTCAGGTAATACCTGGAAATACGCCAGATTCGTTTGATTAGGGACAAAGGGGTCGGTGCCCGACGAACCCCTACGAACGACAACGGTGCTGACAGGTGTGTCCACATTTGTGTCCACCTAGGGGTCGATATCGCCAAGCTCGGTGGCCAGGTACGCCTCGAGCTTCTCGCGCGCGGTCGTTCCGCGGGGGACCGGGAGGTTCTTGATGTAGCGGCCGGTCGTGACGAGGTCCGCGTGCCCAAGATACTCCTGGATCTGCTTGAGGTTGTAGCCAGCGGCCATCAAGAAACTCGCGTAGGTGTGCCGCGCCTCATGCAGCGTCACGCGCGAGAGACCGGCCGTCTCCCATACCCGGTCGGCGCGGGCCTGCCACTTCCCGGAGGCGACCGAGCGGGTCACGATCGGCCCCTCCGCTGGCCGTCCGGCGCGCATCCACTCTTCGCGCAGGATCTTCTTGAGCGGCCCGACCATCGGCACGCGCCTCCCTTCGCCAGCGTCGCTCTTTGACTGCGCGACCATGATCTCGTCGGCGTTCCAGAACACGTGCGGCCACTGCGCCCGCCCGATCTCGGCGCGGCGCATCCCGGTGTAGAAGGCCAGGCCCCACCCGGCGCGATCTCCCGTCTCGCGTGAGCGCCGCCCTTCCGCGGTCTTGTAGAGCTCGCCGCGGCGGACCTTGCCGACGAGCGCGTCGCTCACGCCGAACCGGCGCGCGAGCGCAACGGCGCTCTGGCTCGAGGCGCGGATCTCGAGCACGGCGTCCCATTTGAGCGAGTCGCCGCCGTCGCGTAATGGGAGCGCCTCGATCAGCGCTGCAGCTTCCTCGGCGGTCGCCACCCGCTCGCGCATCTGGCCATCGTTCGCGGGCATTTGCAGCTCGCGGGTCGGGTCAACGGCGACGAGCCGTAGGTTGGGCCGACGCGCGTAGGCGTACACGTGCCGGATCACCGCAAGGTATGTCGCGATCCTCGAGTAGGACTTCCCGTCACGCACAAGCTCGTCGATGATCGACTGCCAGTACGAGTCATCGAGTGCAGCGATAGGGCGACGGCCGCAACGGTCGACCAGGGTCAGCGCGCCTTCGCCGGCGTGCATCCGTGCTGCGCCGCCCCCGAACAGCACTCCTCGGTAATCGGCGATCGTCATGTCCGCCAACTTCTTGCTGCGGCCGCGGCGCCGGGCGTAGGTGCCGGCCTCGACCAGCCCCCACCAGTCGCGCGCCACTTCGCCGAACGTTGGCCCGACCCGTCGGCTCGCGCGCACCGCCCGGTCAGCCTTAGCTTCGTGCCCGTCCCAGCTGATTGCCGAGGCCCGATCCTTGAACACCGGGCTCCATTGCGGTTTCCCGTCGATTCGGCGTCGGGTTCGGTAGGACGGCTCGCACCGGCACCGACGTCCGTCGTCGGCGAACGCCGGGCAGGTCCGGCTGTGCCGGACGTACAGCCCGCTGGTGCGGGTCTTGCGGTATTCGCTCGACATCGCGCGGTCCGGGTTGGCAGCAACCTCTCTCCCCGGCAGTGAATCATCGCGCACCGTGGTCGGATCGGCAACGCGCCGCCCGACCTGCGGGGTCACGCGACAGCACTCGCCATGCGAGCGTGGTCCTGCACCCAACGATCGAGCGAGCCCGGCTCGATTAGCAAGAGTTGCCCGCACGGAACGACCTTCACGAACGGCTGCACGTAGCGCTCGAAGTGGGCGATGCTCATGCCCAGGGAAGCTGCCGCCTCGGCCCGTGTCAGCAGCCGTCGCGGCACCGCTTCGATCGGGCGATCCCGAGATCGCCTAGGCATGCCGGAGGCCTCGTGCAACGCACGAGGCCGGCGAGCCCCACGCGCGCCAACAAGCCGGATGCGCGCAGCTGAAGGCCGAGCCGACCAAGACCGCCGCCGACAGGCGCAGCCGCGGCTGCGCCTGTCCTGGTTGCTCGCCAATCTGCGTGCTCACGACACCGCGCTCCATTTCCAATCTTCCCCGGCTCTCGCTTCTAGATATTGGGTGTCCCATCCCGGGCCTCGCTCGGGAACGCCCCAGTCGATTCGATCGCCGGGCCGGCGATCGCGGACGGGCGGGCGACACGTGACGACGCACATTCCGGGGATCGGCGCACACGATCGTCAACCTCAACGATCCGGTCAGTGGCCACGACCCGTGCCGCCTTCCAGCTCCCGAAGACGCCGGTCACGACGCTCGCCGAGGGCCAGTCGCCTTCGCTCAGTCGCTCGAGCGCCCCGCCACCACGTCGATGGGCGTGGGTGCGCGACCAATCGTAGGACGACGGCAACCGGCCGTAGCGCCGCGCCAGTCCTGCATCGCGCCGAGCACTCGCTCGCGCGTCCAGCGCCGCTGATCGCACCGGGATGGCAGGCCTTGCAGTACGCGTACGCGTCGCCCTTGCCGTTGCGCGGCTGGGTGTAGGCGCCGCAGCCGCGGCACACCCCCTGGTAGCGAGCCTTGACCGCCCGCGCCTTCTCTCCGGTCGGATCGTAGAAGTACGCCTTGATCGTCGCCGGCGAGCGGCCGAGACGATCGGCGATCTGCGCGTTCGACAGGCCCTCGGCCTCGCGGAAGTGGCGCGCCAGCGCGACCGCACGGCGGCGCTCGAGCACGCGGTCATATGGCGCCGAAGCTGCGCCAAGGGACATGCCGTTCAGGTATTGCCCGCATCCCGCACCGTCCCCGATGCGCCAACGCGCCGATCTCGGAGCAGTCCTACCGCGCCAGAACCTCGTGCTGACAGCGGTCTCGACCCCTGTTGCAGGCCGCGTCCTAGAAATAGCCGGTCGGGACCTGCGCACGGACTTGCGAGTCACTGTGCTAGTTCCGGATTCCGCGAGTGCCTTGCGGGAGCACGGCCGCGCGGACGCAGTCGCCGCCGGCGATCTGCTCCAGGACTTCACGCTGCCCGACGCCAACGGCGAGGACGTGTCGCTGTCGGAGTTAGTGGCCGACGGGCCGGGCACGCCGCGGCCGCGGCGTTGCAGCACGTGGCACTCGCTCGGCGAGTTGGGTGGATGCCGAGGGATCTGAGCCATGTGGCGCTAAAGACGGCGAGTTCCGCGTGCGACTAGCGCGCATGTCGCGTGTGGCCCGTTTGCGAACCGGCGCCGCAAGGCGCTCGGCTCGAGCCGAAGCGCAGACCCGCGAGATAGCGCCGCCAACCAACGCGGTCTTGGCGATCGCCCAGCGCGGCCCCCGGTCAGAAGGACAAACGCGTCGGGCGGATCCGAACGGGATCCGCCCGACGATGAGACGCAGGCGCTGCTTCGTCTAGACGATGAAGCCGGTGCTCTTGACGGCAGCGAGCACCTTGGGGGCGGTCCAGCCCTTGTCGAATGGTCCGCTCGGCGAGATCGATTTTCGATGATCGAGGCGATCGCTCCGGAATGGCGTGCCTCGATCGTGACGATCGAAGCGGCCGCCAGCAGGTACGCGGGGGTCTTGATGTTGCCGGCCTGGCCAAGGTAGGCATGAACGCCGGTGTTCTCGAGCACGTAGGCGGTGGCGGCGAACTTGGTCGGGTCGCTCGGGATGCCGTCGAAGTTGAACTTCGGCTCTTTGACGGCGTGCCTTCCGAGGGCCTTCTTCAGGAAGGCGACGTGTGCCCGCTCGTCTCGGGTCGTGATCTCGAGGAATGTCTTGGTCTTCGGATCCGTGATCTTGCCCTTGGCGGTCGCCTCGTTGTAGAACGCGCGCTCGAGGTACTCGAGCGTCAGCGCGAAGTTCAGGATGCCGATGTCGCCCTTGCCGAACGAGCGCGGCGGGCGCTCCCTTCGCGAGCGCAGCGCCCGGAACGAGAGCGCTGAGGATCGCGCCGCCGCCGAGCGCTGCTCCGCCGGCCACCGCGCCCTTACGCAGGAACCCGAGGCGGGTGTCGCCGGATACCTCTTCAGCAGCTTCGCGAATCGCGCCGTCGCTATCGACGGCCTCGAGATTGATATGAGTCATAGACACTGCTCCTTCTACAGATTCCCGTGACGGGCGTCACGGCTTTACCGAGACGGACGTCACGGTTGTGCGACGTGTATTCACTGACTAATGCGGATTCGCGCGTGCAATCGGATTAATCGCGGTGGTCAGAAGGCTGACGATCGCCGTGATGTCGCTGTGGCTGGCCGCTATGCGGTCTCGTCGAGGTCGGCGGCGAATCGGCGGCCG
The DNA here is from genome assembly GCA_963703825.1 of uncultured Solirubrobacterales bacterium. Classification (GTDB taxonomy): domain Bacteria; phylum Actinomycetota; class Thermoleophilia; order Solirubrobacterales; family Solirubrobacteraceae; genus Palsa-465. The sequence goes on along the minus strand of CAVPFS010000025.1, from coordinate 45,966 downwards.
CAGATCGGACTGTGCGGGCGGCGTTGCGGCGTTCGGAGAGGCTGGCGATCAGCACGCTGAGCTCGAACAACAGATACAGGGGCAGCGTCTCGAGCAGCATCGTGATCGCGTCGCCGGGGAGCACCGCGGCGACCAGGCCGCAGGCCAGCACCGCATAGCGACGGTTGTGCCGCAGCTGTCTCGGGGTCACCAGTCCGGCGCGGGTGACCGCGATGATCGCCACTGGAACCTGGAACAGCAGTCCCATCGCCAGCAGGGTGGTGGCGGCAAACTTGTAGTACTGGCTGGCCTGCACGAGGACGTTGAACTGCGCGCTGTTGAAGTTCTGAAAGAAGTGCAGCGCGGCCGGGAGCACCACCAAGTAGCCGAACGTCGACGCCGGCGATGAACAGCAGCGGGATCGCGAACATGACCGGCAGCATCCGGCGGCGCTGCGCGGGCTCGAACGCCGGCATGAAGAAGCCGTAGGCCTGCAACAGGAGCACCGGTAGCGACAGGATCAGCGCGAATATCAGCGTGACCGTGACGGTGGTCGTGAACGGCTCCCCGATCCCGAGCGTCACCGGCCGGTCGCCCTGCGGGCGCGGCCGAGAGCCGCTTGACGTCGTGCTGCAGGCTCTGCTGTACGCGCGTGCCAGCGAGGCGCGGACGGCGGGCGTCTGCTTCTGTGCGCTGAGCACGCCGACGACCGTGTCGAGCTGCTTGGCGACGTCCCGGGCGCTGCGCTGGACCGAGTAGGTGGCTCCGAGCGGCCCGTGGCCGTCGCGCACCTGCTGCTGGGTGTTGTGCGCCAGCGGCTTGTTGATGATGTTCAGCAGCTGGTGGTTCTGCCAGAAGCAGATGCCAAACGCGACCCCGACCGCGAGCAGCGAGACGATCAGCCTCGTCCGCAGCTCGTCGAGGTGATCGACGACGCTCAGCTGGGCGTCGTGACGGACCAGCCTGACCCGGCCGGGCGCAAACGCGCTTGGCATCTGCATCGCGTAGGTCTTGCTCGCGAGGCGGGACGCGCTGACTAGGCGGCCGGCTGCATCGGGGCGTGGTCGTCGACCGGCTCGGCTGTGGGCTCGGCGGTTGCGGTGTGCGTCGCGGTCAGGTCGTCGACGCGAGCCGGGTCGTGGGCTTCGGTGAGGTGCGTCGTCGGCTCCTCGCCGCTGATCGATTCCTTGAAGCCGCGCAGGCCCGCGCCCATCGACTTGCCCATCTCGGGCAGGCGCTTGGCGCCGAACACGAGCAGCAGCAGGACCAGCACGAAAGCGATGTGAATTGGGTTGTCAAGTCCGAGCATCGATCTCCGATCGATTGGTTTCGCAGGCTGTCAGTACCTACGGCTCGAGGGGCGGTTTGGATCACCGCCGCGGCGCGGAACGTGCGTCGGACGATCAGCTGAGCCGGGCGCGGATCACGGCCGGATGCGTGGGCACGCGGCTGCCGCCGGCCGGTTCCGGGGTGACCATCACCGCGTCGACGCCGTGCAGATTGCCCGGCACCTCGACGTCGCCGTCGCCCTTGGCGGTGACGCTGAACAGCGCGCTGGTCGGAGCCGGGCGGGCGGCCCGCGCGGTCCAGCCAGACCTCGTAGATCTGCCCGGCCGGAGGCGGCGAGAAATGGCGCACGATCAGCTCGGCCGGGCCACCGTTCACCGTGACCTCGGCGCTGCCCGGGCCGGTCACCTGCGCGCGTACACCCGCGGGTCCGGCCGTTCCCGAGCCGTCCGAGCTCGACGCCGCCGACGGCGACCGCGACGATCGCGATCGCAGCCCCCAGCGCCAGCGCCGGCCGCGGCAACGAAAGCCTTGCGAACGCACCGCCGCGCTCGGCGCGCCTGCGGCCTCCGCGAGCTGGAGCCTGGGCTCGCGCTCGACTGCGTCGCATGACTCGGCGGCGAAGGTGCTGGGGCGCCGGATGCTGGCGGCGCGCTCATGGGCAGGACATCGACGACCTGCTGGAATGCCGCCAGTTCGTCGCGGCAGACAATGCACGTCTCCAGGTGCGCCCGGAAGGCCTCGGCCTCGGCAGGATCGAGGGCGCCAAGGGCGTAGGCCGCCACGTCTCCGCCGCAGTCATGGCTCTCGGAGATGTCGTCGGTCCCGGTCATCGTCTCTCCTGGTCATAGCCGCTCCGGCCGGGTCACCCAGCGCGATTCGCATCTTCGTCAACCCGAGCCGCATCCGGCCCTTGACCGTGCCCGGCCGGGAGCTTCGAGCATCTCGGCGATCTGGCTGTGGCTGAAGCCGCCGAAGTAGGCGAGCTCGATCACCTGTCGCTGCTCGGCCGGCAGCTCGCCGAGCGCGCCGCGCACCTGCTGGGCCTCGTCGCGGCGCTCGACCTCGGCGTCCGTTCGCTCGCGGCGGGCATCCGCTCGGTGATCCCGTCGTCGCTGACGTCGCGACCGGTCCGGACCGTCTCGCGCCGGAAGGCGTCGATCGCGCGGTTGTGGACCACGCCCAGCACCCAGGACCGCACGCTTCCCGCGGGCGCGGTCGTATCGGGCGCCGCTGCGCCACACGCGACAGGAAGGCCTCCTGGACGACGTCCTCGGCGTCGACCGCCGGCCGCACATGCGGTAGGCCAGCGAGAACGACGCGTCGGCGTGCCGATCGAAGATCACCTCGAAGGCCCGGGCGTCTCCGTCATGGACCAGCTGCATCAGATCCTCGTCGGCGAGCATCAGCAGATCGGGGCGGGATTGGCGAAGGCTTCTGGGTGCGGAACACAGGCGGGCGCAATCGGATCAGATCTGGAGATGCGAAGGCGCGACCCGCGGACGAGGACGATCACGCGGGCCGCGCCGTCACGATGCTGACCCGTCCCCTAGGCCTTGATCAGCGGTCCGGCCGCCTTGAGCACCGCGGCCTTGCTGAGCGGCTTGTCAAACGCGCCATTGGGCGTGATCGTCTGAGCCGGTCAGCAGCGCGATCGACGCGGCGTGGCGGGCCTCGATCTGGACGATCGAGCCGGCGGCCGCGAGATATGCCTTGTTCACAGCGACGGGCCGGCGCCGTTGTAGGCGCCGACGCCCACGTTCTCCAGCGTGTAGGCGAGCTTCAGGAACGACGCCTGGTCGGTGACCGGGAAGGCGAACGTCGGCTTCTTGACCGGCGTGCCGCCCGCGCCGCTGATCGCCTTGGTCAGGGCGGCGACGTGCTCGGCCTCCTCGTCGCCGAACTGGCTAGCCAGCGCCTTGGCCTCGCCGCTCAGGCCGACCGACTTGCCCTTGGTCTTGTAGAAGTCGGTCTCGAGGTACTCCAGCGTCAGCGCGAAGTTGAGGATGTCGACATCCCCAGCTGCCGCCGGCGGCGAACGCGTTGCCCACGTACGGGCCCACGGCGGCGGCGCCGTACACGGCGCCGGCGGTCATCGCACCGCGCAGGATGAAGCTCGCGCGGGTCATGCCGTGAACCTCCACGGCGCCCAGCTCGGGGCTGGCTGATTTGGAATTACTCATGGTCTGTTTGTTTCCTCTCTGCGGTTTCAGGTCGGTCTAGGCGATGAACGGCTTGACGATCGCCAGGACCTGGGACATGCTCATCGGCTTGGCGAAAGCGCCCTCGGGGGTCGGCGACTTCTTGATCAGCGTGTTGAGCGTCGCCGCGTGGCGGGCCTCGATCGTGTGGATCGCGAGTGCCGCAGCGAGGATCTCCTTGCTCTGGATGTTCCCGGCCTGGCCGAGGTAGGCCGAGGCGCCGAGGTTCTCGACCGTCGCTGCCAGCATCGCCACCTGACGACGGCGCTCTTGAGCGGGAACTTGCCCGTCGGCTTTGGTGCCGGTGTGCCCAGGCTCATCGCGACCTTCTGCAGCGCGATCACGTGCTGGTCCTCCTCGGCCCCGAACGACTTCAGGATCGACAGCGTCTTGCCGCTGAACAGGCCGCTGTGAGCGACCTTCGCATAGAACTGCGATTCCAGATACTCGAGCGTCAGCGCGTAGTTGACGATCGCCAGATCGCCCGAGCTGGAACTGCTGCTCGAAGTCGCCGGTCCCGCTCGCGGCGGCCGCGGCAGAGCTAGAACTGGTCGTGCTCGACGAGCTCGACGAGCTACCGCACGCAGCGATGAACGCCGCCAAGCCGGCGGCAGCCGCCCCGCGCCCATCCGCTTGCCCGCAAGCTTGAGGAACTTCTTGCGTTCGACGTCGTCGCGAGCGAGCAGCTCAACCACGCCGTCGGCAGCCTTATCTCCCTCGGTGGTCATGAATTGGTTCATCGAGCCTCCTTCGATTCAGCCCGGCTGAGTGTGTCCGGGTACACGGGCATCTACGGAGACGGCAACACACCAGATCACTGCTGATCTGATCGCGCCGGTCTGTCGTATCCCTCACATGAGCAAGCAGCGATCAACCTCCCGGGCCAGCATTGGCGCCGTCGTCCTAGCGCTATCCCTGGCGCTGACGGCGTGCGGAACGAGCTCGTCAAGCTCCTCGAACAGCAGTTCCGGCGCCAGCAGGGCTGCCTCGTCGACCAAAGCCGAGGCGAGAGCCAAGCCCCCGCTGCACGGCAACGTCAACGTCTCGATCAGCAACTACTCCTACCACCCAGCCACGATCACGGTAGCCACCGGCACAAAGGTCACGTTCACCAACCACGACCAGACATCGCACACCGCAACGAGCACAAAGACCGCGTTCGACGCCGGGACGGTCACCCCCGGGCACAGCGCCACCGTCGTGCTCACCAAACCCGGCACCTACACCTACTACTGCCAGTTCCACGCGTTCATGCGCGGAACGATCATCGTCAAATAACTCGCATGTTTCAGGCCGTCAAAGGCGAACCCAAGCAGTGACTAGCGAACCAGTGGCGATGGGATTGCCGGTGGCCGCGTCGCTGCTGCCAGGAACGGTTTCGGCGCCGAGTGAACCGGTCGCCGATCGTCCGGCCGCGGGACGTGCGTCGGCGTCTCCTTTCACGAAGTATGAGGCGTCTGATCCGACCTCCCTCGGCCTCCCAGGCTTTGCTCTCGGGCGGTCAGCAGTCGCGCGGCGCGGTGACAGTCTTGCCCCTGGGCGGCGTGCCGGCGGCTCCAGCCACGGGAGCGTCTGCCACGATCGAATTGTGAGTTCGCGCGTCAGCCAGGCTGGTGGGACTCTGGCGCGATGAACGTCGCGTCTATCAGGCGTCTCGTCATCGCCCTTCCCGATGCGCGTCTGCGCGACAACGAGACGGGAGTCCGAGTGGCGGTGGTGGCCGGGATCATCTTCATCTTCGCGGGCCTGGTGAAGTTCGTCTTTCATCACTGGGAGCTGCACGCCTTTCGAAGCTTTGGCCTCCCATGGCCCTCCACGCTCGAGATCCTCGCCGGGGTCCTTGAGATCGCCGGAGGAGTGCTGCTCACTTTGCGCCAATGCGTCGCGCCCGTTGCTGCGCTTCTCAGCGTCACGATGATCGTGGCGATCGCTTCCTCAGGCATCGGCCACGGCGACGTGATCCCGAGTCTGACGCTCGCGCCGGCGCTGCTGATCGCAATGCTCTATCTCCTATACGCCGTCTACGGGCCCGCGACGCTTGCCGGATCCGGCGCTCGATGACCCCAATCGGCCAGGGCGGTCCGACCGGGAACCGCACGCGAGCATTCGCTCCAGATTCGGGTCTCGCAGCTCTCAATGACTCGGCGCGTGGCTTCCTGTACGCCTGCGTTGCCGCCTTCGCGTTCTTGAACAGGCGACCACGTCTGCGGCAGGCGCCCTTTGCTCCACGCCGCCGCCGTTGGTGTCACAGCTGAGGATTCCTCACCGGGCGCCGGCGCGTGTCACGAACAAGTTGATCGCGACGCTTGCCATAACGCGAGCTTTCTGGCAGCGGCCAACGGGCCGGGCCTGATTACTATGCCGGGGCGGACGGCTGCAGGGAGAGCCGCCGAGCCGTCCAGGTGATCTTTGTGGTGCCGGTCTCACAGGCCGGACCAGAGGTTGACGTGGTCTCGGCCGCGCTGATGGTGTCGGGCGCCGCCCGTGCGAAGTACCAGTGGGAGTCCTCCACGCCGGCGTAATCGGCTGTCGATCCCTTGCAGTACACGTTCGGTTCGCTGAAGCTAGTACGCCATCCGTTGTGTGCGCGTACGAGTTGCGCTGTGAGCGGGGTGCCGAGGGTCCCGGGGGTCGGTCCCCCGGTCTGGCGTTCAAATTCGAGCGGGCAGCTCTGACCGGCGCAAGCCTGGTAGATCCGCCACACGCGATGGATGATCTCTCCAGGCGCCTGGACGGCGGAGTTGCGCGCCTGCAGCACACGGCCCGTTGCCTGCCAGTAGCCGATCCACGCGGCGCCTGGATGGTTGGTATGGGTGCGCGGCACGGCGGTCGCGGCTCTGGAAGGATGGCCCACTGGGGGTAGGGCGGTTTGGGCGATGACGTGTGCGGGCGACTGGAGGGAGAGTGCTCTCCCCACTGGCTAAGCACGATCCTCGCACTCGCGCCGTCGCTAAAGCTGTAGGTCGCGCGCATCGGTAGCGGCTTGCCGGAACGAGATATGTAGACGGTGGCGGCGACAGAGTTTGGGGGTGTCCCGGGCGGTGAGATGTCACCTTTGATGCCGACAACGGGCTCGCCGCCAATTGTGCTCGGCGCCAACTCGGTCAGGCGTCCGGTCAGCGAGAGCCCTTGGAGGGCTGTCGGGAGTGTCGCGTCGTAGGCCACGACGGAGTAGGCACGGCTCGAGGGCGGGATGCTGACCCACCGGGTACCGACCGCTCTTGCCGCGGATCGCGAAAGCCCGAAATAGTGGGCCGCGTTGGACGGGGTAGCCGCACCGGCATCTGGCATGAGACCTATCTGGTCAAGGCGAGACAGTACGAAGCCGTCTACGGGAACATGCCAGCCCGCGGGTTGGGCAAGGCGGGGAGGCTCGTGCCCGTGTCGGAGTCCTCTAGCGCTCGGGGTCGACTGGAGCGCGTGAGCGTCTGAGAGCCGCTCAAGGCCAGCGTCCCCGAACCCTAGTAAACGAAGTCGTCCCGGGGATACACCTCCCCGGGCTCTGAGACACGGATCGCCGGGCCGTTGCGATCGGTAGGCAAACTCTTTGGTCTGGTTTACATAACGGCCCGCGATAGGAGTACTGTCGATAGGCGGCTGGCCCTGCGGCCAGGACTCCCGGCCCTAACCCGAATGCCACCAACGGCGCGATCGTGTGCCACGAGGCGAGAGGTGCGGGTTACCGGTTTTGACTGCGGGGCCGGTTGGGGGCGACCTCCAGGCCCACCAACCGGTCCGAAGGTCGCGGCCCGATTTCGTTGAACGCTCGGGGTTCTCGAGCCCCTCTTTCCTCCGTGCGGACCCAACAGAGGGACGGGAAGGCCTGAACTATGACGCGGGCGCAGAACAACTGGGCAGCGCGCAGGCGAGGCGAGCTGGATCGCGATCCTGGATCCCGGCAGCTCTCGCAGGCGGTCGATGCCCTGCGACGTCTGAACGCCCGGCGAGCGGTCAGCGCCCGGACCAAAGCAGACCTGGTCGGTCCGAGCGAGCCCGGCACGCGCACCCGCCGCAGTCGCACGACGAGCAAGGCCTAGCGATGCCGCATTCCGAGGAACAAAGGAGCGCCACATGCCCCGAGTTGACGTCCTAGCCGAAGCTTCGCTACGCGACCCCGAGGTCGTGCTCATCGAGCGCCTCCCGTCCGAGATACCCGCCGACGAGCACAACGCTGATCAGCCCGCCGAGCGCACTTGGGGCGCGCTCGAAGACGCCGAGCCACGAGAACAGGCGGTCCACGTCCACGATGGCGGCTCGGCTGCGGTCGTTCCGGCTCGCTCGGTGCGCCGGGCGACTGCGCAGCGCGCGAGCAACAGACGCGCTACCGCCCGCGGCCGCCAGGACGACAGCGAGACGCGCATCATCGCCTTCCTCGTCCAGCACCCACGGAGCACCGCTGGTGATCTCGCTAAAGGCCTGAACCTCAATCCGGCAAACGTTGCAACCCATCTCAGCCAGCTCGCAAAGACCGGCGAGATCAAGAAACAAGCACACGGCTACAGCACCGACGAGGCGGCGCCACCCCGCGGACCGCAGCGCCCACCCCATCACGCGCACTGAGCAAGCCTGGACTCGACGAAAACCACCAACCGCGCGAGACCGAACGCCCGAAGCGTCCGCTGAGGGCGTCCGGCACTGGCGCCGCCGGCGCGTCACAACCCAACCTCTTGCGAACAGATGAAGAGACGCGCATCTGGCGGTGGCTGTCGGGCAAAGATTCGGCCGCGACGACGAACTCACCGTGTCTTCGAACGGGTCCGCGGCCGGGCAAGTCATGCCCGGCCGGTCAGGCGATCGCCGGACCGATCCAGTGGTTGTGCAGCTTCAGGAGGTTGTGGACAGCGGCCTGGAGGCGCCACTCCGAGCGCACCGCGGCTCTGCCTCTTCGCTGGAAGCGGCGGAAGCCGCGGTTGAACTTGTTCTGCGCGAACACCGGCTCGACGGTTGCTTTGCGGTGCTTGTAGATCTCATGTCCGGCCTCGCTTGAGAGCACCCGGCGCATGAACGCGTAGGGGCCTTCGTCCCAGCCGGGCCGGGCGCCCTCGCGTAGTCCGGCGTCGGGCGGGACGAGGACTTGGATGCCGTCGCTGACGATGTTCTCCATCTGCTTGGTGTGCCAGTAACCCGCATCGGCCAGGACAGTTTCCGGTCGCTGGGTCACACCCGCATCCTCTAGCTCGCGTAGCGCGGCGCGGACGGCCGGTTCGAGGTGACCGAAGTCGGGGCTCTCGACCGCGATCTCCGCGGCGACGATGATCTGCCCGCGAGTGACTGCAGCCTGCGCGTTGTAACCCTGCACCGTCGGCTGTCCGTTCGTGCGCATCATCCGCGAATCGTGATCGGTCTTGTTCATCACGCCTTCTGGCTCGGGAGGCGGTGTGACCGGCTTGGGCGGCATCCCGAGCTTCTGACCCGGCACGCCGCCGGCGCGACGCTCCGCCCACCACTTCTCGTATGCGTCGTTGGCTCCGATCTCGACTTGCCGGTTCTCCTCGAGCCGGTGCAGCGTTTCGAGCAACCGCTCAGCTCGTGACCGCGCGATCGGTTTCGCGTCCTGCTCGCGCCGCCGCATCAGCTCCTTGTGCGCCGCCCGCTGCCACCCGCGCCGACCCCTGCCGGCCGCCACCCGGTCCGGGTCAAGCTCGATCCGCGCGACTTCCGGCTCCTCGCCGCGCCCGGCCTTCTGCGCCAGCCGCTCCTTCGCCGCCTTAAACGCCGCCCGGCGCCCCTCCGCGGTCCGTAGATGCTCGGGCGGCTCATCGCCGCGATCCTCCCCGAACAGGCCGTCCTCCCAGCGGTCGGTCTCCTCGGCCTCCTTGAGGATGTCCGCGACCAACTTCTCGTAGGTGCGGTTCGCGCCCCGCGACGCGTTCGCGCGGATCTTCACGCCATCGATCGAGATCACGCCAACCTCGACGAGGCCCGCCTCACAACACAGGCTCAGCACCGCAGTGAACAACTCGCCGAGCGCCTTCTCGTGCCGGCGGCGGAACTCCGCGATCGTCGAATGATCCGGGATCGCCATCGCGGTGATCAGCTTGTAGATGACGTCCTCCCGGCACGCCCGCTCGATCCCCCGCGACGACCGGTTCCCGCGCGCGTACGCGTAGATCAGCAGCGCGACCATCATCGACGGTTCGTAGGCAGCGCGCCCCTGACCATTCGCGCGATACGCCCCATAGAACGCGCTGAGATCCATCTGATCGACCGCCCCCAGGATCGACCACACCACATGATCATCCGGCACCCAATCCGTCAAATCCGGCGGCAACAACATCGACTGCCCCCGGTCACAAGCAATGAAGTTCTGAGCCATGCCGGAATCTTCTAACCCGCCCGGACGGCACCCTTTGCCCGACAGCCACGGCGAGTTGCGGGTCTCCCGCCATGCGAAGCGCGAGACCTGCTCTGCCTCAGTGCGGGTACTCCCGCCGCGTTCGCGGGTGCGGTCATCGGCCGCCGGTGACCGGGCGCCCGCATGGGCCGCCCGGTGACTGGTTAGCGTGCTCTCACAGCCTCGGCACCGGAGAGGAGGATCGCGCGGATGGGGTCGGGTCCCGAGAGCAGCGCGTGGGTGGTCACGTCCGCGGCTATCTCGAGGTCGCGAGCGAGGCGGTCGACGGATACCCGCGGCTCTCGAGTATCCCTGCCAGCCAGGCAAGTTGGTCGCTGAAGTCGCCCCACCCTGCGGCGGCCATGATCGCCCAGGAGAGCAGCCACTGGTTGTCGTAGACGCACCATTCGAGCCCTCGGTCGCCGTAGCGGTCGGCTTCGTCGGGAAACTCGAGTCGGTGGCGGCGGCCGATCTCTCGGGCGAGCGGCGCGAGCTCGACGATCGAGCCGTCGGGCAATGTCGCCGAGTCGGGTGGTGCGCCTCCGCTGGGCGATCCCGGCGGCCGGCTCACTCGGCTATGACCTCGTAGGTGTGGAGGTGCTCGAGGCGCTCAAGCTTGATCAGCTCTTGCACGCTCGGGTCGATCCGGTCGTGCGAGATTGCGTGCGCCTCGCTTTTCATGTACGCCGTGAAGCTAGCGCGGTCGCGCCATCGGCTGACCATGACGAGCTCACCTGCGTCGCGGTCAGATTGCCAGACCTGGAGGTCGATGAAGCCGTCTGCGTCGTCGACGAGGTGTGCGCGCGCACGGAAGGCGGCGGTCAGTCTTGGTGCGCCGTGCTCCTTGACGCGCAGGCGAGACAGCGAGACGTACATCGGAGCGTGAAGGATCGCACGGAACGGTCAGGGCGTGAGCGCAGCCGCGACGTCCACGAGCTCGCCCGCGAGTAACTCGGCGCCCAGCCGGTTGGCCAGAGCAGCGGAGGCGCCCGCGCCGCCGAGCCCGACTCGGATCTGCGCCGTGAGAGCGGTCAGCTCGTCGGCGCTGTCGAGGAACCGCTGCGGGGTTATCGCGGCGAGCACGACGATTGCGGGGGCGAGCTCATCCAGCGCGGCGATGATGTCATCAAGCGGAGTGTCGGCGCCCAGGTAGGTGATCCGCCAGCCGCGCTCGCGGAGGGCAAGGCCGAAGGACAGCAGTCCGAGCTCGTGCAGCTCGCCGGGTGGGCAGGCCAGGATTGCGCGCGGTCCGACGCCTTGTCCCCAGTCCCGAGCCAGCGCGCGGAGGCGCCCGCCGATGATGTTGCTCGCGAAGTGTTCCTGGGCAACGCTTGCCTGGGCGGCGGCCCAGCGCACACCGAGCCGGCGCAGGAACGGCAGGATCACCTCCGCAAGGGCCTGTCGGAGTCCAAACGCGACAAGGAGACGATCGAGCGCCGCCTGGGCTGCGGACTCATCGAGCGCGTCAAAGCTGCGCTCGAGTGCCGCTTCGATGTCGGCTAGGGTCGCCGATGCCGCTTCGGGCTCTGGGTCGTCCGCGAGCTTCGCCAAGCGCGCAGCCTCGGAGGCGGAGAGCCCCGCGTTGATGTGCTCGCGCATCGCCCGGACGCGGCGTTCGTCCTGCTCGGAATAAAGACGAAGTCCGCCCGGGGTTCGCTCAGGTGTTACCAGCCCGTAGCGGGTTTCCCACGCGCGTAGGAGCTCGGGGCTCTCCCCGACCCGCCTACTGAGCTCCCCAATCCGGAGTCGTCCAGTCTCGGCCACTACCCGATCCTAGCCGATCTAGGCAATAGCTTGACAGAATCTAGACAGAGATCTGTACAGTGGGGAGCATGACCAAGGCACAGCTCACCAGGCTCGAAGACCACGACCTCGTGCTCCGGGTCGCTAGGGGCGACGTCCGGGCCTTCGAAGCGATCTACGACCGGCACAGCGCCCAAGTCTTCGGACTCGCGATGCGGGTCACCGGTCGCCGGAGAGCGGCCGAAGAAGCCACCCAAGACGCCTTTCTCGGCGTATGGCGAGCCGCACGAAGCTACGACACGAGCCGGGGAACGTTCAAAACGTGGCTCTTGTCGATGGTGCGAAACCGAAGCATCGACTGCGCTGCGCCGCGAAGCCCGACACGATCGTGACGTCGAGATCGATGACGCGCTCGTCGCACGGCTCGAAGCCGCAGAGCGTACTGAGGAACAGGTGGCCGACCGCGAGGAATCATTCCACGCCCGCCAACTGCTGGTCAGCCTTCCGGACGACCAACGCCGGGTTATCGAGCTGGCGTACTTCAAAGGGCTGACCCAAACCGAAATCTCCGAAAAAGTAGGGATTCCGCTTGGGACGGTCAAGGGTAGGCAACGCCTGGCACTCCAAAAGATGCACCGAAATCTCACCAGCGGTCCCGAGCTCGCACTGACCGGATGACGAACGCCGGTCTCGGGGTGGCGGGCCCACTCGCGCCAGCGCCCGGGGGGGAATCGTCCCCCGGTGTGTCGCCGCCGGCGGGTGGCGCCGACTCGTTGTAAAGGAACGCCGGAGCGCTCAGAGGATGATCCGTCCGGCCCGGAACTCCGTACTCATCAGGGTGGGCCCGAGGCAAGAAAAGCACTGAGATGAGATTCGCCGTGGTGGGTTCCGGAATCTCAGGCCTCGTGGTGGCCCACCTCCTGCACCGAGGGCACGACATCACCGTGTTCGAGGCAAATGCCTATCCGGGCGGCCACACGAACACGATTCGCGTCGACACCCCGAACGAGACGCATCAGGTCGACACCGGCTTCATCGTCTTCAACGACCGCAACTACCCGAACTTCGAGCGGCTGCTCGAGCGCTTGGCGGTCAGCTGGCAGCCATCGACGATGAGCTTCAGCGTCAGCGACGGGGTGGGAGACTTCGAGTACAGCAGTGCCTCACCCAACGGCCTGTTCGCCAACCGAGCGCACCTGCTGGCGCCCCGGTTTCACCGGATGGTCGCCGACCTGGCTCGGTTTAACCGCGCCGCGCGCGAGCTGCTCGCCAATCGTGCAGACGATCTCTCCCTCGGCGACTGGCTGGAGCGCCATCGCTTCTCCCGGATGTTCATCGAGCGGCTAATCGTCCCCCAGGCCTCGGCCGTGTGGTCAGCCGCGCCTGGCCAGATGTGGTCGTTTCCAGCGCGCTTCCTGGCCGAGTTCTTCGACAACCACGGCATGCTCTCGTCCCGGGACCGGCCTCGCTGGCGGACGGTCCGCGGGGGATCCGCGCGCTACGTCGAGGCGCTCACGCGCCCTTTCGGGGAAATGCTACGGCTCGGAACGCCCGTCGATGCCGTCACCCGCCATGCAGACCATGTGCTCGTCAAGCCCCGCGGCGGCGAGGCGGAGCGGTTCGACGAGGTCGTGCTGGCGACCCATTCCGACCAGGCGCTCACGCTGCTGCGCGACGCCACCGATCGTGAGCACGAGATCCTCGGCGCGATCCCCTATCACCCTAATGAGGCAGTGCTCCACACCGACGTTCGGCTCCTGCCGCGCCGCAGGCGCGCCTGGGCCAGCTGGAACTATCACCTGCTCCCCGAGCCCACGCGGGCGACCACCGTGACCTACCACATGAATCGCCTTCAGTCACTGCGGGCGGAGCGAGAGTTCTGCGTGACGCTCAACCGGACCGAGGAGATCGACCCCGCCCAGGTGATTCGCACGATCCGTTATGCGCACCCGCTGTACACCGCGGCCGGGGTCAGGGCGCAGGCGCGCGTGGATGAGATCAGCGGTCGCAACCGGACGCACTTCTGCGGCGCCTACTGGGGATGGGGATTTCACGAGGACGGCGTGGTCAGCGCCCTGCGCATCGGCAGGCGCTTCGGAGCACAGCTTTGAGCGCCAGCTGCATCTACGAGGGCACCATCCGGCATCGGCGCCTCCGCCCGACGCGAGTTTACCCACCGCCTGGCGCTTGCCTACCTCGATCTCGAGGAGCTGCCGCGGCTGCTTGACGGCCGGCTGGTGGGCCGGCGGCCGGGCCTGGTCCGCTTTCGCCGTCGGGATTATCTCGGCGATCCCACCGTGTCACTGGACCGCGCGGTGCGCGACCTGGTCAACGACCGCACCGGATCGCGCCCCGCCGGTCCGATCCGGGTCCTGACCCATCTGCGCTCGTTCGGGCATTGCTTCAACCCGGTCAGCTTCTACTACTGCTTTGGCCCGACCGGCGCCCCCGTCCAGAGCCTGGTGGCGGAGGTGACGAATACGCCCTGGGGCGAGCGTCACGCCTACGTCCTGGCAAACGAGCCGGGCAGCCCAACTGTGCTCGGTCAATTCGATAAGGCGCTGCACGTCTCGCCGTTCATGGGCATGGATCATCGCTACCGCGTTGGTGCCTCGACTCCTGCCCAGACTCTCTCGGTCCACATCGCCTCGGCTCGCGCGGGCGCCACCGTCTTCGACGCCATGCTCGCGCTGCGCCAGCGCGAGCTCACGCCGGCGTCCCTGGCGGGAATCACCGCCCGCTACCCATTTGCGACGCTCCGAGTGCTGGGGCTCATCTATGCACACGCACTGGGATTGAAGCTCGCGGGCGCCCACCTCCACGGGCATCCGGAGGCGGGACGGGAATGATCGTCTGGCTCTCGCGTCGGATCGTGTCGGTCCTCCTGCGGCGGATTAGGGTAGGCAGTTTGGTCGTCGTCGAGGCTGACAAGCGGCGCGTCCACGGCTCCGGACCGCCCGCCGCGATCGTCCAGATCAACTCGCCGCGGATCTGGCCGATGCTGCTTCGTGGCAGCCGCGGAATGGCCGAGGCATATGCCCAGGGGCTTTGGGACTCACCTGATCTGGTGGCGCTGGTCAGACTGGTCGCCCGCAACGCCGGGGGCCTCGACATGCTCCGATCGTGGCTCGCGCCGCTGCTCTGGCCGCTGCAGCGCGGGGGCGCGCTTCTGCGGCGCAGCACGAAGCGCCGCCGCCGTCGCGACATCGCCGCCCATTACGACCTCGGTAATGAGCTCTTCGCGCACATGCTGGATCCGACGATGAGCTATTCGTGTGCCGTCTTCGAGCAGGAGGAAATGACGCTCGAGCAGGCCCAGGTGGCCAAGCTCGAGCACGTCTGCGAGCGGCTCGACCTCGGTCCCGAGGATCACGTGCTCGAGATCGGGACGGGGTGGGGTGGGTTCGCCCTACACGCCGCGGCGACCCGAGGCTGTCACGTGACCACAACCACGATCTCCCGCGAGCAGCACGATTACGCTGTTCAGCGGGTTCGGGATGCCGGACTACATGACCGGGTCACGATACTCATGGAGGACTACCACGACCTGCGCGGTCGCTACGACAAGATCGTCTCGATCGAGATGATCGAGGCGGTCGGCTGGCGGCACCTTGGCGCCTTCTTCGCCCAGTGCTCGGACCTGTTGGCTCCGGACGGGGCGATGCTGCTGCAGGCGATCACGATCGATGACCGCGCATACGAGGTGGAGAAGGCCGCGAAGTCATTCATCAATACCTACATCTTCCCCGGCGGCTGCCTGCCCTCGATGGAGGTGATCACGCGCAGCCTGGCGAGGCACACCGACATGCAGGCGGTGGGGCTCGAGGACCTGACGCCTCATTACGTCGAAACGCTCCGCCGCTGGCGGCAGAGGTTCACCGCCCATGTGGACAGGCTCGCCGAGCTTGGCTACGACGAACGCTTCCGACGGCTCTGGACGCTCTACCTGGCCTACTGCGAGGCTGGATTCGCAGAGCGTCGCATCTGCGACGTCCAGCTGCTGCTGGCCAAGCCACGCGCCCGGATCACATCGCTCGCGTCCCGCCATCGCTCGGCGCAGAACCAGCGTTGCGACCTTTCACTGAGCGCATGATCGACTCGGTTCTCGACACGCTGCTGGATCGCAGCGTGATCGGCGGGTACTCGAAGCTCGGCTACCGGATCCGCAGTCGCGGCTGGAGCAACGACGGACTCCCGCCGATGCCGGGCAAGGTCGTGCTCATCAGCGGCGCCAGCTCCGGGCTCGGCTACGCCGCCGCCGAGGGCTTCGCCCGCCTCGGCGCGACGGTCTGGCTGCTCGTGCGCAGCGAAGAACGCGGTGAGGCGGCGCGGGAGAACATATCGGAGCGGTCCGGCAACCGAGACGTGCACGTGGGGCTGTGCGACCTCGGCAAGCTCACGTCGGTCCGCCAATTCACACAACGGTTTCGCGAGCAGGTGGCGCGAATCGATGTGCTGGTCAACAATGCCGGCGTCCTGACCGACGAGCGCGCGCTCTCGGGCGACGGGATCGAGCTGACGCTGGCTACCAACGTGGTGGGCCCGTTCCTGCTGACCAACCTGCTGCTTGAGCTGCTCGAGCAGACGGCGCCAGCTCGAATCATCAACGTCTCCTCGGGCGGCATGTACACGCAGAGACTCGCCGTCGAGGACCTGCAGAGCACACGCGGACAGTTTGACGGGGCGAGGGTGTACGCGCGGACCAAGCGCGCGCAGGTCATCCTCACCGAGATCTGGGCGCGGCGGCTGACGGGCACCGGGGTCGTGGTCCACTCGATGCACCCCGGGTGGTCGGACACCCCAGGCGTCCGATCCTCGCTCCCTGGCTTCTACAAGGCGGCTAAACCGCTCCTCAGAACCGCGGCGGAGGGGGCCGACACGATCACCTGGCTCGGAGCGGCTCCCGAGCCGGGCCAAAGCTCCGGCCAGTTCTGGCAGGACCGCCGGCCGCGCCCCACACACCTACTACCGTGGACCAAAGAGACCGCGCACGAGCGCGAGTGGTTGTGGGAGCAGTGTGTCCAGCTCAGCGGCTGGCAGGAAACCCAGTCCGGTCGATCCGCTGCGAACCCCGAATGAGCACAAGCGTGCTTATCACCGGTGCGACCGGGTTCATCGGCGGGCGCCTGGCCACCAGGCTGGCCAGCTCGGGATTCGAGGTCCGATGCCTGGTGCGCGACCGCGGCGCGACTCGCGCTCGAGGGCTCGAGCTCGAGGGCTTTGACCTGCACGAGGGAGACGTGCTCCGTCCCGAAACGCTGTGTGGCGCAGGTCGCGGGATCGACGCGGCCTATTACCTGGTCCACTCGATGGGCCGGGGCGGATCCAGGGACTTCGCCTCACGGGAGCGAGCCGCCGCGACGGCGTTTGCGCGGATGGCGCGTGCGGAGGGCATCGAGCGCGTGATCTACCTCGGCGGCCTCGGTGACCAGCCACAATCCCAGCACCTCCGCAGCCGGCATGAGACCGGGGTCGCGCTCTGGGAGAACGGCCCTCCCCTGACCTACTTCCGCGCCGGCATGGTGGTCGGTCCGCAGAGCGAGTCCTACCGAACTCTGCGCTACCTCGTCCAGCGTCTCCCGGCGATGATCGCGCCAGCCTGGCTTCAGAACCGGACCCAGCCGATCGCGATCGACGACACGCTGAGCTACCTGGCTGGTGCGCTGGGAGTCGAGGAATCGGCCGCCCGAACGATTCAGATCGGCGGACCTGACGTACTGAGCTACGGCGAGATGCTCGACCAGATGGAACAGGTCCTCGGGATCCGCCACCGGCCGCGGCTCCCGGTGCCCCTGATCACGCCCTGGCTCTCCTCCCTCTGGATCGGGCTCGTCACCCCCGTCGACGCCGGTGTGGCACGGCCTTTGATCGAAGGTCTCGCCGTGCCGACCGTCGTCACCGACCCATCCGGAATGGAGCTGTTCGACATCGAGCCAATCGGTTTCGAGCCAGCGCTGCGACGAGCTGTCGCAGAAGACCCCGAGGTTCCGCTCCGGTCGAAAACGCCCACTGCCTGAATGGCGAGTTGAGCCCGGTCGCAGGCCGGGGCCGGTCAGGCTTCAGCCCAGCGCTCCTCGGCTTGGAAGCGGTGGGGCACCGAGTGCGACACCGCAGCACCTGTCGTGAGCCAGCCGACTCGACGGTCGAGAACTGCCCGCCCGCCCCGGTGGTTTAGCGCAGCCGGTCGGTGATCTTGACGACCTTGTTCGGATCTGCGCCCACGATGCGACCTCAACGTCACCGAGACGATCGCCCCTGACTGCGCCGAAAGCGACAACGCTGACGAGGCGCGACGCGGCAATTGTGGAGCGCACTTATGCGCTGGCACTGGGGAAGACCTGCTCTTCACCCGCGCCGAGTCCCGGCACTCATCGACGGCTTCCCTCCAATGCGCGGAAGGCGCGTCTCGTCGGAGATGGCCATCCCCTAACGGCCACGAGATCCCTGGGTGGGCCCGAAGCCCGCGCCGATCCGACGTCGGGCACACGCCTGGTCTCGTACCTGGTCAGCACCACGCTGTCGGGAAACGTCCGGGTCTCCACCAGGCTCAGGTTCACCCAGTTGTCCAGGGCCGTGAAGAACGGCGTGCCGCCCCCACCAGGACCGGATGGGTGACGATCGCGTACTCGTCGATCAGCCCGGCCCGCATGGCCGCCGCGGCGAGTGTGGCACCGCCGATGTCCATGGGGCCGCCATCCTCGGCCTTGAGCCGGGTGATCTCGGTGACCGCGTCGCCGGTGACCAGGCGGGTGTTCCAGTCGACCGTGCTGGTCGTGGAGGAGAACACCAGCTTCGGCATTTCCTGCCAGCGGCGGGCGAACTCGATCTGCGCCGGTGTGGCGCCGGGCTGCTGGTCGACGGTCGGCCAGTAGGAGCTCATCGTCTCCCACAGTTTGCGCCCATACAGCGCCAGGCCCGTCGCCCCCACCCGGTCGGACCACCACTGAAACAGCTCGTCGCTCGGCACGCTCCAGCCGAGGCCGTCGCCGGGCGCGGCGATGTAGCCGTCCAGGGTCAGGTTCATGCCAAAGGTCAGTTTCCGCATGGCGTCAGCCTCCCGTGAGTCGGTATTCGGCGTACAGACCAGCACGGCGCGCAAAAATCATCGGTCAGGCCCACCGAGGGCCAGTTGACCACCACGCCAAGCGGATGCTGCGTACGGAAGGGAAGGGTGACCGGACATCAGGCTGGGATCCGGTGTAGGGGAGCGACAGTCAGAATCAGAGCACCCGAGAGGCGATCTCGGGGTGGGGCGCTACTCGTCTTGCGCGTCCCAGTAGGCCTTCGCCTCTGCCTCCATGACAGCCAGGCGAGAGTAGTAGTCCGGGAACTCGTTCAGATGCGCTCGAGCGATCTTCGCGGTCACGGCCACGTCATCGTCGGTGACGTTGGTCTCGACATCATGGGTGCCATGCTCGAGCTCGACGTCCATCCCCATCCGGAACTGCTCAACATCAAACCGAGATAACGCCCAGTCGATCCCGACCCGCTCGCCAGCGGCGCGGGCTTCTTCGGCCGTGAAGTCAGTTTTCTCCCTCATGACGGAAACCCTAGAGCGTTCATGGCGAAGGTGTTTGTCGCAACCAGGCAAGAGGAGGGCCGGAATGCTCCGGGCGATTGGCGATAGAGGATGAACCCGCCCGCGTCTGCTCGATCCGCTGCGTCTCCGTGCCCGGGAGTCCGACAGGCAAGGACCAGCGAACGCTCCGAGCACCGGAAGCCGACCTGGCCTGAGTCGCCGCCGGGCGGGGCTGGTGTACGTCGACGAGCTCGAAACCGGTCGAGGCGTTCGAGAGGACGCGGTGTCTACCGGCGCGTCACCATATGTTCAGCGCAACCAAAGGGACCATGACGAGGAGGAGCAGAGAGATGGCTGCAGCCGAGAAGGCGATCCTTGCGGGCGGGTGCTTCTGGGGCGTCGAGGATCTGATCCGCAAGCTCGATGGCGTGAGCGGCACGCGCGTTGGCTATACCGGCGGCGACACGCCCAACGCGACGTACGGCAATCACGGCTCGCATGCGGAGGCGATCGAGATCTTGTTCGACCCGGAGCGCATCTCCTATCGGGACCTGCTGGAGTTCTTCTTTCAGATTCACGACCCGACGACGAAGAACCGCCAGGGCAACGACGTCGGGGCGAGCTATCGCTCTGCGATCTACTACGTCGACGAGGAGCAGCGCCGTATCGCAGAGGACACGATCGCCGATGTCGACGCATCTGGCCTGTGGCCTGGCAAGGTCGTCACCGAGGTCGCGCCCGCCGGACCATTCTGGGAGGCAGAGCCCGAGCACCAGGACTACCTCGAGCGCTACCCCGACGGCTACACCTGCCACTTCGTTCGTCCGGGTTGGAAACTACCGCGACGCGCCCAGGAAGCTGCGCACTGAGCTGACGCGCGGCAGGCGAGCGCTGTGACTCGCTCCCCCGGAGCGTCGCTCCAACCAACGCCAAGCGGGCAACGCCTTTTCACGCCGATGAGGTCATCACGAGCGAGCGTTAACTGGCGTTGCCGCTCAACAGCGCTTGCGGGCTTTCCAGACTTCTTCGCAGGGCCAGCGTTGCGCCCAGTCGAGGGTGATGAACGGATAGCGGGTCGTAGAGCCGTCGGGTGGGCGGACCTCGAGCAGCTGCTCGACGACGAAGCCCGACTGCGCCAGGAGGGCAAGCATCTCTCCGTGGGGGAGGTGAAATTCAACGGAGTGCATCCCAAAATACGGTCGTATCAGCCGGTCGGTGGCGGCCCCGTTCTCCTCATCGGGGATTGTGAGCATCGCCAGCACTCCGTTGGTGAGAAAGCTCAGGCGCCCGTCGGGGCGAAGCAGCCGCGCGGCCTCTGGAATCCACCGGTACGGGTCGCACCAGATGCTCGCCCCGTACTCGGAGATCGCGAGGTCAAAGCTGGCGTCGGGTAGCGGCACGTCCTCGGCGTTGCCGTGCAACAGCGGGAACTCGAGCGAGAACTCTCTCTGAAACGCATGCGCTGTCTTCAGCTGGGCTTGGGAGTTGTCGATCCCGACCGGCCGCGCGCCACGGCGCGCGAGCCATGCCGACACGTATCCGGTTCCGCGCCCCAGTTCGATGACGTCAAGGCCGTCCACGTCGTCGGGAAGCAGACGAACCTCGGCCTCCGGCACGCCCCAAATTCCCCACGACGGCTCGTCCTGGGCCCAGTTCAGCCGGCCGGGCTGCTCGTATTCGTGCGCCCATTCATCCCAGCTCGCGCGGTTGCGGATCACGTAGTCAGGAAGCGCGCCCACAGCCGTGAGTGTCCCGCAACACGCCGAACGGAGCCTCGTCGACGTCGGTCTCACCCATCCAACGCTCAGCGGACGCTGGGGGCTGGCGCGGCGCCGCGCGTCCCCCACCTGCTGGTAAACGTCTCCGCTATGAACGACAAGATCAACCTTGCTGCGAAGCTGGCGCTCCTCGAGAAACCCTACGAGCCTGGCCTCGTCGGTTTCCTCAACGACTACAAGCTCCAATTCGTCAAGGTCATCGGGGCCGTTCATCGTCGCCCCGACGGGACGACCGATGACTTCTTTCTGGTGCTCAGCGGCCGGCTGACGATCCATCTGCGGGACCGCGACATCGAGCTCGACGCAGGCGAGATCTTCGTCGTGCCGCGCGGGGTCGAGCACTGCCCGGATGCTCAAGAAGAGAGCGAGGTTCTCCTCATCGAGCCGAGGGCTACCGTCAACACTGGCGACGCCGGCGGCCCATTGACTGCGGAGCCTCGGCTTCTGTAACGACGTCTAACCCCGGCGCGGACATTGCCGGCAGATCTGGCAGCGAGCGCGCGGAGCCGTGCTCTGACATTCGATTCGAGCCGTCCGGTACCGAAGGACTATCGCACGGTTATGGCTCTCGGCCTGTGTCGGCCGTCTACTTGGCGGATATCGCGAGTCGCATCCGCGGGCCGGACCCAAATTCGGTATCGGCGTGACCGATCACGACGAACCCGGCCTCGCGGTAGAAGTGGTGGGCGTGGGGGTTGGCCGTCACTTCGATGTGCGTGATGCCGTTGCGGCGCGCCGACGCGACGAGGTCAGCCAACAGCGCGCGGGCGATGCCCCTGCGCCTGTGGCCCGGGTCAACGAACAGATCGTCGAGCTCGAGCGCGGTTTCAGTGTGAGGGACTCCGGTCGCGAAGCCGACGACCATGCCGTCGGAACTCGTCGCCAGTCGCGTCCTGCCTTCGATCACGTTGCGGTCAGGTAGCTCGAGCGCGGCGGGGTTGGTGAGTAGAACCTCTCGGTCTCCATCATTTGAGAGCGAGGCGCGTCTGAACACGCGGCGTAGGGCGGGGAGGTCCTCGAGCGCGGCCGTCCGGATCGATACGCACACCACGGATCGACTATGCCAGCCGAACGTTCTCACACCCAACGCTGAGCGAACGCGAACGACGCGCATCTGGCGAAACTGAGGGCGGACCCGGAAGCAGCGGGCGAGCCCTGCGTTCGTGTTTTCGGCAGGCATCCCGTGCTGGTCGCCTTGCGGCTGCCTTTGTCCGAAAGGAGCTGCTTGGCGAGGACGGGCGAGGTGGCTGCTCCGTCATGGAGCAGTCCGTCGACGTCGGCGACGTGTGGTCGCTGCTCGTCCAACTGAGGAGCCTCGCTCAGGAGCCCGAGCAAAGCCGCTCCGTCGAGTCGAACAGCAATGTCGGGATCGTCGAGCGTTCGTGTCGTGGTCCTAGCGGCGGATGGTCGACCGGAGACCGGCCCTCCTGGTCGATTTCAAGCGTCCCGATACGGCTTGCCGATGATCCAGTCACGCTTACGCACGACCCGCGCTCTGACCTCCGGCCGTTTGGCATCGCGGGCGTTTTGCGGTCTGGCGGCGATCCGCCGTGGATTGCGTGCGTCTGGTCGTGGTGCTCAGCTCATCGAAGAACTGCTGGTAGATCAGGAAGATGTTCATTGCGCTGATGGCCGCGGCGATCGTCCAGGCGGTGACCTTGAGGATGCGCCCGTTGACGTGGACGCCCATGATGTCGCGACGGCTTGTGAGCATCACCAGCGGTATGAGCGCGAGCGGGATGCCGAACGAGAGCACGACCTGGCTGAGCACGAGCGCGCTGGTCGGGTTCGTGCCGACGGCGATGACCACAAGCGCGGGGATCATCGTCAGCCCCCGGCGGAGGAACAGGGGAATCTTGCGGTTGATGAAGCCGCCCATCACGACCTGGCCGGCGTAGGTGCCGACGCTCGAAGAGGAGGCGCCGGAGGCCAGCAGCGCGACCGCGAACGCGATCGCGGCACCGCCGCCGACCAGGCGCCCGAGCTGGAAGTGGGCCTGCCCGATCGTGCTCAGGCCCGAGAGCGCGGGGGTGTGAAAGAGCTTGGCGGCGACGGCGAGCATCGACATGTTGACCAGCCCGGCAAGCCCGAGCGCGATGTACACGTCGAGTCGCTCAAAGCGCAGCACGCGCTTTTTCTCGGCGTCGTTGCGGGTCGGCATCCGGCCCTTGGTCAGCGCCGAGTGCAGGTAGATCACGTGCGGCATCACGGTCGCGCCGACGATCCCGACCGCGAGGTAGAGCTCGGTGGTGCCGCCTTGCAGGCCGGGGATCAGCCCGTGCAGCGACTCGTGCACGGACGGTCCGATCCTTAGCGTCTCATACAGAAAGCCGGCGAAGATGATGCCGAGCAGCGCGCTGATCGCCAGCTCGAACTTTCGGAAGCCCAGCGCCTGCAGCGCGAGGATCGCGAACGCGATCACGCCGGTCATCAGCCCGGCGATGAACAGCGGCACGCCGAACAGCAGGTTTAGCCCGATCGCGGCGCCGAGGAACTCGGCGATGTCGGTCGACATCGCCATGATCTCGGCCTGCACCCACATCCCAAAGCTGAACGCGCGGGGATATTTGTCGTGCACGACCTCGGGGTAGTTGCGGTCGGTGACGATCCCGAGCTTGGCCGACAGGTACTGGATCACCATCGCGACCAGGTTGGCCGCCAGTACCACCCATAGCAGTATGTAGCCGAACTGCGCGCCGCCCGCCACGTTGGTGGCGAAGTTCCCCGGGTCGACGTACGCGATCGAGGCGACGAACGCCGGGCCGAGCATGAACAGCGTGGCGCGTACCTTCCCGCGCGAGAGTAGCCGCTCCAGCGCGCTGGCCTCGAGCTGCTCGCTCAACGGCAGGCTTCCGTTGGCGCCGGCGCCCTCGAGCGCAGGGATCGGTGGGCGGGGCGGCGGGGTCACCGCGCGTCTTTGTCGGTCTCGATCCGCATCGCGCGTGCGAGCTCGCCGCCGATCGGATGCTCGCGCTCGCCGAACCGTACGAACACCGGTCCACCGAACGGCTGGCGATCGATAACCTTGAGCCGAGCGTCGAGCGCGATGCCATGCTCGGCGAGGTAGCGCAGCATCTCCGGGTCCGAGTCCGACACGCGAACGAAGCGGCCCGCGGCACCGACCGGCAACTCGTCCAGGCTGGACGTCGGGCGTTCGTCGATCTCGAATTCGGGCGTGGGGATCGGATCGCCGTGCGGGTCGACGGCCGGGTCGCCGAGCCGCGCGGCGATCAGCGTCTCGAGCTCTTCGGAGAGCACGTGTTCGAGCACCTCGGCCTCGGCGTGCACGCGATCCCAGGACATCCCGAGCTCCTGGGCGAGGAACAGCTCCAGCAGGCGGTGATGGCGCAGCACCTCGAGCGCCACTCGCCGGCCCTCGCCGGTCAAGCGCACACCGTGATATGGCTCGTGCTCGACGATCCCGACCTCGGTCAACTTATGAACCATCCCCGACACCGAAGCGGGTGTCACCCCGAGCCGCGCCGCGAGATCGTTCGTAGAGACCGCCGCGCCGCCGCGAGTCTCAAGCGCGTACACCGCCTTCGCATAGTCCTGCACCGACGGCGAAAGAAATTGTTGCGCGGCCATAAACACACGAATATGGCATGCCTAATAATTCGTTGTCAAGCCGGCGAAACCGCTGGTTTCCAGACCGGCGCTTGGTGTCGGCCGCGGCTCCTCTCCGCGCGGCGCCGCTTGTCAACACAACGCGCGTTAGGATGAGATCGTGTCCGATGACCGCTGCGACCTGCTGTGCCTGGACCTCCCGCGCGCCGAGGACATCCGCCAGCACCTCGACGAGGCGGCGATCGCCGACACGGCCGCGCGAGGCAAGGCGCTGGGCGACCCCACGCGAGTGACGATCGCCGTGGCGTTACGCGAAGGCGGGGAGCTGTGCGTCTGTGACCTGGCTTGGATCACCGGCCGCCCCGAGAACCTCGTCTGGCATCACCTGCGGACCCTGCGCGCCGCCGGCCTGGCTAGCTCGCGGCGCGAGCACAAGATCGTCTTCTACGCGCTCACCGAGCTCGGCACTCGCCTGCTCGACACCTATCTCACACCGACGCCAGCCGGCCGATGAGCACCACCCCGCTCGAGCTGCCGATCGCCCGCACCACGCAGGTCGCCCAGCAGCGCCTGAATCCCCGCGAGCGCGACCGGCTGATCCGCCGCGCCAAAGCGCTGTCCTGGCTATCACTGGCGTACATGACCGCCGAGGGCGCGATCGCGGTCACCGCCGCGCTCCTCGCCGGCTCGGTCGCGCTGCTCGGCTTCGGCCTGGACTCCGCGATCGAAGCGCTCGCATCGGTGATCGTGATCTGGCGCTTCACCGGCTCGCGCCGACTCTCACAAGACGCCGAACGACGCGCCGAACGCCTCGTCGCGATCAGCTTCTTCCTGCTCGCCCCCTACATCGCCCAAGACGCGATCCGCGCCCTGATCGCCGGCGAGCACCCCCACACCAGTTGGCTCGGGATCGGACTATCGATCTCCAGCATCATCGTCATGCCCGTCCTCGGCAACGCGAAGCACCGCGTCGGCCAGCGCCTGGACTCCGGCGCCACCACCGGCGAAGGCACCCAAAACCTGCTCTGCGCCTACCTCGCCGCCGGCGTGCTCGCCAGCCTCGCGCTCAACGCCGCCTTCGGCCTGTGGTGGGCCGACCCCGCCGTCGCGCTGGCCATCGCCACCCTCGCCATCAACGAAGGCCGCCAAACCTGGCAAGGCAAAGGCTGCTGCACCGCGCCACCCACCGCTAACCAACAACAGCCCGGCTGCGACAACGACTGCCGCCGCTGAGCACCGACACCCGCACAGCTTCAGCCGCGATCTGCCAAAGAAGCCTCAAGACCACTGAACCCCCGTATCCGGTCACTTCGTGGACATTCGACGTGACCCGAGCCACAGACGGCTCCCGACGAAGGCCCCCGTCGGCCGCCCGCAGATCCGGCCTCGCGCCTGCTCTGCCTGCAATCCGGGAGTCTCGTCCACAGACCTGCCTTGAGGCGGCTGGGGAGCCGCCGAGTTCCGTCCCACCACCGCCGCTCCCGGGCAGAGCGGCAGTGCTCGGGCTCCTCAGAGAGGCTCCTCAGTTGGACGAGGAGCGACGGTCTGCTGGCCACCTTGGTCGACTGCTCCTGTGACGGAGCAGCCACGTCGCCCGTCCCGGCCGGGCTGCTCCTCCAGGCGTAATCCAACAGCGCGTGGTGGCTCGCGCCGTCAGGCGGTGATCGTGGCGGTCAGTGCTACTGCGTTCCGGCGTCAGCATCGCGAGCGCGACTCCGCGTCCTCTCCGACGCGCGAAACGATGTCCCGTCGCAGATGGCGATGGATCAGCGCGCGGTCGCCCGTAGGGTGAGTCGCGCGCTAGCGACGCTGGTGGCTGGGTTGTTGGTTGCCGGCGCGTTGCTCAAAGATCCGAGTGACGATGAGCGCGTCGACGGGCTCGATCAGCGATGCCTCGATCGACCCGGCGTCCGGAAAGCCGGTGTCTCGCATCCGCAGGCCCGTGGCGACGTGGTCGTAGGCGGCGCGCCGCAGCTCGGGGACGCCGTCCTCGATCCACAGCCACCGCGCGCCGCCGTCACCCTCGTAGGGAAGTCCGACGCTGCCCGCGTTTATGAACCGGACGGCGTCCACGACGCGATCATCTTGCTGATGGGTGTGGCCGCCCACGACCAGCGCGGCGTCGATTCCCGCTAATGCCTCAGACCACCGTTCAGCAGGCGACAGCCGAGTGAGCATCTCGTCGTCGCGTCGGGGACTGGCGTGGCAGAACAGAACCCCGTCGATCGTCTGGGTCAGTGGCAGCTTGCCGAGGGCACGGGCCCGGGCGGCACCGAGCTGCGTGACGGTGGCGACCGCGGTGCGGACCGCTGGGTCGTCGCCCTCAGGTGCAGACCCCGACCGACGCGCGGCGGCCGCGGCCACCTCCCGCTCGCCGTTGCCGCGTACCCACCGCACCGGAACGTTTAGCCCATCCAGACGATCGAGCACCTGGCGGGTCAGCGGGCCGGGAACGGCGTCGCCGCCGACGACCACAACGTCCGGTGCCTGCGCCCGTGAGTCGCCGAGCACCGCGTCCAGAGCGTCGGGATTGCCGTGGATGTCGTAGAGCGCCAGGATCTTCACCGCCCGGTCAGCCTAGTGCAACCTGCGGGTTGCGTCTAGTTCAAGCCTCGCGCCGGTGTCTCACCCGCCAAGGCTCAGCGAACATCGCGCGTGCGACACGAGACTGTTGCAAATCCATCATTGGGGCACTCTGCCGGTGCGGCGGTTCTGGAACGGCCCACGGCCGGGCTAGTAGATGCGTGCTAGTTCGATCGCGACGATGAAGAACCACGCGATCGAGGAGACGTAGAAGAGGCGTTCGAAGAGCCCGACGATGCGCTTCAGTCTGGGACCCCTGAGCGCGACCAGGGTTCCAACCGCCCCGCCGGTCATCACCCACGGGAGGGCTGTGAGCCAGCCCTTGACGCTGTGCCACGCTGGCCTGTTTTCCAGCGTTGAGCCGAGTTTGGATGCGGCGACGATGATCGCGGCGAAGATCACGATCGCCAAGATCATGTGGATCGTGCCGGGCGTGGTCTGAAACCGACTGCCGTTCTGGTCGGTCGGGAAAACCGGGATCAGAAGGCGCGCGATGCCCGCGATCACCAGCAGCACTATGACCAGACCGGGTATCGATGGCTTAGCGTCACCGAGGGCTACCGCGAGCGCGAAGCACGCCACCGCACCCGCCAAGGTCTGTGTCCAAAACAGACCGCGATAGCGCCCAATCCCGTAATCGCTGACGGCGTCGGTCTTTGGGTCATACCCCGTGGGCAGTAGGTGCAGCGCGATCAGCGCAAGCGTCTGAGCAGCAATCGCGACGACAGTGATGATGCTGAACGTCTCGACGATCCCGCAGCCCCCCAATCTGATCGGCTCCCAGCGACGGCGTGACCCTACTACTCGGGGTGATCGGCGTGCAAATCCCGCTTCCGGACCGGGCGTATTCCGACAGCGGGCGTCCGTTGAGGCATCCGGCGGCGCCGGCACCCGCGGGTATCACAAGCCAACCCTCTACGGACATCCGGTGTGGCGGCCGGAGCGATCCTCGTCGTCTTGTGATCGGGTTGTCGCGCGGGACCGCGCAGGCGGGTGCGGCACGGTCGCGTTCGTGAGCTTTTACGTGACTACCGGGCTTCGTGTTGGTGTGGGCCCACTCAGCGAGTCGTCGGGGTGCCGGGCAGTGGCTTTCCTTCCTCGGCGAGTTGTTGGCCTGAGGCGCTGAGGGCCTGGAGGCGGCCGGTGTCGCCCCAGTCCCGGCTGGCGGGCTGGAGCGCGATCGCGAAATACCGCCCGTCGATTATCGGGGCGGTGACGCCGTTGACCGTTTCGCGTACTTGCGCGGCGCCATGGATGGTCACGGCGCCGTATTGGATCGCCCAGGACTTGCCGTTGGTGCCTGTGACGCTGGTTTGCTCGTAGTCAAAGCCGTCCAGAATCAACGCTCCGTCGCTGAGCTGTTTGCGGGTGGGACGGCATCCCGGCATCGAGCCGGCCACTCGTCCGTCGTTCTGGAGGCCGTCCCAGTCGCCGTTGGGAAGACGCAGTGCCGTGCAGATGCCGTTCTGTTTGGTGTCGGCGACCCAGTACTGGATCGGTCCGACCCCGGGAATCGTGAAGGTGTTGACACGCCGGACGGTCGAGGCATCACGGTCTCGGATAGGGCCTGATCGGTGTGCCGGGCCCCGATGAGGTCCCGGGTCCCTCCGGGCCAATGACGGCGATTCGAACAGCTGCGTGGGCGTGTCGTGGGCGTTGGCGCGAGCGACCTGGAAGGGATTGAGTGAGTGCGCGGAGTTGGTCGGCTGATGTGGCGTGCCTGATCCCCTTGGCCGGTGCGACACGGGCGCAGCGCGATTGGGTGGCGACGTCGCTCCCGCGCGATGGCTCGCTGGCGTGGTT
The DNA here is from genome assembly GCA_963703825.1 of uncultured Solirubrobacterales bacterium. Taxonomy (GTDB): domain Bacteria; phylum Actinomycetota; class Thermoleophilia; order Solirubrobacterales; family Solirubrobacteraceae; genus Palsa-465. The sequence goes on along the minus strand of CAVPFS010000025.1, from coordinate 17,172 downwards.
GAGGGGCCGCCGTGGCCGACGGCGCTCAGCAGCACCGCCACCACGGCGAGCACGACAGCGACCGATGCAATGGCGGGTAGCGCCGAGATGACTCGTCGCCCGGGCTGGGGGCTCGTGCTCGAGTGAGCTGGCGTTATCGGTCTTTCTCCAGCAGTGCGAGCAGGGGCTCGATCGGCAGTGCCGGCATCGTCTCCGGCACTGGGTTCTCACGCGACAGGCGCTCAAATACGTCATCGCTCATCTAGCGGACCTCCTCCACGGCTGGCGGGTGGACAGCTCGTTGCTCTTCTATGGTCCCTTCCTGGACCGCCAGCGCCCGCTGGAGTCGTCGCCGCGCCCGGTGCAGGCGAACCGAGAACAGGCCGGTGGTGATGCCGAGCACCCTCGCTGCCTGGGCTCGCTCTAGCCCGTCCCAAGCGACCATCAGCAGCACCTCCTGATCGAGCCTGCTAAGGCAAGCGAAGGCGCGCATCACCTGCGACCCGCCTTCGACCAACGGCTCCGCCTGCTCGACGCAAGTACCGGCGCCGGTGCTTCCCGCCAGGCGATCGCGCAGCGCCACTTGCCGGGACTCGCCTCGACGTCGGTTTGCCAGCACCCCACGGGCGATCTGAAGTAGCCACGCCAGCTCGTCACCGGGCACCTCATCAAATCGACGCCACGCGCTCAGGAATACGTCCGCGACCGCGTCGTCAGCCGCTGCAGGCGACACGCGCCGGTGGATGAAGGACCGCACCGTCCCGCAGTGCGTTCGGTACAGCGCCTCAAATCGAGCTCGCGAATCCATCTAACACGCTAGGAGTCCAGCGCAAGCCCAAAAATTACATCCCCTGCGACTAGGTGCTCGCTCACTGGCGAGAGCCGTCGAAGTCGTCACGAGTTTGGACAGGAACGTCATCTCCAACGAGACTGCTGCCGAGCGCGTAAACGCGTGCAGCGCGTGCAGCGCGATCGCCCTATGCACACCCACCAAGCCACGAACCGCGCTCGGACGCCTGGCCAAGGCGTCGCGTTCAACCGCGAGGGAGCGGGCAACGCCCCGAGCGGACGTCCGCAGACCAACCTTGAGAGGACGCTCGGAAATGCGGCTCGCTCACGAGCTCAGTCTGCGACGCCCGCGGACAAGGCGGGTTCTGTGCTGTTGCGGCGGGTAGCGGCCACGAAGCGCACGGCTGCTTGACCTGCTAAAGCAGGAGCGTGAACGAGTCTCGGCCCCAGCCCAATGAACCTCGCGGGCCCTGCATCGCAGGAGCACACTGTTGTGCGGGGGGTGTGAGCGGCATACTCGCTGGGTCGGGCTAGCGCAGCCAGACTTGGTCGGCGATGAAGCCCCAGAGGGGGTTGTATTGGTAGTTGCGGATTCGTTTTGAGACTAGGTCGACGGTTCGGAGGTTGACCGTTGGCACCCAGCCGGCGTTGTTGGTGAGGTTGTGGTCGATTTCGGTCCAGAGCGCCGCTGCTTTGACTGGGTGCTGCAATTCGAGCAGGGTGGCTTGTTGCATCTTGCGGTCTAGTTGTGGGTCGCAGTAGTAGCCATTGCTGTTGCCGCCGTCACAGCTGAAGAACTGGGGGATGTACGAGGTGGGGCTGGGGTAGTCGGCCTGCCAGTCGCCGTCGGCTGAGAGTTGGTGGCGCCTTCGCATCGCGGTCGTGATCGCTGCCGACGGGGCGAGATGATCGTGTGCGCGGTAGCCGAGGGAGCGCAGCACGCTGGCGATGTATCCCGGGACCGCGTGAGGTACGACGTTTGCGTCTGACTCGCCCCAGACGTCAACACGCTCGCCGCGCGTGCCCGACGCGCTGACAAGGCGTCTCGCGCGCGCGAGGTTCGGGGCACTCCATGCACCGTCCGCGTGCGGATTGAGCGTGTAGGGGCAGTAGCGGCGGAAGCCCGGCAGACCGGGGGCGAGCGGCTGACAGGTGGGAGTTGCGACACCCGGTCCGCCGTACATGTCCGCGATCCGGGCGCGGTCGATCGCGTAGTTGAGTGCCTGTCTGACCCGAACGTCGCTAAATGGGGCGCGGTGGGTATTGAGGTGCACGAAGTCGACGGTGAACGCTGGGTTTGAGTGCAGCTGCGCTGGATACAGGATCTGAAGCGCGTGAAGCTGAGCAGGCGGGATCGTGAAGAACGCCCAGTCGGCCCGCTGTCGCTCGATGGCTGCGACCGCGGCCTTGGCGGAGGGCGAGGATCGCCAGACGATGACATCAGGGTTGCCGTCGGGCTGAGCCGCGTGTGACCACTCGCGAAAGAACGGGTTTCGAACGAAGCGCACGTCGGTGGCGTTGGCGGCGGCGATCCGGTACGGCCCGGTGCCCGGTACCGGTGTTGGGCCGACTTCGTGGTCGGGTGTTCCGGGTGGGATCGGAGCGGAGAACTCCTCCTCAGTGAGTGTGAAGACGAAATCGGGATCGGGGGCGGTGAGGTGAAAGACGACCGTGCCGGCCGCGTCGTTGGTCCGGATCCCGCGGGACAGATCGCAGCGCGCGGGGCGCCGCGTGCAAGCCGCTGCGCCGATGACGCGCGTGTAGTAATCGCTGCCGGGGGAACCGACCCGGAACAGACGCTCGATCGCGCGGCGGAAATCGCCGGCTCGCAGCGGCTGCCCGTCGGAGTAGCGGATCCCCGGACGAAGTCGGAACGCGTACGTCGTGCCGCCGTCGCTGGCGACCGGCATCCGAGCGCAAGATCCGGGACTAGCCGCAACCCGGCGGGACCCCCGCTGCGCTCAAAGGTGACCAGCGTGTCGTAGGCCAACCCCATGAACTGGGGCGGTTCGGCGTCGTCGTAGAAAGCCGGGTCGACCGAACCAAAACGAGCCGTCTCCAGCAGCGTGAGCGTACCGCCGCGATGCGCGTTGCCGTTCGCGGGAGCACCTACCCACAATCGGTGCATTCCGACCGCCAGCGACGTCGGTGCACCGGTGACCGGAAGCGTGGCCACGACCTCGTCGACGCGCGGATTGATCCGCGAGATGTTGCCGGAGTACTCGTTCGCGACCCACACAGATCCGGTATCGGTCACCAACGCCGACGGGCTGCTGCCGACGGAGATCGTGGCCAGCAGCGCGCCCGTCGCCGGGTCGACCTTGGAGACTGTGCCGTCGAGGCTGTTTGCCACCCAGAGGCGGCCGGCGCCGAACGCGAGGGCCGCGGGCCCATCACCGACCTGCACGCGGGAGATCGTCCGGCCCGATGTCGAATCGAGCTTCTCGACAGTTGCGGTGTCGTACCCAGCGACCCAGATTGCGCCGCTGCGGAAGGCGACTGCGCTTGGCTGCAGATCCAAAGAAAAGCTTCGCCGGACCATCCCGGTCGTCGGGTCGATCTCCGTGAGCGTCCGAGCCGTCGATTCCGCCACCCACAGTTCGTCCCCACCGAACGCGACTGCGTCCGGGTTGGCTCCCGCCAAGGCAATCGTCTGCGTAACGCTCTCGCTGGTCGGATCGATCCGCTCCAGGGCCGCCCCGAGCGTGCTCGCGACCCAGATCGACCCGCCGCCGCTCACGAGGCTCCCCGGCTGCCCGCCTACCAGGATCCGATCGACCACGGCGCCCGAGGTGGGATCGACACGCGAGACCGCTCCACCGTTGGGATCGGCCACCCACACCGAGCCGGCGCCGGTGGTGATCGCGCCCGGTGCCCCTGCGAGGGCAGTCGTACCCGCCCGCCGGCCCGAGCTCGGGTCAAACGCCAAGAGCTCGACTCGACGCCTGCGGCCAACGCACGCGGCGTGAACGCCGCGCCCGAACCGAGCAAAGCCCCAACCGCGAGGCCCATGACTGCGGCAGTCGTCCCAGCGGCAACGAAAATCCGGCGAAGGCGTGATCTGCGCGTGCGAACGAGGCGGTGCGGGCCCGCCAGCGTCGGGTCGTGCTGGAGTATGCGCCGCTCGAGCTCGCGCAACTCCGGCCCCGGGTTCAAGCCCAGCTCGTCGGCGAGCCGGTGGCGCGCCACCTGAAAGGCGGCCAGGGCGTCGGCGTGCCGCGCCGCCTGGTAGAGGGAGAGCATCAGCGCAGTGAGCAGGCGCTCGCGAAAAGGATTGTCGGCCACGAGCCGCTCCAGCTCGGGCACAAGCTCGAGGCCGCGACCCAGCTTGAGATCCGCGTCGATCCGCTCCTCCAGTGCGTCAAGCCGCCGCTCCTCCAGCTGTCGTGCATCGGCGCCGGCAAACGGCTCGAACAGAACGTCGGCCAAGGCGGGGCCGCGCCAGATCGCGAGCGCTGCACGCAGATCGTCTGCCGCTCCCGCCGCGTCCCCCGCGCCGGTAGCGCGAGCGGCGCTTGCCACGAGCGTCTCGAATCGGTCGACGTCGAGCTCGCCCGGCTCCACCCTGAGCGTGTAACCGGCGGTTTGGCGACACAGCCGGTCGCGGCCGAGCACCTTCCGTAGCCGGTACAGGTACGCGTCAAGCGACTGATCGGCGCTCGGCGGAGGTCGCGACCCCCATAGCGCATCGATCAGCCGATCCCGGGAGACCGCCTGATTGCGGTGAAGCAGCAGGATCGCGAGCAGCGCCCGTTGCTTCAGCCCGCCCAGAGCCACAGATCGACCGTCGAGCGACACGTCGACCGGACCGAGAATCGCGAACCGCATGACCCGATGAAATCACCCCTCGCGGGCCCTCTGCCAGTTTTTTGCCAGACCGCAGCGCGAGTCTGCGCCTCGTCACTCCCGCGAGCGAAAGAGATCAATTCACATGGCGACCCGAACTCGGCTCTCTCTGGCAGCGATCAGCCTTGTCGTCGCCGTGGCGTCGGCGGCCGCCGCGTCCGGCAGGTCGGTCTCGCTCGACGGCGGTCGCGGCGCTTCGGCGCTCGCGGCTTCCGCGCCGCGTCTGGGGGCGTGGCAGCACCGGCCCGGGGGGCTGTTCCGCTCTCGCCTCGGGCGCTCGGGGCGCGACTCAGTCCGCTCGAGTAGCGGCGCGCCCGGAGGACCGTTTGGGTTCGGGTCCACGCTGATCGGGTCAGCGCCGGTCGGGAACGGCCCGTCGACGCTCGCGCTCAACGCGGCGACGCACACGATCTATGTAGCGAACGGCTCAACACGAACGGCCCGAACGCCAACGGGAACACGGTCTCGGTGATCGACGCGCGCGACTGCCAAGCGCGGGACGTCGCTCGCTGCAAAGGGCCGTGGCCGACGATCACTGTCGGGAACGAGCCGAGCACGATCGCTATCGATCAGAAGACCGACACCGTGTACGTGACCAACAACGCCGACAACACCCTCTCGGTGTTCAACGGCGCGACCTGCAACGCGGGGGACACGTCGGGTTGTGGGCAGACGCCCGCGACGGTCCCCGTCGGGGTAGGCCCGCTGGGGATCTTCGCCGACCCCGTCAACCACACCGTGTACGTCGCGAACTTCGATAACGCGCGGCGGGACAGCACCACCGTCTCGATGCTCGACAGCGCGACCTGCAACGCGACCCATCTGAACGCCTGTCCAACCCATGCGCCCCCGACGGTCGACGTCGGCAGCCCGCCGGACGACGTCGACGTCAGCCAGGCCACCCACACCGTCTATGTGGCCACGCTGATCGGTATCGTCGGTGTTCGACGCCAACACCTGTAACGCGACCGTGCTCTCGGGCTGCGGCGCGATCGGCACGCTCACCGGCGATCCCAACGGCGCGAATTCCGCCAAGGTCGACCCGGCCAACAACACCCTGTACACGGCCAACTATGACAACACCGTCTCAGCGTTTGACCTGCGCCACTGCAACGCCAGCGACCTGGCAGGCTGCGCCGCCCAGACGCCCGGCACCGTGACCCCGTTCCCAAACTCTGGCTTTGAACACGATCTATGGGTCGCCGTGGACGCCCCGTCTCCACAGCGTCTACGTCGTCTACCAGAAGGACGACTCCCTGATCGTGGTCGACACGAACGTCTGTAACGGAAGCCATCTCGCGGCGTGCGCGACGCTCAGCCCACCGACGATCCACACCGGGACAGACCCCGAATCGGTCGTCCTCGACCAACAGACCCAGACGCTGTACACCGCCAACGAGCTCGACAACGACGTCTCGGTGATCGACGCGTCGCGCTGCAACGCCCAGACCACGACCGGGTGCCGGCATCCCGCCCCAGCGTTCACGTCCCAACCAGGCGGGCTCGCGGCCGACGCGGCCGCCCACACCCTCTACGACACCTCAGGCGCAAGCTCTGTGGCAATGATCAACACGAGCGCCTGCAACACCGATTCGCTGGCAGGATGCGCCCAGACACCCCCGACCGTCACAGTCGGCGACTTCCCGGACGCAGTTGCGGTCGATCACCGGACGCACACCGTCTACGTCGCCAACCACGGTTCCGGCGCCACAGGCACCGTCTCGGTGATCGACGATCACACCTGCAATGCAACCCGCTCGGCAGGGTGCGCAACCCTGTCGACCCTGCAGGTCCCGGGCGGAAACCCCGACGACATCGCCGTCGACCCCGCGACCGACACGATCTACGTCGCGACCATCACGAGCAGCGGCCCCGACCTCGTGTCGGTGTTCAACGGCGCGACCTGCAACGCCACCAACACCGGCGGTTGTGACCAGACGCCCTCAACCGTCGCCGTCGGCAGTTCGGGCAACGCGCTCCAGTCTCAACCTAGCCGTCAACGAGGCGACCAACACCATCTACGCGTCCAACGTCTTCAACACAACGCGCCGCCGCCGTACCTGGGCAACAGCGTCTTCGTGATCGACGGCGCGACCTGCGACGCGGCGAACCGCACGGGTGCGGGCAGACACCAGCCACCGTCACGCTCGCCCCCAACCCGCCGATCGGATCCAACCCGTTGGGAATCGCGGTCGACCAGGCCACAGACACGATCTACACCGCGAACATCGCCGACGGCGAGTACCCCGGCACCGTGTCGGTGATCAACGGCGGTACCTGCAACGGCCAGGACACTACCGGCTGCGGCCAAATCCCAGCCACCGCGCCCGCCGGCTTCGGCGCAAACGGCATCGCCATCGACCACAGAACGCACAAGATCTACGTGACAAACATCGAGGACACCAGCGTCTCGGTGATCAATGGCGCGACCTGCAACGGCTCCGACACCGCCGGTTGCAGCCAGACCCCGACGAAAGTCGCGGTCGGCAACTACCCAAGCGCGATCGCCGTCGACCCCGCGGTCGGCAGCGCCTACGTCACCAACGGCGATAACACCGTCTCGGTCATACCGCTCACCCACTAGCCCAGCCAGAGCGTCTGGGTGGACACGCGAATGCCGGTACCCGCGGGCCAGCACGCGTTGGCAAGCATCACGTTTCGAAAAGCGGGAGTCACGCGACCTCGAGCGCACTCATGCTTGGGACGAATCTCAGCAGCCGTTCCTATCGTTCGCTTCTACTCCGTCGCCAAGGCAGCCATGGAATCGAGACTGCCGCTTGCCGTCGGAGGAGGGTCACTCCTACGAACCGGCTTCTCAGACACGGTCGGCTCACGGACGTCGGCGGGCGTCTCACGAACCATCCACCACCGCACAGCCACGGCCGCGGGCCGGCCGGCGCCTATTGACGGCACTGGTTGGTTCGCCATCGTCGCAGTCGAGGTGTGCGCAGCCTTTTCGCACTCACCCGGGCTATACGAACGCCGCGATGACGGGGAGCCGCCGCGGTACCGCGCAACCACCAGTGCAGGGTCCGGCACCGAACCCAACGCAAGACCTCGTCCGCACCACGGCGCGCGAGCGGGATGCCCGGTCCCCGGCCGTAACGATGTCCCCGGTTGGGTTGCGGAGGCGGTCGATTGCGTGCCTCGCGTGGCTACCTCACGTGCTGGATCGACCTGCACGCGAAAAAGGGGGTAGCAGCGAGGTGACGCGGACCGCGGTCCTCCCACCCGAGCTGATGGCCGGGCGGGAGGACGCAGGCGGAGAAGCGGCGGGCCTACGAGGCCTCGGCCTCTGACTCGTCGTCGAGGGCGAGCTCGTCGAGGTCGGACGCCGCGCGGTGGCCGTCGAGGTCGACGGTCGTCTCGACGCCCTCGTCGCATGACGAACGCGTCGCGGTTGAGCGCGACGAGCGCGGGCGAGAGCATCGGCCGCATGAACTCCCACACCGCGGCGCGCAGCGCGCCGTCGCCGCCGGGCAGCGCGTCGCGCAGCTTGCGAGCCATCCGCTCTGAGCCGAGCGCTTTGGTGCGGGTCACGCCGGCGGGATCGAGCACGAAGGCGGCTGCCCAGCCGCGCGGTGAGCTGGGCGATGCCGCGGAGCGGGTCGGGGTCGGCGAGCGCGCGCTGGAGCTCGGCGTCGACGATCGCGTCGGGCTGGCGTGGCTCGTGGCGGCCGGTGTCGCCGACGGGCTGCTGGCGTTCGGGGTCGGTCCAGCCGGCGCCGTAGGCGATCAGCTCGCGGTAGTGGCGGACGAGGAGGTGGCAGACGATCTGCCTGAGCGCGTGGAGCTGGCTGTCGCGTGGGGTCCATCAGCCCGGCGCGGATGTCGTGGCCGAGCCCGAGGTTGCTGCGCGTCGCCTCGGCGTGCCGGGCCCGCGCCTGCGCCCGGCGCTGCTCGTCCTCGGCGGCCGCGTCGCGGAGCTCGTCGTCGTCGATGCGGGCGCCGGCGAAGTACGCCTCCTCGCGGGCCGGTGCGGTCTCGCCGTCGCCGAGTTGCTCGTGGACGAGGTCGAGCATGAAGGCGGGGTCGACGACCCAGATCCCGGCGGCGAAGTCCTGTCCGCGCTCGTGCACGAACGCGTACCGGCCGTTGCGGGCGCGGTCGCGCACCTCGCCGGTGATGCGGATCTTGAGCGCCCTGGTCTTGGCGCGGGCGGCGAGCGTGTCGAGCTCGGCGTCGAGCCGCTCGAGCTCGCAGCCGAGGATCGCGGCGAGCTGGCGCTGGCCGTCGGCGGTGAGGTGGGCGCGGGCGTGCTCGATCTGCTCGGCGGCGTCGAGCATCGCGCCGTCGTCGATCCGCACGGCGTAGGTGTGCTCGTCCTCGACGACGGTGCGGTGCACGAACGCGCCGAGGTCCTGCAGCGCCTTGTCGTGCAGGTCGGTGCTGGTGATCCGCTTTGCGACCGCCTCGGTGAGCTGCGGGGCGATCTCGTGCATGTCGGCGAGGCGGTTGGCCATCGTGACCGAGATCTGCTCGCCGGTCGGGCGCTCGGCGACGCGGGTGCGGATCGGGTCGGGGAGCGCGAGCTGGCGGCGGAGGTTGTGCGCGCGCTTGGGCGAGATCCCGAGGTCGGCGCAGACCGCGGCGATCCGGTCGGGCTCCGGGCAGCCCGGCGCGGGCCTCCCAGCAGTCGCGCAGCTGCTCCTGCTGGTCGACGAGCGACAGGCTCTCGCGCTGGTTGGCCTGCGCCTGGATCCGGCGGATCTCATCCGCGCCCGGCTCGTGGTCGAGCAGCAGGACGATCAGGCTCTGGACCGGCGCCAGGTCTTCGTAGCCCTCGGTGCCGGCGAGCTCGTGCGCTCGCCTGGGCGGCGAGCAGGCGTCGCTGGCCGTCGTAGATCACGGTCCGGGGCTGGCTCGGGTCGGGTCGGTGGCCGATGCACGGGACGAGCTGGCCGGTGCGCATCAGCATCCCGGCGAGGCGCTCGATCCCCTCGCGGGAGATCTCGCGGCGCGCGTTCGGGGCGAGCTCGAGCGCGTCGAGCTCGATCCGCTCGATCCGGCCGTCGACGGGAGCCTTCGCGACGGTCGTGACGTCGAACAGGGCGGGACAGGGCAGCAGAGCAGGGTTGGGGGTCTGCATCAGGTTGCTTCCTTTCGGTGTGAGGGTTGGGTCAGCGGCCGCGCGGGCGGCGGTGCCGGGCGGCGAGCGCGGCGACGGTGTCGGCGGCGATGTGGTCGAGCGCCTGCGCGGGGTCGGTGATCACGGTGATGCGGTCGCACTCGACCGACAGCGGCGCGATCCCGATGCTGAGGTGGATCGTCGGGACGCCGAGCTCGGCGAGCTCGCGGATCCGCTCGACGCCGGCCCGTGTGTCGGACCAGCCGCCGTCTGAGAGGACGTAGACGAACCGGGGGCGGCGGGGGTTGGTCATCTCGAGCTGGTCTGAGACGAGCTCGATCGCGTCGCCGGCGAACGCGGTGCCGCCGCCGGTGCGGATCCCGGGGACGAGCGCCAGCGGCCGGGTGCCGTCGGACGAGCAGCGCGGCGCTGTTGCCGAACAGGGCGGTCGCGCAGCGCCCGCCGATCTGGCGCAGGCCGTCGGTGAGGATCCACGCGATCGGCCCGAGCGCGTACTCGTAGCCGCCCATCGACCCGGAGGTGTCGATGATCAGCCCGACGTGCGGCTCCTGGATCGGCGCGGCGACCTGCCGGGTGACGCGCCACGGATGGCGTGCGTGACCGGCCGCCCGGCGGCCTGCTCGGCGCGGCCGCGTGCGTAGGCGCGGCCGTCGAACCGCCCGCCCGGGGTGCGCTTGTCGATCTGCCGGGTCCCCTGCGTGATCGCCTGGCGCAGCCGGTTGGCGTACCGGCGGGCGTGCTGCACCTCGTCGGGGTACGGCGGCCGGTCGACGCCACGGTCGGGCAGCCGGCCGCTCGGCAGCCCGGTCCCGCGCCCGCGGCCGAGCTCGCTCGCCTGCTCGCCGCGGCCGGCGGCGTTGTCGAGCACCTGCTCGAGGTCGACGTCCTCGTCGAGCTGCTCGAGCTGGCCGGCGCGGGCGCTCGCGATCGCCTGCTCGAGCGCATCGGCGAGCGACCCCGCCGCCGACGTCGGCGCCGCCGTCGCGCTCGCTGGCGTCACCTTCGCCGGAGGTCCGCCGCTCCCCCGCCTTCACCGGATCCTCCGCGCTCGCCAGCCCCGCCGGCAGCTCGGTGGCGGGTCGGGCTCGCCGACGATCTCGCCGGTACTCGCGGGCCGCCTCGTCGAGCCGGTCGAGCTCGCCGTCGGGGATCCACACGACCCTGGCGTACAGGTCGTCGAGCGCCGCGAGGTCGCGCTCGCCGAGCACCGCGCGCCACACCGCGCGGAGCGGGTCGAGCGTCGGCGGGCTCGACGATCCCGTAGTGGGTGCGGGCCTGCAGGTAGACGGTCGCGCGGGCGGCGAGATCGCGCGTCAGCGGCTGGCCCGCAGCGGCCGCGGCTCAGCACCTGCTCGGCGAACGCGGGCAGGATCACGTCGATGACCGCCGCCTGCAGCGCGCGGCGGACGAACCGGCCGCGCAGCGAGTCGGGCGGGAACTCGCGGACGCCGTGGGCCTCCATCCGCGGCTCCTCGAGCAGCCGCCGGTCGACGGCGAGCTGCCGGTCGGCCGGGTCGTCTGACTCGGACAGCTCGATGTCGTGCTCGATCGCCCAGCGCTTGGTGTGCTTGGCGTGGAGCGTCTCGTGCAGCGCGACGCCGAAGCAGCGCAGGATCGCCCGCTGCTCGAGCTCGCCCGCGGCGATCGCGGCGCGCGGGCCGAGCAGCGCCTCGGAGTCGAGGTAGACGGTGCGGGAGTGGATCTCGATGTGCCCGGGATCGGACAGGCCCGGCCCGATCAGCGCCCACACCGGGTACAGGCGCTGGAGCACCGCGTCCAGTGGTCGGAGAGGTCCTGGTAGACGGGGTCGAGCCGGCCGCGCTGCGCGGCCGCGCGGTGCAGCTGCTGCACGAACACCGCCGGCCGGCCGCTGGTCCGTGCTGGCGGGCGTCATGAGGTCACCGCCCGCGGGTAGCCGTGCAGGTTCGGCAGGCCGCTTGTCGCCGAGACCCGCAGGCGGCCGTAGCCGGCCTGGTCGAGCATCCGGCAGGCGGCCGCCGCCTCGGCGTCCTGGATCTTCCCGGCCTGACCTGCTCGTGCAGGTTGGAGGCGAAGAACGCGAGCGCGGCGCGCTCGCCGACCCGCTCGGTCATCCGCCACAGCGATTCGATGTCGCGGAACTGCGGCGTCCAGCAGAGCCCGTCCTCGCCGGCGATCCGCTGGCGATCGAGGCGCATCGCCTCGGCGACGAGCGACGGCGGCGCGCCGAGCTCGGCGAGCGCCGCCCAGTTGCTCGTGACCTCGAGCGTGGCGGGGAACCGCGAGTGCCACGCGTCGGGGATGTCGGTCGCGCCGACCAGCCCCGGGTTGTAGGCGAGCAGGACGGCGAACCCGGGCTGGGCGATGACGGTCTCGCCGGTCGCGGCGAGGTACAGCGTGAGGCGGCCGTCGAGCGTGGCGTTGATCGACAGCAGCGCGACGTCGCGGGCGGTGTTGACCTCGTCGATCATCACCACCCACCCCTCGCGCATCGCCTGCACGAACGCCGAGTCGACCAGCTCCACCTGCCCGCCGGCTCCCGGCGACCGGGACGTAGTCGTAGCGGAAGAAGAACTCGTCCGAGGACGGGCCGGGCTGCAGCTCGACGAACCCGTAGAACGGGGCGCCGTGCCGGTCGGCGACCTCGCGGCCGCGGCCGGTCCACAGGCGGTAGGCGATCGCGCGGGCGATCTGGCTCTTGCCCGCGCCGGGCGGGCCGATCAGCCGCAGGAACGTCGACTGCGGCCGGGTCGTGCATGTCGAGCAGCGCGAGGGCGAGCTCGTCGATCGGCTGGCCGTGCAGGCACGGCGGGTAGATCCGCTTGCCGTCCGGCAGCAGGATCGGATCGCCCGCCGTCTCGAGCTCGAGCGGCGCGGCTGGGTCGGGGGCGAGGTCTCCCTCGGCGGCCACCCGGTCGATCTGCGACAGGGCAGCGGTGATTGCGCTCATGCGCGTCTCCTTGCTTGAACGTTGGTCAGATGTGGCGAGCGCCCGCCGATCGGGCGGGCGCTCACGTCAGTTGGTGCTGGTCGTTGTGCGCCGTGGGGCGCTAGGTGCGCATCCCGCGCGGCGGTACTGGCGCGGCGCTGATCCGCTCGGGGTTGCCGCTCGGGCCGCACGCCCGCGAACCCCTCGCCGGTCCCGAACACGCACACGCACAGGCCGGCGGGACGGGCGCTCGAGAAGAACAGAACGCCCTCGAACCCGTCGGCCGCGAGTCGTGCACCGGCGTCCTGGAACGCCGGCCACTGCGCACGATCGGGCTTGGGGTCCGGCAGGCCGAGCGCTCGCAGCGCCGCGGGCCGGGACAGGTCGGCGACCCGCTGCAGGTTCAGCGAGAACCGCCACAGGTCGCGTGGGAGGCGCAGGTCGGGCGGTTCGCCGAGCTCGGCGAGCGCGCGATACCACTCCGCCCACACCGTGTCGGGGTCCTGGGCGAGGTACAGGCCGGCGAGCTGCTCGCCGCGCTGCCAGCGCCCGTCCGGCGCCGGGTGTCCCGGCATCGGTGGCGCGTCGGCGCGGAACGTGCCGGTACCAGACCCCGGTCACGGGCACCGCCGGTATATCGCCGGCCATGGCGCTAGCCGAAGGTCGGCGACTCGAGCTCGGCGACCACGCGCGAGACCTGCTCGTAGCCGCCCGCGGCGATCACGTCCAGCGGCTTGCGGTGCTCGAGCGCCGGGATCGGCTTGTTCAACCACACGGGCACCCGCTCGGCGCCGAGCACGGCGGCGAGCCGGTCGGCGATCGCCGAGAGCTCGACGAGCCGCTCGGCGCGCCGCCCGCGCGGCGCGCGCTCGCGCCGCAGCCACGCCGACACGGTGCTCACACCGGAGCCGGTAGCGCGCGCGATGTCACGGTCGCTGAGCGACGCGACCTCGCGCAGATGGATCGCCTCATCGGCGTATGCAAGCGACATACGCCTCAGTGTAGACGAAAGTGAGCGAAATACGAGCATGTAATGAGCCTCCAATCGTAGTTGTCGTGGTGGTTCAGTTGCCGAACACGCTGGCTGCGACCCGCAGCCGGGCGGCGGTGGCGGCGTAGCCGGCGTCGTCCTTGCTGTCGGCGACCTGGCCGGTGATCTCGCCGAGCTGGGTCGCGACGGTGCTCTCGGCGGCGTGGACGCCTTCGAAGCTGTCGAGGATCTGGTGGTGCTCGGCGCCGCGGGCGGCGAGCACCGAGACGACGTGCTCGATCCCGCCGCGGCGGATGTAGGGGATGTAGGTCTGCACGTGCGCGCGGGCCGCGCCGGGCCGGGCCGCGCGGCCGACGCGCTGCTCGAGCCCGCTCGGTAGCCACGGCAGGTCGAGGTGGCAGAGCACCGACGCGTTCTGGAGGTTGTGTCCCTCGTGCCCGATCCGCGACAGGCACAGCACCGGGAACTCGCCGGCGGTGAAGCGCCGCTTGAGCACCTCGAACTCGCCGGTGGTGATGCTGCCGTCGGCGACGTGCGCCTCGACGCCGTGGCGCTCGCGCAGCGTGCGGGCGAGCTGGCGCAGGCACCACACCCGCTCGCCGAACACGATCACCTGCTCCTCAGCCGGCGACGCCGGCGAGCGTCTGGGCGGTGACGCCGCGCAGCAGCGGCAGCCCGTCCCCTCCCCCGCGGATCGCGTCGGCGACGAGCCCCTGGCGAACGAGCGCGGTCGCGAGCGCGGCCTTCGAGTGGGTCAGCGTCTCGGGGTCGACGCTCGCGTCGACGAACACGCCGACGTTGCCGAGCACGACTCCCTGGGCGCGGGCGAGCTCGGCGAGCGCCTGCTTGTACATCGCGCTCCCGGCCTCGAGCGACTTGAGCTCGCGCAGGACCCCGAGCAGCCGCCGGTAGGCCTCCTGGCCGCCGCGGCGGATCGCGTCGAGCAGTTCGGACAGCGCGGGGTCGGGGTCGAGCGCGAGCGGCTGCGCGGGCCGGACCTCGGGCATCCACGCCTGCATGTCGCGGCGGGTGACGCGGACGAGGTGCGGGCCGTAGTTGACCCGCAGCCGGTGGGCGTGGATCTCGTCCATCAGGTCGCCGGCCTCGCGCGTGTTCAGCCGCTCGGTGATCATCGCCTCGTCGCCGACCGCGAGCCCGACGAGCACGTCGAGGTGCTCGGCGCTCTTGCCGCGCGGCGTCGCGGTCAAGAGCCAGCAGTCAGCGACCGATCCGAACCGGACCTGCGCGAGCGCCTGGTGCGCCTCGGTCGCGGGGTTCGCGTAGCGGAGCGCCTCGTCGGCGATCAGCAGATGCCACGGGATCGCCTGCAGGTCGGACGGGTAGCGGTCAAGCACGCTGTTCGGCACGAGCACCACGCCCGGGCCGGTCCCCGAGCTCGCGGTCGAAGCGGCGGATCTGCCCGGCGATCTGCCGATCGTCGGAGAGCACGAGCAGCTCGAGGTTCGGCGCCAGCGGCGGCAGCCCGCGGCCCGGCGCGCCGCTGCGCGAGCTCCTCGCGCCACTGGCCGAGCAGCCTGCCCTCGGCGACGACCAGCCCGCGGAACCGCGGCTGCGTCGAGGCGCGGTGCGCGAGCGCCCGCCCCGAGCTGATCGTCTTCCCGGTGCCGACCGCGGACGCGTCGACGCCGGAGCCGACGACCTTCAGCGCGGCCATCTCGCGCTGGCGGCCGAGCAGCACCGGGTCGTCGGCCAGCGGTCGCGCGAGCGTCATCCGCACCACCTGCCGCGCGCCGGCCGCGAGCGTCACCTTCGCCCGCGCGCGCTTGAGCGCGCGCAGCTCGGCGATCGCCTGCTCGGCGACCACCCGCCGGGTGCGTCGCCGACACGCCGTCGGAGGTGGTGATCGTGAGCATCCCCGGGCCGTCCCTTCATCCGCCCGACCCGGACGGTGTCCTTCAGCTGGCCGGCGGCCTCGGTCGAGAGCAGCAGCGGCAGCCCCGCGTCGACCGCCGTCTGCACCGCCTCGCCGAGGTCCATCACCGCGCTCGGGCGCGCGTACTGCTCCTCGCGCGGCGCCGACCCGAGCCGCCGCTGGGTGAACCCGCGCGCGGGGAACGTCAGCACCCGGAGCTCGAGCTCGGCCGTGCTCGTGCCGCCGGCGCCCTTGTAGGAGCGGCGGCGGACGGCGAGCCGCCCCCACCGGTCGCGCTTGTCGCGCGGCACGCCCGGGCTGATCGGCGTCCGCAGCTCGCGCGAGAGCTCCTGCGCGAGCTGCCCCGCCGAGTCCAGGCATTCCCTCGGCCCGGCATGCAAGGTGTGCACGTTGATCCGCTCGAGCAGCGCCTCGCGGCTGGCGATCGGCAGCACCGCCGAGCGCAGATCGCGCTCGAGCCGGCCGCCGAGCTCGGCGATCAACCGGATCGTGTCGAGCGCGAGCACCGGCGCCAGCTGCCAGCCGTCGCTCGATCCGAGCGCCGGCACGACGAACACGCCGACCGGCCGCTCCACCTTGCCGACGCTGTCCGAGCTGCTCGCCGGCGAGCGACAGCCAGCTGTCCGAGCCGATCCGCCAGCAGCGCAGGTCCGCGGCGTCGAACTGGTCGGGGTGGGCGAGCACCCACCGCGACAGGTCGTCGGCGCGATCGTCCTCGAGCCCGAGCGGGCCGGCGAGCGCGCGCCGCTGGTCGAGCGTGATACGCCCAGACCGACGGATCCTCGAGGCTGATCGGCAGCCTCGCGTGAGCGCGGCGGAGCGGCTCGTCGAGCGCGCTCGCCGGGACCGTGACCGTGGTCCAGTCGAGGCCGGCGTCGCGGTCGGCCAGCGCCTGCCCGTCGATCAGCGCGGCGATCGCCGCCGACGTCAGGCGCGTGGCGCTCACCTTCCCTTTGCCGTGCCTGTGCAGCACCGCCTGGGCGTGCGCGTCGCGGCTGCGCCACACGTCCGGGTCGTTGGGGTCGATCGGCTCGTTGCCCGCCAGCCGCTCGAGCGCGAGCGAGGTCAGTTGCTCGAGTGCCCGGCTCCAGCGCGGGAAGCACCGCAGCAGCTGCCCGGTCGCGTCCGTTACCCGCGCGCGGGTCTCGAGGCGCTCGCGCTCGAGCGTGCGATCGTCGGGCGGGGCGGCCCAACCGCCTCCCCCAGTCGCCCGCCAGCGCGGATAGGTTGTCGCCGCCGGCATCCCGGCGGCGGGAATTGTGTTCGCCATGCAAGTCTCCTTGTCAGACGGTTAGATGGAGCGCACCCGCGACGCCCGTTCAGATGCGTCGGTCTGGTGCGCAGTGGAAATGGGTGCGCGGCCGGAGAGCCAGCTCGCCCGCCGGCGGGCGCCGGTCCGGCGGTTCCGCCAGCCCCTCTGTGCGTGACCGTCGCCGGTCAGCCGTCAGCGGCCGCGCGCGACGCCGGCCTGGGGTCGGCGTCGCTGCTGGTGATCAGCCGCGGTCGCGGATCAGAACGGCAGATCGTCGGCGCTCGCCGATCCGTCTGCCTCCGACGCCGAGACGCCCACCGGCTCGCCGTCGGCGGGCGCCGCCGCCTCCGGGCCCGCGCCGTTCTGTTGCTCGCTGCCGTCCGCGGCTGCGGCCGGAGCGGGTCGGCCGCCCTCGAACAGCACC
>CAVPFS010000024.1:0-159003 GCA_963703825.1 uncultured Solirubrobacterales bacterium | reverse complement strand
ATTGTCATCTCGATCGTGCCAGCGCGCATAGCGGCGGACGTGCAGGTGAAGCTGCGGACCGATGTGCTGACGGCGTTTATGGGTGCCTCTTGGAATGAGCAGTCGCGTGACCGCGAAGGGCATCTACAGGAACTGCTCACCAATCAGGTTTCACAAGGCACCCAATGTTCGATTCAGGCTGCGACGCTGCTCGTCAGTCCGCTGACCTTCTCCGTGCTTGTCCTCTCGGCGTTTGCGCTCAACGTTCTGGCGGCGGTCGTGGTACTCGTGACCGCTGTCGCTTTGTTTGCCTTGGTACGGCCGTTGACTAACCTGTCGCGTCGCTACGCGAAGACCCTTTCCCAAGCATCGCTCAATTACGCTGGCGGGGTCAACGAGACCGTCCGTCTGGCTGAGGAGGCCCACGTCTTCGGCGTAGCGGCTGCCCAGCAAGGGCTCGCTGAGCGCCTGATTACCGCAGTCCGTGGACCGTTCTACCACGTGCAGATGCTTTCGCGTCTCGCACCCGGCGTCTATCAGACCGGGGTCTACCTGCTCGTTGTACTTGCCCTCTTTGCGCTGTATGCGGTCGGCGGCGGCCAGGCCGCGTCGCTTGGTGTGGTCGTTCTTCTTCTCGTGCGGGCCGGGATGTACGGCCAGCAGATGCAAACCGCGTACCAGGCGGTACTGATTGCACTGCCGTTTGTCGATCGCCTCGGTGAGGCCCAGCGACGATACCGCGCCACGAGCCCGCTGGACGGCCGGCTCCGGCTCACCAGAGCGGAGTCCATCGCCTTTGATCGCGTTTCATTTGCATACGAGCCTGGACAGCCCGTGCTCTCAGACATCGGCTTTGAGGTGGCTGCCGGAGAATCGGTTGGAATCGTGGGGCCGTCCGGCGCCGGAAAGTCCACGCTTGTTCAGATCCTTCTAGGTTTGCGATCCCCTGACTCCGGTACGTATCTCGTCAACGGCGTCCCGGCAGAGCAATTCAAGCGCGCGGACTGGCACAGGCTAATCGCATACGTCCCGCAGGAGCCGCGACTGCTGCATGCTTCAGTTGCCGACAACATCAGGTTCTTCCGCGACATCGCCGACCACGAAGTTGAGCGTGCAGCGCGGCTCGCTGGTATCCACAACGACATAATGAAGTGGTCCGCGGGCTACGACACCTTGATCGGGCCGCGCGCTGATGCGATCTCAGGCGGCCAGCAGCAGCGCATCTGCCTCGCCCGAGCGCTTGCCGCACATCCAGAAGTGCTGGTGCTGGACGAGCCGACAAGTGCGCTCGACCCACATGCCGAAATGCTGATTCAAGAGTCACTCCTCGCACTCAAGCACCAGGTCACGCTGTTTATCGTCGCCCATCGAATGTCAACGCTCGATATTTGTGAGCGTGTCATGGTTATCGTCGACGGTCGCTTACAAGCGTTCGGTCGGATCGCAGAACTGCGTCATAGCAACGCCTACTACTCCTCAGTCGCTTCAGTCCGCTCGTCGGCTGCGACGCAGCAACGTGGGTAACGCTCCGTCGACCCCTGAGGGCACAAACTGCTCGTGGCGACCCGCAATCGATGCTAGAGCTTCGTCAGGGAGCGGGTCGGGACGAAGATTGTCTGACCGCTTGTAGCGCTTCGGACACCTGTGCCGCTACCACGTCCACAGCGTTGCGTCGGAGTACCACCGCCCGTGCCGCTTCCCCCAGTCGCCGACGCTCTTCTGGCGATCTCACGAGCGCTAATACCGCCTGCACCATCGCGTCACGTCAAGATAGGGGACGGCCACAGCTGCCCCGAGCTTCGCGAGGTCTTCCGCTCCTCCGGCATGTTCAAAGCAGACGACCGCACGTTTGGCAGCCGCAGCCTCCAAGACCACCAATGGGTTCGCATCTTCTCTCGACGTACTTACGAAAATGTCCACGGCTTCGAGCAGCCGATCGGCGTGGGGGACCTGACCGGTACCACTTACTACACCAGTCAGCCCGAAGTGCTCCGCGTCGCCCACGAGCGTCGCTAACGCTGCATTTCTGGCGCTTCCACCGATCCAGCGAAACACGACGTCATGGTTCCGGTCTGTGTCGGCAAGGACACCCTGAGCAACGCGAAAAAAGATATCCGTACCCTTTGCCCAGCCGGGCAGCCCACAGGCGGCGATCACAATCGAATCATCATTTGCACCTAGCACCTCACGGCGCAGGCGCACACGCTCCTCCGTCGACAACCCGGACTGCTCCTCAATTGGGGGCTGGACTTCGCTGACGCGCCCGCGGAGCGCCCCGAACTTCACGAGCATTTCTTGCACGGCACGCGACACCGCAAATATCTTCTCACTGTGAGCGATCAGCGCCTTCAGGCCGTCCAGGTTTTGATTCCCGACAATCGTGGGCTCGAGCTCGTGCACGTGAGTAACAAACGGAACGCCCAGTGGGGCCAACAGCGGGACCATACGGCCCTGTGTAGCGGTATTGACGTAGATCAATTCGACGCCCTCTCTGCGGGACAGTCCCCTCAGCCAACCACCGATGGCGAAGCTAGCCGCAGGGTAGGCCCCGCCGGCTTTTGGGAACCGGCTGGCCCCTCTCTCGATCAGCCGCTCGGTTCGTTCTGAGTACACGACAGTCCGTCCGAGCTGTCGAAACTCGTCCGTAAGCGGTCCATCTGACCGCAAAACGAAAGTCGGCTCTAGCGCCCCTGTGTTGACGCACCACCTATAATGCGGAGCAGAGCGATCGTGGCCCCGGTGGCGTCCCCGGAGTGGCTGATAACTAACGGCCGCACAGGTGTCATTGCCTTCCCGTCGCCTGGGTCCGCAGCACGTACCGCCACTGTATAGCCCGGCTCATTCCGCCCCTCAGACCGATCCCCGAGGCCGGTACGTTAGGCCCCACGTCAAATGCGCGGACCGATCTAATGCGGCCACTATCCCGTGTATCCGAGCCTGGCCAGTCGTCTCCAAGGGCGGAGTCGATGTACGCTACCTCATCGTTAGACATGATTTCCGCCACCTTCCGATCGACTCTCGAGGATTACGGCTCGTCCTGTGCCTTCGGTACTCCTTTCGGCTCGGAGCGCCCTCGAGTGGTAGGTTGACGTCTAACCAGCGAGAGAGACGACCTACGGTGCCCGCACGATCCGTGATCATGTCCTCGTACCGTATCCACACATGGTCGTGGACGCCCGCTCGTGCCCACATTCGCTCGAGAAGGCCTTTCATGTCTGCGACCAGTGTAGAAAGATAGTCTGCCTCGGATTGGTCACGCGTTCGGCCGAACCCATAGGAACCGCGTTTTTCGTCGAAGGACCGGATCGAGGCCACGACATCCCGCGGGTCTCGGACGAGGTTGATCAGCTTAACCTTTATCCCCGCCGCGGTGAGGCACTCGACAGTGTCGCCAAAAGTCTTCTCGGCGTAGTAGCAAAGTGGCCCTGAAGAGTGCTCGACGAGCGACTCCGAAAGCGCGACCCACAGATGACGCGCGGCACGGGACGCAAAATCGGACGGCTCTAGCGATACTGGGCTGAACGGTAGCGGGCCAACACGGCTCGCCGGTGCTCTCAGAAACTGCTGTATGTTCCACTCGGGACTGGGCGTAAAAGGGCTGTCGATTTGGCGGACAAGACGGCAAAGAAAGACGAGCTAACGATTCGTACGGAAAGACAGGATCGATCGCGACAAGCGGACTCGCGGCCAGTATCGACATCAAGAGACTACTTCCGCTCCGACCCTCGAACGGATCCACGAGAACCGGCGTCAACAAACCTCCGCGCGGAAGCGCGACTGGGGTAGAAGTGTTCCTCAAGGCCGGGGAGGCACCTTCACTCACGAACGCTCGGCCGCGGATGGCTGCAGGTTGGCACACCACGTCGCGGCAAGCGCGGCCGAGGCCGCCGGCTCATAGGTGAGGCCTCAAGCAAGAACTCATCATATCGGTGCTGCGGCCGACAGGACGCGCACCTGCGGTGAGTTTCGGGGCACTCCAGCCGCCCACAATGGCACCTCTGTCGGATCGGGAACTGCCTTCTGGGATTCCATTACTTGGCCACCAGCAGGATGTTGTCGTACTCATAACGCTCCCGCAATTCATGCTTACGAATCCGGGCATCTGAGAACTCGAACGGCTGGTACCCATAGTCACGACAGACGCTTGCGAGCAGCTCACGGCTTTCCATCGGCTGGTCGGGGGACAGGTCACCGACCTCAACCGTCAGCACGGGCCGGTGCCGGCGCATGGTGGCCGCAAGGCCCTCAATGACCTGAAGCTCTGCCGACTCGGCATCAATCTTGATGAGGTCAGGCTCCAGAGAGAGACCCTCGACGTACTCATCGAGCGCTAGCGCGCGGACCTTCACCATCGACACAGTTTCTACCTCACTGGTCCGAGGCGTGAAAATGGAGTTGAACATCGAGTGCGTGACCCCGTGATCGTGCAGAACCAGCTCGGTCGTGTGAGACCACGCAGCGCAATGCATCGCTCGCACGTTCGGCTTGGTGTCTGCATTCTGCTTGAGTACCGCGTAGCTGCTTGGTGTGGGCTCGAACCCATGAACACTGCCACTGCTCCCGACCAGCCGAGCCGCGAGAAGGGTAAAATAACCGTAGTGTGCGCCAACATCGATCACTGTAGAACCTTCCCTGACCTGATCGAGCATGAACCGCGTGAGGCCCTCTTCATAGAAGCCATAAAGGTAAACTTGGGCTGAAAGCGATTCCGGCGGGGTGACCAGCATCCGATCGCCCCAAAAAGTGCGGGCGTACACTGCGGTCGGCTCCCGCAGCGATTTGAGCCGCCCCAGCCTTCTGCCTGAGCGCACCCATCGGACAGGTCTCGGACTAGCTCTGCGTTTTACAGCCGCGTCGAGGCGTCTGCCTGACTCCTCAGTCGCTACCACCGGACCCCTGCGGTCCTTGGTTCCAAGGCCGCAGCCGGTCAATAGCCGCACACCTCGAGGATCTCACCCCATCGAGCCGTCCAGGTATGAAGCGTCCGTACGTGCTCGGCAAGCGCGATGCGTTCGTTTCGGCCGCCGTCGGCGCTCGCATCGGCCAGAATCTCGTCGGTTCTCTCGATCGCGTCAAGGTCAATGTCGCGTACAAAGCCGCTATACGGAAAGAGCCGCGCAAACTCCGTTGTCCGAGGGGCCCTTCCGATGACCGCGCTTCCGGAAGCCGCTGCCTCAAACCAGCGCGCTGTGATCGCGGTTCCTTCCGCCTTCCGATTCGGGGTCGTACAGTCCACGGCCCAGCTCACATGCACCCGTGCCAGTTGACAAAGCCGACCCAGTAGTTCTTGATTCTCACGGAAGTCGATGGCCATTGGAGCGACGTGAGTCTGGTAATAGTAAAAAAGATCGCGCTCTCTTGAAATATCGAGCAATCGTGAGTGTACTTCGGGGAGACGTCGCCCGACTGATAGCACATCGATAGGCCGCCGCGTCCGGTAGGGATGAAACCACCGTTCATCCACCGCCTGCGGCAGATAGTGCACGCGGCATGGAAGGGCCCTTGAGTACTCGTCCCTCGCATGGACGAACGACACGAACAGATCGTCGATCGCCGCCAGTACCTGCTGGTAGGAGCTAAGTCTCGACAGATCACTCAGCCACGAGTCGAATAGATACACAACAACTCGCCGAGCCACGCTGCGTAAATTCCGAATGTACCGCAGACTCGGAAGCCAATTCACGCCCATCGCTACGAGCAGGCAAACGTCGTATTGTGAACGGGGAGTCACGACGGGTCGTTGCAGTTGTCCTCGCAGCAGGCTTTCGGCCTGCGCCCTCCACGAATGCAAAGGAACCGGCACGAGGTCGACATCGCTCGCAGCTACGACGGCATCCTCGAAGTCAACGACCATGCCGTAACTAACGAGTTTATAGAGATGCCGGCTAGTCGGGATCAGGACTCGCACTTGCATATGGCCTGACTAACTCCACGTCGATGATACGGCGGCCGAGCGTTACTACACACCGGGATTCAAGTCGCTTCTGTCAATCTCGTTGCGAAACGTAAGGACTTACCTCAGCTGCCGACGACGTGCTGGCATCGCCGAGGAATCCAAATACCATGGCGGCCAGGACGACCCCGGCGGCACTGAACAAAACCCCACTGGTAGGTGAGCTGGCGATCACCCACACCATCCAGGCGACCCCTCCGTAGACAATCCATCGAGCCGGCGCTTGTCGGTCCTTCCTCGACGGCTTACTTACGCGCAGAAGTTCTCGGAGCCCGTAGAACACCGGCGCGAACAAGAGAAGTGCGCCCACAATCCCCATCGTCATCACGATGTTGAACACCCCGGTGTCGCTATTGCGGATCGAGCCCAGAGGTAACGTCGGGACGTAATGTGCCGCTGGGTGGAGAAAGCCCAAACCTAATGGCCAACTCGTCCCGAGGACTTGAAGCATATTTTTGTCAACCGTCTCGCGGTACCCGACAGTCCCGCCTGAGCCTGAGAGATCCGAAACGCCCGACTCCACACGCGATATAGCCGGTCCGAGGACGGAGATCCCCTTGGCGTTGGTACTTCCTCCGGCACCTCCCGTGAACGCGAGTGCGACAATCAATGTCAGAAGAACTACGATGCTGCCGCGCACGGCCACGGCTGTCGCCGGCCCGTAGCGGGTCATGTAGACGCACACCCCAGCGATAAACGCGACCCCTAGTGCAAGGTAGTTAGCGCGCCCCAACTGCAGTAACACCGTAGCTGCAAGCAGCACTGTTAGCGCGCCCATGTATACGCGTTTACCCCGTCCCTCTTGGGACAGCAGCAGTGCCGCCGCAAAGATTAGCGCTGTATTCGCCAGGCTAGACATGGATGCGTATAAGCGCGTCACACCGAGGGTCGGATCGGCAATCGCTGGGTGAATCAGCCACGGCAGCTCGATGCCGGTGAGGCTCACAACCGTCGCTCCGATGGAGTACATGATGACTCCGGCCAACAGCACCCAAGCACCACGTTGCGACGACCTCGCCGGGAATCGCGCCCACAACGCCAAGGGCAATAGGAGCGCGAAGTACAGAAAGTCGCGGCAGTACAGCATCGCCTGGAGGACCGGTATGCTGTCAAGCAGGACGCTGCGACCGAGGGTGAATATCCAATACGCGACGAAGCATCCGCTCCAAACCGCAGCTATGCGAATCAGGCGCGCGCGTCGTACGGTTGGCATCGGATCCCGGTAGGCAAAGAGCAGCCCGCCCAGCGCGATCGCGGCTCCGTCCTGAAAGTGCGCGCCTCCAGGCACCCGACCACTGAGATTGACGATCGGTACGCCATTCAGCATGGCGAGTAACAGAAGGGCCGCGAGCGGCCCGGGAGCGCGGAGGGCAAGAACGAGCACAGCCACGATCGCGCCCACTGCGGCAATGACCTTGACATCGCCCTTTGCGACGAGCCATCCAGTGCCGACTGCCGCCGTCGCCAAGGCGCCCGTGACGAACACGGATTGCGCTCTCAGGGCGGCGTTACGCAGAGCATCTTCGCCTATTCGTACGGCTCCGGGGGCGCCGTCACCTGATGCGCGCAGCGGCCTAGGCGCCGTCATCTGCGAGGACCCTCCACTTAGCGACGCGAGGAATCAGCTGGGCGAGAGGCCGTCGGCTCATCCTCCGGGCGTGCTACGGCGGCGCCGTAGTAGCCGTAGCCGTAGCTGTTGTCGCCCCTCGCCCTCACGCCATTCGCGACGACGCCGAGTAGCGGAGCGTGAACGCCGACCAGTCGTTCACGCAGGAAGCTCGCCGCATCGTGCGTGTTCTTGCCCAGGCGGCTGACGATCACAACGCCGTCGACATTTCGCAGCAACGCCATTGCATCCGAGACGACCCCTAGCGGCGGTGTATCCACGACGACCAACTCGTAGTGCTCGGCGGCCCAAGAGAGAACGTCGGCCATCGCATGGCTCTGGAGCAGCGCGGCCGGATTGGGCGGCGGATGACCAGCGACGAGGACATCGAGCGAGAGCTCGCTCGCCGAGCCGTTGACAAGCGTCGCGATCGGGACTGACCGTACAGCTTCAGCTGCGTTCACGCGCCCGATCAGGAGTTCTGACAGGCCCGGACTGGTCGGAAGTCCGTAATGCTGCGCGAGTTCCGGAATGCGCAAGTCGGCCTCCAGCAACAATGTCGTCGTGCCCGTCTCTTGCGCAGCCTCGGCCAGGTTACGCGCGATCGTCGTCTTTCCGTCGCCCGAACCCGCTGAGGCCACGAGCAGCAGCCTCAGCTCGCGGTCGACGTTGAAGTAACGCAAGTAGGCGCGCAGCAGCTTGAACACCTCGGTGTCGCCGGCGTGATTCGCGCCGCCTACCTGGGGCGGAAGCGCGAAGGACTTGCTCTGCGGCACGGCCGCCAGCAGCGGCAATCCGTACGCGGCACTCAGCTCGTCCACATCCTTCATGCGGCGGTCCAGGCGCTCGAGCAGAAAAGCAAAGCCGATGCCAAGCAGCAAGCCGAGCACGAATCCAAGCTCCGTGTTGCGTTTCGTTGTCGGAGACGAAGGCGAGCTCGGCACGCTCGCGAAGGTCACCTGCTGGACGCCGCTGTTTTGGAGCCGACTGAGAATGCGCAGCGATTCCGCGCGATCAAGCAACGCCTGACCGGTCGGGCCTGCCAGCTGCTGACGGGATGTTGCTGCGATCTGCCGGTTGACGAGCGCAAGGCTTTGCTTGACGATCGCCTGCTGTTGAGCCTGCTCGCTGGCGATGAACTGCGCTGCATACGTGTTCGCAATCGCGGCGGACAGCCGTGGCTGTGGACTCGTTGCCGATACGCTCGCGATGTTGGTCTGGCCCTCCTCGGCAACGCTTAGCGAACCGGACACCTCGCCGGCTCTCAAACCGTGACCGACGATTCTGGCTGTCGCTGCGGCGACGCCGGCTTGATGGCTCAGCAGTTGGACGTTGGTAGCCATGACCAGCGGCGTCGCGGTCGCCGACACTGCAGCCGATGGTTGAAGGCCAGCCGCTGTCTGAGCGATCGGTTGACTCTGGAACAGGACCGATGACGTCGCCGTGTATTTCTTCTGCTGAATCGCGGAGAATCCGAAGCTGGCAGCAGTCACGACGACCGTGACAAGTGCGATAACCCACCAACGACGGCGCAGGATCGCGAGGACACGTTCGAGATCAAGATCCCTGGTTTCAGTGTTCACGGGCATTTACAAAGTCTTTTCTGGGTATGCGGCGCGCCTCTGCAGGCGGGTCAGTTCGCGCCTCGTCGCCCAAGTACTGCGGGCAGCGTCCGCAGCATCAGGCGCAAGTCCTCCCACAGTGACCAGTTCATGACGTAGAGATAGTCAAGTTTAACCATCTCCTCGAAAGGGATCCGCGAGCGGCCGAGCACCTGCCAGTAGCCGGTGATCCCGGGGGTGAGATTGAGGCGGCCCCGCGCCCAGTCGTGTACGCGCTCGTCCTCAACCGGGATCAGAGGTCTTGGGCCGACCATGCTCATCTCTCCGCGGAGCACGTTCCATAGCTGCGGCAGCTCGTCGAGACTCGACCGCCGGAGATGACGACCAAGCCGTGTGATCCGGGGATCGTGTTCCAGTTTCAGCCAGTAGGGGTCCGTGCTTTGCTCGAGGAGCTCAATGTGGCGCTGCTCGGCGTCGGCGACCATGGTCCTGAACTTGTAGAGCCTGAACCGTCGGCCATCTCGGCCCACGCGCGTCTGCGAGAAGAACACCGGCCCACCAGAATCGAGTCTGGTCGCGACTGCGATGATCACGATCAGGGGCGCAAGGAGGAGTAACAGCGTGGTCGCCAGGAGCAGGTCCAGGGCACGCTTGATCGCCCGCGAGGAACGCGGCAACCATGGCGGATTGACGCCAAGCACTGTGACGCCTTCCACGTCATCGATCTCTACCGCTGAACCCAGCATGTCTGAGAGTTTTGGTAGCAGACTGAACTTCAGGTTGAGCTGGCGACAGCGACGAAGCAGCTCCTCCAGCTGGAGTTGGTCGTCCATCTGACCTGGAGACACGATTACGCGTCGCACGCCGTGCTCGACGACGATCCGCTCGAGCTGCTCGATTGACCCGAGGACCGGCATGGGGTGTACCGAGGACGACTTGTAGTCGCCGTCGGCGAGCACGCCGATCACGTGTGAACGGAACTCCGGGTGTGCCGCGAGCTTGGCGCTCAGCAGCTCTGCGAGCCTGCCGCCTCCGATAAGAAGCGCCGGCTCCTGGCCCACCAGCCGAGCTTGGAACGATCTCGTTACCCCCCGCACGCTCATCGTCAGCAACAGCATCAATACGCTGAACAGCAGGATCTCCTCGAAATCGAGCTGGTGCATCGGCGTGACCTTGGCGTACAGCCATAGCAGCAGAGTTCCGATCACCAGAGCGTGGAAAACACGCGGTAGATCGTCGACCGTCGAATAGGTGATCCGCTTGACATCGCGGTCATACAGGCCGTACATCTTGAACAGCACGACGATCAGCGCTGGCGCCAGGAGACCCCACAGCATGCGATGACCGAATCCCGGCTGTCCCGAAAGCCACATCGCGGCGGCGAGCGCCAGAAGCGCGGAGATCGCGTCGCCGGCCGCCAGCATTCGCCTCAGCGCAACGTCACCGTCGCTCGCACCAAGCACTCGCGAGCGACGCGGCGTCGCCGGCACCTGGGCTTGTTCTACCCCCGCCGTCAACAGGACTGGAGATCGTCGTTCGCGCTCCGAAACCTCCATCAGGCCTTCACTCGGATCGGCTGGCGCTCGTGAAGCTCGACTTGGGCCCCTCCGTCAGCGAGCGAAGCGTCGGCTGCTTCGGCCAGGCGCACCACATCCAGCGCGAGCTCGAGCCCGCGCGCCCGCGGCTCACCGAGCCCGACGGCGCGTACGAAATCCTCGATCTGCAGCGAGAGCGGCTCCTCGTTAGACAGGTTCGGCGAGCGGATGTCCCCCGCGCGGTAGGACAGGTGAAACTCGCCGAACGTCTCCGGATCCTTGTACTCGACACCGCGGTCGAAAATCCTGATCGGCTCGGCACTCCCGTCCTCGTAGACGATCATCTTCTTGGAGCCGACGACAACGGTCCTACGGAGCTTGCTCGGCGCGAGCCAGCTCAGCTCGACGTTGGCGATCAAGCCAGATTCGAACTCCATCGAGACGAACGCGACGTCGGCGATCCCGGGGACGATCGAGTCCCGTCCAGTCGCGCGGATCCTATTCGGCGCGACGCCAAGCCAGTAGAGGAGGATCGAAAAGTCGTGGGGACCGAGGTCCCAGATCACGCTCACGTCGCGCTGGTGCAGACCGAGATTGACTCGGCTTGAAGAGACGAAGTAAAGGTCTCCGAGCTCGCCTGAGCGGATCAGCTCGCGAGCGGCACGGACCGGGGGGCTGTACAGGAACGTGTGACCGCACATCAGCGTCAACTCGCAATCCCGCGAGAGCGCGATCAGCTCAGCCGCCTGCTCGCTCGAGGCAGCGAGTGGCTTCTCGACGAACGTGTGCTTGCCGGCCTCGAGGCACCGGCGCGCGAGCTCAAAGTGGGTGAACACAGGGGTCGCGAGCAGCACCGCATCGACCTCGGGATCGCCGAGGACGTCGTCCAACTCCTGCGTCAGCAGGACGCTCGGATAGCGACGCCCGAAGCGTCCGAGCCGCGACGGATTGGTGTCGCAGATCCAGCGTGTCTTGACGTCGCTGCGTTCGATCAGCACCCGCAGCAGGTTTGGGCCCCAGTAGCCGAGCCCGACGACGGCCACCGTCGGGACCTTACCTCGCTGGGCCTGGCGCCCTTTATCCCATTCAGCGCTCATGCGCGATGCGAACCTGCCCCTTCCTTGTTGTCAACCGCAACGGCGGAAGAATTCCTTCCATATTGCGGAGTCGTTTAGCTGATCCTACCCGTGCCGAGGCCTTCGTGATCGCCGGTTCTGCCAGCGATTCCGAGCCGAGCTCGGGCGCGAATGGTGGGCGCTGGCGTGGAAGGCCCTCAAGGCGGACGATAGTTGTGAAACTCGCTCTCGGCACCTGTTGTGACACCTCGCCCCGCCCCAAGAGCGGCACAAGCCTAGCCGCTTTGCCGTGACGAGCGTTCAGTCTCGAGGACCCCTACAGCACCCCGACGGCGAGCAGCGCGCCCAAGGCGATCAGCAGGCACCCAAGGAGCAGGTAACCGGCGATCCGTAGTCGCAGCCGCTCTGGGCGCGAGCCATAACCCGCGTCATCAGCAGCCAACCGCCGGCCGAGCACGCCGCGGAAACCGGCCGACGGCACCGGCCGCGCGGTGGCGAGACGGTCGGCCAGCTCGCGCTCCGAGGGCGCGAGCGTGTGGTCAGACTCACCCTCTGGATTCATGCGCGAACAGCGGCGAGTTGGGATTGAGCGAGCGGGCGCGCAGGAAGGCCGCAAACGATGCACCCGGCCTGCCCACCTCGGCCTCGAGGCGCGAGATGATCAACCAGGTGCTCCAGTTATCGGGTTCATTGCGGGCCCCGCGGTGGGCAGCCGCGAGCGCCGCGCGCAGGTCACCTCGGAGTTCCTCGACGAGCGCCAACTGGACCTGCGGCGAAGCAGCGTCAGGCTCCACGGCGGCCGCCTGCTGAGCATCCCGCAGAGCGAGCGCCGAGTCGCCCTGCGAAGCGGCGGCCTGACTTGCCTGGACCGCACTGGCGGTCGCCAGCGGGACTCCGATCGCCACCAAACACGCGAGCGCCACCACCACCTCACCGGCGCGCAACGCCCGCACAGCTCGCCGCCCGGGCTCCGGGGAGGCGCGGCGCAATGGAGGCGCGACGACCGCCGCGCCGAGCAGCAGGAACGCCACCGGGAGCGCGGGCACCTGCCAGATCCAGTCAAACGCCGCCGACACGGCGAACGCGATCAGTGCGGCGGCCGTGCCGGCCGCGAGAGCCCGCGCCTCGTAGCGCGAGCGCACCACCAGCCCGATGGCTGAACCCAGCACGAGGATCAAGAAGCCGACGAGCAACGCGAGCCCGACTACACCGAGCTCGGCAAGCGTCTCGAGGTACAGCGAGTGGGCGTTCTGGACATAGCCGACGTTCGGCGTCGCGCGCGGCAGCCAAAGCAGCTGAAAGGTCCCGGGGCCCGACCCTTCAAGGAGGTGACCACGGGTTGCCTGGACCGCCGCCCTCCAAAGTTCGTAGCGCCCATTGCCGCTCAGGGTGCCGAAGCGGCCCAGCCCGGACTGGCCCAACGCTGCCGAGGTCGGGTGCTTGAAGTCGCGCCAGGCGTGCGAGATTTTCGTCACCCCACCAGCCAGCAGCGCGACGACCACGACTGCCGCGATCGCGCCACCCAGCAATAGGCGCGCTCGGCGCGGCGGAATAACGAGCAACCGAGGGGGCGTGGCATGCCGTTGCGCGAGCCCAATCCCCACTTGTGCGAGTGCGACGCCGGCGCAAACGAGCAGGATCGGCAGGACCAGTGTCGCGCCCTGGTGGCGGGCGGCGACATCGACAAACCCGTGCTCGATCGCGCTGCGGGTCGACGCACCGGCGATCAGGGCCGCGCTCCCGGCCCCGACCACGAGACTCGTCGCCAGCTTCGGGAAGCGCTCCGGAGCGAGCGCGATGAACGCAACGGCAGCGACCCCTGCGGCCAGCGCTCCACCACGCGAGAAAGTCAGATATCCGCACAGAACCACGATCGGGATCCCCGCCGCAGCGGCGGCCTGGCCGTACAGGGTTCGCGCCGAGGTCGCAAGCGCGAGCAGCAGAGGGAGTGACGAACGCGACCAACGCCGCAAGCGCGTTCCAGTAGTTGAGCGGCCATGAGAGCCGCCTCTCAGTCCCCGGGAGAAACGCGGACGTTTGTCCCGCCGTCGGGAACAGCCCAGGCCGAAGGCGCGAGGCGAGCGCCAGGCCGGCGACGATCACGATTGCCGTTGCGAGCGCCGCGACTGTGTGGCGAACAGCTCGGTCGCGGTCACTGTGCAGCGATACCCCGAGAACCAGTACGCCGAGGTATCCGGCGACGAGCGAGAGGTCGGCAAGGCTGCGCTCAGAACTCAAGGACCACGTGGAGGCGAGCGCCGTCCAGGCGACGAACGCGCCGAAGAGGCCCAGCGCCGCCCATCCGGCGCGGCTCAGACCCGAAGCCGGCAGCAGTCCCAAGGCCGCTCCGACGAGCACGATCCACCACACGAGCTCGCCGACCTGACTGTGGACGACGATGCCGTAGCCGCCGCCGTCAACCGCCAGGTACAGCACGAGGCCACAAACCAGCGCCCAGACACCCGCGACACCAAGATCGACCTTCGCCAGAGGCCGAAACCTCAAGGCCCATGTTGTGCCCTCTGCTGACTCCATTGCGTCCCGCGCCGCTTGGGCGCCGGTCAGGCCCCGGCCCGGCGGCGCCTCAGGGCAACCACTCCGGCTATCACCAGGACCACGAGCAGGAACACCGGCAGCAGCGCACCGAGCCCGCTGCCGCTCGCGGACCCCGTCAGCGCGTCAAAAACAGACGCAGCCGGAGACGCTGCGGCTGCGATCGATTCCGAGGAACGTCGACTGCTGGCTTGACGGGCGGTAGAGGGCCGTCCGGTCGCGCGCGCCAGATTTGCCGCAGCCACGCCCGCCGGGCCATGCGCACTAAGCGCCTTTGCGGTGGCGGACATGATGCCGCCGGCCCCGCCTCCAGCGTTGCCGCCTCCCCCGGTCCCGCCCCCTGATCCCGTGTGCGGGACGCCGGTGGCCGAATGTGAGCCTCCGGCGCGATCGTGGAGCCGGTTCGTCGGCGCATTGCCCCGGGCGGTCGGAACCGTCTCGAGATACTGGTTGATCGCAGAGTTACCAGGTGGGGTCGTCGCACCACTCTGCGCGATCGCTGGGCTCGCGACGCCCAGCACGACCGCCAGCGCCACAGGGACAGCTGCTCGCCAGGCTGTGTTTAGATCGCTTCTCATGACCAGAGATACGTTCCGAGCGCCTCGAGGCTGACAGCCGCTTGCAGTTCGCTCCTCGTCGGTCGGTCGAGGTCGACTCCTACCCCGAGAAGAACTCGTGTGTTCGCTTCCGCGGAATCGGCGTCGAGTTATACGCAAGGCTCGTTGGTCCCCGGACCACCTGCGCACGGTAGAGACCGTTGCCGTGAGCCGGGAACTGGAGCTGGAACACACCGTCAGAGGCAGTCCGCAGCGTGCCCAGCCGTAACCAGCGCCGGCCCACCTCATGCTCCACCACTACTTGCACTCGATGCTCCACCGGCGCGCGCCCCCATACCAATCCGGCTCCGCGGCGACTCACCGCCGCGACGACCGGAAAGGCAAACGCCCGCAACGTCAGCTTCGGCTGGCCGGAGCTCGCGTACAGGCCAGCGCCGGTCGGGCTGTCGCCGGGCGCGTCGAGGACCGTCTGCCAGACGACCAGGCTCACATCGTTCTTCCACATTTCGTACATCGAGTACGCGACGTACCGCGCCGCGACTGGCTGTGCGTCACCGACCTGCTGGTCGGGCGGGTTAGTGAACCAGGCCCACTCGGTGACCCAGATCCGGTGATGGATCGCAGGTGCGTCGGTATGCAGCCGGTCGGCGGTATGCACCAATGTCGCGATCTTCCCCATGTCGCCGACGAGCACATTGTCGTAGGCGTAGGCGTGCTTCGTGGGGGTTGCGGCGAGCGAGTATGGGTGGTGGGCGAAGACGTCGAACTCCGCCCGCTGCGGGCACGACGCGTTGGCGCGAAACGCCGTGCCCACGCGGTGCAGGCACAGTACGGCGGCGGCAAACTGGAGCGGCGCAGCCGAGAGCGGCGGCTCGAAGGAGACCGGTGCCAGTCCGCCGAACACGATCACGTTGTCCCGGTGGACCGCTTTGATCGCGCCGTAGCCAGCGTTGAGCAGCGACCGGTACTCGCTCACGAGGTCGGGGGCGGCGAGGTATATCGGCAGGTTCTCCTCGTTCCAGATTTCCCAGTAGTTCACGCGCGGCAGCTGGGCACCCGCGTGCAGGGGATCCGGAAAGTCGCCGCTGTAGCGAACGGCGGCAGCGTGCGCGAACTGCGCAAAATCGCTTGGGCTGGGATCCCAAGCGCCGGCATCGATCGCAGGGTTGGCCGGCTCGCCCGGCCCCTGCGCCCATCGCGGAGCATCCAGGATGGTGAGGAGCACACGCGCGTGCAGTTGAGCGGCCGCACGCACCGCCGCATCGACCGCGCCCCACCTGTATTGAGGGTCGGCGGGATTGGACGGGTCGAAGCCGGCGGGCATCGTCGACCCGGCGGGGGCCACGGATGCCCAGTCGACCCCCACTCGCACCACTGAGCCGGCTGTCGCATTCAGCGCGGCGTCCGCGGTCCGGGCGCTGGCGGTGTTCGGGGCGGCGCCAAAGCCAGGGTCTTGAAGCCCAAGTTGGAACTGCGCATGCGCGATCGCCGGGACGAGCAACAGCGCCGCCACCACCAGCGCTGCGCCGCACCACCCTCTGGCCACCGCGCGCCTCGCGCCTATCCCGATTCGCATCACCGCCGCACCACCTCCTTTCCGAGCTGCGCGGCGCTCCGCGCTGGGCATATGTCGTTTTGACCGAGTGCGTTCCCGGTCAGTGAGGTTAACCAGGACCAGAGCACCAGGTTGCGGTGTGGCGGACGCACGCCCGGACCTGCTCGCGACCGTCGATAACCTCCCACGGGAATGCCCACTGCACTCGTCACCGGTTCCGGCGGCCTGATCGGATCGGAGTCAGTCCGGCATTTCGTCGAGGCAGGGTTCGACGTCATCGGGCTCGAAAATGACATGCGCGCCCAGTTCTTCGGCCGATCCGCCTCGACTGCATCTACGACCGAGCGCCTGCTTGGCCAGTTCGCGGGGGACTTTCGTTCGCTCGAGGTCGACATTCGTGACCTCGACGCAATTGATCGGGTGTTCTCGCAGGCTGCGGGCTCGCTTGAGCTGGTGATCCATACGGCGGCGCAGCCTTCGCATGATTGGGCCGCCTCGGATCCGCAGACGGATTTCACGATCAACGCCAACGGGACGCTGAACCTGCTCCAAGCCACACGCCGTCACGCGCCGAGCGCGAGCTTCATCTTCTGCTCGACCAACAAGGTCTATGGCGACCTTCCCAACCGTCTTCCGCTGATCGAGCTCGACGACAAGGCTCGAGCTGCCGCCCGATCATCGCTATCACGGCGGCATCAACACGTCGATGTCAATCGACGCCTCCACGCACTCGCTGTTCGGTGTCTCGAAGGCAGCCGCGGATCTGCTGGTCCAGGAGTACGGCCGCTACTTCGAGATGCAGACCTGCTTTCGGGGCGGATGCCTGACCGGCCCGAATCACGCGGGCGCCAAGCTGCACGGCTTCCTCTCATACCTGATGCGATGCGCGATCACCGGGGAGCCCTATACGGTGTTCGGTTACGGCGGTAAACAGGTGCGCGACAACATCCACGCCGCCGATCTCGTGACTGCCTTTGACGCCTTTCACCGAGCCCCACGTCCCGGCGAGCGTCTACAACATCGGCGGCGGCCGCCAGAGCAATTGCTCGATGCTCGAGGCGATCGAGCTGTGCGAGTCGCTCACGGCCGAGAGCTCAACTGGCGGTATTCCGATCAGGCACGGGTCGGCGACCACCGCTGGTGGATCTCGGATCTCGATCCGTTCCGCCGCGACTATCCCGAGTGGGACATCACATACGACATCGAAGCGATCCTGCGCGAGATCCAAGAGCAGAACGCGGAACGCTGGCTGGCGGTCCATTGAGGCAAGAACAGCCTCAGGACCAAACGAGGCCCGGACCTTGCGCTACGCTCAAGCACTCGACTTGCTGGACCTGAAGCGGTGCGCGCGCCAGCCTGGACACGCTCTCGCCAACGAGCTCCTCTTCATCGTAAACGAGTAACGGAGAACCCTTGCGTACCTTGATTCTCGGCGGTGACGGCTTCTGTGGATGGCCGACATCACTCCACCTCTCGGCCCACGGTCACGAAGTTGCGATCGTCGACAACCTCGCTCGCCGCAACGCGGACGTGGAGCTCGAAGCCGAGTCGCTGACGCCGATCACGCCACTGGGCACCCGCCTTGCGACCTGGCAGGAGCTGACCGGTCGGGAGATCCCATTTATCGCCTCGACGTCTCCCAGGACTACCGCGAACTGCTGGATCTGCTGATCGAATGGCAGCCTGACGCGATCGTCCACTTCGCCGAGCAGCGAGCCGCGCCGTACTCGATGAAGAGCTCGTGGCACAAGCGCTACACGGTCAACAACAACGTCAACGCGACGCACAACCTTCTCGCGGCGCTGGTCGAGGCACAGCTCGATGCGCATGTGGTCCACCTGGGAACGATGGGCGTCTACGGCTACGGAACCGCGGGCGTGAAGATCCCCGAGGGCTATCTGCCGCGTGAAGATCGACGCCGACAATGGGACCGAGGTCGAGCGGGAGATCCTCTACCCGGCGAACCCGGGCAACATCTACCACATGACCAAGACGCAGGACCAGCTGCTGTTCGCGTTCTACAACAAGAACGACGGGATCCTGGTCACGGACCTCCACCGGGGCATCGTCTGGGTGCTCAGACCGCGAAACCAGGTCGACAGCGCCTGAACAATCGGTTCGACTACGACGGCGATAACGGCACGTCCTCGACCGGTACCTGATGCAGGCGGCGATCGGATACCCGCTGACGGTCCACGGAACTGGCGGACGATCGCGCGCCTTCATCCATGTCCGGACACCGTGCGGGGCATCGAGCTTGCGATCGAGAACCCGCCGGACGCCGGCGATCGGGTCCGGGTGTTCAATCAGATGACCGAATGTCACCGGGTGATCGAATTGGCCAAGATCGTGAGCGGCCTCACCGGTGCTGAGATCGACTTCATCGAGAATCCGCGGAAGGAGGCTTGCGGGAACGATCTGTTCGTCGAGAACCGGCAGCTGCTCGATCTTGGCCTCGAACCGATCCGGTTGCAGGACGACCTGCTATCCGAGGTCACGGAGATCGCGCGGACGTACGCCCACCGGTGCGATCACCGAGAAATTCCGTGCGATTCCAAGTGGGTCCAGTCGAGTCAGGCAGCGGCGCCGGTCACCCCTTAGCTGGGTAGCCTGGGCTTCGCCATCGGACGAGCCTTCCAGAGCCGCCAACGAGCCGCCGCCCCGGGGGCACCGGAACTCGCGCGTGTCTACGACGACCACGTCTGGGGCGTCTATGGCTTTCTCTCCTACCGCCTGCACGACCACGCGGCCGTCAAGGATCTGACCCAGGCTACGTTCGAGCGGGCGCTGAGAGCATGGAGCGGCTACGACTCGCGTCGTGCGTCCGAGCGGACGTGGTTGTTGGCGATCAGCGCGCAATCTCCCTCGTCGATCACCACCGCCGCGATCGGTCAACTCAGCTCCAGCCGCTGGAGGAGAGCGACCTGCCGACGGTCAGCGGGCCGGAGCAGCGAGGCACCACCTCGCCGGAGCTCGCCGAGGCGCTGGACCAGCTCTCAGATCGAGAGCGCGAAGTGCTGGCGCTGCGATTCGGGGGGGATCTGAACGGGCCTGAGATCGCGCAGCTGCTCGGGCTCGAGCTTGCCAACGTCCAGCAGATCACCTCGAGATCGCTTCGCAAGCTCCGTGCACGGCTTGAGGAAGGGCAGGGCGAGCTTGCTGCACGAGCGCGACCGCGGACGCAAGAGGCCGCGTGGGCCGCTGCGCGGCGGCCCGAATCAGCCGGGGATCAGGCCCTCGCCCTTGAACTCGGCCTTGGCCTCCTGCAATGAAACGTCGGCAGGCGGCAGGATGAGGTCCGACCCGATCAGTTCATCGTCGCCGACCGGGCGGCCCTTGCCACCGGACGAACTCCAGCAGGCGCTCGAACGCCTCGTGGAAGTGCTGTTCGTCGGCGGCCGCGCACGCCGCGACGGCGTCATTGTCGAGCTCGTTCAGCTCGGCGGTGTCGGATTCGTCGAGCTCGTACTGCGCCCTCGTTGGAGATCCGGACGATCACGGCGCGTGCTCTTGCTGGAAGCGCCTCCGTCGCCGGCGGTGCCCACGCTTGCCGCGCGGCTCCCCGGCTGTCGAGCCGCTGCCCTCGCCCGCACCGAGCTCGCCCTTCGGCGCCGCGCTACCGCCGCCGAGCTCGGCCTTCATCTTCTCGAGCTCGGTATCGACCGCGCTGCCGCTCGACAGCTGCCGAGCTGCCGGTCGATGTCGTCCTCGCCGGAGCCGAGCTGAGTCAGGTCCTCGAAAGTCCCCGCCTGCCTCGAGCTCCTGTACGGCGTCGGCGCGGGCCTTCATGTTCTCGGTCTTGTCCAGCGCCCGCTGCATCGCCAGCCCGACGTCGGCCATCTCCTCGCCAACGCCCGTCGCCGCCTCCGAGATCCGCACCTGGGCCTCGGCGGCTGATACTGGGCCTTGATGACCTCCTTCTTGGAGCGGAACTGCTCGAGCTTGGCGCGCAGCTTCTGCTCCGATTCGGTCATCTGCTGTTGCTGCTGCTCGAGCCCGGCGATCTGAGAGTCGAGTGACTGAAGATCTGTCTGGACGACGTTCTTGCGCTCGAGCGCTGTCCGTGCGAGCTCCTCGTCACCGGCCGCCAGCGCCTGGCGTGCCTGTGTGTCGAGCTTTACGACCTGCTGCTGGTACTTCTCCTCCTGCAGCTGGAGGCGCTTTTTCGACGTGACGACGTCGGCGATTCCCTTCTTGACGTTCTGGAGCA
This sequence comes from uncultured Solirubrobacterales bacterium, assembly GCA_963703825.1. Lineage (GTDB taxonomy): Bacteria > Actinomycetota > Thermoleophilia > Solirubrobacterales > Solirubrobacteraceae > Palsa-465. The sequence continues at coordinate 138,417 of CAVPFS010000024.1, read as the reverse complement.
GTTCGATCTGCTTCTGATAGCTGTACTCGAGAGTCTCTGAAGGATCCTCGGCGCGATCGAGCAGTTTCGAGATCTTCGCTTTGACGACGGTGGACATGCGCCCGGAGAGGCCCGGCATCGCATCCTCCTTCTGCGGTGGCTGGACTGGCTCCTCAAGGGTATCGGGCGGCGGGCGCATACCGGCTCAGAGCGGCTGCGTTCCCACTGACCGCTTCTGCCGCTAGCCGAGAACCAGAGTCGCCGCGAGCCTCGCCGGAGCAGGCCCCGTTCGATCGCGCGGACGAGCGCGTGCCTGGCGGATGGTCCTTGCGCGACGTACAGGGTGCCGTGGGCGGCTTCTGTCTCGCTCTGTGACCTGGTCGCCGGAAACGCTGCCGCGGCGGCGGCCGGAAGTGCGATCGTATCGAGCGACAGCGCCTCCGGGTGGCCGAGGTAGCCGGGGTCATCATCCACCTTGAAGTCGTCGATGACCAGGAGCACGTCGTCCCAGCGGCTACACAGCAGCTCGATCTCGTCCTGCAACGACCAGTTTTCGCCCCAGTGCGCGTCGAGATAGGCGAATGGTCGCTCGAACGTGGTTTCCTCGGCGAGTTGCTTGAGCATCGTTCTCGAATCCCCGTGATAGGCGGTCGCTTCGGTCCCCAGCCGAGCCGTAGCCGCGCGAGAATCCAGAACGTGCGTTTGATCTCTGCCGTGTAGACGGGGATGCCGTTACCACAGAAGAACCGGGTGGTCGACCCGACAAACGTTCCGGTCTCGATGAACGCGTCAGGCTCGAACTGTTCGATTAGCGCGCGGACGGCTCGGAGCCGGTCATGTTGGCCGTTGAACGGTTCGCGATACCCGGGCCAGTAGTAGCCGGTATCGAGCAGGATGCGCCGTGACATCCAGATGTCGCGCCTGATTCTCAGCAATATGCGGCCGACGCGGTTGCGCTCGAGCTGGTGACTTAGCCTCTTGCGCCACTTCACTAGCGATGAGTCTGCCAGCTCGCTCCGAAAACCGATTACTTGAAGGACAGCCCACGGCGGTCAAGGCGACGACCCGTGATCTGATCGAGTTTCGCGAGCAGCGTCACGTTCTGGACTAGCTAGCACGCGGCCCCGGGCAGTCGCCCGAGGCGTGCCGCGGATCAGCGAGAGATCGTGATCTTGCGATGCTGCGGACTCGCGGCACTGAAGCCGGAGGCCGGCTGGCAGGTGATCGTCACGGTCCAGCGTCCGCGAGCGAGCTTCCCGCCGAACGTGAGCATCGTATGGCTGTGCTTTTGAGCGGTGAGGTGCAGCCGGACCCGGTGGTGCCCCTTCGAGGCGACTGCCGTTACCTGACCGGAGCCTGAAGTGACGGCGACGGTCAGGCTCAACTGACTGCCGTGTGCATGCACGTGAGACAGCTGCAGCTGCACCGCAGGCAGGGTGGGCGGCGCGGCGCCACCACTGGGCGGGGTTGTTCCCGTGGGCGGTGGGTCGCCGCCGCTCGGTGGACTGCCGCCGGCCGGCGGCGGTGGGGGCGGCGGTGAGGTAACAAGCGAGGTCGCTCCGCTCCAGGCCGAGACGCTGCCGCCGGAATTGCTCGCGGTCACCAGAGCTACGAGCGTTGAGCCCACGTCCGCGGACTGCAGCTGGTAGTCGGCGGACGTCGCTCCAGAGATCGGATCGCAGTTCTGCCCGGTGGCGTCGCATCGCTCCCACTGGTAGCCGAGCGTGTAGCCGGACGGGCTGTTCCAGCTTCCCGAGCTCGCGGCCAGCGTCTGCCCGACTACGGCGGTGCCGGTGACCGAGGGCGCCGAAACGTTGGACAGCGGGCAACCGGTGGTCGTGAGCACCTGAGCCTCGTTCAGATACGCCTGTCCATACGGCGTGAGGGTGCCTTCCCCCGTGACGAACTCAAGAATGTCGTCCTTGTCTGCGGTTGGAGTGTCCCCCCAATACTCAGGTTGGACGCTCTCGACGCCGAGCGCCGAGGTGCACAACGCCCATTCCGTGAAGTTAGATGCGAACGTCCCCCAGTTGGCGCTAGTGAAGCTGATCGCTGGCGTGCAGCTCAGGTCAGGGTTGGTCTCCGGCGTCACGTCACATGCGCCGACCTCGTTGACGTCAATCGGCGCGCTGCTCATACCGTTGGCGTCCATCCAGCGCCGCAGCGCCTCCGTGTCGGTCTGCATCAAGGCGGGGCTGACGTCGAACGTGTAGGGATGGAATCCGACGGCTTCGACCGTGCCGGGAGTCAACGCCGACAACCATTCCTCGTCGGATTGGATGTTCACGGCAAAGCCGGGACCAAGATCAGAAGCGCTGTCAGCCAGGCCACCGACCACCGCGAGTCCAGTCGGATCGACCTGCTGAAGCGCGGTCCTTGCCGCTTCATAGACCTGGGCGTAGTCGGTCGGGTCTGACCAGTGAAGGTTGGTGGAGTCTGCGACCCAGATCGAGCGGAATGTTCGGCTCGTTGCCGATCTCATAGCTGTTGATCGGCTCGTAGGGAAGTTGGGGGTTCTCTGACCAGAACGTCCCTCCCGGGCCGTAACGTTGCGCGAACGAGGTCACGTATTGCGCCATCGCGGTGGCCGCGGCCGACGGCGTCATCGCGGTCGCGAGTCCCATCATCGGGTAGACCCGCAGATGTGCGGCGGCAGCGACCGCGACCCGGGAGTCGAGGTTCGCTCCCTGAATCGCCTCGATGCGAACGAGCCCAAGCCCGCTGGCGGATGCCGTCGAGAGGTCGCTCGGCAGGGTGAGCTGTCCGGTCACTTGCACGGGAGAGACGTTGACCCCGACGCTCTGCGACGAGAGCCCCGCAGCCGAAGCCGTGCCGGCGCCGAGCGCTCCGACCCCGAACAAGAGCGCCGCGAAACACAGAGAGTTGCGAACCAGGCGACGCCCGCACACGTGCTGGGACTCGCCGCCCGATGAGAAGTTGGATCGTTCTAAGCACCAACGAGTTCGTCGGCGAAGATCCTCGCCCTGCTGAACGGCTGAGCGTCCGTTCAACCGAATGTCCAGGCGAGCGTCCAGCCAGCCTGGCCCAACGAGAACCTCCGGCCCCTCTAATCTTCCGGAAAACTTACCAAGGCATGCAAAAGTAGCCTGACGCCGGCCGTGCGACCCCTGATCGCCTGCGCCCCGGCGGAGTCGGCGCGCTCAGAAGTTCAGCGGGTGACGCGCCTGATAGCCCGCGGAGGAGGTCATCAGCGGGCGCCAGCGCGGCCCGGTTCCGGGCGCCGGATGCGGGTCCTGCTCGGCGGAGGTGTCCAACCGGATCCCGGCGACCTCGATGAACGCGTGCCCGGGGTTGGTATAGACGGTGATCCAGGTCCCCACGCCGGCCACGCCCCAAGTCTCGAACTGGCTCGAGTCCATCGAAGTCTTGAGCATTCCGGCGGCGTGCAGGACGTAGGAGACCGTGCCCGAGCAGTCGTAGCCGGCGTCGTTCCAGACACCGTGGCCGCCACCGTAGATGTAGGGCTTCTTGCGGATCTTGTCGCCGGCCCAGATCACCTCCTGAACCTGGATCGGCGCATACGAGGGCGCGTAGGCGACGCCCTTGATGATCTTCGCGACGTCGCCCTGGACGATCGGGTGAAACGGTGTGCTGGGGGCGGTCGACGGTGCGCCGATGCCGGTGCCACCGGTGGTCGAGGTGCCGGTCGGTGTTGTCGACGTCCCCGTTGGCGTCGTCGTGGTCCCGGTCGGCATCGTCCCGCTGCCGTTGCCGGGCGGAGCGGTCGACGCCTGGGCCGCGCCTGCCCCCGCGCACGCGATCAGCGTCAGCATGGCAGTGAGGTAGCGGAGGTGGCGGCGCAAAGTGGTCTCTTTCGTCGGCCGGCGGGGTTAGCTGACGGGCTGGCGCTAAAAGAGCCTGCGCCTCCCACGGGTGCACCGCGGGATTAGCCCCAAAGGGATCACAAAAAATGGGTCCCCCGCTCCGCGGCTTTCGCGCTCCGCGGATTAGGCGTTGCAGCAATATACCTATTCGTTCGGCCTGTCGCGCGCCCGGTCCTGCATGGCTTTTGTGACCGAGAGCGCACGGAGTGGCGCTCGCACTTGCGATTGCCCGCTAACGTCCGCGCCGATGCGACGGGCGGCTGCTCGGACCCGCGCTTGGCGCTGCCCTGCTCCTGTGCGGCTGCGGCGGCACCTCGCTCCTGCACGGAGGCGACTCGCAGACGGTCACGGTCACGATCCCCGCATCGACCTCGAAGCCGGTCGCGCAGCTTGGGATCCCGACCCTGGCGACCAAGAACACAACCCGGATCCCGGGCTCTGAACCGCGTCCGACGCCGCCGGCGCGGCGCTCGCCGTCTACCCGTCAGCCGCGCCCGGAACCCACCCGTCGCGCGGTCGTGCTCGCGCCTTCTGACGACTGGCAGGCGGCGATCGCCGCTTCGGTCCTGATGGCGCCGCCGATCCGCGCGCCGCTCCTGCTGTCAGGCCCGGCGCGCTGCCGGCGGTCACCTCCAGCCGCCCTCACCGAGCTGGCCCCGACCGGTTCCGGTGCGATTCGAGGTGCGCGCCGTGATCCGTGTCGGCTCGGTGCCGACGCCGCCCGGGTATGCGCTCGGCTTCGATCAGGGTTCGGATCCCTACACCCTCGCGGCGGCGATCGATCACTTCTACAGCGCCGCCAGTGGCTCGGCCAGCCTCGACGTCGTGATCGCCTCGGCGACTGACCCCGCCTACGCGATGCCGGCCGCCGGCTGGGCAGCCGAAAGCGGTGATCCGGTGCTGTTCGTCAACCAGTCGAGCGTCCCGGCCGCCACGCGCCAGGCGCTGCTCGCCCACCAGCGCCCGCACATCTACGTGCTCGGCCCGCCGAGCGTGATCGCGCGACGTCAGTCATCTCGCAGCTGGGCAAATACGGCACGGTCAAGCGGGTCGGCGCAACCGACCCGGCCGCCAACTCGGTCGCGTTCGCCGAGTACCGCGACCCGGCGTGCGCCTACGGCCAGCCGTGCGCCCACGTGCCCGGCAGCTTCGGCTGGGCGATGCGAAGTCCGGGCCACGGGTATGTGCTGCTCAACTCCAGCCAGCCGCTCGACGCCGCCGCGGCGGCGCCGCTGTCGGGCAGCGCCGACTTCGGGCCCCAGCTGCTGGTCGACGACGCCGGCTACTCTCCCGACCGCGGTGCTGAACTACTTCCTCGATTACGCGACTCCGGGCTACACCCAGGAAGGGCCGACCGCCGCCGTCTACAACCATGGCTGGGTGATCGGCGACCAGAGCGCGATCTCGCTGCCAGTCGCAGGCCGAGATGGACAATCTGCTCCAAGCCGTGCCCCAGAACACGAAATGAGCCAGGCCGAGAATCCCGAGCGCCTGCGCGCCGAGCCACACGGTCACCGTCGAGGACGTCCGTCAGCTGATGGGCGCGTCGACGCCGCACTTCGCGCTCCAGCTCCGCGAGCGGATCCGGGCGCTGATCCGGGACCTGCCCGAGGACCACCCGGCCCGCCATCGAGGGCGAGCGCGAGATCGCGCGGCTGGACCGGATCGCCTACGTCGGCGAGGTGCGCGGCCACGCCGCCGAGGAGGGGCTGACGCCGCTGCCGAGCCTCGGCAGCGAGCCGCCGCCAGCCTGACGCGAGCGGGCCCGCCGCGAGCGGCGGCGTCGAACACCGAGATCCGGCAACGTCACGGCGGGTCAGTACGTTACTCAGGCAAATGAGCGGCGAGCGCTACATATCCGTGATCGGGCTCGGGCGGGTTGGACTGCCGCTGGCGCTGTCCTTCGCCGACCGTGGACTGCGCGTGCTCGGCGTCGACCACGACCCGAGCCTGCTCGCGTCGATCCGGGCCGGTCGGATGCCGTTCGAGGAGGCCGGCACCCAGGCGCTGCTCGACCGCGTGCAGGCAGCGGGCGCCTCGAGCTTACCGACCGCGCCGCGGACGCCGCCCAGGCCGACGACATCGTGATCACGATCGGAACGCCCGTCGTTCTCGCACGTCGAGATCGACCTGCGCCAGGTCCGCGCGGCGGTCGACGACCTGTTGCCGCACCTGCGCCCGGGACACTCGCTGATCCTGCGCTCGACGATCGCGCCGGGAACTACCGAGTACGTCGCCGGCTACCTCGAGAAGCGGCGCGGCCTGCGCGTCGGCGAGGAGGTGTTCGTCGCCCACGCCCCCGAGCGGATCGCGGCGGGCCGCTTCCTCGAGGAGATCTCGACCCTGCCGTGCATCATCGGCGGCGTCTGCGAGGCCTCAACCGAGCGTGCCGCGAGCCTGTTCGGCGTCTTCGGCGCACCGATCGTGCGCGACCACGCCGGTGCAGGCGGAACTCGCGAAGATCTGGACCAACATCCTGCGCTACGCGACGTTCGCGCTGCCGAACCTGCTGATGATGGACTGCGAGAGCTACGGCGCGAACGTGTTCGAGGTGATCGACCTGATCAACCACGATTACCCGCGCGGCGGGATCGCGATGCCGGGCATGACCGCGGGCACGTGCCTGCGCAAGGACTTCGCGTTCAGCGAGGAGCGCTCGCACGCGCCCGGGCATGTTGCTCGCCGTCTCGCGTGTCAATGAGGGGGTGCCGCTGTTCCTGGTGGAGGGGATCAAGCGGCGGGTCGGTGGCCTCGGCTCACGCAAGGTCGCGGTGCTCGGGCTGACGTTCAAGCGCGACACCGACGACGAGCGCGACTCGCTGTCTCCGAAGCTGATCCGGCTGCTCGAGCGAGAGCTCGCCGACGTCGCGGTCTGCGATCCGCACGCGGCCACCCCGACCCAGCCGCTGGACGACACGGTACGCGACGCCGACGTCGTGATCGTCGCGACCAACCACTCGGCCTTCGAGCGCCCGGAGACGCTCAAACAGATCCGGGCGCTGGCCTCCGACGACTGCCTGCTCGTAGATCCGTGGAACAGCCTCGGCACCGGGCAGCTGTTCGTCTACGCCGCCGAGACCGCGGCGCTGCTCGACCCGGTGGCGCCGCTCGACGCCTCGCCGGACGCGACCCACTGATGGCGCGCGTCCTGGTGACGGGCGGCGCTGGAACGATCGGCACCGCGGTAGTAAGGCGCCTGCTCCGCGACCGCGACTGGGAGGTCCGCGTCTGTGACCACCGCGAGGCGCCGGCCTGGATGCGCGAGGGCTGCCAGCTCTACACGGGCGACCTGCGCGATCTCGAGGTCGCGCGCGAGGCGCTCGACGGCTGCTCGCACGTGATCCACCTGGCGGCGATCGTCGGTGGGATTGCGAACTTCCACAAGCTCCCGTTCACGCTGACCGAGGTCAACAACGCGCTCACCGGCGCGATCGTGCACGCCTCAGTCGAGCAGGACGTGCAGCGTTTCACGTACGTGTCGTCCTCGATGGTGTTCGAGCGCGCGACCGAGTTCCCGACCACTGAGGCGCATCTCGACGGCTGCCCGCCGCCGCGTTCGGCCTACGGCTTCTCGAAGCTCGCCGGCGAGGTCTACACGCGCGCCGCCCACGACCAGCACGGCCTGCGATTCACGATCTGCCGCCCGTTCAACGCCTACGGGCCCGGCGAGCTGCCCGACCGCGACGAGCCCGGAATCGCGCACGCGGTCCCGGACCTGATCGCCAAGACGCTGGCGGGCCAGCGGCCGCTCCAGATCTTCGGCAGCGGCGATCAGACGCGGACGCTGACCCACGTCGACGACATCGCCGACGGCGTCGTCGCAGCGATGGCCTCCTCCGCCGGCGAGAACCAGGACTTCAACATCTCGGCCAGCGAGGAGCTGACGATCGCGCAGCTGGCGGCGCTGATCTGGGAGGCGTGCGGCGAGGACCCGGCCGAGCTCGAGCTCGAGCACCTGCCGAGCTTCGAGGTCGACGTCCAGCGCCGCTGGCCGTCGGTCGAGAAGGCGCGCGCGCTGCTCGGTTGGGAGGCGAAGGTGCAGCTGCGCGAGGGCCTGGCCCAGACGGTCGAGTGGCTGCGCGAGCATGCGGTGGGTGTCGGCGGAGTATGGCTCGTAGAGCGCTGATCACCGGCATCACCGGGCAGGACGGCTCTTACCTGGCCGAGTTGCTGCTCGAGCAAGGCTATGAGGTGCATGGGATGGTGCGGCGCTCGTCGACGGAGAGGTTCGATCGCATCGAGCACCTTCGCGAGCGCTTGACGCTGCACCAGGGAGACCTGCTCGACAGCCGCTCGCTGGGCGACGCGCTCCGTGCCTCGCGGCCCGACGAGCTCTACAACCTGGCCGCGATGTCCTACGTAGCTGCCTCGTGGGCCCAACCGACGTTGACAGCGGAGTTCTCCGGCATCGGCGTCACCCGGCTGCTGGAAGCGATGCGCGAGGTCTGCCCCGAGGCGCGCTTCTACCAGGCCTCATCGTCGGAGATGTTCGGCAAGGTCCGCGAGGTCCCGCAGAACGAGCTGACGCCGTTTTACCCCCGCTCCCCGTACGGCGTCGCGAAGGCCTATGGGCACTTCATCACAGTCAACTACCGCGAGTCATATGGGCTTCACGCGACCAGCGGGATACTTTTCAACCACGAATCGCCGCGTCGGGGTTTGGAGTTCGTGACCCGCAAGATCAGCTGGCACGCCGCCGCGATCAAGCTCGGGCTGCGCGACAAGCTCGCGCTCGGCAACCTCGATGCCGAGCGAGATTGGGGATTCGCGGCCGACTATGTACGGGCGATGTGGCTGATGCTCCAGCAGGACGAGCCGTCGGACTTCGTGGTCGCGACCGGGGTCGCGCACTCGGTCCGCGAATGCGTGGATGTCGCCTTTGACCACGCCGGAATCCCGGTCGACGACCACGTCGTGATCGACGAGACCTACATCCGGCCGGCCGAGGTCGAGCACCTGATCGGCGACGCGACCAAGGCGCGCGAGTGGCTGGACTGGACCCCGGAGGTCGGCTTCGAGCAGCTGATCCGGATGATGGTCGACGCCGACTACGAGGTGCTGCGGCGCGCCGCTCGCTGAACTCAGCGGCGCCCGCTACAGGCGGCTGACACTGAACGAGCAGCCGCGCGCCTCGAGCTCAGCGAACATCTCGGCCGGCTCGATGCAGCGCTCGGGCGCAAGCGCGCCACGCTCGGTGATCGAGCCGCGCGCCAGCAGACGCACGGCCGCGGCCGCGGGGGCGGCGGTCGAGACGACGGATCCGCCGAGGCCGAAGTGGGGCTCAGTCTGGGCGCGTACCTGGATCGTCTCCCCCGCCGTGCTCGTGACGGTGACCAGGTGAACCGAGACCGTCTGCGCCGAAGCAGATGCCGTCTGCGCCGCCGCCTTTGCGAGCTCGGCCCGCGAGCAGCCGGCGAACTCCTTGAGGCGATCGAGCAACGCCGGCGCCAGCGACAGCCTGAAGCCGGCCTCACGGCAGCCGAAGCTCTCGCCGAAGGTCGCCAGCTCGGAGTGCAGGGTGTAGATCGTCCGCACCTCGCCGATCGGATCGCCGTACTCGATCGCGCCGCCGTCGCTCATCGGCGCGATCTCCAGCCGGTGCCCGCCGCGCAACACCACGGGGGCGAACGTCAGCTCGTCGATCAGCGTCTGCAGCGCGTACGGCGGCCGCAAACGGCCGTCCTGCGCCGGCACCGGGTCGCGTCCCGCGGCCGCCACGTCGATCGACGCGACCTGGCTCCCCGGCGCGAGCTCGGCGACGCCGCGGCGGGCCATAAGGTTGGTCTTGCCGGGAGCCGAGCCGATCCCGAGCAGCGCCAGCAGCCCCGCCTGAAGAAAGTCTTTGCCGAGCCCCAGCTGGCGCCGGGTCGTCCAGTACAGGCCGCCGAGGTCCAGGTAGTGACAGCCCGCGGTCAAGCACGCCTGCATCGCCTCGAGATTGATCCGGTACGAAGCGGAGTTGACGAGCACGTCAATGCCGTGCAGCTGGGCAGCGAGCCGGTTCGCCGCCCGGGCGTCGGCGGCCTCGGCGCGCGCCTTGCCGGCGCCGTGCTCCGCGGCGGCCGCCGCCGCACGGTCGAGGTCGAGATCGAGCAGCAGCAGGCTCTGCACCTCATCGGACCGCGCGAGGTCGTGGATGATCGCGGGGGCGATCGTCCCGGCCGCACCGAGCATGGCGACGTTGAGCGCTCGAGGGTCGGGGGCCATGGGCGCGTGCACCATAACGGCCAGCCGCTTGTACGAGGCGTACAAGGCTTCGTAGTGCTCGTCGTGCAGATCCGCCTTGCGTCTGACCGCCGCGGCCCGTAGGTTTTCCCAACCTTGGAGAGTTCAGCCACCACCGCGTCGGCCCGAGCCCTCGCCGACGCCGAGTTCGCACCTGGCAACAAGGGGCTTAAGACCGACGCGCTCGGCTACATCTCGAACCTCGTCATCGCGATCGCGTCGACCGCACCTGCGTATAGCCTCGCGGCGACACTCGGCTTCATCGTCGCGGTCACCGGTGTCGGCGTCCACTCGCCGGCTGTCCTGATCGTCTCATTCATCCCGATCCTGTTTGTCTCGGTCGGCTATCGATTCCTCAACCTGGCCGATCCGACGCCGGGACGACCTTCGCTTGGGTGACCAGGGCCTTCGGCCCGCAGATCGGGTGGATCAACGGCTGGGCGATCTTCCTCGCCGACGTGATCGTGATGGCGTCGCTGGCGGCGATCGCGAGCGAGTACACATTCCTGCTGTTCCGCTCGGGAGGAGCCCCAAACAACTTCTGGCTGATCGTCGGTGCGGTCGTTTGGATCGCAGTGATGACGTGGATCTGCTACCGCGGGATCGAGCTGTCGGCCCGGATCCAGACGATCTTGCTGAGCTTTGAGATCGTGACGCTCGCGATCTTTACGGTCGTCGCACTGGTCAAGGTCTACGCCAACAACCCGACCGGCTCGATTCACGTGACGGCGTCGTGGTTCAACCCCTTCGATCTCAGCTGGAGCGCGCTGATCCCGGCAGTCCTGCTGGGCATCTTCATCTACTGGGGGTGGGATTCCGGCGTCGCGGTCAACGAGGAGTCGCGCGACCGCCACCGTGGGCCGGGCAAGGCCGCCGTCATCTCGACCCTGATCCTGCTGCTGATCTACGTCCTGGTCACTGTTGCGGCGCAGGCCTACCACGGAACCGCATTCCTCGCCAACCCCAACAACCAGAACGACGTTCTGAACGCGCTCGGGAAGGAGGTTTTCGGCTCCCCGCTCGACAAGCTGCTGATCATCGCGGTCCTGACCTCGGCCTCGGCATCGACGCAGACGACGATCCTGCCGACCGCGCGAACAACGCTGTCGATGGCACGCTGGAACGCGATCCCGAAGGTGTTCGGCACCGTGCACCCTCGATTTCTGACGCCGGGCTTCTCGACCGTGATGATGGGTGTGCTCTCGACGCTCTGGACGGTCGCGCTGCTTGCTTTCAACCCGAACCAAAACGTGCTGGGCGACACGATCTCGGCGCTCGGCTTCTCGGTCTGCTTCTACTACGGCTTCACCGGGCTCGCATGCGCCGTCTACTTCCGCCGTGAGCTGTTCAAGAGCGTGCGTAACTTCTTCTTCGCCGGGCTGATCCCGGTCGTCGGCGGGATCATGATGGGCTACATCGGCATCAGGGCGTACCAGTACTACAACACGGCCGGCAACAACTACTCCAATCCGTTCCTCGGGATCCAGGTGCCGATCTTCGTCGGCGTCGGCGGGCTGGTCCTCGGGGTCATCCTGATGTTCGCGTCGTGGCCGTTCTTCCGGACGTTCTTCTCTCGCAGGTGGTTCGAAGCCGCCGACCCCGAAGTGCTCGTGCTAGACGCCGCCCACTCCGCGCAGAAGCCGCTTCCGGGCGAGCCGGACTGAGCCTGCCACAGTCCGTCGGCAGATGAACGAGCTCCAACGCGCGCTCGAGCTAGACAGGCGCGTTCTGCTGGGCGGCGCCCAGAGGACAATCAAGATCCCCGAGGGATGGGTCGTGCTGGACGACCGGCTGCCGCGCATCTACATGCTCAACGCGGTGCTGCTCGATGCGCCGCTGCCGGCCGAGATCGACGCACCTGCGATCAGGGCCCTCGCCGAGCGGTGGCTGGGCCATCTCGGCCACCGCCACGTGACTGTCGAAGACGGCGACGCGGGAGAGCGCCTGGCCCCGGCGATGGTGGCCGCCGGCTGGGAACGCAGGCGGACGCTGTTCATGGTCCTACGCAGCGATCCCCGAGATGCGGCGGCTGACCCGCGGGCGCGGCCGATCTCCGAGACCGAGCTCAACGAACTGATGCTCGCCAACTTCGAGCAGTCCGACTACGGTCCGGACGCGTTCCCCGGGCTTCCGCAACGGCTTGTCGAAGCCCAGATCGCGATCCGGCGCGGGACCGAAGCGCTGCGCTTCGGCGCCGGCGAGGACGGCGGGCTGCAGTCGATGTCGACGCTGTTCCTGGACCCCGACGTCGACGGGGCACGGGTCGCGATGGTCGAGCAGGTGGGGACACTGCCGGCCTACCGCGAGCGCGGCCTGGCGCGGGCCGCGGTCTGCGCGGCGATCGCGGCGGCGGCCGAATGGGGAGCCGAGCTGATCACGATCCCGACTGACGCCGACGACTGGCCGCAGCTGCTGTACGCCAAGCTCGGCTTCGAGCCGGTCGGCGTCGAGGTCCAATTCACTCGCCTCAACGTCGGCGCGGACGCGACGTGCGAGACTCCCCGATGATGTCCGGAGGCGCCTCGCTCCCCGAGCTCAAGGGCTCGATTCTGGACACGATCGGCGCCACTCCGGTCGTCCACCTGTCGCGGATCGCGGCCGGCCTTGCGCCCCGGGTAGCGGCGAAGCTCGAATCCTTCAATCCCGGCGGCTCGATCAAGGACCGGATCGCCGTGTCGCTGATCGAGGCCGCCGAGCGCGACGGCAAGCTGCGCCCCGGGGGCACGATCGTCGAGCCGACATCCGGCAACACTGGGACAGGGCTGGCGATCGTCGCGCTGCTGAAGGGCTACCGCGTGATCGCCGTGATGCCCGACAAGATGTCGCGCGAGAAGATCGACCTGCTGCGGGCCTACGGCGCCGAGGTCGTGGTCGCCCCGACTGACGTACCGCCGGACTCACCGCAGTCCTACTACCGCGTCGCCGACCGGCTGACGTCCGAGATCCCTGGCGCCTTCCAACCCAACCAGTACGTCAACCCCGCCAACCCGGAGACCCACTACCGCTCCACCGGTCCGGAGCTGTGGGCGCAGCTGGGCGACGCGATCACGCACCTCGTCGTCGGTGTCGGCACCGGCGGCACGATCACCGGCACCGCGCGGTACCTGCGCGAGCGCAAGCCAGATCTGGTCGTCGTCGGCGCCGATCCCGAAGGCTCGATCTACTCGGGCGGCGAGGAGAACGTGCGGCCATACCTGGTCGAGGGCGTCGGCGAGGACTTCTGGCCGCAGACGTTTGACCCCTCAGTCGTCGACCGGTGGGTGGTCGTCTCCGATCGCGACGCGTTTTTGACCACGCGCCGGCTCGCTCAGACCGAGGCGATCCTCGCCGGCGGCTCGGGCGGGCTGGCCGTCCACGCCGCGCTCGAGGTCGCGGCCGAGGTCGACGACCCGCAGGCGCTGGTGGTGGTGGTGATCCCCGACGGCGGGCGCTCATACCTCTCGAAGATCTACTCCGACGGCTGGATGCGGCAGTACGGCTTCCTCGAGCGCGGCGCGGACCTGACCGTCGGCGATGTCCTGCGCCGCAAGCGAGAGGCAGGCGAGATCCCGCCGCTGGTCACCGTCGAGCCCCACTACAAGGTGCGCGACGCGGTCGCGCTGCTGCACAAGCACAGCGTCTCGCAGCTGCCGGTGGTCAGCGCCCATGACCCGTCGACGATCGTCGGCGCGATCGGTGAGCGCGGGCTGCTGCGACACGCCGCGCAGGACCCGGCGCTGCTCGACGCCGAGATCCTGGAGGTGATGGAGCCGCCGTTCGCCGCCGTCTCGAGCAAGGACCCGGTCCGCGAGGCGGTGGAGCTCCTGGTCGGCGATCAGCAGGCGCTGCTGGTCACTGACGACGGCCGCGCGGCCGGGCTCGTGACCCGCACTGACCTGCTGGAGGCGCTCGCGACGTGAGCGACGCCGACGCCCCGCGTGATGCGTTCGCAACCCGCGCCGTCCACGCGGGGCTGACGCCCGACCCGTCGTTCGGATCTGTGATCCCCGCGATCCACCAGACCTCGACCTACGCTCAGGGGCGGCCGGGCGAGTTCGTCGAAGGCTACGACTACGCCCGCTCCGCAAACCCGACGCGCGCGGCGCTCGAGCGCGCGCTCGGAGAGCTCGAGGGTGGCCAGGGGGTCGCGTTCTCGTCCGGCCTCGCGGCCGAGCATGCGCTGATCAACGTCGTCTGTGAGGCTGGCTCTCACGTCGTGCTCCCCGGCGATCTGTACGGCGGCACGTTCAGGCTGGTCGACAAGGTGATGACCCGCTGGGGCCTGCAATACGACCTCGTCGACCAGACCGACCTCGCCGCGCTCGAGCGCGCGGTCAGGCCCGAGACGAAGCTGATCTGGGTCGAGAGCCCCACCAACCCGCTGCTCAACGTGGTCGACATCGAAGCCGTCGTCGCGCGCCGCGGCTCGGCGCTGGTGGCGGTCGACAACACGTTCGCCACGCCTGCCAACCAGCGGCCGCTCGAGCGCGGCGCCGACGTCGTCGTGCACTCGACGACGAAGTACCTGGGCGGTCACTCGGACGTCGTCGGTGGGGCGGTGATCACCCGCAGCGCCGAGCTCTACGAAGGGCTGCGGTTCGTCCAGAACGCCGTGGGTGCGGTGCCGGGGCCGCTGGACTGCTTCCTGGTGCACCGCGGGCTGCGGACGCTGCACCTGCGGATGGACGCGCACGCTCGCAGCGCGGAGGCGGTGGTCGAGCTGCTGCGGTCGGTCGCCGAGGTGCAGGACGTCCGCTGGCCCGGCTTCAGTGGCATGGTCAGCTTCCGCCACCCGCGCGCAATGAAGATCGTCACCTCGACGCGCCTGTTCACGCTCGCCGAGTCTCTGGGTGGCGTCGAATCGCTGATCGAGGTCCCGCAGGCGATGACCCACCAGTCAGTCGAGGGTTCGGATGCCGCCGTGCCGGCCGATCTGGTGCGGCTCAGCTGCGGCGTCGAGGACCCCGCTGACCTCGTCGCGGATCTGCGCCAGGCACTGACCTGAGCGGCGTGTAGCCTCGGCGGTCCGCCCGTGCAGCAAGCCGCCGCCATCCAGATCGTCGACAGCGAGCTCCCCGGTCCGTACCCGGTCGGCTCCTACGCCGCGCAGCTCAAGCGCCGGCTTCAGGAGTTCGCGCACGTGCAGCTGACCGGCGAGGTGTGGGGCTTTCGCGCCGCCAGGGCGCGGATCTACTTTGAGCTCCGTGACGAGCGCGGAGCGCTGCCGTGCTCGATGTGGCGGACTGACTTCGACCAGCTCGGCGTCGTCCTCAACGACGGCCTGCGGGTCGTCGCCGGCGGCGGGTGTGACTACTACCCCGGCAGCTCGACCTCCTCCCCCTCGTTCAGCTTCGCGATCACGCAGCTGCGCGCCGCCGGCGAGGGTGACCTGCTGTTGGCGCTCGAGCGCCTGCGCCGAAAGCTGCATGCCGAGGGGCTGTTCGAGCGCCAGAAGCAGCACGCGCTGCCGCGGCTGCCGCGCACGATCGGCGTCGTCACCGGCGAGCAGGGCAAGGCGCGCGATGACGTGGTCGCCGGCCTGCGTCGCCGCGGCTGGGGCGGGCGCCTGGTGTGGGCGTTTGCGCCCGTGCAGGACCGCCACGCGGCGCCCCGGATCGCCGCCGCGCTGCGCGAGCTCGCCGCGGTCCAGGAGGTCGAGGTCGTGATCGTCGCCCGCGGCGGTGGCTCGCTGGCCGACCTGTTCGCGTTCTGTGACGAGGGGCTGTGCCGGACGGTGGCGCTGCTGCGGGTGCCGGTGATCTCGTCAGTCGGCCATCACACTGACAGGACGCTGATTGATGACGTCGCCGCCGTCTGCTGCTCCACACCCACGCACGCCGCCGAGGCCGCGGTCGCGTTTGACTGCCGTGCCGCTCGCGCCGAGCTGACCGCAAGCGCGCGCCGCCTGCGCGACCACGGCCGGCGCGCCGTCCTCGGCCGTGCCCGGGCGCTCGCCCAGCTCGCGCGCGCTCCCGGCGAGCACGTCGCCCGCAATCGCCGCGTGCTTCACCAGCTGCTGCGCGAGCTGCGCGCCGGCGCCCGGCGAGCTGTGGCACGGGGCGAGGAGCGCCGGGCCGTACACACGACAGTCCTGGCGCGCGGCGCGACCCGGGCTCAGGGGCCCGAGCGCGAGCGCCGCGCACGCGAGCTCGAGCGCCTGGCGCTGGCGCTCGCCGCACACGACCCGCAGCGCACGATGGCCCGCGGCTATGCGCTCGTCACTGACCCGCACGGCAACCCGCTCGGCTCCGCGGCGGCGGCCCGCGCGTCCGAGCGCCTGGCGCTGCGCTTCCACGACGGCTCGGTCCCGGCGCGGGTCGACGAGCGATGAGCGTGCAGCGCAGCTACGAATCGGCCGTCGGCCGGATCGAGGAGATCATCCGCCGCCTCGACTCCGGTGACGCCGGGCTGCGCGAGACGCTCGAGCTCGTGGCCGAGGGGCGAGAGCTGGTGGAGTACTGTGCCGTCGAGCTTGACGCTGTCAGCAAGGGGCTGCAAGAGCTGCGACTGGAGGAGCTTGTGACACGACTGGAAGGAGCTGAGCACGCCGATGAGCACCTTTGACCTGCTCGCCGAGCTGCCCCTGCGGGTCGAGGGCTACCAGCTCGAAGGCCTGCAGGCGAACGTGTCGAGCGGCTTCGAGCGGCTCTCGACCGTCGTCCACCTGCAAGGCGACGGCGCCGAGGGTGTCGGCGAAGACGTCGTCTACGAGGCCGAGGACCACGTCGCGTTCCAGCAGGCCGGGCCAACGCTGGAGCTCAACGGCAGCTACACGCTGGCCGAGTTCTGCGAGCTGATTGACGGACTCGACCTGTTTCCGGTGCAGCCCCAGCGCGAGGTCTCGCGGCTGTATCGGCGCTGGACGTTTCACAGCGCCGCGCTTGACCTGGCGCTGCGCCAGGCGGGGATCCCGCTCCACGAGGCACTGCGGCTCGGCCCCTCGCCGCTGACGTTCGTCGTCTCGCTGCGGCTCGGCGATCCGCCGTCGCTCGAGCTGCTCGAGCAGCTCCTCGAGCGCTACCCGAGCTTGCGCTTCAAGCTCGACGCCACCAGCTCGTGGACGCCGGAGCTGATCGAGCGGCTGGTCGCCACCCGCGCGGTCGACTCGGTCGATTTCAAGGCGCTCTACCACGGCACGGTCGTCGACCAGGCGCCGGACCCGGTGCTCTACCGGCGAGTCGTCGACGCCTTCCCCAACGCCTGGCTCGAGGATCCAGACGTGGTCACCGAGGCGACTGCTGCCGAGCTCGCAGAGGTCCATGACCGGATCACCTGGGACGCCCCGATCCACTCGATTGACGACATCGAGGCGCTGCCGTTCGCGCCCCGGATGGTCAACATCAAGCCGTCGCGGATCGGGGGCCTGAAGAAGCTGTGCGATACCTATGACTACTGCGTCGACCAGGGCATCGGTGCCTACGGCGGCGGCCAGTTCGAGCTCGGCCCCGGCCGCGGGCAGGCGCAGTATCTCGCGTCGCTGTTTCACGCCGACACGCCCAACGACCTGGCGCCGTCGGCTACAACGAGCCCGAACCCGAGCCCGGACTGCCGAGCAGCCCGCTGCAGCCGGCTCCCGAGACAACCGGCTTTCGCTGGAGCGCGGCCTGAGCGCAGCTCAGCTGAGGTCGAGCAGCAGCTTGCCCTCGACGCCCCGCAGCCGCAGGCGATCGAACGCCTCGTTGACCTCAACGAGCGACAGCACGCTGTCGATCCGCACCCGGATCGAGCCGTCGTTTAGCGCCGCCAGAGCGCGCTCGAGCCCTGGACGGCGCTCTTCGCGGCGCAACTGCATGCCGCCGTAGCCCAGCAGCGTGATCATCTTGCGATACAGCTGCTGCAGGTTGAAGCTGACCTCGGCTCCCGCGGAGGTCCCGAGCGAGACGATCCGTCCGCGGACCGCCGTGGAGGCGACCACCGGCTCCACGAAGCCGCCGCCGAGCGGGTCAAAGACGACCGTCGGCTCGAACGCCGCGATCTGATTGGCGAGTTCGGCCGGTCCGGCGACGATCGCGCGCTCGGCGCCCTGATCGACGATCCCCGCCGCCTTGTGATCTGAGCCTGTCTGACCCCAAACGGTCGCGCCGGCGGCCGATGCCAGCGAAACGATCATCGTGCCGACGCCGCCCGAGGCGCCGAGCACCAGCACGCGGTCCTCGGCCGTCACCCGCGCGAGCTCGCGGACCACGTTGAGCGCCGTCAAGCCCGCGATGCCCATCGCGGCCGCCTCGCGGGTCTGGACGCCATCCGGCAGTGGCGTCAGCGCCTCGAGCGGCACGACAGCGGCCTGCGCCCAGACGCCGTCGCGTGCGGCTCCGAGGCTCTCACCGGCGACCAGCACCCGTCGCCCGTCGGCGACGCCGGCGGCCTCGCCCCCGAGCGTCCGGGGCAGCGGTCCGTCCGGGTTCACCTGCCCCGCGGCGACGTAGGAGTCGACCGGGTTGACGCCGCCGAACTCGAGCTCGACGTACGCCTCGCCGGCGCCCGGCTCTGGCAATGAGACCTGCTCGATCACCAGCGGCTCGCCGTGGCGGTGCAGGCGTGCCGCGCTCACCGTTTTAGACCCAGGCGCCATCAGGCGTCGTGTTTTATCAGAGCCCTGGCGGAGATAATCGCGATCATGAACTCGACTTCAACATTGGACGGAACCGTCGCGCTCGTTACGGGCGCGTCGAGTGGGATCGGACAGGCGGCGGCGCTCGCGCTCGCCGCGCAGGGGGCGACGGTCGCGCTCGCGGCTCGTCGCCGGGACCGCCTCGACGAACTCGCGGCAAGGATCTCCGACGACGGCGGCCACGCGCTCGCGATCGAGGCCGACATCACCTCGGCCGAGCAGGCGCAGGCGCTGGTCGCGCAGACCGTGTCGGAGCTCGGACGGCTCGACACGCTGGTCAACAACGCCGGCATGATGCTGCTCGGGCCGGTGGTCGACGCGCCCCTGGAGGAGTGGGAGCAGATGGTCGCGATCAACGTCCAGGGCCTGCTCTACTGCGCCCACGCCGCGCTGGAGCACCTGATCAGCGCCGCGCAGGACGGACCGCGGCGGGTCGCCGACATGGTCAACATCAGCTCGGTCGCCGGCCGGGTGGCCCGCAACGGCAGCGGCGTCTACAACCTGACCAAACACGGCGTCGGCGCCTTCAGCGAGTCGCTTCGCCAGGAGCTCAGCGGCCGGCGCGTGCGCGTTTCGCTGGTCGAGCCAGGCGCCGTAGCCACCGAGCTGCGAACCCACAACCGGCCCCAGATCGAGCAGCAGATCGAGCAGCGCTTCGAGGGGATCGAGATCCTGCAGGCCGCGGATATCGCCGACGCGATCACCTACATCGTCACGCGGCCGTGGCGGGTCGCGATCAACGAGATCCTGATCCGGCCCACCGAGCAGGAAGGCTGATCCGGCTCCGAGACGCACGCCTACCGAAAACGAAGGGGGGCGGCTCGCGCCGCCCCCCTCCGATTACCAGTTCTGTGTGCCGGTCAGGAGTTACCCTGAAGCCGGACAGGAGTTGTGCATCACCGGGCCTTCGAACTCGGGATACCCGAGCGTCGCGATCTGGTCACTCCCGTACTGGGCGTCCTGCCCGAGGTCGTTTCCGGTCGAGCTCACGTTGCCGAACTCGATCGTGCAGCCCTTCGGTGAGCCCACCCGTGTCCAGTAGGGATAGAAGTCCCCCGGACCGTTGGGCGGCACCGTGCAGCCCTGCGTCGACGTTCCGCTGCAGCTCGACTCGCTCAGCGCGACATCGGTCTGAATGAAGAACCTCGAGTAGGAGGAACCGCCCGTCGTTGGTAGCTGTTCGACGAAGCTGCTTGGCAGCGTCGAAGTCGGCGAGGCGCCGGTCGGCCACTCGGCGTAGTACGGCGTCCCGTCGAAGTCCAGGTCTCCGTTCTGGAACAGATTGTCCTGGCAGCCAGTCGTCGTATCCGGAGGCGTGGAGGTTCCCGGCCCGTCGTATCCCGGGTGAGTGTCCCCCGCCGCATAACACATGGCGTCGCCGGTCTCAGCACTCTGTGAGTCTGGGGCGCCCGCGGTCTCATAAGGGCCGATGCACTTGTTGTAGGACCCACCGGTGTCCGAGGGATCGAACGGGTTGGTGGGGAACCTCTCGCTCAACGTAGTGCACGGTTCCCAGTGACCGGTCTCGTACTCGGTGCTGATGTTCGTCGCCAGCGCCGCCCACGGGATGATGTTGCCCTTTGCGGCTGTGTTGTACTCGGGCTGGAAGTTGAACGGCGTCGACGTGCAATTCGCCATCGAAGTGGTGCCGAAGCCGTTCTGGGCAGATGCCTGCATGAAGCCGCTCTGGCCTGTTGTCAGGTCCGTGACCACGACCTCGAAGGCTCTCCCACCACCTCCCGGGACCGGCGCGTCGAACATGTGGACCTTGATCGCGTCGCCCGGATTCATCAACAGCGTCTCGGAGTTCGGGGTGAAGGTGGACACGTCAGCATCGCTTGGCGCTGGCGGCCCCGCCGGCACCCCGTTTCTCTGGATGAAGCCAAAGTTGACCGGCTCTTCGCAGCTGGTGTTGCAAGTGGCGAAGCCCGCGGTGCACTCGAGACTGTCGATCGTCAGCGCGCTGCACCAGTGGGTGTCGTCGCAGCCGCTGCTATCAACAAACGGGGGCTCCCCCGGCGGGTAGAGCTGCATCTCCATGAAAGCCGAACCGCCGCCCGAGGAGCAATTCGTGGTGCTAACGCCGGTACACGTGGGCGCGTTTGAGTCGCTTTCGGGCCTGCAAGCCGCCTGCGGATACGAGTTCGGATCGCAAATCGCCATCGAATACCAGGGCGCGGGCGACAGCTCGAACCAATGCGCGACATCGTGGCCCGGATCTGAAACCGTCGGCGCTGCCGATGGGTCCGTCCCGAGCGTCTCAGTCCACGTCACGTTGTTGCCCGAACCGTTCTGATTCGACAGGAACGTCATGTCGGGCTCGTCGTGGCCGATGTACTCGCCGTTGTCGTAGAAGCGGCCGTTCCACGTGTTGTTGTTCCACTCGTTGTTGAACCCGCGAATGTCAGTGCAGTTCATCGACCCACGCAGCGCACTCTGACTCGGGCTTTGGCCGTTGCAGTCAAGCTCGCCAAAGCTCTTGGCCGAAGCGGCCCCCGGCACCGCGACGGCAAGCGCGAAGGTGACCGCGAACAGAATCGCCACCGCGAGGCGCAAGCGCGACCGTGGCTTGGACAGGTCACATCTCGTAACCATCACCACCTCCATATATGCGCCGCTGACGGGCTATGGACAAGAAGGCAGACTGGCGGCGCGGCGCGACGCTATCACCGCCGCGCAACTGATTGCAAGCTGCACCGGTGCGCCATCCCACTGAACGGTCACGTACTGTAAGGACCCGGACATAGGACCCGGACAAACGGCGAACGGGGCCGGCCGCCCTGCCCCCCGCCACCCAAAACAGGAGCCCACTTGCAAGAGAGACTCGCGATCGCGGGCGCAGGGACGATCGCCTGCGGCCTCGCAGCCACCGCCGCACACCACGGGGAAGTCGTCCTCTGGGCGCGCTCGGAGAGCTCGGCCGAGCGCGCCACGAAGGCGGTCTTCAAGCAGTGCGACAAGCTCGGCGACCCCGGCGCGGCCGCGCACGTCCGGGTGACGACGGACCGCGCCGACCTGCACGGCGAGACGCTGATCGTCGAGGCGGTCGTCGAGGACCCGGACCACAAGTCAGAGCTGCTGGCCGAGCTCGGCGCCGCCTGCGACCCCGAGGCGATCCTGGCGACGACGACCTCGTCGCTCTCGATCGCCGCGCTGGCACAAGCCAGCGGCCGCCCGGAGCGGTTCGTCGGACTGCACGTGTTCAACCCGGTGCCGCGGATGGAGCTGATCGAGCTCGCGTTCCCGCCGCAGGCATCCCAGGAGGTCCGCGATCGCGTCCGCGCATTCTGCGAGGCGCTCGGCAAGACCCCTGTGGAGGTGCCCGACACGCCCGGCTTCGTCGTCAACCGGCTGCTGTTTCCGTACCTATTCGACGCCGTCGAGCTGATGTGCCGGACGGGCATCGAGGCCGGCGATGTCGACCGCTGCATGACGCTCGGCGCCGGGGTCCCGATGGGACCGCTGGCGCTACTGGACTTCGTCGGTCTCGACGTCGCGAAGGCGATCGGCGAGACGATCGGCGTCGCCGTCCCCGAGCGCCTACAGCAGCTGGTCGCCGACGGAGCGCTGGGACGAAAGACGCGTCGCGGGTTCTACGTCTACGACTGAAAACCCTCAGGGCTTCGACACCTTCGACTAACTATTTAAGACTCGTTCATCTCCGGCGCCCACCATTCTGAGCGCGACGTACCTCATAGCAGCACCTCCTCCCCAGAAGCACGAGACCGGCCCGTCCCCAGCGGGCCGGTTTCTTTTTGTCATGCGCGCCGTTCGGGCGCCGCCCGCGCCGGCGCCGCATGGCTGTCGCCCCTGAGCCTTGCCGGCGCCGCACGACTGTCGCCCTGAGGACCGAGAAGCCGGCCCAGGGGGCCGGCTTCGGTCTCTCCTCTCAACCACCGGATGCTCACTGATGCTGCGATCGCGAGCCGGCCGGTTGTCGCGCTGCTGGAAATGTAACGAATGATGCGAACTCGTGCTGCGGTTACTCGCCGCCGGCCTGCGAAGGGGCCGCTTCGGCGGCCGCTTTTCGCCGCCGGATCCTGACCGCTTCGATCCGGTTCTCGCGCACGGACTCGACGCGGATCGAGTAGCCGTCGGCGGCGACCTGGTCCCCGCGCTTGGGCATCCGTCCGAGCTCGGCGAACACGAACCCCCCGACCGAGTTGTACGCGTCAGTGTCGACCGGCAGGTGCAGCCCATAGTCCTCGAGGTCAGTGACCGCCACGTGGCCGCGGACGAACCAATCTCCGTTGGCCAGCCGCCGCACCGCCCCGCCGGCGGGGTCTGTCTCGTCGTCGATCTCCCCCACGACCTCCTCGATGATGTCCTCGATCGTCACGATCCCGGCCGTGCGCCCGTACTCGTCGATCACGATCGCCAGCTCGGTCCGCTCGCGCTGCAGGTCGGCGAGCAGGTCGTCGAGCGGCTTGGTCTCGGGCACCAGCGGCGCGGCGCGCACGAGGCGGCCGAAGTGCGCCTCGTAACCGTCGGACATCATCAGCTTGACCAGCTGGTTGACGTGGACGATCCCCTTGACACGGTCCTGGTTGTCGTCCTCGGTCACGACCAGCCGCGAGTGGCCGGTGGAGACGCACAGCCGCAGCGCGTCCTGGACGTTCTGCGACAGGTCGACGGTCACGACCGCGGGGATCGGCGTCATCACCTGGCGGGCCTCCTGCTCGTGGAGGTGAAAGACCCCTGTCAGCATCGCCGCCTCGCCGACATCGAGGTTGCCGCCTGACCGCGACTCGGCGATGATCCGCTTGAGCTCGTCCGGCGTCCCGCCCTCAGGCTCGGCGTCCGGATCGGTTCCGATCGCCCGCAGCAGCGAGTTCGAGGCCGAGTTCAGGACCAGGATCAGCGGGTGAAACAGGATCCGGAAGAAGTGCAGCGGGCGCGCGGTCCGACGCGCGAGGTCCTCGGCGTGTTGGATCGTGTAGAGCTTCGGCGCGATCTCACCGACGACGCTCTGCGCGACCGTGATCAGCAGGTATGCAATCACGACTGAGACGGCGACCGCGGCGGCATGACCGAGCGCACCGCCGAGCAGCGGCTCGAACACGTGGGCAAGCGCCGGCTCGCCGAGCGCGCCGATCGCGATCGACGCCATCGTGATCCCGACCTGGCAGGCCGAGATGTAGTCGCCGATGTTCGCGAGCTCGTGCAGCGCTAGCCGCGCGCCACGCTTTCCCTCGTCGGCCATCGCCTGCAGGCGCGCGCGGCGCGAGCGCACGAGCGAGTACTCGGCGATCACAAAGAACGCATTGACCAGCACCAGGACGCCGGTCAGGATGATCAGCAGAGCCTTCACCGGCGAGCTCGCGCGAGCCCAGACACCGTCTCGGTGAAGGCGCCCCCGGTCCGCGCGTTGCTAGGTCCTCGCGAGGCGCTGATCCTTGGCGGGGCCGTACTTCGGGATGGGTCGTCGTCGTTCATGCAGCGACGCGGCGAACGGTAGCAGCAGCCCCCCGCGGATCGTGGAGCCCGTCGGCTTGTCAGTGGAGCCCGCCGGCTCGTCAGTGGAGCCCGCCGGCTCGTCAGTCGAGCCCGTCGAAGCGGGCGGCCATCTCGAAGTCGGTCGGTGTCAGACCGCCCGCCGAGTGGTTGGTCAGCGACAGCTTCACCTTGTTCCAGCCGTGGACGAGGATGTCCGGGTGGTGGTTTGCCTCCTCGGCCGCCTCGGCGACCCTGTCGACGAACGCGATCGCCTCGACGAAGTTCTCGAATCGCCACTCGCGGACGATCTCATCGCCCTCGCGCTCCCAAGGCAGGGGGCGTAGCCTTGAAGTGATCTCGTCGTCCCCCAGCAGCTCTGCCATATCGTCTCCAATCAGCTTTTCGTAGAGACAGCCTGCCACAGTCTCACGGCTGGCAAACAACCCCGATGCGAATCGTAAGCCTCGTTCCGTCCGCAACCGAGATGCTGTTTGCGCTCGGCCTCGGGCCCGAGTTGGTGGCCGTCACCCACGAGTGCGACTACCCAGCGGCCGCACGTGACCTGCCGCGGGTCACGCGTGACGTGCTCCCCAGCGGCCTGAACGCGGCGCAGATTGATGCGGCCGTGAAGGAGCGTACGCTCGCTGGCGACTCGATCTACGAGCTCGACGCCGAGGCGCTGGAGGAGCTCGAGCCCGACCTGATCGTGACCCAGGCGCTGTGCTCGGTCTGCGCGGTCTCGTTCGACGACGTCCGCGCGATCGCGGACGAGATCCCCAGCCGCCCGCGGGTCATCTCGCTCGACCCCCATACGATCGGCGAGGTACTCGGTGACGCCCGCACGCTTGCGCAGGCGACTGACCGCACCGACGCCGCGGCGCAGCTCGTGCGAGACGCAGCCGCCCGGATCGACCGTGTTCGGGTGGCCGTCAAGGACGCTCGGCGTCCACGCGTGGTCGCGCTCGAATGGCTGGACCCGCCGTTCGCCGCCGGGCACTGGACTCCGCAGCTGATCGAGCTCGCCGGGGGCGACGACGTGCTCGGCTTCTCGGGCGAGAACTCACAGGAGCACACGTGGGACGAGGTCGCCGCGGTACAGCCCGACATCGTGATCGTGATGCCGTGCGGCTACGACGCCGAGATCGCGCATCGCGAGGCCGAGATGCACCGCGACGAGCTGGCGGCCGTGGGTGCCGGCGAAGTCGTCGCTGTCGACGCGTCGGCCTATTTCTCGCGGCCCGGGCCGCGGATCGTCGACGGGCTCGAGCTGCTGGCCCACATCCTTCACCCCGAGCTGGTGCCCGACGCGCCGGCGCAGGCGCTGACCGTCGAGCTCTGACGATCCGGCGCAGGCGCTGACCGTCGAGCTCTCAGATCCGGCGCCGCGGCTCAGCCGAAAGTGATCCCGTTTGGCGCCAGCCCCTGACTGCCGGCGACCGCCACCGCGGCGACGACGCTCACGACGCCGACGAGCGCGCAGCAGGCCAGTGCCACCCACTTCATCCGCCGTCGCTCGCCCAGCTGCAATATCAGCCAGCCGCAGATCGCGCCGCCCACCAATCCTCCGAGGTGGCCGCCGAGTGAGATCCCCGAGAAGGTGACCGAGAAGACCAGGTTGACGACCAGCAGCAGACCGAGCCCGCTCTGCCAGATCGAGATCCCCCGGTAGTAGGCGAACACAATCAGCGCACCAAGCAACCCGAAGCACGCGCCCGAGGCTCCGATTGTCGGCACCAGCGGCGAGAGCAGGAGCGCCCCGAATGACCCCGCAAGCAGCGAGACGAAGTACACGACGGCGAAGTTCAGCCGACCGATCATCGGCTCGAGCATTCCGCCAACGATGTACAAGAACCACATGTTGAAGAGGATGTGCAGGAGCCCGTCGTGCAGGAATCCGGAGGTCAGAAGCCGCCAGTACTCGTGTGTGCCGGTGTAGACGGGAAACGGATTTTGCGCCGTGATCGCAGGCCCGAACAGCGCCCCGTGGTTCCAGATCGTGCCGCCACCGCCGCCGCCGAGCGGCGCCCCGGTCGCGGTCTCGGCCAGGAACACGATCACGTTGAGCCCGATCAGCATCTCGGTCACGGTCGGCACGCCCCGAGTCGCGCCCAGCACGCCCCGGGTCGCGCCCGGCAACTTCTTGACCTTGGTTCGCGCGCGGGCGCACTCCGGGCAGCGCATCCCGACCGAGGTCGGGGTCATGCAGTCGGGACAGATCGGCCTTCCGCAGGCAGAGCAGGAGACTCCGGTCTCTCTTGACGGGTGGCGATAACAGACGGCCATCGGTGGCTGACGGTATCAGCGGCGTGTCGGCGTTCCGCGGCGCCCTCTCAGCGCCCGGCGGACCGGACGCCGTTCAGTGGCTGCCCGACTCGGGCAGGATCCGGCGCGCCTCGTCGGCGACATCCTTTAGCGTCCGCTCGGCGAGGTCCAGCAGGCCCGAGGACTGCTGCTTGCGGGCACGGTGGCGCGAGCGCACTCGAAGCGCGACCAGGGCCGTGCCGGCCCCGGCACCGACGACGACCGCGGCCGCCGGGCGCACCCAGTTGCGGGGGTCGCGCATCGACTTGAGCTCCCAGGACTCGAGCTCGTCTTGCGCCAGCTCGGTCAGGTTGATGAGCCTGAGCTCGATCCGCGCCAGCAGGTCCTCGGGCGGGTCGACGGGGCTCAGGGCCTCGCGCAACAGGGCCTCGAACTCGGTCACGCTCACGATCTGACCTCCTCGCCGGCGCTTTGCTTGACCATCCCCTCGAGCTGGCGGATCGCGCGGTGGATCAGCACCTTTGTAGCGCCGTCAGTCTTGTCGAGTGCCCTCGCGATCTCGCGGTTGTCCATCCCGAGCGCGAAGCGCATGATCAGCGCCTCGCGGCGGTCGTCGGGCAGCTGGGAGACGCCCTCGAGGATCTGCTTTAGCTCCTCGCGTCCCTCGACCAGGGACTCGGTCGTGTGGGGCGCGGAGATCAAGCTGGCATCCTCGATCGCGGACTCTGGCTTGCGCGAGCGATCACGGTAGAAGTTGGCCGCCAGGTTGTGCGCGATCCGGATGAGCCATGGCCGCAGCGGGCGTCCGTGTGACTCACGCAGCGCGCGCTCGAAATGGCGGTAGGCCTGGAGGAACGTCTGCTCGGTGAGGTCCTCGGCATCGTGGTGGTTGCCGACCCTGTAGTAGCTATAGGAGTAGACGTCGCGCAGATGGCGGCGGTACAGCTCCGTGAACGCAGCGTCGAGCTCGGCTTTGTCTTTGGGGAGTTTGTCGGCCACCGCATGTTCAATCTACCCAGGGTCAGGCGGCGCGGATAGACCGCTGTTGTTTGGGGCGTGGCGGCTCGGTCACAGTCTCCGCCCAGCGCTCGGGCTCGAGCCGTCCCTCCACGAGTGCAGCGAGACCGTCTAGCGCCGGGCTGTCGAGCTGCGCCGCGTGTGCGGCCTCGGCGAGCAGCGGTACCGAGTCCACCGCCTCGGCCGCATGACCGAGCACGGTGCCGATCTCGCTCGATGGGACTCCTCGGGCGAGCAGCTCGCCGGCAATGCGGCTCGGCGAGTCGCTGGCCACCACGCTCGCGACGAGGTCTCCCGCCCCGGCCAGGCCCGCGAACGTCTCCGGTCGCCCGCCGCGCGCTCGGGCGAGCGCGTCGACCTCGGCGAACACCTTGCCGGCCGCGGCGCCGGCGACGTTGGGCCCCGCCTGCGAGGCCGCGGCCGCCGCGAGCACCGCCGCGTTCTTGGCGCAACCTGCGAGTTCGACGCCGGTCACATCGCTGGTGCTCGTCACGTCGAGCTTCGCGGCGCGTAGCGCATCGGCGAGCTGGCGGGTGAACCCCCGGTCGAGTGACGCGAGCACGACCGCGGCGCCGTGCTCGAGCATCCCTGAGGCGTCGGCGGGGCCGCCGAGCACAGCGATCGCCCGCGCGTTGCAGCGTTCGGCCGTGAACGCGGCCGGCAGCGTGCCGAGCGGCGGAACGAGCCCCTTGGAGACGACGAGCACCCCACTCCGGCGCGAGATCCTCCCGCCGTGGGCGGCCAGCACCGCCGGCAGCGCTTTGGCTGGGACGGCGAGGCAGACGACGTCGCTGCCCTCGGGCTCGAGCTCGGCGGCCCGCAGAGCGCGGATCGAGCGCGGAAGCTTGACGCCCGGCAGGTAGCGGGTGTTCTCGCCCGAGCTCTCGATCGCGAGCACCTGCTCGCGCGTCCGGCAGCCCAGCTCCACCTCTAATCCCGCGCGCGCGAGGCAGACCGCGAGGCTTGTCCCCCAGCTACCGGCACCGACGATCGCGACGCGCCGCACCGGAGCCAGCCCGCCGAGCCACTCCCACTGCAGCATTACGCAGGGCCAGATCCGATCCGTGACCGCGCCCGCGAGCGCCTTCGAGGGCTCCTCGACTTTCGGGAACCTCAGCGGGCGCCCGGCGCGCAGGCGGACCTTGTGGGGCCGGATCCGCCACCCGCGGCGGACTGCCTCGGTGCCGATAATGGCCATCGGCACGACAGGGGCGCCGGTCTCGAGCGCCAGCCGGCCGACGCCGCGCCTGGGCTCACCGAGCGAGCCGGGGCGGATCCGGGTGCCCTCGGGGAACATCAGCAGGATGTCGCCGCGTTCGAGGATCGCCTTCGCAGTCTTGATCATCTCGCCGTCCCCGGCCCCCCGGGCGACCGGGAACGCGCCCAGCTGCGACAGCAGCCAGGAGATGACCGGATTTGCGAACAGCTCCTGCTTGGCGACGTAGTAGAGCGGCCGGCGAGCCATCGTCCCGATCACGAACGGATCCAGGAAGCTGCGGTGGTTTGAGGCGATGATTACCGGGCCGTGCTTGGGGATGTGCTCGCGCCCGATCCGTACGTAGCGGAAGTAGATATGGAAGAACGGCTGAAACAGCAGCCGGACGATCCCGAGGACGATCGGATTCGCGCGCCGCTCCCTGGCACGCGTGTGCAGCCGCTCGTGATTCATCGCACATTGCCGTACCCGCTCCCGGCCTGCCCGTTACAGTTGGGCACCTTGAGCATCGGCATTGACCGCACCCGCACCCTCAGAGGAGCCGCCTGCGGCGCCGTCGCCGCAAGCGTCTGGGCGCTGACCCAGCCGCTCGACAAACTGGTCGCGTCCGGGGGCTTTGACGATGTCGAGCTGCTCGGCAAGGCCGTCACCCGAGGCGGCGGCTGGTACCCGCTCGGGTTTGCGATGCACGCCGGCAACGGCGCTCTGTTCGGGGCCGTATACGCAAATGTCGCGCCCGCGATCCCGGTCCCAGCGCCAGCGCGCGGACCGCTCGTGGCGCTCGCCGAGCACTTGGTCTCCTGGCCGCTGACCGGCCTCACTGATCGCGTCCACCCCGCCCGCGAGGAGTTCCCGAAGCTGTTCGGCAACCGGGCGGCGTTCGCGCAGGCGACCTGGCGCCATCTGCTGTTCGGGTTCGTGCTGGGCGAGCTCGAGCGGCGCGTCAACGCCGAGCCCGAGCCGGTGCCGCCCGAACCCGAGCCCGACTACGCCAGCAACGGCCACGGCTCCCTCGAGCACGCCGTCTCGGTCCAGCCGGCTCCGTAGCCCTTGCGCGGTGGGTTGAGCTGCGGGGTGGGTTGAGCTGCGGGCGCTGATCACCGGCGCGGCCGGCTTCGCCGGCGGCTGGCTGGTCCGTGCCTGCGCCGACGCGGGCGACGAGGCCTGGGCGCTCTCGCGTCATGGCACTCCTGTCGACGGCGCGGCCGTCTCCGTTGCAGTGGACCTGCGCGATCTCGACGCCTTCCGCTCCCACGTGTCACGCGCGCAGCCCGAGGTCGTGTATCACCTTGCGGCGCTGAGCTCAGTGGGAAAGTCGTGGGAGGACCCTTCGCGGACCATGACCGAGAACGTGGCGGCCGCTGTCAGCGTGCTCGAGGCGATCCGCTGGGAGGCACCCGGCGCGCGCCTGGTCTGGGTCAGCTCCTGCGAGGTCTACGGCACGTCGTCCGCCCTGCCGATCCCCGAGTCGGCTCTGCTTGCGCCGGCCAACCCCTACGCGGTCTCCAAGCAGGCGGGCGAGATGCTCGCGGCCGTCTACGCGGACTCCTACGGCCTGGACATCGTCCGCGCGCGGCCGTTCAGCCACTCAGGGCCGGGCCAGCGGCCGATCTTCCTGCTGTCCTCGCTCGCTCTGCAGGCCGCCGAGGGCCGGCTCGCCGGGGCGTCGGAGCTGCGCGTCGTGACCGGCAACCCGGACACCCGGCGCGACTTCACCGATGTCCGTGACGTCGTTCGCGCCTACCGCCTGCTCGCGACAACTACGTCGCTGCCTGATCGGGTCTACAACGTCAGCAGCGGCGTCTCGGTGTCGGCGGCCGACCAGCTGCAGCTGCTGGCGGAGCTCGTCGCGCCGCTGGTCGTCGAGCACGAAGTCGATCCCGCGCGCGTGCGCGCGCGTGAGGTGATGGACCTCCGCGGTGACCACTCCCGGCTGACCGCCGCCACCGGCTGGCAGCCCGAGATCCCGCTGCGCCAGACGATGGCCGACACGATCGCCTACTGGGAGCGGGAGATCACAAAGCCAGGCGCGTAGCCCCGGGCCCGTCGGCAACACCGCAGCCTCGATCCCGGCGCCCGGCGGTCATGCGAAACTCGTCTCGCTCGCCCGCCTAGCTCAATTGGTAGAGCACTTCACTTGTAATGAAGAGGTTTTCGGTTCGAGTCCGAAGGCGGGCTTGGGGAAAGTCCAGCAATCGGCAGTTTGGATGGATGGCTGATTTGACTGTTTGCAAAATGTCCCCAATCTGTCCCAGGGAGAAGCTTCTGGGATATGAGCTCAGGCGTCGCTCGTCCTCCTTCCGGTCATGTGTTTCGCGTGGAGCGCAAGGGCGGGCCGGTGTGGTTCGCGAAGTATCGGCTGCCTGACGGGCGGCAGGTACAGAAGAAAATCGGGCCCGCCTGGACCGAGCGGGGACGGCCGGCAGCGGGGTACTTCACCAAGCGTTTGGCCGACGAGTGGCTGCGGGAGCAGCTGGACCTCGCGCGACGGGGGACGCTGCCTGGCATAACGCGCTCGGGAGCGACGTTTGACGACGCCGTCGCCGAATGGTTGCGCTACATCGA
Source organism: uncultured Solirubrobacterales bacterium (assembly GCA_963703825.1). Taxonomy (GTDB): domain Bacteria; phylum Actinomycetota; class Thermoleophilia; order Solirubrobacterales; family Solirubrobacteraceae; genus Palsa-465. The sequence goes on along the minus strand of CAVPFS010000024.1, from coordinate 107,282 downwards.
GCAGGACCGCGCGCGCAAGCCGTCGACGGTGGCTGGCTATCGGACGATTGCGCGAACGCACCTGTTGCCCGCCTTCGGTGGTCGGGCGCTAGAGATGATCACCCCGGAGCTGATTGAGACTTGGCAGGCGTCAATGACGCAGTCGGCGAGCACTAGGTCTAAGGCGCTGGTGCTGATGCACGGCATCTTCCAGCGGGCTCGCAAGGTGTGGAAGCTGCCGGCTAATCCGGTTGCGGATGTCGAGAAGCCGCCGCTGACCCGCAGCGGGGACCTGCAGGTGTTCTCGCCAGAGGAGGTGTGGGCGCTGGTTCGCGCGGCGACGTCTGAGCAGGACGCGGCCTTGTTTTTGACGGCGGCGTTCACCGGCTTACGGATGGGTGAGCTCTTGGCATTGCGCTGGCGCGACGTCGACTTCGCCGGCAGCTCGATCCGGGTGCGCGCGAGCTACTACGCCGGGCATCTGACGACTCCGAAGTCGGGCCGGGTTAGGGCGGTCCCGTTGGCGCCCGACGTGGCGAGCGGGCTGGCGAAACTGGGCGGCCGGTCAGATTGGGTCGGTGATGATGACCTGGTGTTCGCCGCGGCGGCGGGTGGATACTTGGACGGGTCGGCGCTTCGCCGGCGCTACAAGCTGGCGCTGACGGCGGCCGGGCTGCGTCCGTTGCGGTTTCACGATCTGCGCCACACGTTCGGGACACGGATGATCGCCAAGGCCGACATTCACCGGGTGCAGGAGTGGATGGGTCACGCCGACATCCAGACCACGATGCGCTATTTGCACTTCGCGCCCCGCGACGAGGACGCCGCCCTGGTCGCCGAGGCGTTCGCGGTCACCCAGCCGGCTGGCGAGAGGGTTCGGCAGCCGTGATTAGCCAACTCCCAAAAAGTGCGATTTTGCAGGCGGATGTCCGGAGATGTCCTCGATCTCCGAAGATGTCCGGCGTCCGGCCGCGAGAGACGCCGTTCGACGGTCAGCGGGCTGCCTGAATCCTCAGTGGCCGCAAGCGATTCCGGGCTTCCCAGACGGCCGCGGACATCTTGCAGCACTTTAGATGCGTGGAGTGCATGTCTGGTTGGAGGTTGGCCAGAGGTGGAGCGGTGGGGGTCGTTGGCTGGTGACCGGTGGCCGAGGCGACTGCGTTCTGCTGGGCGAGAAAGCCGTCGGGTCGCGATCTGTTCATCGCGCGCGAGGACCTGTCATCGCGCATGGATGCGCGATCAGCGCGGTCGGGTTCGTGCGCGTCCCCTTTGTCTTGAGTCACGGAACGCTCTCCGGGCTCACCGTCCATGAGGCCGGTGCGCGCACGAGGCTCGATCCCGCGCACGGACGCGCGGGCCAATCTCCGCGCGCGACTGACTCACCCCGACAAGGTTCGCCCGTCCCTTCGTGGCATTTGCGTCTGCCGTACCGCGACGCGGGGGTGCATCAGGGCGCACCCACGAGGCGTGTCGTCGCGCGCAAGGCGACCAGCCGGCACTTGCGTCTGCTGGCGTTCAGCGACATAGGTGTCGCCGAGCGGCGCTTCTGGTTTAAGCCCAAAGGGGAAGCGCGGTGCGGCGATAATTGGGTGGTGCCCGGCGCGCCAAGATCTTCGCTTGCTGGCTGGCACGTACGGCGCTGTTGTCTTGGGGCCCGCGTCGACCTTGTCTTGGCGGCGTCGGCACGAGGTGATGCCGCCAAGGCCCTGGTCTCCTTCACGGGGAACGTCCAGCTGATCGCGGGATCGGACTCGCAGGTCCTGGATGTACAAGGTCCCAAGGAAGGTCTCGCGCGACTGCTCGGGACCTACGGCATGACGGTGAGCACCTGCACGATCTCCGACGACGGAACGCTTGTCATCGCTTTCGAGGACGGGTGGACTTTGAGGTGCGACCCCGATCCCAGCTACGAAGCCTGGGAGATGCGGACGCACATCAGAGCCCCGGCGAGCCATCCAGGCGGGCCTCCGCGGGTGGTCGAGGCCGGCTTGGAGTGGATCGTTTGCCAGCCGGGCGGGGGAATATCGGTGCGGTCGTAGGGACGTAACACCGGGGCAGCCGAGCTACCGGGTTGATCGACGAGGGGCAGCTCGGGGCGCCGTCGCTGATAGCCCAACCCGACAGTCGCCCTTTTGGCTACGCCCGGCCGATGGCTGCCCACCACTGAAACCGTATGCGCCAGCGTCCGACGCTAGACAAGCGGGCTCACTCGTCAGGCCAGGGGTATTCGTCGTGCTGCGGGAGCTCGTCAAGAATCTCGTACCACGGTGCCTTCGATCCGACGAACATGTGGGCCATCGGTTTGAGGTTTGGCTCGTCGACCAGCGACCCATACGGCACCCGGATCTTGCCTTCGTAGCCTGTCCAATACAGCAGCGAGAAGCAGTTCCCGCAGCGCATCCCATGATGTCCGTTCGGATCGCCATCCAATATCAACGAGCCCCGTCTTGCGTATGTTCGATCTGAACAAGACGCTGCGTTTCTACTGCGACTACTTGGGCTGTGAGGTCGACTGGCAGGAAGGCGAGGGCGACCGACCGATCTACCTACAGGTATCGCGCGGCGACCTGGTCCTCCACCTTTCCTCGCACCACGGTGACGGGACGCCAGGCACCGCTGTGTACATCGAGACGCGCGACGCGGAGGGCCTTCACCGCGAGCTGCACGAAAAGAACTACCCGTTCTTCAACCCCGGGCTCGAGGGGCACGGGCCAGGACGTCAGGTGACGCTTATGGATCCCGCCTCCAACCTCTTGCGCTTCTTCGAGCGCATACGGCCCTCGGCAACAACCGGATAGGTGGACGTGTCTCGAGCGGGGATCAAGGCAGCAGCGGTCACCGGGCGCGTTGTACGGCGGCTTGAACTTGCTGGACGATGCTCGAAGCGAACCGTTCGAAGCGGTCTGCGCCGTTGGCTGCGGTTGCTGTCCTTACCTCGTCCCTCAAGCCTGCATCGACAGATGCGAGATCCACCAGATCCGGGCGGATGGCCAGCATCACGGACGTGAGCCAAGCGCCGGAATGCTGGCCTGGATCTTGACCAACATCACCGCGCGGCGCGCATGCAACAACATCGGGGTGAAGCTCGTGCAGTTGGCGTACCGATTCCTCCAGACCAGGACGGTTCGCGCCATGCGTTGAGACCAAAGCGATGACGCGAAACCCGTGACCGATCAAGCTGTAAGCGACATGAAACGCGGTCTCACGCAGGATGTCGGCGGGTACCGACAGCGTTCCCACGCGGCTCATGTGTTGCTCGGCGCAGCCAACACGAATTGTGGGCGCCAACACGGCATCGAGTCGACCCGCCACCGTCTCCCCGACGACGTCCGCCAACAGCGCGTCGCTGCCGAGTGGAAGATGACGGCCCTGATGCTCAACCGAGCCGAACGGGATAACCACGGTCCGCGAGCCACGTTCAACCGTTCGACGCAGCTCCCAGCTCGACATTTCCTCCAGCTTGACCACGCGAGCACCCTAAGTCGCGACGCGTCCCGCGGCAAGCTATCCGCTGCCGTGTTGGGCTAGTTGCGATCGCGCGGCGCGCATTCCGGGATCGCCCTCACGGCAGCGCGCTTTGAGAGTGCTGCTTGTCGATCTCAGCGATAGCGTCGAAGGGGGCTGCTATCGATAGGCAGGCTGTTCGCTGTCGGGGTCAGTTCTGACTGCGTCAAGGCGTCGATCAGAGAGGAGCCGTTCGATCGTCGCGACGGTCGCCCCTACCCCGGCCCAGTGTGGGTCGACGTCCGCCGCGACGCACCACGCATGGTCAGACGGCCACACGAACGCGGGCGTGCCACCCAGGGAGAACTCCGGAAGGCCCCAAATCCCAGCCGCTGCCGGCTCACCCCAGATCTCAGCCTCCGAGAGCGCCCCGCGAAACAGAAAGAAGGAGCGGGCTGCGATCCGAGCGCTGCGCGGAACACCGAAGGTGGGCCACCTGCGAGCCGACTCCGGTAACGGCCACCCTTCCCAGAGGCCGAAGTAGCAGTCCGAGGGATCAGAGGTCTCGGTGGCAAGTAGCTGCAGCAGCGCCCGCCACTGTTCAGTCTCACCGGGCGATGCGTCGAGATCGGTTTCCCACTCCTGTTGGCCTTGGTAGGTAGGGTCGGGGATAAATCGCACACGCGCGTAGGCCGGGAAGCCAGCCGGTCCGATAGTCACCAGCCGATCCCACGAAACGTCGCTCGTAACAATCCAGCTGGCCGGTGAAAGGTCTGAGCAGATGGCGAGTGGCACGTGTCAGCAATCTATAGCCGAGTGGTTGCACTCCGACTGTCCCAGAGAAACCGGACCGCCTGGCTGTTGGATCCACGGTCATTGGGAGAGTGGGCGCCGCGGCTGGAGCGTGCCGCGGTCACACGGCGGCGGCAGGGCCTCATTTGACGGGTACAGTGTAGGCCACCACTTGCGGATTACCGCTGCCGCTCGCCTTGCTGGTTGCTGGGCTGCCCGCGGGGACGATCACCGTGTTCCCGGCGATGGCGAGCGGGGCGTTTGCTGAGGTGGGCAGCTTGCGGCGGAAGACGATCGCGCCGGTGCTGCGGTTGAGGGCGATCAGGAGACCGTGATAGAGCGTGGTGAAGACCAGATCATTCGAGACCGTGGCGGCGCCGACCGGCAAGTCCGGCACCTTCGTGTCCCATTCGACGTTGCCGGTGGCGAGGTTGAGTGCCTCCACCTCTCCGGCGAGGGGGCCGGCGGCCTTAACCGCGACGGGAAGCTTCAAGCTTGTGTAGACGAGCGGCAGGTCGATGGTGGCCACGTAGATGCTGGTGCCGGCGACGGCCATGTCGGTCAGGATGCCGCCAATCGATCCTGGAGCAATCGTGAACGGCACCTTGAGCGTGATCTTGTGTTCTAGCGCCAGGAGCGAGTCATTGTCGTGGCCGTTGTGCTCGCCGACGGGCGTCTTCCAGATCAGCTTGCCGGTCTGGGCGTTCATCTCATAGACGTAGCCCATCTTGCCGCCGCCGAGGACGACGGAGTCCCCGTTGACGCTCGCCGCGATCGGCGAGGCCTGCATGTCGTGGTCCATGAAGTCGTTGGGCACGCCCTGGTAGTACCAGCGCAGGTTCCCGGTCACCGCGTCGAGGTTCACGTCGCTGTCGGTGTAAAGCTGCGCGGAGGGATGCGCGATCGCCGAGGCGACCGACTGATAGGGATTGCCGATGCCGAACGTCACTGATCCGTCGCTGCTGACCAGCGGCGTCTCCCAGGCGCCGCCCGAGCCGAGGCCAATAGCCTCAACGCTAGGGTCCAGGCCAAGAACGGTATTGAACCTCCACAGCAGTTCGCCGCTAGCTGAGTTGAGCGCGAGAAGCACCCCGCCGCCGGGCCCCGAGCCGTACGCGCTCGCCAAATACACCCGACGGTCTGCCACTTGCGGCTGGATTTCGAATGTCCCCTGGCCCTTGCTGAGCAGATGGCTGTTGACCCAGATCGTCTTACCGGTGCGGGCATTCAGCGCGAAGGCCGTTGTCGGCGAGACTCCGTACACGATTCCGTCGGCGACCGCGACGCCGTCCGGTCCCGGTCCGGTCTTCATCGGCGTGTTGAGCTCGTGCTCCCACTTCAGTCTGCCCGTCGCGAGCGCCAGCGCGTACACGTTCGCGTCGAGATCCTGGATATAAACGACGCCGTTCACGACGATCGGATTTGCGGCCAGTGCACCGGCCGGCCCGACGCCTGCTGCCGCGGGTCCGGTGATGTGGAACGTCCACGCCTGTGTGAGCCCGGACACGTTTGCTGACGTGATCGTCGAGTCCGCAGCGTTCCGGGTGTTCGAGAGGTCGCCGTTTGAATACTGCCAGGACCCAGAGGCCAACGGCTTGGGCGCGGCCTTATCAGTGACGGTGACCGGCGTGCTGCCGCCGCATGCTGCCGTCGCCAGGCTGGCCGTGACAAGCACGGCCGCCACGCTGACGTGGTGTCCAGCCAAGTTCGTTTTCATCTGACTCCCTTTGATCTCCCGGTCGATCAAGTCGACGGCGTTTCAGACTTCCGGGCCTGGCCGGAGGGCCAGGCCCGGAACGCACGCGGCGAACCTGCATCGACTACCGACCGAGGGCTGAGGCTCGGCGAGGTTGGGAGCGCGCGATAGTGAGCTCCCAGTAGCCAGCCGCGAGGGTCACCGCCGCAATAACCAGGAAGAAGGCTGCCCATCCGTAGGCGGCGTACGCGAGGCAGATGAGGCCCGCGGTGACCTGGACGCAGCCACCGACAATACGGGCGATCCCGAAGGCGCGGATGTGGCGGTACTCCCATGGCCAGATCAGGCGTTGCATGCCGCGCCGCGGGGGGGTTGCCCACCATGCCCGCAGGCGTTTCAGAGCGGTGTTGTCGTTGGGCGCGTTCATCGGTGCCTCCTGTGGGTGTGGCGTCGGTCAACCGATCACCTTCTAAAGTGATATCAGATTGATAGCTGGTTTGTCAACTGGGCGTCACCTTTCCGGGTCCCGATCCCTCGCTGACACGCTGGCGCGCCCAAGCAGCAGTGTCGAAAAGGGCTAAATGCGCCGCCGCGTGCCAGGCGGGCAAGTCCATCTAGCGATCGAAGCGTGTCCCAGATCATGTCCCGAACTGGGCAATTCTGAGCTCCTCCAACCTGCGCTAACTGGAATCAGGAGCCGGTAACTACGGCAAAATCCCTGCAAAGTGGCAACTTGTAATGAAGAGGTTTCGGTTCGAGTCCGAAGGCGGGCTTGGGGGAAATCGCTGGATGTCCGGGATGGTCTCCGCGAGTTCATCATTGGCCCGGTGGCCAAAGACACGCGTCGCGGGTGGATCCAGAATTGGGCGTATGCAGTGGCGTGTGTTGCTGGATGGGCTCCGCTTCGCGCACTGTCTGGTCCAAGGCTGTCCTCCGTCTCGTTGGCAGGTTCCGCCAACCGTCTTGAGCACCGGGGCCGGTTGGTCGCGCTCGGAGGGTTCACGGCTGCCCAGCGCGACCTTCGGAGCGGCGCTCTGGTCGGTCTGATGCCACGGCATGCCGTCCCACGCCGCGTGAAGTCTCGCGCGTCAGCAATGCTCGAGCGCCGTCCGGCGTGCGCCAGCGAGGATTGGGTCTCGCAACTGCCCGAGCTGATCGATGCTGTGTGCGAGGACTGGCACCTGTCACTCGACGAGGAGAGGATGGCCGCAGGCGCGTGGGGAGTCGTGGCGTGGTGTCATACCGAGAGCGGCCTCGAAGCGGCGCTGAAGCTGTGCGCCAACGAGGAGCGCCTGTCTGCCGAGACGAGCGCGATGCTCGCCTGGGCCGGGCGTCCAGCGATCCGGGTACTTGCTCACCGACCTGGTGCGTTGCTCCTGGAACGCGCCCGTCCGGGACGACCGTCGCGGCTGGCGCCAGCGCGGTTAGCGCTGCTCCTGGACGCGCTTCACCGGCCCATGAGCGCCGGCTTGCAAGGACTTGGGGACTGGCGTGCGAGCATCAAGTCGGCCGTTTCGCAAGTACCTTCCTTGCAAACGCTCGGACGAGAGCTGCTCAAACAAGGACAGGGCCGACCGGTTGTCGCATTGCACGGCGATCTCCAGCCGGCGAACATCCTTGAGCACGGCGGCGCGATCGCGGTGATCGACCCGGTCGGTATCTCCGGACCTCGGGAACTGGATGTCGCGAACGCCGCCCTGCATAACAATTGGGGCGAGGAGTCTGGAGCGCGAATCAGGCGGCTGGCGGCGCTGACGGGCACGGACCCGGCTTTCGCACTCGCATTGGGCCAGCTGAGCGCCATCTACGCGGCCCTTGCGCCGAGATACTGACCTCCGTTACCCCCTTCGATGGGAAGCGGCGTCTCGCGTTCGTGGCTGCGTTGCCGACGAAAGCAGGCGTCTCGCTCAGAAGGATCGATTTGACTACTGGTTACGGACGCCTTGCGGTGGTATGAGTTAAGTCGCGGCGTGAGGGCGGTATCGGCACTCGGTCGAAGGGGTTGGGATGGCGGGACAGGGATCAATCGTCGTTGGGACCGATGGCTCGGACAGGGCCGAGCGTGCCTTGGAACGCGCCGGTGAGCTAGCGAGGTTGCTCGGCTCAAAAGTCCACGTCGTGAGCTGTTATGGCAAGGGCTTGGACGGCGTGGGCACGGCGGCGGCCAGGGGAGTTGCGATCGCGGGGCAGCAGCCTCAGCGGGAGCGAACCCGTGCCCAGCACGCCGTCGATCGAGCGCAGCAGCAGCTCGCGAAGATCGGCGTTGAGAGCGAGACACACGTTTGGCCCGGGGAGCCCGCAGTCGCGTTGGTGCAGATCGCCGACGAGCAAGGCGCTCAGATGATCGTCGTCGGCAACCGTGGTATGACCGGCACAAGCCGAGTGCTTGGATCGGTGCCCAACCGGGTCTCGCATCATGCCCACTGCGACGTACTGATCGTCGGGACGGGCTGACCCCGAACGTAGCCCTTTGGAGACCAAGAAGTCTCCAAAGGGCAGTTCTGGGAGGGTAGGGTTGCACCAGGTATCAACACGCGATTCGGGACGCGCTTGACCGACTGGGGTGCCGGGGACCGGGAAAGGAAGTGAGATGCAAGCAAGGGAATCGATCGTCGTCGGGACAGACGGCTCCGACACGGCTGAGCGCGCGGTAGACCGAGCTGGTGCGCTCGCACGCGCCTTGGACGCAACCGTCCACGTGGTCAGCGCCTACAGCGACGACAGGACTCCGCTCGTGGGAGCCGGCAGACAAGGTGACCGGGCCCACGCCCAGCAGCACGTAGACCGAGCGCAAGAGCGACTGACGAAGCAAGGGGTCGAGAGCGAGGCACACCTGTCGAACCAAGAGGCTGGGCGAGCACTAGTTGCGATCGCGGACGAGCAACGCGCCCAAATGATCGTCGTCGGCAACCACGGCATGGCGGGTGCCAAGCGCGTACTAGGCTCGGTGCCAAATTATGTCTCGCATCATGCGGATTGCGACGTGGTGATCGTCCGCACGACGTAGTCCCCCAGCGAGCGCTTCTGCCCTAGCCGATCAGCGGTGCGCTCAGGGATAATCGTGCGATGGGGCCTGCGCTGTGGCGTAACGCGAGAGTGTAGGTTTGGCGGTGTTAGGGCGGATATCGTCTCCTCTGTTCGTGGGACGCGCCTCTGAGCTCGAAGTGTTCGAGCAGCTGGTGCGTCGGGCGGAGGAGGGGGTCGGTTGTGCGCTGATGGTCTCCGGCGAGGCCGGGAAGGCCGGTTCGTGGCTGAGATCGAGACGCGTTTAGCTAAGGCTCGAGCCTCCGCTGCGTGCGGCGCTGGCAGCATTGTGGCCGGCTCTCGGCGACGCCGGCGCTGGAGGCAGGGAGCAGCTGTTCGAGGCTATCTACCGCGTTCTGGCCGGACTGGCTCGGCATCGCCTCGTCGTCCTGATCGTCGAGGATGTCCACTGGATTGACCGCTCCTCGCGCGACTTGCTCGGGTTCCTGGTCCGGAACGCGCGGCGGGACCGGCTGCTCGTCGTCGCCACATACAGGCCGGACGAGTTGCACCGCGGCCATCCGCTGAGGCCGTTTCTGGCGGAGCTCGAGCGCTCCGGACATGCGCAGCGACTTGAGCTGGGGCCGCTGCGGAGAGCCGAACTCGTCGATCAGCTGGAAGCGATCCTCGGGACCAGGATCGCGTGGCCGGAGCATCGATCGGATCTTCGCCCGCTCCGAAGGCAACCCGTTCTTCGCGGAGGAGCTGCTGGCCACAGCCGACACCGGCCCCACCGACGACTTGCCTGGATCGTTGCGCGAGGCCCTCCTCCTCCGCGTCGAGGCGCTGACGCCGGTCACCCAGGACGTCCTCCGAGCCGCGGCCGTCGTCGGCAGGTCAGTCGATCATCGCCTGCTCGGACTGATATCGGGGATCGCCGAAGCCGACCTTCACGCGTCCGTGCGTGAGGCGACCGAGCATCACGTGTTGGTGCTCACCGGCCAACGCATGGCCTATGCCTTTCGTCACGCGCTGCTGCGCGAGGCAATCTACGACGACACGTTGCCCGGCGAGCGCCTGCGCCTGCACCGTGTGATCGCCGAGGCGCTGGCGGCGAACTCCGAGTTTGCGACTGCCGGAGCGGCTGCCGAGCTCGCCCACCACTGGTACGCGGCAGGAGAGCTACCCGCCGCGCTCGACGCTTCGCTCCGGGCGGCGGAAGAGGCGGAGCGTATGAACGCCTACAGCGAGGCGGTCGGGCACACTGAGCGTGCCTTGGCCATCTGGGATCGGGTGGAGGCGCCAGAGCAGATCGCCGGCGAGACGGAGGTGGAGCTTCTGATCCGCGGAGCGCAGGCGGCCGAGTGGGCGGGAGACGCGGACAGCGCGTTGGCGCTCGGCGAGCGTGCGCGCCGCGAGGTCGACGAGAAGGCGTCCCCGTTGCTGGCCGCGGCAGCTGAGACTCGGATCGGCCGAGCGCTTTGGAGCGCCGGGCGGGGCGACGACGCGATCGAGCACCTCGTCGAAGCCCGGCGGCTGGTCCCGGCGGATCCTCCCTCGGTCCAGCGTGCCGAGGCCCTCGCCGAGGAAGCGGGATCGCTGATGCTGACCGGGCGGGGCCGCGAGGCCCGCGGTCGCATCGAGGGGGCGCTCGAGCTCGCCCGCACGCTGAAGGCGCCTCAGGTGGAGGCGAAAGCACTGAATACGCTGGCCATCGTCTACGGCCTGTTCGGGGAGATGCAGCGGGCGATCGCAGCGGGCCGCCGGGCGTTGGAGATCGCCACGGAGCTCGGCTTGACGCGGGAGATCGTGCGGGCCTACATCAACGGTAGCCAGGCGATTGACGAGGCGGGGCGGATGCGGGAGGCGCTCGAGATGGGACTCGAGGGCATCGAGGTGGCGCGGAGGCTCGGTTTCGATCGGGCTGCGGGTGATCAGCTGCGTGTGCAGGCGGCGTGGCGACTGGCCCGGATGGGCCAGCTTGCCGAAGCAGAGCGCGTAGTCAGGCCGGCGTTGGAAGCGGCCACGACGCCCTTCAACGTCGCCGCGTCCAAGAGCATCTACGGTCACGTGGCGGCAGAGCGAGGCGACTTCGCACGGGCCGACCGCCTGCTGACCGAGGCCTGGGCACTGATGCAGCGGTCAGGCGGCTTTCAGCTGATCGGTCCCGCGCAGGCATGGCTGGTCTCCCTGCATCTGTGGCGAGACGAGTTCGAGGAGGGCGAGCGGTTGGTTTCCGATGGGCTCCACCGGGTGGCCCAAGCCGAGCCCGACCTGATCTACAACGCCGAGCTCTACTGGCTCGCGGTACGCATCCAGGCCGACTCGGCAAACCGGCAGGACAGCGCTGAGGACACGGGATGGCGCGAACGCGCCGAAGCGCTGGCGAGCGCGGTGCTCGCCGACCTCGACAAGGTGATCGCGGCGATGCCCGGAGATGGAGCTCCTCCCGAGGCGATCGCGTTTCGCGCACTCGCCTACGCGGAGCTCACTCGGCTGCGAGGCGAGGCAGATCCCGAGCCATGGCGGGCGGCGGGCGAGCTCTTTGGCGAACTCGACGAGGCATTGCGCGTGGCCTACGCACAGTTCCGCACGGTCGAGGCACTGACCCTGGCGGGCGCGGACGCCGAGGAGTGGCGAGCACGCCTGCGTGAGGCTCACGGAACCGCGGTTGCGTTGGGGGCGCGGCCATTTCAAACACAAGTTGAGGCCTTCGCCCAGCGAGCCGGCGTCTCGCTCGGCGAGCCCGAGGCGCCTACGGAGCAAGCGGGAGAGCCGGGCAAGCACGCGGCGAACGAGGTGCTCGAGCTCTTGACCGGAGCTCAGCGCGGACCGCGACCCGATCGCCTGCTCGCCACGATCATGTTCACCGACATCGTCGGCTCGACCGCGCTGGCCGCAGGTCTTGGCGATCGGCGGTGGCGTGAGCTCCTGGACCGCCACGACGAATTAGTGCGAGCCGAGGTCAAGCGGTTCGGCGGAGTGGTGGTCCAGTTCATCGGCGACGGCACGTTGAGCACGTTCGACGGTCCCGGTCGGGCGATCGAATGCGCCTGCGCCTTGCGCGAGACCGTCAAGCCGCTGGGGATCGAGATCCGCGCCGGAGTGCACACGGGTGAGATCGAGCTCCGGGGAGACGACATCGGCGGGATCGCTGTCCACATCGGAGCGCGTGTCGCCGCGCTGGCAGATCGGTCAGAGATCCTCGTGTCGCAGACCGTGGCCGATGTCGTGGCCGGCTCAGGGATCCAGTTCGAGCCCCGCGGCGCCCACGAGCTAAAAGGCGTGCCCGGCACGTGGCAGCTCAGCGCCGTGCTGTGGACCGGCGACAACGCCGAGCGATGACCGCGAGCACGCCGCCGCAAGCGCCCTCGCGGATCACCGCAAGCGCGTCTGCTGGTTCGCGATCCGCGGCGCCGTAATCTGCAACGGATATGGATCGCGTCGGAGTCCTTGTCCACCCGACCCGACCGGTGCAGGATGCCGTGGGGGTGCTCAAACGTTGGACGGAGGAGCGTGGTCTGGTGCTGGCGGAAATTGCGGCTGGTCAGCAGCCCGCAGTGGCGCCACCGGGGGAGGTGGGTGCGTGCGACCTGATTGCCGCGCTTGGCGGGGATGGAACGGTCCTCAAGGCGCTGCACGCAGCCGGCAAAGCGCGGACGCCGGTGCTGGGCGTCGCCTACGGCAGCCTGGGGGTGCTGACGACCGTCAGCAAGGCCGCGCTGCGCGCAGCGCTTGACCGGTTCGCGGCTGGCGACTGGCTGGCACGCGACTTGCCGGCGCTCGATGTCGGCGCTGGCGACGGCCACCTCGCGTGGGCGATCAACGACGTCGTGCTGGCAAGGCGAGGGGGCACCCAGCTGCGTATCGACGTGCGCGTGGACGGTGAGCTCTACGTCCGCCTGGCGGGCGACGGGATCGTGGTCGCGACCGCGCTGGGTTCGAGCGCGTATTCGATGGCCGCTGGAGGCCCGCTACTGGCGGCTGGCACCAACGCCATCGTCTGCACACCGCTAGCGATGCACGGCGGCTGCGGCCCACCGCTCGTCGTCCCAAACGACGTAGAAGTCACGCTCGAAATCTTTCCCAGCCACGGCGGCTTCGAGTTCGAGATCGACGGGTTCGTGGTCGACACAGACGCGCAGCGGTTTTCGCTCAACAGCGAGCCGGCATACGCGACACTGGTCGGGCTCAGCGGCTCACGCACCGGCCTCCCGCGGCTGCGCGAGCGCGGACTGATAAGCGACAGCCCGCGCGTACTTGCGGAGGAGAACGGGGCGCCGCACTAGCCCTCCGGCCGCACGGGAAGCCAACTTGCGCGACGATTCGAGGCTGGCGTCAGGCGAGGACGAGCAGCAGGATGCCGAGGACGCCGAGCACCGTCGCGGGCGCCATCTTGGCTGGGGGATCGCCGATGCGGACGTGGGTGGCGACCGCGCCGATCATCGTGAGGATGACGATGATGGCCCCGACGACGGCCAGGCCAGTGCTACTGGCGATGGCGGCTATGAGGAGGAGCACGGCGGCAACCAGCTCGGTGAGCCCGACGAGAACGCGGGCCATCTGCGGCTCGACGGCGGGCAGTCGATAGCGCGGGAACTCGGCTTCGTGGGGCCCGACGTTGGCGACCTTAGTGCCGCCGGCGCCGACGAAGGCGACTCCGAGGATGAGCGAGAGAATCGTTGCAATAGTTGACATGACAACAATCCTACTGGGCGGTGCGCTCGGCGCCCCCCTTGGCACTCTGCGCGCGGCCCGCTCTCGCGCGTGACAGACCCACCGCTTCGAGCCGAATTCGGCCACGGGTTCGGCCGAGCCTCGCACGAGTGGTGTTGATACGTTGCGCAAATCGGGGCGTACCGGACTCAGGCACAGAAGTCGCGTATCGATAGGGCGCTGCAGGCGTTCGCCAGATCACGTTTCGGTGGGTGGCTGTTCATCAACGTGTTCCCGGCCATAGACCGGTGGCTGATCCCGCGAACGGGCGGTCGTCTGAAGGTGGCCCTGGGACAACCGATCCTGCTGCTGCATACCCGCGGCGCCAAGTCGGGGCAGCCCCGCCAGACTCCGCTGCTCTACACCCCACACGACGAAGGCTTCGTCGTCGTTGCCTCGAAGGCGGGTGCCGCTCATAACCCCGCGTGGTATCACAACCTCCGCGCCCACCCGACGAGGTAACGGTCGAGCTCGGCGGCAGGCACATCGCTGTCCATCCACGGGTGGTGAGTGAGCCCGAACGGGGCGAGCTTTGGCAGCGCGTGAACGACAACTACAACGGCTATGACGTTTACGAGCAACGAGCGGGCGGTCGCGTCATTCCGGTCGTACTGCTTCAGCCAGTCTCGCCCGCCTAGCCCGATCCGCTAAGCGTGTGCGACTACCTCGCTCACCTCGTTGCCCTCGATGGGGGTTCCGGAAGGAATCAGCGACGGCACCAGGTCGGACGCGGACCGCGCGTTCTCCTCTGAGTCAAAGACGACGATCGATCGTCCGATCCCGTCGCCCCGGGTCCAATAAGCAGCCACGAAGCCTGGAAGCTGCCTTGACCCGCGGCACGACCTGCTCACGCAGAATGGTGGGGTCCGGGTTATCCGAGAGCTTCACCTTCACGAGCACCGCATGCATTGCCGTCTCCCCTGTTGTGGTTCGTCCGGCGACACTATCCGAAAGCTGCCTCGAAATTTGCGGCTGTCCTGCTCAGCAGCGGCGTCTGACTCGCACCCGATCACGAGAGTCGCTGAGCGTCACAAGCCAGTGAGGCTGAGATCGAAACCTTGCCCTCGGGCTCAAGACGACAACCGAGCAGACGGTGAGCGCTTCACCAAGCCTGAACACGGGCAGCGTGTTGCGGCAATCGCCGCCGTTCGTTCGCGCGATGCGTCCGGCCGTTTCATCAATCGTGGACTGGAGCGCGTCTCGCCGTCGCATGAGCGACACGCGCTCGGCGGCCAATCTGTCTCGCTCTTCTCGCGCTGCGGTTTCCTGTCGCTCGAGTTCTTTGAGCCGGTCTTCCAACCGTGCCCGCCAGGTCTCCGCATCGGTCCGCAGGGTCTTGGCAAATGACAGGAGCGTTGCGAATGCTGCGCGCAGCTCCCGCTGATCTTGACTCCGGGATTGTGCCCGAGCCACATGCTCGTGCAGGGCGTCGAGCTGCCGACTCAGCTCCTTGTACTCGACCCATCCCGATTCTGGATAGCGATCATCAGGCCCGGGCGAACCGTCATTCAGAATCTCGTGAACCGCCGCGGCCTCGCGACCGATCGAGACCCGCAACCGGGCGATCTCCGAGGCAAGGTGGCTTTGAGCGTCGACCCGCAAAGTCGAATCGTTTCGCCGCATGCGACGGACGTCAAGGGACACAGACCGGACCTGCGTATCTAAGCGCACGCATGTTTCGCGCGCCCGCTTACTCGGAGCGGCTCTCCAGTCGTTGCCTGAGATTGGCCATGTTCACCGGCATCTCGCGCTCCGCTTGCCGGCGGACGAACAGCGGCACAAGCGCCTTGCCGATGCCGTGACCCTCGAAGTCGAGCTCGATCGTGACCCGCGATCGAGCGCCACCGTCGAGCGGGTCGACCAGTACCTCGACGAGCGCCCGGATCGGCCCACTGATGCCGTGGTCCGCCCACCGCCGTGGTGGCTCATACGCCGTTATCTCGGTGACGATCTCGCGCTCGCCGCCGCCGATCTTGCGCACCGTTGTGCACTTCGACCCGACGCCCAGTGGCGCTGCGTCCATCCTCCCGCTGGCAACGCCCTGTTGCCACTCGGGGAACGTGCTCGGGTCGATCACGTAAGGGAAGACCTCCTCAGGCGGCCGGGCGATCTCGATCGTGCTGACGATTGGCGCCATTCCCGTCTCTCCTCTCCCGTGGTGGTCCTGGCATCGTAGAAGGCATGAAGCTGCGCTCCGACACGATCGTCGGTTGGCTGCGTGTGACGCTGGCGGTCGCCGCCGCGTACTTGCTGCTGCTGCTGGCCGGCGGCGACGACCGGGGGCTCGCGACCACGGTCGATCCCTACCAGGTCACCGTCGTTCAAACGAGCGCCAACCTCGCCCAGGGGCTGACGCCGCTCGCGGATCTCGAGTTCTCGAGCGCCGCCGTCGGGCACGAGCCCGAGATCGCCGTCAACGCCGGAGTTCGCTATCAGCGCCTGCGAGGCTTCGGAGGCGCGATGACCGACACCTCGGCGTGGCTGATCGAAGAGTCGCTGGCGCCGGCCGCAAGGCAGGCGCTAATGGGAGATCTGTTCGGCTCGGGCGGGATCCGGCTGGACTTCGTCAAGGTGCCGATGGGCGCTTCGGATTTCACACATCAGGGCCGACCGTACAGCTACGACGATCTGCCCCCCGGGCGCCAGGACCGCACGCTCGCGGACTTCTCGATCGCACACGACCGCGCCTACATCCTGCCGGCACTCCGCGAAGCCCGGGCGCTGGACCCGCAGACCGAGTTCATGGCAACGCCGTGGTCGCCGCCGGCGTGGATGAAGCCAAACCGGTCGCTCGGCAACGCGGGCAACCGCGGGACGCTTCGCGGAGCGGATTACGGCTCGTGGGCCGAGTACTTCGTCAAGTTCATCCAGGCCTACGCTCGCAGCGGGGTGCCGATCGGCGCGCTCAGCCCTCAGAACGAGCCGGGGGTCGCGACCCTTTATCCCGGGCTGAGCTTCTCGGCCGCGAGCGAGGCGAGCTGGATCTCGCGCGACCTGCGGCCCGCGCTCGCGAAGGCGAAGCTGGACCCGAAGATCTACGCCGGCGATCTCGGCTGGGGACCTACCACCAGCTATCAGCGCGCGACCGAGCGCACGCCGGGCCTGGCCGGGCTCGGGTGGCACTGCTACTTCGGGTCACCGGCAGTGATGAGCGAGCTTCACGCGGCCGACCCGAACCTCGACGAGATCGTCGATGAGTGCTCTCCCGGGCTGTCCCCGACGCCAATCTCGGAGGTCGTCATCAGCTCGCTGCGCAGCTGGGCGAGCACGGTCTCGCTCTGGAACCTGGCGCTCGATCCGAGTGGCGGCCCGGCGCAGCTGCCCAACCACGGCTGCAAGGGCTGCCAGGGCCTGGCGACGATCAACCCCGAGACGGGCGCAGTCGCGCTGAAGCCGAGCTTCTACGAACTGGGGCAGGCGAGCGAGTTCATCGTGCCTGGTGCGCAGCGGATCTCGAGCGGCGACTTCGTCAGTTACAGATATTCGCGTCCGGGGGTCAATGTCGTCACTCCCGGCCTCGATGATGTCGCGGCGCGCAATCCGGACGGCAGCCTCGTGCTGCTCGCGTATGACAACTCGGCGTCGCCGATCACGTTCGCGGTCGCATGGCGCGGACGGAGGTTCAGCTACACGCTGCCGGCGGGGGCGACGGTGACGTTCGTCTGGAACCGCCGCTGATCGTTAGAACGCGCACGCCTCTTCGATCGCCTGCTGCTGGCTGCTGGGCGCGAGCGGCCAGAGCATGATCACGTTGCCGTGGCGCACCACCTGGCCGGTCCGGGTGGCGCCCTTCAGCGAGGTCCGCTCAAACTCGAGCGCTCGCTTCGGGTTCACGTAGAAGCCCACGAACACGGGCGGCGCCGCGGTATTCGCGATCTCGAGCTCGCCGATCGGGATGTCGGCGCCTCGCTGCGAACCAAGGCTCGGTCCGCCGGTCACCTGCAGACCGTGCCCGGTCAGACACGAGCGCGCGTGCGCGATCGCTGCGATCACGGGCCGCCACGATGCCGGGATCGCCAGCGGCCGCAGCATGTGACACGCCTTCGCGTCGCGCGAGCGAGGCCGGCGTCTGGGTCCCGTGCCCGAACGACAGCGGGCATTCGAAGCGCCGTCCGTCGGTGAGCACAAACACGCATCCCGAGGCAGGCTTGGCGGATTTCGAGGTGCTGCAGCTGGTGGTGCTCACCTCGACGGCGCTCACACTCTGCGAGCCGCTGGTCGAGGTCTGCAACGGCGGCGCCGTGGTCGAGCTGCTCGCCTTCGCCGCCGAGCTCGACTTGGAGCTCGAGCCGCCGCATGCCGCCAGCGCCGCCGCCCCGGCCCCGGCTGCGACGACGATCGCGAGGGCGAGCGCGAGATTCGAGAAGATCCGCACCGCCCAAGAATCGCATGCCCGCCCCCGGTCGCGGCGCGAGCTACTCGAGCGCCCGGTAGCGCGAGACCGCGAACGGCACGAAGATCAGCAACAGGGCCGCGAGCCACGCGAGCGTGCCGAGCACGGCCGTGGTCGCGTCGCCACCGATCGTCAGCGCCCGCACGGCGTCGACGCACAGCGTCACCGGGTTGACGTTCGCAACCGCCTGGACGGCCGCGGGCATGCTGTCCGTCGGTACGAACGCCGAGCTGACGAACGTGAGCGGGAAGACCCACACGAACCCCGCCCCCTGGGCGGTTTCGGGATCGCGGACCAGCAGCGCGATCGTCGCCGAGATCCACGAGAACACGTACGCGAACGCGAGCACCAGCGCGATCGCAGCGATCACTCGCGCGACTGACTTGGTTGGGGTCAAACCCGACCAGCACTCCCACCCCGAGCATCAGGATCACGCTGCCGACGTTGCGCACCAGATCCGAGAGCGTGCGGCCAACGAGCACCGCCGAGCGGGCGATCGGGAGCGAGCGCAGACGGTCGACGATCCCCTTGTTGAGGTCCTCGGACAGCCCGACGCCGGTGACGATCGCGCCGAAGATCGCGGTCAGGACGAGGATCCCGGGCATCAGGAAGTTGACGTAGCTCCCGTTCGGGGTCTTGATCGCGCCGCCGAACGCGTAGCGGAAGATCAGGATCAGGATCACCGGCTCGATGAACGTCAGCACCAGCAGCGCCGGTTTGCGGGTGGTCTCGGTCAGGCCCCGGCGTGCCATCACGATGGAGTCCGACACGGCCTCGCGAGGCGACGGGCCGCTCACGCCGCCACCTGCTCAGGCGCGTCGGGCGCCGACTCGACGTGCTTGCCGGTGAGCGCGAAGAACACGTCGTCGAGCGTCGGCGCGCGAACCTCGAGCCCAGTGATCCCGAGCCCGGCCCCGTCGAGCGCGCGAACGACCGCGGCCGGCACATCATCGGAGCTCATCGGCACTGACAGCTCTGCCGGACCGAGTGTCTCGGCGCCGTGCTCCGGGAGCGAGGCCAGCGCCGCGCGGGCTGTCTCGATCCGGTGGGGATCGGCGATCCGGACGACCACCCGGTCACTGCCCACACGCTCCTTGAGCTCTGCCGAGGTCCCTTCGGCGACGATCCGCCCCCGGTCAATGACCGCGATCAGCTGCGCCAGGCGGTCGGCCTCCTCGAGGTACTGGGTGGTGAGCAGGATCGTCGTTCCCTCGGCGCGAAGCTCTTGCACCATCTGCCACAACTCGACACGGCTGCGCGGGTCGAGCCCCGTCGTCGGTTCGTCCAGGAACACAACCCGCGGAAGTCCGACGAGCGTCGCGGCAAGGTCAAGCCGGCGCTTCATCCCGCCGGAGTAGGTCGACACGCGCCGGTCGGCTGCATCGGCCAGATCGAACCGCTCGAGCACCGCCGCGGCCCGCCGAGCAGCCTCGGCGCGGCCGAGGTGGTAGAGCTTGCCGACCAGCTCGAGGTTCTCGCGGCCGGTCAGGATCTCGTCAGTCGCGGCGAACTGGCCCGCCAGCCCAATCTCGCGGCGGACGCCGAACGGGTCCGTGACCACGTCGCGGCCGAGCACCATCGCCCGGCCGGAGTCGGGCCGTAACAGGGTTGCGAGCGCGCGCACGAGCGTCGTCTTGCCGGCGCCATTGGGACCCAGCAGGGCCAGCACGTCACCTTCGAGGCCGATCAGGTCGAGGCCGTCGAGCGCGACCACGTCGCCGAAGCGCTTGCGCAGCTGCGTCACCTCGATCGCCGGCGCGGGGCTCATGTCCGCCGGGCCTTCTCGCGGTCGGCGAGATATTCCTCGTGCAACTTTGCGATCCGGGCCTCCCACCATTCGTACATCGAGTCGAGCTCCTCGAGCCGCGACCGGCGCTCGTCGGGCTCGTCGGCGAGCGCCTCGAGGCCGATCCGCAGGACGCGCCGGGGCTCGGCGAACTGTTCTTCCCGCCATAGAAACTCGTCCCAAGCCCCCGGACGAGCCTCGAAGCGGTCAAAACGCTCGCCGCGTAGGCGAATCCGCTCAATCAGCCCGATCCGCAGCAGCACTCGGGTCGCAGTGCTGATCGAGCCCTTGCTCGCCTGCAGGCCCTCGGCCAGGTCGGCGGCGCTCTGCTGGGGCGGATCGCAGACCAGCAGCCAGCCCAGTACCCGACCGACCATCCTCGGCGTCCCGGCCTCGAGCTCGAGCTGGATCCCGAGCTCCTCGACGAACCTCTCCGCGGCAGCTTGTTTCACTGTGTTCAGAGCGTACTGAAGGTTTCAACATTCTGTCAATACCTAAAAGTTGGCAGCGCCGCGTCGAGCGCGAGATCAGTGGCCTGCCCGCTGCGTGAGACAATCGTGGCATGACCGAGTCCAACGTCGAGCGCGTTCGCCGCGGCTATGAAGCGCTCGCGCGCGGCGACTACGAGCCGATCCGCGAGCTGCTGCACCCAGACGTCAAGTGGCACGGCGGCGATCCGGCCAGCGGCTGCCGCAATCGGAAGGAGGTGCTGGCGTTCATGCGCCGGCCCCAGCGTCCACGCCCACTGGGGGAGCTGGTCGACGTCGTCGACGCCGGCGACCGGGTGGTCGTGATCATGCGCCCGCTGCCAGACGACGAGCTGCGAGCCAACCTGACCACGTTCCGCGATGGGCTCGTGGTCGAGATGGTCCACTACGAGGATCCCGACGAGGCGCTCGCCGCTGCGGGCGTGGCCGCTCCGCGCGCTGACTAAAGCGGACGAGGCGGCCACCGCTGCGACGGCCGCCCCACCCCGCGGCTACGAGTGCTGGCGCAGCCGTGTGAAGACCGCACCGAGCGTCGCGGTCTCGTCGTCGCTGAGGCGGTTGAGGAACAGGCGCTGCACGCCGGCCCGATGCGTCGCCTGCGCCGCCTGTGCCAGGTCCCGTCCCACTTGGGTCAGGCAGGCGTCAGTGGCGCGCGTGTCGTCGCGGCACGGCTCGCGCTTCACGAGCGCGCGGCGCTGCAGCGAGTCGACGATCCGCGAGACCCGGCTGACGCTGAGGGCCACGTCGGTCGCGAGCCACGACAGCCGACGGCGGCCCTCGTCGGCTTTCGCAAGACGGCCGAGCAGCTCGAGTTCGCTGAGTGACAGGCGGTGGCGCTCCAGCAATTCGGCTTCGAGCGCCCGCGTCAGCTCTCGATGGGCACGCTGCAACCCGAGCCAGGCGCCCGCGTCGTCGAAGCGGGCGGCCTCCCCCGGGCCGACGACGTACGTGCACTGATCCTCTGTGGTCGCGCTCATGTTCTTGCCGCCGGCCACTGCGCGCGCGGGTCCGGCAATGGCGTCAGCCGCGCCTCGACCTCCTCGCGCCGCGGCTCCAGCCACGGCGGCAGGATGATCCGCCGGCCCAGCTCCTCGACGCTTCCGTCGACGGTGAAACCCGGCTCCTCGGTCGCGAGCTCGAACAGGACTCCGCCCGGCTCGCGGAAGTACACCGAGTGGAAATAGTGGCGATCGATCACGCCGCTGTTCGGGATCCCGGCCTCCCCGAGGAGCTCAAGCCACCCGCCCTGCTCGGCGTCAGTGGTGTACCACGCGATGTGGTGGACCGTGCCGGCACTCTGGCGCCCACGCTCGGCGGGCGGCTCGTCGAGTGCGATCCAGCCGCCGCGCTTGTCACCGCGCAGCTCCCACCCGCTGGCTTCTCCGAGCCGCTGGGCTCCCATCAGCTGCTCGAGCAGCGCCTCGGTGTGCTCGGGCGACGCGCTGTAGGCGCGCACGCCCTCGAATCCAAGCAGCGCCACCTCGGCTGGGATCTCGGGGTGCTCGGCGATCAGGGTCGGATCGCCGCTGTGGTCGATCACCAGCTCGTGGCCCAGCCCTTCGAAGTCCGCGAACCGCAGGCTCCCATCCACCCGCTCGGTCGCGGTTCCCTCGTCGGCGAGCCGTCCGGTCCAGAAGTCGAGCGCCTGCTCGGAACCGACGCGCCAGACGATCCGGTGCACCATTCCCGCGCCGGCGCGGCCCGGGATCGCGAACGGGTACTCGAAGAAGGTCAGATCGGCGCCGGGGCGCGCGAGCTCGTCGCCGTAGAACAGGTGGTAGACGCTCGGGTCGTCCTGGTTGACGGTCTTCGCGGTCAGACGGAGGCCGAGGACGCGCGTGTAGTAGTCGAGATTGCGCCGGGCGTCGCCCGTGATCGCTGTGATGTGGTGGATGCCGTCGAGCTTCATTGCCGCCTCAATTTGGTTGCCAAAGCAAGTTTGCTAGCGCAAGTATAGCGCCGAAGTGCTTGCGCTGTCAACTAAGTGCGATCGACGGCCTGCGAATACATGAGCGCTACGAGCCGCCGAGTGTTCCGTCAAACTGGAAAGCATCGGATCACGAAACCGGCACAATGCGCTCGTGACGGGTCACAAGATTGCACTAGCCGTCGCGGTCGCGATCACGGCGGTGATCGTGCTTGCGGTGGCCGGGTGCGGGAGCAGCGCGAGCACCTCGGCTCAGGCCGCCGCCGGTTCGGCGCCCTCGCTGACGGTCGAGGGCGCGAGCATGGGGCACTCGATCCCGGCCGGGTTCGTGGGGCTCTCGATGGAGTTCCGTGGTCTCGAGGATTACCTGGGCTCCGATCCGAAGGCGCTCGACCCACCGTTCGTGCAGCTGATCCGCGACATCGCGCCCGACCAGCCGGTGCTCCGGATCGGCGGTGACAGCACGGACTGGACATGGTGGCCGGTCCCCGGCGTCAGCCAGCCGCCGGGCGTCAAGTACTCCCTGACGCCCGACTGGATGAATGTCGCGCAGGCGTTCGCCGCCGATCTTCACGCCCGGCTGATCCTGGGGGTCAACCTCGAAGCCGACAACCGCACCGTCGCCGCGGCCGAGGGCAACGCGATGGCCAACCGGATCGGCCGCAAGTCGATCGAAGCGCTGGAGATCGGTAACGAGCCCGAGCTCTACGCGAGCTTCGGCTGGTACAAGTCGACCGCCGGCCTGCAGGTCCCCGGCCGGGCAAGGGGCTACGACGAAACTGACTTCATCCACGACTACTCGAGCTTCTCCTCGGCGATGCCGGCCCAGGTCGCGCTCGCGGGGCCGAGCAGCGGCGCCCCGACGTGGCTCGCCGAGCTGGGGCCGTTTCTGTCAGACGAGCGGCGCGTCCACCTGGCGACGGTTCACTCCTATCCGCTCAAGCACTGCGCCGCGAGCGCCGATGTGACGATCGGCCAGCTGCTCTCCGAGCAGGCCTCCCACGGGCTCGCCGAGCAGATCGCGCCTTACGTGGCGGCCGCGCACCGCCACGGTGTGCCGCTCCGCGTCGACGAGATCAACGCCGTCACCTGCGGCGGCGAGCGCGGTGTCAGCAACAGTTTCGGCTCCGCCCTGTGGGCGCTTGACACGATGTTCGAGCTCGCGCGGACCGGGGTCGCCGGGGTCAACATCCAGACGGTCCCAAATACGATCAACGAGGTCCTCGGAGCCACACCCACCAAGACCGGCTGGCAGGTCCGAGTCCACCCCGAGTACTACGGGCTGATCATGTTCGCGCAGGCGGCGCCCACCGGCTCGAGCCTGCTGCGGCTCGGCGGATCGCCGCCGCCCGGCGTCAAGGTCTGGGCGACGCGGTCCCCGGGAGGGCACGTTCATGTGGTCGTGATCAACAAGCATCTGAGCGTCGGCGAGACCGTGCGGCTGCGGATCGCACCGGCCAGCGGACCCGCGAGCGTCGAGACGCTGCGGGCGCACAGCGTCGCCGCTGAAGGCGGTGTCACGCTCGGCGGTCAGACGTTCGGGCCCGAGACATCGACCGGCGTGCTCGCCGGCGACCAGCAGGTCAGCACGATCTCGCCGAGCTCAGGGACCTACGTGGTTCATGTGCCCCCGGCGACCGCGATGCTGCTCACGCTGTCGTCGCACTGAGCCCGCGCTCAGGAGTCGCCGGGCGCCGCCAGGTGCTCGTCGAAGAACGTCAGGATCCGCCGCCACGCGTCCTCGGCCGACGGGTGGTGGTAGTTGAAGCCGGTGAACTTCAGGACCTGACCGAACCCCGGACCGACGTTGATCCGGTTCATGAAGCTGTGACCCGCGTCGGGGTATTCCCTGACGTCGTGGGCGACGTCGAGCTCGGTCAGCGCCTGTCGTAGGCGGTCCGCGCGGCCGGGCAGCGTGCGATCGCGGCGCCCGTAGCTGGCGACCACCGGGCAGGCGCCGGCGAGCCGGGTCGCCGCATCGCCAGGAACCTCGCCGTAGTTGACCGCCGAGGCGGCGAACTCGAACTTGGGCGCGCTCAGCAGCGCGAAGCCTCCCCCCATGCAGAAGCCGATGATCCCGATCTGGCCGGTGCAGTCGTCGCGCTCGGAGAGCCACCGCCGCGCGGCCTCGATGTCGTCGTAGGCCTCGCCCTCGCCTGACCGTGACGCGCGCAAGGTCGCGACGACGCAACGGATGCCGCGGCCTGAGTAGAGGTCAGGCGCGAACGCGAGGTAGCCGGCGGCGGCGAGGCGATCGGCTTGCTCGCGAATGTCGTCAGTGAGGCCCAGCGCGTCCTGGATCACGACCACGCCTGGCCACGGCCCCGGCGTCCTGGGCAGCGCCAGGTAAGCGCGCAGTTCGTGCGAGCCGCTCGTGTAGCTCTCGTCAGGCACGCGGGGCAGGGTAGCGTCCCGGCGTCAGTCGACTAGCAGTGGGATCGCCGGGTCGTCGCCCGTGGCGCCGAGCGTCACCCCGAGGCTCGCGGCGATGATCAGCCCGATCGCCAGCACCCCTACCAGCGCCAGCGATTGGCCGAGGATCAGCAGCCCGAGCAGCGCCCCGATTCCGGGCTCGACGCTCATCAGCACGCCGAAGACGCGTGTCGGCAGCCACCTCAGGGCCCAGAACTCGAGCATGTAAGGCGCCAGCGGCACCAGCACGCCGAGTGCGAGGGCGGCGAGGTCCTTGGCGGGGTCGCTGAAGCGCTCGCTGAAGTGCGGCAGGCAGAACGGAAACGTGACCGCTGCGGCGATCGCCATCGAGATCGCGAGACCGTCGAACCCGGGCCAGTTCTGCCCGACCCGCTTGGTCAGCACGATGTAGGTGCCCCATCCGGCTGCGGCACAGAATGCGAGCGCGACGCCGACCGTGTCCAGCGAGCCCGAGACCGGGTGGCCGAGCGTCAATAGCGCGATGCCGGCCGCCGCGAGCGCGACCCAGACGACGTCCAGCGCCCTGCGCGAGCCGATCAGCGCGACCGTCAGTGGACCGGTGAACTCGATCGCGACCGCGATGCCCAGCGGGATCCGCGCGATCGACTCGTAGAAGGCGAGGGTCAGCATGCCCGACGCGATCCCGAGCAGGACCGGACCACGCAGTTCGGATGCCGACCGACCGCGCAGCCGAGGCCGGACGGCAATGTTCAGCACCACCGCAGCGAGCAGCAGCCTCAGAAACACGACCCCCGCCGCGCCCAGCTGATCGAACAGCGGCTGCGAGAGCGCTGCCCCGAGCTGGACGCTCGTCATCGACCCGAGGGCCGCCAGCACCGCGAGACCGGTCTTGCGATCTGAAGCCGTCAGTGGGATGTTTGTCTCAGGCAAAACGCTTTGTCGAGCAGGGGGAAACCATGCGGGTATCAGTTGGGCATCGAAAGACTGTCATCGCGAGCGCGGTCGCCACGCTCTCGCTCGGGGCGGCGGCGGTCTTCAGCACGTCGGCCGTCAGCGCCCCGGCACGCGCAGCGAGCGTGCCCCGGTGTGCGACCTCGCGCCTGGTCGTCTGGATCGACACCGACGGCAACGGTGCCGCCGGGAGCATCTTCTACAACCTCAAGTTCACCAACCTGTCAGGGAGCAAGTGCACGCTGCGCGGCTTCGCGGGCGTGTCGGCGGTCAACCTTTCGGGCAGCCAGCTCGGCAGCGCGGCGAGCCGCGACCACACGTTCGCGACCCGAACGGTGACCCTTCGCAACAGGGGAACAGCGAGCGAGGTGCTGCGAATCGTGGAGGCCGGCAACTTCCCAGCCTCGACCTGCCGGCAGACGACCGCCGCCGGGTTGCGCGTCTTCCCGCCCAACCAGACGAGCGCCAAATACGTACCGTTTCCGTTTCAGGCCTGCTCGCGCAGCGGCCCGACATACCTTTCGGTCCAGGCGATGCGCTGAGGGTCCAGGCGATGCGCTGAGCCGCGGATCCGTCGCACCCGCGGCCGCCGGGCACGGTAGGGTCTACGCCGACCGCCCGGCGGACCCGTAGGAGGATCAGCTAGAGATGGACGATTCGATCGTAGTCGGCACCGACGGCTCAGACACCGCCAAGCTGGCGGTCAACGAAGCGGTGCGCCTCGCCAAGGCGCTCGGAGCCCAGGTCCACGTTGTGTCGGCCTTCGAGCCACTGCGCGCGCGTGTGCACGGGGCCCCGGAGGGTGCCGCGAAGGTCTGGGCGCCGCTGCCCGACGATCAGGTGGAGGGAATCCTCAGTCAAGCCGGGGCGGGCGTGCGGCTCGCGGGGGTCGATGTGACCACCCATGCGGTCCGCGAGGATCCAGCCGACGCGCTGCTCAGCGTCGCCGACAAGGTCGGGGCGACGATGATCGTGGTCGGCAGCAAGGGCATGCACGGAGCGCGGCGCCTGGCGCTCGGCAACGTGCCCAACAAGGTCTCGCACCACGCCCGCTGCAACGTCCTGATCGTCGCCACCGACGCAAAGAGCTGATCGCCGGCTCAGCCGGCGGCCGTCTCGGCTGAGAACGAGGTCTGCGCCGGGACGCGATCGGTCGCGGGCTCGGTCTCCCGCTCGTGCCGGCGCAGGAACAGGCCGACACCGATGACGACGCCGGCGAAGGTCGGGATCGCCCACAGGATGCCCTGCCCGATCTGGGTGGCGATCGGACCCGGGCACGCATCCGAGATCCCCCAGCCGATCCCGAACAGGATGCTTCCGGCGATATGGCGGCGCTCGACGTGCTCGCGCGCCCACGCGATCGGCGCTCCGACCAGCAGCGCCCGAGCGCTCAGCCGGCGCAGCAGCGCCAACCCCACGCCTGCCACGAGCACCGCCGAGGCGAAGAACAGAAACAGGTAGGCCCGCTGGAACAGGAGCGCCTGACGGATCACGTCCGGGCTGCTCATTCCGCTCCGATTCCCGCTGCTAGAATAATGCTTGCCAGCAAGCAACTAGTTTGAATCATTTGGTAACAGCTCATCCAATCCTCGACGAAGAGACAGCGGTCCGCCTGCGGATCGCGATCGCCCGCCTCTCGCGGCGCCTACGGCCAACCGCGGCCGGCGCGGCGGCGGGCCTCTCACCGACGAGGATGTCCGTGCTCTTGACGGTCGTCCGCGAGGGCGAGATCAGGATCTCGGAACTGGCTGAGACCGAGGGCCTCAATCCGACGATGCTCTCGCGCGTCATCTCTTCGTTCGTCGACGCCGGGCTCGTGCAGCGCACGTCCGATGACGGCGATCGCCGCGCCGCGTGGGTGCGCCCCACCCGCGAGGGACGCCGGCTCGCCGAGCGCATCCGCCGCGAGCGGACGGCGGCTATCAACGGCGCCCTGGAAGGACTTTCCGACGAGGATCGCGCGCTGCTCGAGCTCGCGCTGCCGGCGCTCGAGGGACTGGCCGCGGAGCTCAAGGACCGGCGTCCGTGACCCGCGTGGTTCGCGCAGAGGGGAGGAGGCGGCAAGCCGGAGGCGTCACCTTCGCCGCCCTCTCGGTCCCCAACTACCGCCGCTACTACGGCGGCCAGTCGATCTCTCTGATCGGCACCTGGATGCAGATGACCGCCCAGGCGTGGCTGGTGCTGAGCATCACCCACTCGAGTACCTGGCTCGGCGTCGTGATCGCCCTGCAGACGCTGCCGGTGCTCCTGCTCGGCCCCTACGGCGGCGTGATCGCCGACCGCGTCGACAAGCGCAAGCTGATGATCGTGCTGCAGAGCGCGATGGGCGTCCAGGCGCTGGCGCTCGGGCTGTTGACCGTCACCGGTGTGGTGACCGTCTGGGAGATCGGCGTGCTCGCCGCGCTGCTCGGTGTCAACAACGCGTTCGAGAACCCGTCGCGCCAGTCATTCATGCTCGAGCTGGTCGGCCCCGAGCACCTTCGCAACGCGGTCAGCCTCAACTCGGTGCTGGTCAACGTCGCGCGGGCGATCGGCCCCGCGGTGGCGGGCATCCTGATCGCGACCGTGGGTGATGGCGTCTGCTTCCTCGCCAACGCGGCGAGCTTCGTCGCTGTCGTCGTGTCGCTGACGATGCTGGACACCCGGACGCTGTCGCCGACGGTCCCGACCCCCCGCGCGCGCGGCCAGCTGCGCGAGGGACTGCGCTACGTCCGCGCCACGCCCCAGCTCGCGGTGCCGTTGCTGATGATGGGGGTCGCCGGCTGCCTGACGTACGAGTTCCAGGTTTCGCTGCCGGTGATGGCGTCCCGCGGCCTGCACGTCGGCGCCACCGGGTTTGGCTTCATGACCGCGGCGATGGGTGTCGGCGCGGTAATCGGTGGCCTGCTCGTCGCCGCGCGCGGCAAGACCGGCCTGCGGCCGCTGGTCCTGTCGGCGGCCGGATTCGCGGTCGCGATGACGCTCGCGACACTCGCACCGGTGCTCGCCGTCGAGCTCGTCGCGCTGGCGTTCGCGGGCGCCGCGAGCATCTCGTTCATGTCGACCGGCAACTCGACCCTGCAGCTCAACGCCGAGCCCGAGATGCGGGGCCGCGTGATGTCACTTTGGTTCGTCGCCTTCCAGGGCTCGACGCCGATCGGGGGCCCGCTCGTGGGCTGGCTGATGGCGGTCACCGGCCCGCGCGCGGGGCTTGGTCTGGGTGCGGTGACGATCGCGATCGTCGCGCTCGGGGGCCTGGTCGCGATGCGCGGATTGCCGCTGCGCCGTCCTCGCCGCGCTGCGCGCGCGCTCGCCGGCGACACCGGCTGACCCCGAGCTGTCGAGAACGTGGTGGGCCGCTCGACGTCTTAGCGTAGGACGTCAACGAATCGCTAGGAGGACACAATGCGCAAGGTCGTCGTCACAGAGTTCGTGTCCCTCGACGGCGTGATCGAGGACCCGGGTGGATCCGAAGGCACTGACTTCGGCGGCTGGACGTTCAAGTTCGAGGACCCCGAGGGGATGAAGTACAAGCTCGATGAGGTGCGCGACCACGACGCGATGCTGCTCGGTCGCGTCACCTACGAGGGGTTCGCAGCCGCGTGGCCGGGGATCGAGGACGAGGTCGGCTTCGCCGAGCGGATGAACTCGATGCCGAAGTACGTGGTCTCGCGCACGCTCAAGCGCGCAGACTGGAACAGCTCGACGATTCTGTCCGGCGACCTGGCGACCGAGGTCGCGGCACTCAAGGACGGCGACGGCGGCGACATCCTCGTCGCCGGCAGCGCGAGCCTCGTCCAGGAACTGCTATCGCACGGGCTGGTCGACGAGCTGCGGCTGATGGTGTTCCCGATCGTCCTCGGGCACGGCAAGCGCCTATTCGCAGACGTGACCGGGACGCCGGTGCTCGAGCGCGTTGACTTCAAGGCACTCGATTCGGGGACTGTGATCCTCACCTACCACCCGGCCTAGAGGCTCGCCGTCGCGGCGTTGTGCGACGCCGGCGGGTAGGCTCGGGCGGGTGACGCCGACCTTCGACCTCCAGAGCCATTCCGTCGAGTCCGACGGCGCGCTGACGCCGGCCGGGGTCGTCCGCGCCGCCGCCGATGCCGGGGTGCAGCTGCTGGCGCTGACGGACCACGATTCGGCCGCCGGGGTCGCCGAGGCGTCGGAGGCCGCAGACGAAGTGGGGATCGGCCTGATCGCGGCAACCGAGATCACGGCGCTGCTGGACGGCCGCGATTTGCACGTTCTCGGCTACCTGATCGACCCCGACAACCCACAGCTGGTGTCGGCGCTCGAGCGCTCGCGCACCGATCGCGAGCAGCGCGCGCAACGGATGGCCGACGCGCTCAAGGAGCTCGGCTTCGAGCTGGACGAGGACGCGCTCGCCGAGCGTGCGGCGAGCGGCCAATCAGTCGGGCGGCCCCATCTCGCCAAGGCGGTCGTCGATGTGGCGTCGAATCGGTCCCGCCTGGAGGCCGAGGGCTTGCTCGACCCGACGGCCTTCTTGGTCGCCTACCTGATCGAGGGGCGACCCGCCTACAGGGAGAGGGAGGCGCCTTCGGTTCCCGAGGCGATCGAGCTGATCCACGCCGCCGGAGGCGTTGCGGTCTGGGCGCATCCGTTCTGGGACATCCCCGATCCGCAAACCGTGCTGGCGACGATCGAGAGCTTCCGGTCGCAAGGCCTGGACGGCGTCGAGGCCTTCTACGTAACGCACACGCGCGAGGAGACCAAGCTGGCGGCCGACTGCTGCGACGCGCTGGGGCTGCTGAGCACCGGCTCATCTGACTTCCATGGGCCCGAGCATCGAACCTTCTCGAGGTTTCGGGCATTTGACACCTACGGGCTGACGCCGGTGCTCGGCCCGCTCACGGACTGACCGCTCGCGGGCCGAGCACAGCGTCTTTGCGGATTAGCCCTGCAGCGGCGTGTGGGCGATAACGAACGTGTGGCTCGGCGACTGGACCACAATCACGCGCTGACCGTGCTGGAGCTTCGACAGCGTCGCCGGCTGGCGGTTGTCACGGACCTGGGCGGTGGTGGGGATCGTCAGCGTGACCTGCTTGTAGGTCGCGGTGGCGGTGCCCTCGGCGATCGTCAGCTGCTGGCCGCTGACTGACTCGACCGTGCCGCGGTCGAAGGTCATGGTCACGAAGCCATTCTTGGTCCAGACGATGAGGTCGCCGTGAACGGCGCGGCGGCCGGCCAAGCGCATCCCGTGCCCGCGCAGGCCGGCACGCGGGCCGAAGCGCGACCATGGCGCATGGGCGTGGGCGTTGGAGCTGCTGCTCGCGCCGGCGTTGGCGATCGCGCTCGCGCCGGCCCCGAGCGCCAGGCAGCTGATCGCGACGACCAGGAGCCGTGAGTGTTTGCGGATTGAGTTCATGCCCCCATAACACCTCAGGGGCCCGTTTGGTGCGCTGCAAGGATTCCGGCGGGGCGCGCCGGCTCGCGGCGCTAGGCGGCCACGTTGCGCTCTGCCAGGTGCTGGCCGACCTTGCGCTTGACTCGCTGCAGGGCGTTGTCGACCGTCTTGCAATCGCAGCCGAGCCGCCGCGCGACCTCCTCATAGGAGTAGCCGTCGAGATACAGCGCCAGGACGCGGGATTCGAGCTCGGACAGCGCCGTCGATATGCACGCGACGAGCGCCCGCAGCTCCTCGGATGAGATCACCTGGTTGACCGGATCGTGGACCGTGGAGCCGGGCAGCATCTCGTCGAGCGTAGGTTCGTTGTCGCCGAACGAGCCCGCCGGGGTGCTCGAGAACGACACGTACTGGTTCAGCGGCGTGTGCTTGTTGCGGGTCGCGGTCTTGACCGCGGTGATGATCTGGCGCGTGATGCAGAGCTCGGCAAAGTTGCGAAAGCTCGACTCGCGGTCAGTCCGGTAGTCGCGGACTGCCTTGTAGAGACCTACCAGACCCTCCTGGATCAGATCGTCGGCGTCGCCGCCGGCGAGAAAGTACGACGAGGCCTTGAGCCGGACGAAACCGTAATAACGTCGCACGATGCGGTCGTAAGCATCGGCATGCCCCTGCTTCGCCAGGGCGATGAGATAACCGTCCTCAACCCTAGGTTGAGGCTGAGAGTAAGCAGAAAGTCGAGCCACGAAAGCCTTCCTTGTGACCCCCGCCGGGACGGCGGAGGATCGGAGTGTCGTGGCGCGCTACCTCCCCTGGCGCCGCACCGTATATAACCTTCCCAGAAAGTAGGGCTTGAGGCCTCACTCTCCCTCAGCCCAAGCCCTAAAGCTCGAGTTGATCCTTACTTCCGGGCGCGAGCTTGACATAGCAACGCTCTTGTGTCAAGCGCGTTGCAAGCCGGCTTGCCGATTACGGACTACCTCGAAGATCAGGACCGCCGCGGCGGCGCTCACGCTCAGGGACTCGATCTTGCCGCGGAGCGGGATCGAGACCAGCGCGTCGCAGGCGCCGGCGACCCGCGGCCGCAGGCCGCGCCCCTCCGATCCCAGCACCAGCACGAGCCGCTGGCCGTAGTCGACGGATGTGTAGAGCTGAGCCGCGCCCTGTTCGGCCCCGTAACACCATAGGTCCGCGCGCTTGGCGTCGGCGAGAAAGTCAGTGAGGTTGCGGACCTTTGCGATCGGCAGGTGCTCTACGGCACCCGCCGACGCCTTGCACACCGCCGGTGTGACCTCGGCCGAGCGGCGCTCGGTCAGGACCAGCCCCGACGCCCCGGCACACTCCGCGCTGCGCGCGATCGCCCCGAGGTTCTGGGGATCCTGAACCTGGTCGAGCGCGACGATCACCGGCGCTGGCAGCCCCAGCAACTCCTCGGCGGATGCGTAAAGAAACGGGCTGACCTCGGCGCAGACCCCCTGGTGGTCGGGCGATCCACAGATCCGCTCGAGCTCGCCGGCCTCGCTCGTGGTCGCTCTCAAGGGCACGAGCCAGGGTTCACGCGCGGCGCTCGAGGTAGCCCACACGTGCTTGACCGTCCGCGGTCCACGGATCGCCTCACGGACCGGGTTTCGGCCGTAGATGATCACGTCGCGGGTAGCAGCTCGGGCCCGTCCGGTCCGTCGCGGACCTCCCAGCCGAGCTCGAGCAGCTCATCGCGCAGAGCGTCGGCGCGCGCGAACTCACGGTCGGCCCGCGCGCGCTCGCGCTCACGAGCCAGTTCCTGGACATCGCCCGGCACCTGCACGTGCTCGCGCTCGACGAGGTTCGCGAGGCCGAGCAGATCGAGCATCGCGCGCAGGTCACCGCCGCCCACCGGGCCGTCCTGGCGGTTTGCCTCTCGCACCCAGTCGAACACCGCCGCCAGCGCCCGCGGGGTGTTGAAATCCGCCGCGAGCGCGTCGCTGAAGCGCTCGCGAAGCGCGCCTGACCACTCCGGACGCTCCCCGTCGGTAAGCCCTCGCCCCGCCTCGCGGATCCGCGCGCAGCGGGCCTGCGCCTCCTCGAGCCGCTCGTCGTCGAACTCGATCGGCTGGCGGTAATGGGCGCCGCAGAGGTACATCACCAGCGCGTCGCGGCCGTAGCGGCCGAGCGCTTCGTGCAACGCGAACACGTTTCCGACTGACTTGGACATCTTGTCGCGGTCAAGGCGGACCATCCCGTTGTGGACCCAGAGCTGGGTCAGCTCCTGCCCGCGCGCGGCGAACGTCTGCGCGGCCTCGTTCTCATGGTGGGGAAACAGCAGGTCGCTACCGCCGCCGTGGATCTCGAACCCGAGCCCGAGCGTCTGCTCGGCCATCGCCGAGCACTCGATGTGCCAGCCGGGCCTCCCCCGACCCCAGGGCGCCTCCCACCAGGTGTCCTCGCCCTCCTTGTGCGCTTTCCAGAGCGCGAAATCGAGTGGGTCACGCTTGCGCTCGGTGCCCTCGACGCCCTCCCCCTGGTCCATCTGATCGATGTCGCGATGGGATATTTCTCCGTATTTCGGGTACTTGCGGACCGAGAAGTAGACGTCACCGTCCGCCACGTAGGCATGCTCACCTTCGATCAACCGCTCGATCAGCTCCACTATCGCGCCGATCGTTTCGCTCGCCAGCGGCTCCTGGTCGGGCCGCCCGAGGCCCAGCGCGTCGGTGTCGGCAATGTAGGCGGCGGTCATCTCGCGGGCGAGGTCGGCGCTGTCGACCCCCGCCTGGAGCGCCGCGGCGTAGATCTTGTCGTTGACGTCTGTAATGTTTGAGACGAAGTCGACCGCATATCCCTCGCTCGCAAGGAAGCGCTTGAGCAGCGAAAAGACCACGAACGGCCGGGCATTACCCACATGGATGCGGCCGTAGACCGTCGGCCCGCAGGCGTAGATACGCACCCGGTCGGCGACCGCGGGCGTCAGCGTTGCGACGTTTCCGGTGCGGGTGTCGTGCAGCGAGATCTTGCGCAATGTGCGGCAACCCTACCGGCCGCCAACGCAGCGATCCGAGCCGAGAGCTAGGTTGCCGCGGATGTCACCACGCTCTATCAACGCTGACCGGTTGAAGGCAGTAAAGGAGGGCTTTCGCTCGCTTCCGGACCGCTACCTGGGCGCGGACCCGGGCTTCGACGCCACCTATCACGTCAAGCTCCGCGATCTCGGCCACACCTGGGAGATTCGCTGCACGAGCCACGGCGCCCGCGTGCGCCAGGGCGCGACCCGGCGCCGTCCCGACGTCACGATCTGGACTGACGCCGCCACCTGGCTGGCGCTCCGCCAGGGCGACCTGTCCGGAATCGACGCGTTCGAGCGCCGCCGGCTGACGGTCCGAGGCAATCTCGACTACGCGATCGGCTTCGAGGGCATGTTCCGGCTACCCGGCGGCCGGCCGCCGCTGCTTCAGATCCGCGACGTGACGGTCGGCCGTCACCGGATCTCGACCTTGACCATGGGTCACGGGCCCGACGTGCTGCTGCTGCACGGACTCGGCGGCACCCGCGCCTCGCTGCTCGAGACGGCGGCCGCGCTGAGCCAGCGCTACCGAGTTCACGCCCCCGACCTGCCGGGCTTTGGCTCGTCCTGCAAGCCGGCCCGCGGCGCCTACAACGCCCGCTGGTTCGCCGAGCTGATGTTCGGGCTGATGGACGAACTGGAGATCGACGGCGCCCACCTGGTCGGCAACTCGATGGGCGGCCGGGTCGCGATCGAGATGGGGATGACATCGCCCGAACGGGTGCGGGCCCTCGGGCTCCTGTGCCCTGCCGTCGCCTGGGTCAAGCGCGGCTTTCATCCGCTGGTCAGGGTTCTGCGACCCGAGCTCGGCCTGCTGCCGCACGGCTTCTCGCGCGGAGCCGTCGCAGCCCAGTTCTGGAGCATGTTCTACGACCGTGACCTGATCGACCCCGAGGTCGGCGACCTGATGGTCGACGAGTTCCGGCGCATCTACCAGACAGCCGGCGCCCGCTACGCGTTCCTCTCCTCGGCGCGCAACATCTACCTCGAGGCGCCCTACGGCCGGCGCGGCTTCTACCCTCGCCTAGCCGAGCTGCAGCCGCCGTCGTTGTTCATCTGGGGCAGCCACGACCGCCTGATCCCGCCGGCCTTCAGCCGCCATGTCCGCAAGTGGCTGCCGAGCGCCGAGCAGGTGACGCTCACCCATTGTGGCCACGTGCCCCAGGTCGAGCGTCCGGATGAGACCAACGCGATGTTGAGCGCCTTCTTCGCCCGGGTCGACGACAACCAGAGCGGGGCCGGCGAGCTCCGTGCCGACGCGGCCTAGGCCGCGACCGCGATCCCCGGAGCCTAGAATCGCCCCCATGGCTGTCGCCGAAAAAGCGACCAGCAACGGTCACGTCGAGGAGCACGAGGGCTCGTCGCAGGACGCGCGGCGATCGCTGGTCAACCGCCTGCTCGGCGGGCTCGCCCACCAGGCTCAAAAGCGGATCCCGCGTGCCGACCTCGATGAGCGCGATCCAGATTACATTCGCGAGCAGCTGCCGCTCGCGTGGCTGTTCGCGAGCATCTGGTACCGGGGTGAGGTGCGCGGCCTGGGCAACATCCCTGACGACGGCCCGGTGCTGCTGGTCGGCAACCACTCGGGCGGCAACATGACCCCGGACACGGTCGTCTTCACGCTCGCGTTCAACACCTATTTCGGGGTCGAGCGGTCCTTCTACCAGCTCGCACACAACCTCGTGCTGTCGATGCCTGGGCTCGGCTCGCTGCGCAAGTTCGGGACCGTTGCCGCCTCACCCGAGAACGCCCGCAAGGCGCTCGACTCCGGCGCCGCGCTGCTCGTCTACCCGGGCGGCGACTACGAGGTCCACCGCCCGAGCTGGGAGGGCAACCGTGTCGACTTCGACCGCCGCAAGGGCTTCATCCGGCTGGCGCTGGAGAAGAACGTGCCGATCGTGCCGGTCGTCGCGATCGGAGGCCAGCAGACGGCGCTGTTCTTGACCCGCGGCGAGCGTCTGGCGCAGCTGCTGGCGCTCGACCGGGTGTTTCGCCTCAAGGTGCTGCCGATCTCGATCGCGCTGCCGTGGGGCCTGAACGTCGGCGATATGTTCGGCCACATCCCGCTGCCGTCGAAGATCACGATCGAAACGCTGCCGCCGATCGACCTGCGGGCCGAGTTCGGCGCCGACCCTGACCTCGACGACGTCTACGACCACCTGATCCGCCTGATGCAGGAGACGCTGGACGCACTCGCGGCCGAGCGGCGGCTACCGGTGATCGGATGAGGTGCAGCGCCCACACGGTCGTCTCAGCGCCGATGGATTCAGTCTGGGAGATCGTCTCAGACCCAGAGCGGGTGCTGACGTTCATGTCCGGGATCACCCGCTGGGAGGTCGAGAGCGAGGAGCCGTCCGGCCTCGGCGCGCGCTACCGGATGCTGATGCGCGTCGGCTCGGCGGAGGTGGGCGGGCTGGTCGAGGTGGTCGAGTGGGATCCGCCCCGCGACCTCGCCTGGACGTCGGTGACCGGCGTTGACCAGCGCGGCCGCTGGCGGCTGCGCCCCGCCCCCGGGGGCCGCACCCGGGTCGAGATCCGGCTCGCCTACGCGGTCGCCGGCGCCGGGCCGTGGGGCTGGCTGGCCGAGCGGATCGCCGGGCCATCGGTCACCTCACACCTGCGGTCGAGCTGCAGCGCGCTGACGCAGCTGGTCGAGCACGAGCGGCTGCGGGCCGCCGCGGCCGAGCGCCGCGCCGCCAAGACCGCCTGACCCCTCCCCGCCGACCGCCGCGCCGCGAGCGTTCCCGGGGGGTTTCCTCCCGTTTCGCCCATATCCGGCGGTTTTTGGCTTGGGAAGGAGTGGGTGCGGCATGCAGTGCGTGACAAATCCGGGAACCGGCTTTGGATCTGTCACAAAATGGGGGTCCAGCCTGCGTGAGCGGACGGATCCAAGGCGGCCCCGCGGATTTGGCACAAACAGCATGGTCGAGGCGGGTCGAAAAGTGGACCACTCGTGGGTTGGCGCCGCCGTCTCTCCTCCCTTCGTGGCGATTTAGCCGGGTAGTCGGAGGCCCCGAAGGGGCCGAGCACGCCCGGCGTCGGGCGGGGGAGCGTCAGGCGGTGCGGCGGGTTGGGCGGGCCCGCGCCGAGCCGGACACGCGCCCGCGAGCCGCGCCCGCCCCTTGCCCACCGGCGGCTAAGCGGCGCGCAGGCTGAAGCGGACGGTCGTGCCGCCGTTGGAGTCCGCGAGCCAGATCCGCCCCCCGTGCGCTTCCACGATCGCCCGCGAAACCGCCAGCCCGAGCCCCGCACCGTCGCCGGTCCGGGCGGCGTCAGCGCCGCCGCGGTAGAAGGCGGTGAACACCCGCTCGCGCTCCTCGGGCGCGATCCCGGTACCGGTGTCGGCGATCTCGACCTCGATCCCGGACGCGACCGGCTCGGCGCGGACAACTACGCTGCCGTCGGCCGGCGTGTGGCGGATCGCGTTCTGGATCAGGTTGAAGAGGACGCGCTGGAGCTTCTCGGGGTTCGCGCGCGCGGGAGCGAGTTCGTCGGGGACGCTGGCGAGCACCGCGATCCCCTTCGCCTCGGCCTGGACCCGCATCGCCTCGACGGTCTCGGTCACGAGCTCGTGCAGCGGCACGCGCTCGAGCGACCAGCTGATGTCCCCCGCCTCCAGTCGCGAGAGCTCGAACAGATCGTCGATCAGCGCGCCCAGGGCATCGATGTGGGTCCGCATCCGATGCAGGTAGACGCGGCGGGTGTCAGAGTCGACGACGATCTCGTCGCCGACCGCCTCGGCGAGCAGCCGCAGCGAGGTGATCGGTGTGCGGAGGTCGTGCGAGACCGCCGCCACCAGGTCGCGGCGCGCCCGGTCGGATTGGTCACGGGCGGCCTCCTGCTCCTCGAGCGAGGCGATCATCGCGTTGGCGGCCGCCGCCAGCTCGGCGAGCTCGTCGTGGGCCGCGGTCTGGATCCGGACCTCGCGCTCGCCCTGCCCCACGGCCAGCAGCCCGTCGCGGATCCCCTCAACGTCGCGCAGAATCCCGTTGGCGAGCAGCTTGGCGCCGATCGCCGCCAGCACCCCGGCGAGCACGACGACGGCTGCCACGAGCGCCGCCTCGTGTCCCGAGAGCACCATCAGCACCGAGACGACCACCAGCGCGATCAGCACCGGCACCACCGCGATCGCCACCACGAGCGCGAACTGGCGCGACAGCGAGCCGGCAAGTGAGCGCGCCCAGCCGCTCATAGCGCAAACCGGTAGCCGACGCCCCACACGGTCTCGATATGGCGCGGCTGGGCGGGATCGACCTCGATCTTGGCCCGCAGGCGGCGGATGTGGACCGTGACGGTCGAGGTGTCCGTGTAGAACGAGTACTGCCAGATCGCGTCCATCAGCTGGTTGCGCGAGAACACCTGCCCGGGGTGGCGGGCCAGAAAGGCGAGCACGTCGAACTCGCGCTGGGTCAGCTGAACCTCCTCGCCGCGCACGACCACTCGCCGCGCCATCGGATCGATCGTCAGGTCACTGCAGACGATCGGCTCCTCGCGCGCCGGCGAGCTCTCGACGCGGCGCAGGACCGCGTCCACGCGAGCCACCAACTCGGCGGGAGAGAACGGCTTGACGACGTAGTCGTCGGCGCCGAGCCGCAGGCCGACGACGCGGTCTGACTCCTCGCCCTTGGCGGTCAGCAGAATCGTCGCGATCCGGTCACGACCGTGCTCGCGCAGCCGGCGCATCACCTCGAGTCCGTCGATCCCGGGGAGCATCAGGTCAAGCACGACGAGGTCGGGGCGCTGCTTGGCGACCTCGGCCAGCGCCTGCGGGCCATCGGCCGCCACTCGGGTCCGGTAGCCGGCGCGCTCGAGATAGCGGGAGACGACCTCGGCGATCGTCGGTTCGTCATCGACGACCAGCACGTTGCCTCTGACGTGATCCTCCATGGTGTGAGTCTGGCAGGGCGACCGCGGCTCCCCAACCCCACGACGCAGAGTTCACAGCCTGTTCAGAGCTCGGGGCGGCGGAGTTGACGGGCTGTTCAGAGCTCGTCGACGGTCGCGATCGCGAGCGCCGCGACGCCCTCCTCTCGACCGACGAACCCCATCCCCTCCCCCGGGTCGCCTTGACGTTGACGTGGGCGGCGGCCAGACCCAGCGCCTGCGCGAGGTTGGCGCGGATCTGATCGCGGACCGGCGCGAGCTTCGGGCGCTCGAGCACGACCGTCGCATCGACGTGGACGACCGCGAACCCGGCGTCGCCGACCATCGACATGGTGGTTCGCAGCAGCTCGATCGAGTCGGCGCCCTCATAGCGCGGATCGGTGTCTGGGAAGTGCTCGCCGATGTCGCCGAGCCCGCAGGCGCCGAGCAGTGCGTCGATTACCGCGTGGGTGAGCACGTCGGCATCGGAGTGGCCGTCGAGCCCGAACTCGTGCTCGATCGTCACGCCGCCGATCACCAGCGGCCGCCCGGCGACCAGGCGGTGGCAGTCGTATCCGATCCCGGAGATCACGCGCGCTCCGACAGCAGCAGCTCGGCGATCCGCAGATCGGTGGGCGTCGTGACCTTGAGGTTGTCGTCGCCACCGAGGACCAC
Organism: uncultured Solirubrobacterales bacterium; assembly: GCA_963703825.1. GTDB lineage: Bacteria > Actinomycetota > Thermoleophilia > Solirubrobacterales > Solirubrobacteraceae > Palsa-465. The sequence continues at coordinate 67,830 of CAVPFS010000024.1, read as the reverse complement.
CCTCACCGTGCCGCCGGCCCGCTCCACCAGCCACGCGTCGTCAGTCGCGCGCGCGAGCTCCTCGGCGGACGCCGCCAGCGCCCGCTCGAGCGCCGCGCGGCGGAACACCTGCGGCGTCTGGACCGCCCACAGCGCACTCCGGTCAAGCGTCCGCGCGACGACCCCGTCGCCGGTCAGCTCCTTGATCGTGTCCGAGACCGGTGCGGCGGCGATCACCGCGTCGGCACCGGCGCGCTCGAGCTCGGCCAGCGCGGTCTCGAACAGCGCCGTGGTCGCCAGCGGGCGGGCCGCGTCGTGGACGATCACCGGGTCTCCAGGCCCGGCCGCGAGCAGCGCCGCGCGCACCGAATGCGATCGGTGCTCGCCACCCGCGACCGCGACCGTCCCGGCGGGCGCCTCGCCGACCGCGTCGGCCGGCAGCGCGACCACGATCTGTTCCACCGAGGCGACCGCGCGCAGGGCGGCGACGCTCCACTCGAGCATCGGGCGTCCGAAAAGTGTGACGAGCGCCTTGGGCCGGTCCGACCCAAGGCGCTCGCCACGTCCCGCGGCCACGATCAGCGCGACCGCCATTTCAGCCGCCTACTCCGCGGCGACCGCCACCTTGCCGTTGCCATTGGCCCTCGCGTGGCCGTTGCCGTTGCCGTTCCCGTTTGACTCGACCAGCAGGCCGTAGAGATGATCCTCGACCTGCTGCTCGTCCATCTCGAGGGCATACATCAGCTCCGAGGCGAGGATCTTCTTGGCGCGCGTGAACATCTGCTTTTCGCCCGTCGAGAGCCCCTTCTCGGCCTCGCGGATCGCGAGGTTGCGCACGACTTCGGCGAGCTCATAGATGTCGCCGGTCTTGATCTTGTCGCGGTTGTGCTTGAACCGCCGGTTCCAATTCTTCGGCATCTCCGAGCACTCGTCGCTGAGCACCGCGAGAACCTTCTGGACCGTTTCCTCGTCGATCACGCGTCGCAGCCCTGCCAGCGCGGCGTTCTCGGTCGGGACCATCACGGTCATGTCATTGTGGAGGATCTTGATCGTCAGGTACTCGCGACTCTCGCCGAGTACCTCTTTCATCTCCTTGCGGAGGACCTTGCCGGCGCCGTGGTGTGGGTACACGACGCTGTCGCCGATTTCGAACTCGATGTGCGGCGGCGGTTCTGCAGGCTCGAGATCATCCAGCTGCTCTTCCGTTAGCTCTGTGATGGTGTCCTCCTCATTGATTGCGGCGCAGGACGGTGCCCGCTCGCGGATTGCGGCTAAGTCTGCAGGTAGCGATCAACCAGGTTGATCTCCTGCTGTCGGCGAAGGCCCTCGCGGATGTCCTTCGCCCGGATCTCGCCGACGCCATCGACGGTCTCCAGCTCGCCGTCTGAGGCGGCGAGCAATTCCTCGAACCCTCCGAACTCCGTCACGATCCGCTGCACGACGAGTCGTGGCAGCCTGGGAATCCGCCCCAGGATCCTGAACCCGCGCGGAGACGAGGGGTAGTCGAGGGTGTTCAGCTTGCGGTCGTAGCCGAGCAGTTCGGCGAGCCGACCGAAGTCCAGCAAGTCTTGATGTGGCAGCCTGACCAGCTGGTCGACCACCGCGGCGAAGCTCTCGTCTGTGTCTTCGACCAGGTAGTCGTGCAACAGCGCCGCCTTGTCGGCGGCGACACCGACCATCGTCTCGTCGAGCTGCATCTCGATCAGCCGGCCCTCGGTACCGAGCTCGACGATGTAGCGCTCGATCTCGACCGCCATCCGGGTCACCAGCTCGGCCCGCTGGAGGACCGTGAGCACGTCGTGCAGCGTGACGCCGCCCTCGAACTCGAGCGCGGTAAGGCGGGTCGACACCTGGTCGAGGCGGCTGCGGTACTTGTCGAGCGTCGCCAGTGCCTGGTTTGCCTTCGCGAGCACGACTGGGATGTCCTCGAGGATGTACTTGACGCCGTCTACGTACAAGGACACGACCTCGCGCCGCTCGGAGACGGCGATCACGATCGCGTCAGTCTGCTTTGAGACGCGCTCGGCGGTCCGGTGCCGGGTCCCGGTCTCCAGTGTCAGGATCGTCGGGTCGGGGGTCAGCTGGACGTTCACATGCGCGATCTTGGTCGCGTTGGAGCTGAGCGCGATCGCGCCGTCCATCTTCGCGAGCTCGTACAAAAACGCCGGCGAGTAGTCGACATCGAGCTTGATCCCACCTGAGAACAGAAAGCCGAGCTCCTCCGGCGTCGCCAATCACGATCAGGCCGCCAGTCCGGGCGTCGACGATGTTGTCGATGCCCTCGCGCAGCGAGGTCCCCGGCGCGACCATCTCCAGCGCCCTCATGATCCGGGACTCCTGTCGCGACTCGAGCTCTTCTTTGAGCTCTTCCCCGGAACGCGGCGGCATCACGGCAATTTTAGCCGTAATGTTGTCTGTCAGGTTGCTAGATCGCAATCGACTGCGGAACCGGTGTCCGCAGGCCGCACGCACGGCCGGGCTACGCCGCGGCCGCCGTCTGAGCCGGTCCCCGAGCGCGGCGCCGAGCGCGGAGCGCAGCGAGCGGTGCACGTCGGGCGCCAGCACCGGCGTCAACCCGAATCGCTGGGCCTCGGAGAGGCGCCGATCGGCGTGCGCGACGCTGCGCAGCTCGCCGGTCAGCCCGAGCTCGCCGAAGCACGCCAGCGGGCGGCCGTCGCCACCGGTCAGCGCGATCCGCTTGGCGGCGCTCGCCACCGCCAGCGCGACCGCGAGGTCAGCGCCGGGCTCATCCACGCGAACGCCGCCGACCACGTTGACGAACACGTCCGATGCCCCAAGCCCGATCCCGCCGTGGCGGCCGAGCACGGCCAGCACGAGCGCGACCCGGTTGCGATCCAGGCCGGCGACCACACGCCGCGGGGGCACCAGCTCCGAAGACGTGACGAGCGCCTGGACCTCGACCAGCAGCGGTCGCGAGCCCTCCATCGCGCACAGCACCACGCTGCCCGGGCTGCGCGTCGCCTCGGCCACAAACCGCGCCGAAGCGTCGAGCACCTCGACCAGCCCGTCATCGCGCATCTCGAACACGCCCGCCTCGTTGGTCGAGCCGAAGCGGTTCTTGATCGCGCGCACCGTGCGGTAGGTCCGCTCGCGCTCGCCCTCGAACTGAAGCACGCAGTCGACCAGGTGCTCGAGCACCCGCGGGCCGGCGAGCGCCCCATCCTTGGTCACGTGCCCGACCAGCAGCACCGCGATCCGTAGCCGCTTGGCCACCTGCATGATCCCATCGGCGACCTCGCGAACCTGGGCCACCGAGCCGGCGGCGCTCGACAGATCGCCGCTGTGAAGCGTCTGGACCGAATCGATCACGCAGACCTCGGGCCGCTCGTGCTCGAGCGTCGCCAGCACGGTGTGCAGATCGGTCTCGGCGATCACCGGCACGGCGAGGGCCTGGCCGCCGCTCAGCCGCTGAGCGCGCAGCCGGATCTGGGCCGCCGACTCCTCGGCCGACACGTACAGCGTCCGCCGGCCGGCCGCGCACAGGTTGGCCAGCACCATCGTCGTCAGCGTCGACTTGCCGATCCCGGGCGCGCCGCCGATCAGCACCAGCGAGCCCGGCACGATGCCCCCGCCGAGCACGCTGTCGAGCTCGCCGATCCCGGTGCTCAGCCGCGCGTGGTCGTCGGCCCCCACCTCGCGCAGCGCCACTGGCGTCACCGGTGCGGCCCCCGTCGCCGCACGGCCCGAGCGCGCGCGGCACCGGCGAGCCGGCGGCGCGGCGGCCTGCTCGATGAGCGTGTTCCACTCGCCGCAGCCCGGGCAGCGCCCCGCCCAGCGGGGGTCTCGTGTCCGCACTCAGAGCAGACGTGAACTGTGACGCTCGTGCCACGGCTGCCGAGCCTACGCCCCGCGCCCGACGGCACGTCAACACGACCGTCACAGATTCGTTGCAGCTACTCGGAGTCGGCCGGGCTGCCGTCGGCCGAGTCGGGCACCGCCGGCGCCCGCCTCGTGCTCGTCGTCGTCGTCGCTCGGAGCCGCCCTCGGCGCCGACGCCGACCGGCGTCGGCTTCGGCGCGGGCTCGATCACCGACAGCTTGACGTCCTCGTCGTCGGTGCCCTCCTCGCCGGGCTCGACCAGCACGGTCGAACCCGGCGGCACCTGCGAGCGCAGGACGAAGTCGGCCAGCGGATCCTCGATGTAGCGCTGGATCGCCCGGCGCAGGGGCCGGGCGCCCATCGCCGGATCCCAGCCCTTCTCGACGAGCAGGTCCTTGGCCTGCTCGGACAGCTCCAGCTGCAGCTCGCGCTCGGCCATCGACTCGCGGATCCGCAGCAGCAGCAGCTCGACGATCTCCTTGATCTCTTCCTTGGCGAGCTTGTGGAAGACGATCACGTCGTCGATCCGGTTGAGGAACTCGGGCCGGAAGACCTTCTTGAGCTCGCCCATGATCCGGTTCTTCATGTCGTCGTAGGTGATCCCGGTCTCGTCGTCGGAGACGGCGAAGCCCGAGCGGCGTGTTGCGCGCGATCTCCGAGGCCCCGATGTTCGAGGTCATGATCACGATGCAGTGGCGGAAGTCGACCGTGCGGCCCTGGGCGTCGGTCAGCCGGCCGTCCTCGAGGATCTGCAGCAGGATGTTGAACACGTCCGGGTGCGCCTTCTCGATCTCGTCCAGCAGCAGCACGCTGTAGGGCTTGCGGCGCACCGCCTCGGTCAGCTGGCCGCCCTCGTCGTAGCCGATGTAGCCCGGAGGCGAGCCGACGAGCCGCGAGACGGCGTGCTTCTCCATGTACTCGGACATGTCGATCCGGATCATCGTGTCCTCGTCGCCGAACAGGAACTCGGCCAGCGTCCGCGCCAGCTCGGTCTTGCCGACCCCGGACGGGCCGAGGAAGATGAACGAGCCGGTCGGGCGCTTGGGATCCTTGAGGCCCGCCCGCGAGCGGCGGATCGCCTTGGAGACGACCTCGATCGCGGGGTGCTGCCCGATGACGCGCTTGTGGAGCTCCTCCTCCATCCGCATCAGCTTCTGGGTCTCGGCCTCGGTCAGCTTGAAGACCGGGATGCCGGTCCACATCGAGACGATGTCGGCGATCTCCTCCTCGCCGATCGACGGACGCTCGGTCGACTCGCCGGCCTCCCACTGGTCGGCCAGCTCGCGCTTCTTCTGCGTCAGCCGGCGCTCGTCGTCGCGCAGGCTCGCGGCCTTCTCGAACTCCTGGGCCTCGATCGCCTCCTCCTTGGCGCGCCGCGTCTCCTCGATCTCGTCCTCGAGCTCGCGGTAGACCGGCGGGGAGGTCATCGACTTGATCCGCATCCGCGACGCGGCCTCGTCGATCAGGTCGATCGCCTTGTCGGGCAGGAAGCGGTCGGAGATGTAGCGGTCGGCCAGGTCGGCGGCCGCCTCGAGCGCCTCGTCGGTGATGTTGACCTTGTGGTGCTGCTCGTAGCGGTCGCGCAGGCCCTTGAGGATCTGCACGGTCTCCTCGGTCGAGGGCTGGTCGACGATGATCTTCTGGAAGCGCCGCTCCAGCGCGGAGTCGCGCTCCAGGTACTTGCGGTACTCCTCGAGCGTGGTCGCGCCGACCGTCTGCAGCTCGCCGCGGGCGAGCGCCGGCTTCAGGATCGAGGCGGCGTCGATCGCGCCCTCGGCCGCACCGGCGCCGACGAGGTTGTGCAGCTCGTCGATGAACAGGATGATGTCGCCGCGCTGGGTGATCTCCTTCATCACCTTCTTGAGGCGCTCCTCGAATTCGCCGCGGTACTTGGAGCCCGCGACCAGGGCGGCCAGGTCGAGCGTGTAGATCTGCTTGCCCTTGAGCAGCTCGGGGACGTCGGCGTTGGTGATCCGCTGGGCCAGGCCCTCGACGACGGCGGTCTTGCCGACGCCGGGCTCGCCGACGAGCACCGGATTGTTCTTGGTCCGGCGCGACAGGATCTGCATGATCCGTTCGATCTCGGTCTCGCGTCCGACGACCGGGTCGAGCTTGCCCTCGGAGGCGAGCTTGGTCAGGTTGCGGCCGAACTGGTCCAGCAGCTTGGAGGACTTCTTGCCCTCGCCGGGGCCGCCGGCGCCCTGGGCGCCCGCGCCCGAGCCGCGCTGGCGGCTGCCGGGACCCGACAGCATCCGGATCACCTCGTTGCGGATCTTCTCGGAGTCGGCGTCGAAGTCGAGCAGGATGCGGGCGGCGACGCCCTCGTTCTCGCGCACGAGGCCGAGCAGGATGTGCTCGGTGCCGATGTAGTTGTGGCCGAGGCTCAGCGCCTCGCGCAGCGCCAGCTCGAGCACCTTCTTGGCGCGCGGCGTGAACGGGATCTGGCCGGAGGTGACCTCCTCGCCGGAGCCGACGATCCGGACGACCTGCGCGCGCACGCGCTCGACGGTGATGTCGAGCGACTCCAGCACGCGGGCGGCGAGCCCCTCCTCCTCGCGCAGCAGGCCGAGCAGGATGTGCTCGGTGCCGATGTAGTTGTGCTTGAGGGTCCGCGCCTCTTCCTGGGCCAGGACGACCACCTGGCGGGCTCGCTCTGTAAATCGCTCAAACATGGGCTTCCTGAGTCTTGTGGCCGGTACTTCGGAGGAGGTCGGTCGCGGGGTTTTCCTGGCTACAGTCTCCTACGCTGCCAGAGTGTCGACACTCAGCGGCTTCGGGGACGCCGAATATTCCGTCTCACCCATCTATTCGGCCGCAGACGCTCGAACGGATGAGTGCAACGGTTTCCATTCGGGCCATGCCTCAGTCTAACAGCCGTCTGCGGTACCCGAGCCGGTCGATCTGCGGTCTGTGCGCGGGATCACAGCTGCACGCGCGGATTGCACTGGACCGGCCACCCCCGCAGGCTCGTCGCTCGCGCCAGCCCGGGTCCAACCCGTGGGCGGCGGCAGCCGGCCGCCGGTCGAAAGCCACGAGCCGGCCAGGATCAGCAGCAGCCCGGCGAACGCGCTCCGGCCCCGGGCTGCTCGCCCAGCAGCGTCACGCCGAGCACGACCGCGACCACCGGGTTGATGTAGGTGATCACGGTCGCGCGGCTGGTGCCGGCCTCGCGGATCAGGACCGTGAAGATCGACGAACGCGGCGCCGTGCAGACGACGCCGAGCGCCGCGACCGCGGCGAACGCGCCGGCGGTCGGCGTCCGCGACGGCGTGTCGAGCGCCGCGAACGGCGTCAGGATCACGGCGGCGACCAGCAGGCTCGCGCCCATCACCGCCCGGGAGTCCAGGCCGCCCATCCCGAGCTTGACGACGCATCGGCCCGATCGCGTAGCCGACCGCGCCGATCAAGATCGCGCAGCGCGCCGAGCAGTTCCGGGCCGCTGCCGGCGAGGTCAATCCCAACCAGTGCGATCACCCCCGTGAAGCCGATCACCAGCCCTGCCGCACGAATCGGAGTCGGGCGCTCGGACGGGTCAAAGCGCAGCGACAGCACGGTCACGATCAGCGGCACCGAGGCGATGATGATCGCGGCCAGCGACGACGCGACGTGCACCTCCCCGGCGGCGATCAGCGGGAACGGGATCGAGATCTCGGCGACCGCGTAGGCGACGATCCACCGCCACCGTCCGCGCAGCGTCGAAAACTCGCGCCACGCGACGGCAACCAGCAGCAGCGCCGCGATCACGACCCGCCCCCAGGCGACGTCGGCCGCGGTCATCCCGCCGTTGATCGCGATCTTGATCAGCAGGTAGGAGCCGCCCCAGACAACGGACATGAACGCGAACGCCCACCACGCGCGTCGCGTCATGACCTAAGGGCTGGAAACAGCACGACTTCGCGGATCGAGCGCTTGCCGGTCAGCAGCATCACGAGCCGGTCGATCCCGATCCCGATCCCGCCGGTCGGCGGCATCCCATACTCGAGCGCCTGCACGAAGTCCTCGTCGTACGGCTGGGCCTCCTCGTCGCCCGCGGCCGCCAGCCGGCGCTGGGCGGCGAACCGCCGGCGCTGCTCGTCGGGATCGTTGAGCTCGGTGAACGCGTTGCCGATCTCCATCCCGCCCGCGTACGCCTCGAAGCGCTCAACCAGCCCCGGGGTCGAGCGGTGGTCCTTGGCGAGCGGCGACAGCGACGACCGGGTAGTCCAGCAGGAAGGTCGGCTCGGTCAACTTGGGCTCCACGTGCTTTGAGACCAGCTCGTCGACCAGCTGCGGCCAGGCGGCGTCGTCGGCGACCGCGAAGCCACGCTCGCGCATCTCGCGCGCGAGCTCGTCGCGCTCGGTCAGGCCGAGGACGTCGATCCCGGTCTGCTCGAGGATCGCGCCGGCGAGCGTGACCCGCTTCCACGGTGGGGCGAAGCTGATCGGCCCCTGGTAGTCGACCGCCTGGGCGACTGAGTAAACGAGCCGCTCGGAGCGGTCGGCGATGTCGAAGTAATCGGCGTATGCCTCGTAGAATTCGAGCATCGTGAACTCGGGGTTGTGGGTCGTGTCGACGCCCTCGTTGCGGAAGTCCTTGCCGAGCTCGTAGACGCGCTCCAGGCCGCCGACGATCAGCCGCTTGAGGTACAGCTCGGTCGCGATCCGCAGGTACAGGTCACGGCCGAGCGCGTTGTGGTGAGTCGTGAACGGGCGTGCCATCGCGCCGCCGTAGAGTGGCTGCAGGACGGGCGTTTCGACCTCGATGAAGCCCTCCTCGTCGAGGAACCGCCGTACCGCCGAGATCACGCGCGCGCGAGTGACGAACAGCTCGCGCGCCTCCTCGTTGGCTATCAGGTCCAGCTCGCGGTGGCGAAAGCGCGTTTCCACGTCAGACAGGCCGTGGTGCTTGTCCGGTGGCGGCCGCAGGGACTTTGCCAGCAGCACGAACTCCGTCACGCGCAGCGTCAGCTCGCCGCGCCGCGAGCAGAAGGCGACGCCGTCAACCCCGATCAGATCGCCGAGATCGAGCCCCAGCAGGCGCCCCATTCCGTCCTCGCCCAGTTCGTTGACGCGAGCTTGGAGCTGGATCCGCCCGGAGCGGTCAACGAGGTCCAAAAATGCCATCTTGCCCTGACCGCGGCGCGCTGCCAGGCGTCCTGCGACGCGGTGACTCGAATCTGTCTCCTCGCCGTTCTCGAGCCCCTCGTGGGAAGCGCGAACCTCGGCGATCGGCTCGACGCCGGGGAACCGGTGCGGGAACGGGTCGACGCCGGCCGCGCGGAGCGCTTCGAGCTTGCTCCTGCGTGCCTGCAGCAGTTCGGAGGCCTCGGTTCCGTCGGGCATTTCGTGCTCGCCCGCGGCCGAACGGGAGGAGTCGCTCATGCCCGCCACGATATAGCTCCTTTGCGCCTCCGGCCCGCCTGTCACGGTCGCCGGCGCCACCCTGGTGTCGCCGCCGCGCCGCGCTGATCTGGAGCGACGCTTGGCCGGTGCTTACTTCGCGCCGACGTCGATCTTCGTGATCTTGAGCTTGCGCTCGCCGCGAGGGGTCGCCACGTGGACCTGCTCGCCGCGCTTGCGACCGAGCAGCGCCTTGCCGATCGGCGACTCGTTGGAGAGCTTCAACTCGCCGGGCTTGGCCTCGGCCGAGCCGACGATCGTGTACTTGGTCGACTTCCCGCCCTCGTCCTTGACGTGGACGATCGATCCGACGCGCACGACATCGGTTCCGAGGCCGGAGGCGTCGACCACCTTCGCCGAGCGCAGCTTGTCCTCGAGCGCCGCGATCCGTGCTTCGAGCATCGCCTGCTCGTTCTTGGCGTCGTCGTACTCGGCGTTCTCAGTGATGTCGCCGAACTCGCGCGCCTCCTTGATCCGAGCGGCGACCTCGCGCCGCCGGGTGGTCGACAGATGATCGAGCTCGGCCTTCAGGTTGGTGAGGCCTTCCTGGGTGAGGATGACGTCTTTGGGCATAGCGGTTCAGACCTGGATAGGGGAACGTTCTGCGAGAGAAAACCCGCCAACGGGGGCGGGGTTTCCAAACCCGAGCCACACATGGCGGCCGAGGTCGGCGGCTGAGTATAGACACCGCTCGGGGCGGGCTAAAAGAGCACAAAAACCAGCTGCTCGTCGCGACCGCATCCGGTTCTTGATCGTGAGTGCTCAGCTCACCGGGAGGGCTGGGGTATTTACAGACATCGTTTGTGCCGATACGTTCGGTAATGGCGCCTTGGGGTGTGGGGGTTCGGGAAATCGTGAAACCGACCCGAGAGTTGAGCGGAGATCGGTGGGACTTCGAATCCCGACCGAGGCCGCGCGGCACGCCGCATCCGTGGAGGCTCGCTGACCGTCTACGAGAGATCTCCGCGGAGGCGTGGTGGCTCTGGGCAGCGGTGGTGCTGTTTGTAGTCGTGTCTGCGTGGTGGCTGACGCAGGACACGCGGGTGCCCGACTTCGACAGCGGCATCCACCTCCATACCGCGTTCGTCTACGAGCAGGCGATTGTGCACGGAAACCTGCTGCTCCCGTTCACGTCGTACGACTCCTATCCGCCGCTGGTTCACACGCTCGGTGCCCTGACGATCCTCGTCGCCGGCATGCACCCGATGGCGCTGATCCTCTCGTCCAACATCGTGTTCGTGCCGCTGCTGGCGTTTGGCTGCTATGGCGTCGGCAAGATCGTGGCCGGACCGCGGGCGGGCCTGCTGGCCGGGATATTCGCGCTCGGGACGCCGATGTTCGTCTCGATGATGCACCTCTACGACCTGGACCCGCCCCAGGCGGCGATGGTCGCCGTCAGCGTATGGGCGGTGCTCGCGTCGCGACGGTTCGAGTCGCTGAACCGCTCGCTGGTCGCCGGAATCGTCTGCGGGCTCGCGCTGATGACCAAGGAGACGTCCGCGGTCTTCCTGGCTGGCCTGGTGCTCTCGATCATCGCCAGAGGCGGCTGGCGCAACTGGCGTGGCCTGATCGTGTTCGCGCTGGTCGTGTTCGACGTGGCCGGCATCTGGTACGTGCTGCACTTCAGCGCCCTGAGCTCGACGCTGACGACGATCGGCGGATACCACGCCGTCGCCGCGCAGACCCCTGCGCGCTGGTCATTGGCGAACGGCGCTTGGTACTTCTGGGATCTGGTCAACCAGCAGACGCTCGCGCCGCTCGCGATCCTCGCCGCGATCGGGATCGTGATCGCGACCCTCCGACTGATCCGCAGTTCTGTCGCTCGCCGGAGCTACCTGCCCGATCTCCTCGTCGGTGCGCTCGTCTCTTACGCCGGCATGACGTATCTGACCCACAAGGACCCGCGCTACACGCTGCCGGCGTTGGTCTATCTGGCGGTGCTGGCGACGTTCTGGATCCCATCCGTATCGCGGCCCGCGCTGAGGGCGGCCGCGTCCGCGGCAGTCGTCGCGTTCGCGGCGGTCAACTTCTTCGGCATGTCATTCGGGATCGGCGGTGTCGCCTCACGAGTCGCGCTCACGCTGCCCGGCGCACAGGGCACGCTCATCTACCCAGGACACCTGACGCTTTACGAGGACAGCGGCTGGGTCAGAGGGGGCCCAGAGCACAACGGCGACGTCCTCGCGCTGCTGAAAGGTCTACGCAGAGAGGGAGTTCGGACGATCTCGATGGATCCGAGCGCCGATGTAGTCGACTTCAGCACGGCCGGGATCCTGCCGCTGGCCGACGCCGAGCACATCACGGTCGTACTCCACCCACGGAAGCCGACTGACAGGTACTTGTTGTTGCGCGCGGTCCACGCTGGTGACCCGCGGCCGTGTCAGTGGATTAGAAGCACCCTCAGCGGTATCGAGGAGCCAAACGGACCTCGGCTGGGGATTTACGTGCTGGCAGGATCGATAAAGGGCCTGAACGCAGCTCAACTTCGCAACCCCGCCGATCCCAGCCAGCGGTTCACGATCGCTTGCCCCTAGGGCATGCGCCCCATGAGCTCGTCCGCCTGCTGGAAGGTCGGGCGGTTGATCCACTCGATCAGCGGTTGCGTGATCGCGCCGATCGCCCTGAACTGGATTGAATCCGAGCACATCTGGTCACCCGCCGAGCAGACGCCGTCAGCGGGGTAGACCTGGTCTGGTGTCTCGGCGGCGGCAGTCGCGAGCGAGCTCTCGAGCGCCGCGCGGCAGCGCTTGAGCGAGCCGTTGCCGCAGTAAACGCGGTTCAGCGGCCCCCTCACGTGCTCGTGCAGGACATCCCGTAGATCGGTCTGGACGATCCCGTAGAAGCCAACGTCGAATGATGAGCCCAGGTGCGAGCCGCTCGTGCCATGCCCGGGCTCGTCGTTGATCGGGAACTCGCCCTCGACGTCGTTCAGCAGCGCCGATCCGAGCGCCGGCGCAAACTCGGCCCGGACCAGCGACGGCCACCAGGCATCCATGATCCGGATCGCGTCTGTCTGGTCATAGTTGCCGTGCGCGCCCGGACTCTCGCGGTTGATCCGGTGCGCGCCGCTCGCTACCCACGCATTGAGCTCGTCGACCGCGGCGGCGAGCGTGGGGTTGCTGGGATGACCGATGATCTTCAGTGCGTAGGGCAGCACCTCGACGCCGCGCAGGTCCTGGGTGCCGGCGACTCCCATCGCGTTGATCAGGTCGGCCAGCGTCAGCTTGCCCTGGTCGACGGCGAGATAATGGTTGATGTTGTTGTCGAGCAGCTGCGAGCGGTAGACGGACGAGAACTCCTGCCCGGTCGCGCCGTCGCCGTAGCCGGGCGCCTGCTTGTTGTTCCAACTGGTGAGGAACGGTTGGTCGACAACCTGGGGGTGCCGGCTCTGGGGCGTCTGCTGCTCGGTCAGGCTTTGGGGCGTCGTCTGCGAGCTCGGGTTCAGACCGCGCCACGCATCAGACGACCAGGACGGGAACAGCGGGTCGGTGTGCGCCGCGCGGACTGGGTTCAGCCCCGAGTTGAAGTAGGCGATGTGCTGGTTGTCGGCGTAGAACCAGTTGAACGTGTAGCCGATCTTGTAAGCGGCGTTGATGAAGTCCTGCGGGCTGCGCATCTCGGACGGGCTCGTTGAACTGCTCGAAGCCGGTGGCCGAGTCGAGCTCGTGCATGTATGTCGAGCGCAGGTTGGTGTAGGCGACCGGTTGACCGTGGACGGTGGCGCGGGCGATCACGATCCCGTAAGCGGTCCGCTGGGTCTGGAGCGTGATCGAGCCCGGAGCCGTCGAGTCGGCGAGATTCGGCGTCCAGGACTCGTGATCGGTCAGCGTCTCCATCGCCACGCACTGGCCGTGGAGGATGTAGTCGTCCGAGGTCTCGGAGACCGTGCCCCCGGACGGGTTGCAGAGCGGCACCGCAAACGTGTCGATGATGTTCTGGCCAGCCGAGGTCGCCGACCACGCGTAGTCGGGCCCGTGGCCGAGCTCGACGTAGAGGTTGACGCCGGGGAATGCTGCCCCGTCCGCGTCGATCCCCGGGCCGTGGATGTCCTCCTCCATCAGGATCTCGGGCGCGAAGTAGGAGACCTGCGGCCCCATCACCGCCAGCGGGTGGCCGGTGGCGCTGTCGCGGGCGCTGACCAGCAGCGCGTTCGACATCCCGCGCGGGAACGCGAGCAGTCCCGGGCCGGCGTTGGCCGACGGTCCGAGCGCATCGCCGATCGCGTGCGCGCCACGCCTGGACCGGGCGTTCAACGGGATCGTCAAGCCGGGACTGCCGCCCGGCGGAGCGCCCGCGGCGACGTGGGTGACGTACTGGACCGTGCCGTAGTCGGGCAGCGCGACCGTCTTCGCGACCGCCTTGGTCGGCTTCGGCAGCGACTGGTACTGGAAATGCGTCCCGTGGACGGTCGTCGGCGCGCCGGGGGCGTTGGGCGCGTCGAAGCTGAGGAACGTCCCAAAGCCGGAGTGGTCGGCGCGCTTGTGCCTGGTCTTGCGGCGCTTGTGCTTGTGGCTGCGCCTGCGGGCGATGATCGCCGCGTGCTTGACGTGGCGCCGGCGCTTGTGCCGGCGTTTGCGCTTGCGGTGCGTGGGCACCTGCGGTGAGCCATCGACCACGTAGCGCTCGTTGCCGAACTTGTGGGTCAGGTTCTCGTACAGAACCGCGTTGGACAGCTGGTCGCCGCCGCCGTTACCGAAGATCCCACCCACCAGGGTCGCGATCGAGACCAGGTTCTCGAGCGTGAACGGCGCCGGGCCCTGGGGCATGCCGAGCGCCGCGTACTCGGCCGGCATCATCGTCAGCGAGTTGAGCGGGTTCTTGGCCTTGTTGATGTAGGCGTTGATGCCGTTGACGTAGTTGGTCGCATCGGACACGACCTGCGCCCCGCCGGGCAGCTGCGAGATGTCGTTGACCTGGTTGACGAGGTCCTGCTGGTTGTAGGGCTCGCTCGCCCACACGCTCTCGTCCATCGCGACGTTGGAGCCGCCTGCGAAACGGCCAGATCACCGGCGCCGGCGTGCCGCAGCACGTCGATGAAGAACAGCCGGTCCTCGGCGGTCGCGTACCCGATCCCGAACATCAGCTCGGAACGCGTGTCGCCATAGATGTGTGGGACGCCGAACTGCTTGTCGCGGACGATCGTCACGCCCGGCTCGGGACTCTCGGTGCTCGCGACGTCGCCGGCCGGGACCCCGAAGGTCGCGTCCTTGTAGTAGTCGGGAATCGTCGCCGCCGTGATCGAGCCCGCCGCCGTGGTCAGATTGGAGTACATCTGCAGCTGGTCGTTGTTGTGCGGCGGGCGGGTGCCGTTGGCCTCGAACTGCGCCAGTTGCGCGAGGTCGTCGAAGCCGTTGGTGCCCGGCGGCAGGATGTTGCGGAAGCAGCAGTAGTCGTCACTCCCGTAGGGCTGCACCTGCGCCGCGGCCGCTGGCGCCCAGGCGAACGCGAGCGCGGCGACGGTCGCCGCCAGAACCGCGAAACGTCCAATGGACCGGATCATTGGCGCGCGAACCCTACTAGTGGGGCTCCCGGTGATGCGGCGGTCACTGCCCGATGCCGAGCAGCACCCGAGCCTCGTCCAGCGTCGGCGCGCGCTGCAGCGAGTCCTGAAGCGGATGGTCGCCGCCGAGTCGCTCGAGGTACCACGGGTAGAACTTGCGCATGTAGCGCGCGGCGCGCTCCTCGCCGAGGTGCTCGCCGGCGCGATCCATCACCCAGTCGAGCTCGGCCAGGATCTCGTCGCGCTCGGGCACCCGCGAGCGCCCACTCACGAGCTCCTCGAACAGCCACGGGTTGCCGAGCGAACCGCGCGCCAACAGCACCGCGGCGGCGCCCGTTCGTTCGAACGCCTCACGGGCACGCCCGGCATCGCGCAGCCCGCCTGAAATCAGGACCGGGACCGGGAGCTCCTCGACCAATGAGCGCGCGAGCTCGTAGTCGGGCTGCCCGCGTGGCGCTGGGAGGCGTGGCGCGGGTGGATGCAGATCCCGACGACGCCGGCCTCGTCGACGAGCCGCCGTGCGACCAGCTCACCGCTGCGATCGCCCGGCTTGGCGCCCGAGCGCAGCTTGACGGTCACCGGCAGGCCGCTGCCGCGCGCCGCCGCCTTCGCCAGCGCGACCGCGCGGTCGGGGTCGGCGAGCAGCGCCGCGCCGGCGCCGGTCTTGCAGACCTTCGGCACCGGGCAGCCCATGTTGAGGTCAATCAGGTCCGCGCCAGCGGCAGCTACACGCTCGGCGGCCGACGCCATCACCTCCGGGTCGTGGCCGAACAGCTGGATCGAGACCGGATGCTCATCGGGGTGGATCCGCAGGAGCTCGCGGCAGGTGCGCTCGTTGCGGTAGTGCACGGCGAAGCTCGAGACCATCTCTGAGACCACGAGTCCCGCGCCGTGGCGTTTTGCCTGCAGGCGCACGAACCAGTTGCCGATTCCGGCCAGCGGCGCGAGCACGACCCGGTTCGGGATCGAGATCGCCGCCGAGCGTCCAGCTGTCTGTGAGCTTGCCGGGCATCGATTCATGGTACGAATCAGGAGATGGATCTCCCAGCCCTGATGCAGCCCGTGGTTCGATCTGATGCGCCGAACAGGTACCGGACCTGGAGCTGTTCGACGCCCACACGCACCTGGGCAAGAACGATCCCGACGGGATGAGCCAGACGCCCGAGCAGCTGCTGGCGACGCTGCGCGCGCGCCCGCGCGTCGGCGCGTTCGTGTTCCCGATGCACGAGCCCGACGGCTACCCGCCGGCCAACGACATGGTGCTCGACGCGGCGCGCGATTCCGGCGGTCTGCTGACGCCGTTCTGCCGCGTCAAGCCCGGCGACGACGCGATCGCCGAGGCCGAACGGGCGCTGGCCGCGGGCGCCAAGGGCATCAAGCTCCACCCGCGCGCCGAGCAGTTCACGCTCGACCACCCAGACGTCCGCAAGCTGGCCGCGCTCGCCGACGAGCGCGGACTGCCGATGCTGATCCACGCCGGGCGCGGCATCCCGGCCCTGGGCTCGCACGCCGTGCAGCTCGCCGGCGAGTACCCCAACGCCCGCCTGATCCTCGCCCACGCCGCGATCTGCGACCTGTCGTGGATCTGGCGCGTCGCCCCCGACTACCCGAACCTGCTCTTCGACACCGCCTGGTGGATGCCGGCCGACCTGCAGGCGCTGTTCTCGCTCGTGCCCCCGGGCAGATCCTGTTCGCCAGTGACGCGCCATACGGCTTCACGCTGGGCTCGGCTGTGTTCCAGCTGCGGATGGCGCTGCAGGCGGGCCTCAGCGACGAGCAGATCCGCTGCATCGCCTCGGGCCAGTCACTGCGGATCGCCGCCGGCGAGCCGCTCGTGCCGTGCGGCCCGGCGGTCGGAGAGCGCGAGCAGGCCCCACACGTGCTGCTGGACCGCGTGTCCTAGTTCCTGATGCTCGGCGCGATCGCGACGATGCGCGGCAACGAGGGCGGTCCCGAGATGCTCGCGCTCGCACGGCTGGCCTGCGACGTGCCCGACGAGATCGACGACGCGCCGCTGTTCGCCGTGATCCGTGGGCTGCTGGACCACTTCGATCAGGCCAGCATCGCCGCGCCCCAGGACCGCCGGCGGCTCGCTTCTTGATCATGGCCGCGATCGTCGCCCGGACACCCGACGTGCCCGTCCCGGCTCGCCCGCGGCCTAGGTGTCGGTCGGGCCGGCGCCGCCGCGTTGCGCTCCCAGATCAGCCGCAGCCCGGTCAGCGTCAGCAGGTCGTCGACCTCGTCGATCGTCTCCTGCACCGCTGGACCAGCGCCCGCGCCAGCCCTCCGGTCGCGATCACCTTGGTGTCGGGGCCGAGCTCCTCGCGCAGCCGGTGGACGATCCCGTCGACCTGGCCGGCGAACCCGAACACGATCCCGCTGCGGATCGCCTCGACCGTCGACTTTCCGATCAGCGCCCGCGGCTGGGCGAGCTCGACCTTCGGGAGCTTCGCTGCCCGCTCGTAGAGCGCGTCGATCGAGATCTCGGCTCCCGGGGTGATGATCCCGCCCAGGTACTCGCCCGTCGCCGAGACCACGTCGTAGGTGATCGCGGTCCCGAAATCGACGACCACACACGTGTCGTGGACCCGCTCGTAGGCGGCGATCGCATTCGCGAGCCGGTCGGCACCGACCTCGCGCGGGTTGTCGTAGCGGATCGCCATCCCGGTCCTGATCGACGGTCCGACCACCAGCATCTCGTGGGCGAGGTAGCGCCGCGCCATCTGGGTCCACTGCTCGGACAGCTGCGGCACGGTCGAGGAGACGATCGAGCTGTCGATGTCGCCGAACGCCAGACCGCGCAGCGCCAGCAGGTTCGACAGCGCGGCTCCGAGCTCGTCCTGGGTCGACTCGCGCACGGTCGCAAAACGCCAGTGCTCGGTCACCTCGGCGCGGTCGTCCTCGAAGACTCCGAAGTGGGTCTGGGTGTTGCCGACATCGACTACGAGCAGCATCGGCGCCAATTACACCAGCGGCGGGCCGACATGGCGGACCGCCTGGCCCTCGCCGAGCGCGGCCAGCTTGTCGGCGAGCCGCGGCCCGTCCGGCAGGGTCAGCTCGGCGCGAGCTCGAGCAGCGGCACGAGCACGAACCGGCGCGAGCTGACTTCGGGTGGGGCAGCGTCAGCCGCTGCGACTGTAACCGCTGTCGCCGAGCAGCAGCAGGTCGACGTCGATCACGCGCGGGCCGTGCCTGACGCCGCCCGTTGCCCGCCCGACCTCGCGCTCAACCGCCTTGCAGGAGTCGAGCAGCCGCTCGGGGTCCAGCGCGGTGCTGACGCTCAGGCAGGCGTTATAGAACTCGCGCTGGTCAGGACCAGGCCGACGGGCTCGGTCTCGTAGACCGACGACGAACCGGCGACCTGGACGCCGTGGCGCCCCAGCGCCGCGACCGCCGCTTCGAGGTGCGCGCGCCGGTCGCCGATGTTGGAGCCGAGGCCGAGGAAGCCCGGCCGGTCACGCCTCGCGCCAGACCTCGACCGACACCTCGGTCACCGGCAGCGCCAGCGGCGGCTCGGGCTTGGCCGCCTTGACCCACACCGCACTCGCGTCGTAGCGCTCCAGCAGACGCTCGGCGATCGCGCCGCAGAGCCGCTCGAGTGTCTTGTAGTTGCGCTGGTGTGCGACGAGGTTGGCCAGCTCGCAGACCTGGGCGTAGTCGATCGTGTCCTCGATCCGATCGGTGATCACCGCGTCGCACTCGCCGACGTCAATCCGTAGGTCGAGGAGCAGCCGCTGGCCGACCTCGCGCTCGGCCGCCGTGACGCCGACGTGCGTGTAGAGCGACAGCCCGCTGATCTCGATCGTGACCTCGGGCTCGGTCCGATCCTCGCCGTCGTCGTCTACGTCGTCGAGATCGTCGAACTCGTCGGCGTCGTGCTCGCCCATGGCCGGTTGACCGTAGCAGCCGTGATCGCGAGCGCGTCGTGGATCGGCGCCGCGTCGTGGACCCGGAAAATGCGCGCGCCCCGCAGGTAGGCGAAGACATTGGTCGCGATCGTCGCGGCGATCCGATCCTCCACCGGCTGGCCGTGATCTTGCCCAGAAATGATTTACGCGAGGTCCCGACTGCGACCGGCCGGCCGAGCGCGACGATCTCGTCCAGGCGCCGCAGCAGCTCGAGATTGTGCTCGGTCGTCTTGCCGAAGCCGATCCCCGGGTCGAGCACGATCCGCTCGCTCGTCGACGCCGCGTGCGACCGCGAACGCCATCCGCTCCTCGAGGAACGCCTTGACCTCGGAGACGACGTCGCCGTATCGAGGGTCGCGCTGCATCGTGCGCGGCTCGCCGAGCATGTGCATCAGGCAGCAGTCGGCGCCGGCGGCGGCGACCACGTCGACCATCGCTGGATCGCCCCGCAGCGCGGTGACGTCGTTGACGAGCGTCGCGCCGGCCGCGAGCGCGGCGGCCGCGACGGCGGCCTTTGAGGTGTCGATCGAGATCTGGGCGCGCGTCCCGGCGCGCAGCCCCTCGATCACCGGCAGCACGCGGCGCAGCTCCTCCCGGCTCGGAGACCGGGTTGGCGCCGGGCCGGGTCGACTCGCCGCCGACGTCGAGCATCGCCGCGCCGGCGCGCTCGAGCTCGAGCCCGTGCTCGACCGCCGCCCGCGCGTCGAGGTACAGCCCGCCGTCGGAGAACGAGTCCGGGGTCACGTTGACGATCCCCATCACGCGAACTCGCCCGCGGCACGCGCCACGGCGCTGGTCATTGCTCCTCGTCGGGCCAGTACCCGTGCAGGTCGAAGTACTCTCGCGCCCGCTCCTCGTCCTCGCGATCGCGGTTGGACTCGACGCTCATCCGGAACATCCAGTTGAGCATCCAGACGATCAGCGCGACGATCAGCAGCGCGACCCCGGCGCCCGCCTCGAGCGAGCGGCTCGTGGCTCTGATCGGAGCGCTGCGTGGCCGAGCACGATCAGCACGATCCCGCAGCGCGATCGCGATCGGCAGCCAGATCCGGGTGGCGGCGAGCAGCAGCCGGCCGGGTGACAAGGAGCGTCTGCGACTTGATCGCTCGAGACGTTACCGCTGCGTGATATACCGGGCTCGATGTACCTCGGGGCTGGTATCACGCGACGCACGCCTGCCTGCTGCGCGGCGCGGCGGCGTGGCGTCGCGCTGGCGGCGCCTCGGCGCTGCCGGCCTGGGCGCGGCCGTTCACGGCCGCCGAGGCCCGGCTGCGCAAGCCCGACAGCCGCCCGTTCCCGCATCTGCCGGCCGGCACCGCGTCGATGCCCGAGATCGAGCACATCGTCGTCCTGATGATGGAGAACCACTCGTTCGACAACGTGCTCGGGATGGTCCCCTACGAGGTCCAGGGGCGCGCGGCGTCGACGGCCTCACGCGCAGGCGGGGCATGGTCACGAACTTCAACCCGACGCAGACGGGTACCGGGTCTACGCGACGCCGCGCTCGCATCGCCGTGCCAGCTCCCGGCGCATCCGAGGCAGGCGTGGAACGCGTCCACGTGGCCTACGACGAACGGCGCCAAAAGACGGCTTCGTGACAGGCCTGGCGGCCCGATCGCCATGAGGTTCTGGGACCAGCACGACCTGCCGTTCACCTACTCGCTGGTCCGCGCACTTCCCGATCGGCGAGCGCTACTTCTCCTCGGTGCTCGCCCAGACCTATCCGAACCGCCGCTTCTTCTTCGCCGGCACCGCCTCGGGACCGATCGCCGACAAGATCGATGACGCTCACGCACGCCGGCCGCCAACGGCACGATCTGGGACCGGCTGACGCGCACCAGGATCAACTGGCGCGATCTACTACCAGAGCGTCGCCGAGTTGCGCGATCGTCCCGGGCTCGCGACCGCCGGCGCGCCTGCCGCGCTGCACAGCCGATGGCCGACTTCTACAGCGACGCGGCGCGCGGCAAGCTGCCGGCGTTCACGTTCCTGGATCCGAACTACGGCACCACCTCGGAGGAGAACCCGCAGGACATCCAGATCGGCGAGCGGTTCGTGGCCAGCGTCGTCAGGCGCTGATCCACGCGCGCCAGCTGGCAGCAAGCACCGCGCTGTTCATCACCTACGACGAGCACGGCGGCTACTACGACCACGTCCCGCCGCCGCGCGCGATCGCGCCCGACTCGATCGCCGCCGATCCAGTCGCCGGGCCAGGCGCCGCTGCTGCCCGGGGGCTTACAACCGCTACGGCTTCCGGGTGCCGCTGATCGTCGTCTCGCCGTGGGCCAAGGCGAACTACGTCTCGAGCGTCGTCCAGGACCACACCTCGATCACCGCCTTCATCGAGCGCAAGTGGAACCTCCCGGCGATGACCTTCCGCGACGCCAACGCCCACCCGATGACGACTACTTCGACTTCACGCAAGCCGGCGTTCGCCGAGCGCGCCGAAGCTGGCCGGCAGCCCCGGGGCTGGCCGCCGGGCTGGCGCAGTGCACGGCGCACGGGCCTCGACGCCGCCGCTGTAGACGAGCACGGCTCGGCGAGTCGCCGAGCTGGCACGCGACGCTACTCGGCGGTGCCGCCGGCGAGCCCCGGGCGGGGCAGCGGCCGCGGCGCGTCGGGCCGGGCGCGCTCGGCGGGCGGGGCGGCGTGACAGCGGGGACCTCGGGCGGCGGCGGCGCCTCGGAGCCGAACACGTCCTCCTCGGTGCCGCCGTCGAGCAGGGCCTCGAACTGCTCCTTCTCGATCGTCTCGCGCTTGATCAGGATCTCGGACAGCTTCTCGAGCGCAGTCGCGCTTGTCGGTCAGGATGTCCCGGGCCTGGACGTGGGCGGACTCGACGATCCGGCGGATCTCGTCGTCGATCTCGCGCGCGATCTCGTCGGAGTAGTCGGGCTCGGCGCTGAACTCGCGGCCCAGGAACGGCTCCCGTGGTCGTGGCCGAACACGCGCGGGCCGAGCTTCTCGGACATCCCGAAGCGCATCACCATCTGCTTGGCGGTCGCGGTCACCTTCTCGAGGTCGTTGGAGGCGCCGGTCGTGATCTCGCTCGAAGCATGATCTCCTCCGCGGCGCGGCCGCCGAGCGTCATCGCCATCGTGTCCTGACAGCTCCGCGCGCGTGGTCAGGAACTTGTCCTCCCCGGGCAGCGAGATCGTGTAGCCGAGCGCCTGGCCGCGCGAGATGACCGAGATCTTGTGGATCGGATCGGAGTTCGGCAGGTAGTGGCCGACGATCGCGTGACCCATCTCGTGATAGGCGGTGATCTTGCGCTCCTTGTTGCTCATCACGCGGGTCTTCTTCTCCGGACCCGCGATCACGCGCATGATCCCTTCCTCGAGCTCGACCTGCGTGATCTCGCGCTTGCCGTTGCGGGCCGCGAGCAGCGCCGCCTCGTTGACGAGGTTCGACAGGTCGGCGCCGGTGAAGCCCGGGGTCTGCCCGGCGAGCGCGTCGACGTCGATCTCCCGCGCCAGCGGCTTGCCGCGCGTGTGGACCTCGAGGATCTTCTTGCGGCCCAGCCGGTCGGGACGGTCGACGACGATCTGGCGGTCGAAGCGCCCCGGGCGCAGCAGCGCCGGGTCGAGGATGTCAGGCCGGTTGGTGGCGGCGATCAGGATGATGTTGTCCTTCATCTCGAAGCCGTCCATCTCGACCAGCAGCTGGTTGAGCGTCTGCTCGCGCTCGTCGTGGCCGCCGCCGAGCCCGGCGCCGCGATGGCGGCCGACGGCGTCGATCTCGTCCATGAAGATGATGCAGGGGCTGTTCTGCTTGGCCTGCTCGAACAGGTCACGCACGCGCGAGGCGCCGACGCCGACGAACATCTCGACGAAGTCAGAGCCCGAGATCGAGAAGAACGGCACGCCCGCCTCGCCGGCGACCGCGCGCGCGAGCAGCGTCTTGCCGGTGCCCGGCGGGCCGTACAGCAGCACGCCCTTGGGGATCCGCGCGCCGAGCGCCTGGAATTTCTTGGGGTTCTCGAGGAACTCCTTGATCTCGTGCAGCTCCTCGACCGCCTCGTCGACGCCGGCGACGTCCCGGAACGTGATCTTCGGGCGAGTCGACCGACATTCGCTTGGCGCGCGACTTGCCGAACGACATCACCTTCGAGCCGCCGCCCTGGACCTGGTTCATGAGGAAGATCCAGAAGCCGATGAAGATCATGAACGGCAGCACGTAGGTCAGCAGCGACAGCCAGCCGTTGGTCGACTTGCTCTGGACGTTGAAGCCGGTGGCGGGGACGTCGTACTGCGCGTCGCGGATCAGCGCGGCGCGTAGGAGTCCGGATAGCCGACCGAGTACTTGGTGCCGTTGATCGAGCGTGACGGCGGCGCTGTTGGACTTCTGGTCGAGCGACAGCTGCTTGACCTGCACGGTTGTCGAGCTGCGTCAGCAGGTCGCCGAACGTGTAGTGCTGGCGCGTGCTCGAGCCGCCGATCAGCTTCTGCGCGAAGAACGCCAGAACGACGACGATCAAAATCGGAAACGCGGCGCTCTTGAAGAACCTGCTCATATGAAGATCCCGTGCGCTATCCGGCTGCGCACATGCCAGTTATCGGCGTGATGCCGCGGAATGAGCAAGCGTAGCACCTGGGTTTCGCCCGCTGATAGGGCAAAGATCGCCTGCAGCAGGGCTTTCACTCTGCTTCAACGCCGCGACGTAGGGAAGGTTGCGGTAGCGCTCGGCGTGATCGAGCCCGTAGCCGATCGCGAACCGGTTCGGGATCTCGAAGCCGACGTAGCGGGTGTTGAGATCGACCTTACGCCGCTCGGGCTTGATCAGCAGCGCGCACACCTCGAGCGAGCGCGGGTTGCGCCCGGCGAGATTGCGCAGCAGGTACTGGAGCGTGAGGCCCGAGTCGACGATGTCCTCGACGATCAGCACGTCGCGGCCCTCGATCGCCGCGTCGAGGTCCTTGAGGATCCGCACGACGCCCGAGGACTTGGTCGCCGAGCCGTAGGAGGCGACCGCCATGAAGTCGACCTCGACCGGGATCTCGAGCTGGCGCATCAGGTCCGAGAGGAAGAACACCGCGCCCTTGAGCACGCCGATCAGCAGCAGATCCCTGCCCGCGTAGTCACGCGAGATCTCCGCGCGCGAGCTCGCTCACCCGGCGCTGCAGGCCTCGGCGGGGACGAGGATCTCCCCGATCGCTCCGTCGTCGGTCACGGATCTAGTCTATGGGGCCGGGTTGGGCGGGGCGCGTCGCGGGCGGCGTGCGGCCGAATCGCAGCACGCCGTCGGTCACGGTCGCGCGCACGCCGTGCGGGAGATCGAGCGACGAGGTTCCGTGCTCGCTCAGCGCCGCCACCTCGCTCGGCCCGCCGGGCGACGCCGGCAGCCGGCCGCCGACCGCGTCGTCGGCCAGCCGCTGGACGACGAGCCGCTGCAGCGCCGGCGCCAGCTCGCGCAGCCGCTCGAGCTCGATCTCGGCCCGGCCGCCGAGCGCCGTCGTCGACGACCTCGTCGAGCACGTCGGCCTCGTCGCGCAGGATCTCGGCGAGCGCCAGCACGTTGTCCTGCGCGGCCGGGTGGACGCGCTCGAGCGCCGGCACCAGGTCGCGGCGGATCCGGTTGCGCGCGTAGGCCGCCGACTCGTTTGACTCGTCGTCTCGCGCCAGCGCAGGCCGCGCTCGGTGCAGTAGGCCTCAGTCTGCTCGCGCGCGAAGCGCAGCAGCGGCCGGATCAGGGCGCCATCGCGGGGGCGCATCCCGAGCAGCGCCCGCCGGCTCGGCGAGGAGGCGAGCCGGTAGAGGATCGTCTCGACCTGGTCGGAGCGGTGTGCCCGGCGGCGACGTCGGCGTCGCGCGCGAGCGCCAGCTCGGCCGCGGCGCGATAGCGCTCCTCGCGCGCCCACGCCTGGACGTTGCCGACTCGGCGGGACGGACCGGCCGGCGCACGTCGAGCTGGACCCCGAGCTGCTCGCAGAGCTCGGCGCAATGACGCTCGTCGGCATCGGCTGCGGCCGCGCAGCCCGTAATTGACGTGCACGGCCGTGACCGCTTCGGGACCCGCGACCCGGACCGCGAGGTCGAGCAGGCAGGTCGAGTCGCGGCCGCCGGAGAACATCACGACGACCGCGGTCCCGGACGCCAGCAGGCCGTCGGCGCGTACGGCGGCGAGCATCTCTGACTCAGTCACGCTCCTCCTTCTGACGGGCGATGAAGATCTCGGTCGGCTCGTTGAAGCCCTTGAGCTTTACCTCGGCGATCAGCTCGAACTCGAGGTGCGGCCCGGCGCCTCGACCACCGGCCTCGTGACCAGCACCTCTCCCGCGGCCGAGCGCGCCGCGACGCGCGAGGCGATGTTGACCTCGCGCCCGTAGTAGTCGCCGTCGCGGTACAGCGCGACGCCATAGTGGATCGCGATCCGCGGCAGCGGCCGCTCGGTCTGCAGTCTCTGAAAGCCGACCGCCCAGTCGGTCAGCGCCGCCGGATCCGGACCGACGATCATCGCCTCGTCGCCGATCGTCTTGATCACCCGCGCCTCGTCGGGCAGCGTCACCTCGACCGCGTCGATGAACCGCTCGACCGCGTCGAGCGCGGTCAGCTCGCCCTCCTCCTCGGTCAGGCGCGTGTAGCCGGCGAGGTCGGCGAACGCGATCGCGACCCGCATCCGCCCGAGGTCCATCTGCGCTGCCACCGAGGTCGGCCTCCATGTGACCGACGACGTCCTGCTCGATGAAGTGCTGCAGGTAGCGCTGGTGGATCTTGTCGAGCACCGGCGAAGCGAGCGGGAGCACGTCACGCGAGAGCGCGTGCATCTGCTCGGCGGTCTCGACCCCGGCCGTCCCCGATCGCATCAGCGGCTCGTGGACATACAGATGGAACAGGCGCACCTCGGCATCGGCGATCTGGGCCATCGCCTGGCCATATACCCGGACCAGCTGCAGCAGAGCCACGAGCGGGAAGCCCGGATCGAGCACCGCGGCGACGTAGCGCAGCATCTGAAGCTCGTCCTGCGACACCGTGCTCGGTCCGCTCGGGGCGGAGCCCAAGCCCGGTGATCAGCCGCTCGACCAGCTGCTCGTCGAGCCCGGTCTCGCGCGCCGCGTCACGGATCGAGACCGTCTCCTCGATCAGCCCCGAAGAGATCCTCGAGGAAGCCGAACGCGAGCCGGCCCTCCGCGGTCGCCCGCTCGATCTCGGCGAGCGAGTGGCCGCGGTCGCGCATCCGGGCGACGACCCGGGCGGTCCCGATCGCCGCCGGAGTCCACTCACCGTTGTACTGCGGGATCAGGCCGCGGTCGAGCCACCTGCGCAAGGTCGCCGGCTGCACGCCGACGGGGTGGCGGCCTCGGTGAGCGTCACCGGCAGACAGGCGTGTCAGAAGGGCACAGCAAGTCGGCGGCGGGGTCCCGGTGAGGACGGGGCCCCGTCGCCCGCGGGCGTTACGGCCCGTTGCGTCAGTCGTCGGCGCTCGTCACGTTTCCGGCGGCGCCTCGCGATCCCGCTCGGTGGCGCGATCACGATCCGACCTATTGCCTTGCTTGAGCGTCTAGGTCTACTCGGGATCGGAGCAAAAGTCAATCGAGCGGGGACGCTTAGACCGCTGTTTGCGCCGGCCGGCGGCGCTCATACCTCGAGATGCGGGTAATCGGCGGCGATCATCGCTCGATAGCGCTCGAACAGCGGCTTCGTGATCGGGATGATCGCGAGCGCCGCCTTGACGTCACCGCCGGCCTTGATTCGCCGGCGGGCGAGCGCGATCGCGACGTTCTCCTTGCCCTGGAAGTACCTGTTGGCGATCTCGGAGCTCATCGTCATCCTCACCTTCGGCTCCCAGTCGATGTCGTCTGACCATTCCCAGGCGAGGTTGGGCTCGTCAGTGCGGCCGGCGCGGATGTTGACGACGAGGTCGAAATCGGTGAACTCGAAGCGCTGTGGCGTGTCGGCGTCGCGGAGCTTGGGGCCCATCTCGTCGTCGTCGCGCATCAGCGCGAACGTCCGGTCGACGACCTCCCTCAACTCCTTGGCCGACTTGAACTCCGCCATCGCGCGGGAGTCTAATCTGCGCGTCGCCATGAGCGGAGCGATCCATATCCACCCGACCGCCCCGCTGGCGCCGCGGGTCCTGTTGCCGGGCGACCCGGGTCGGGCGCTGCTGCTCGCGCAGTCGCTGCTGAGCGAGCCGAAGATGTTCAACCACAACCGGGGCCTGTGGGGGTACTCGGGAACCGCCACCGACGGCGAGCCGTTGACGATCCAGAGCACCGGGATGGGCGGCCCGAGCGCCGCGATCGTGGCCGCAGAGCTCGCCGACCTCGGCGCTCAGACGCTGCTCAGAGTCGGGACCTGCGGCGCACTTCGTCACAGCTCGAGCTCGGGCAGCTCCTGGTCGTGGCAGAGGCGATCGCCGCCGACGGGACCAGCAGGGCGCTCGGGGCCGGCCCGCGGGTCACGCCGAGCCCGCGTCTGCTCGAGCGCCTTCGCGACGCCGCCGGTGAGCTCGCCTGCGCTGGAACGATCGTCTCCACGGACCTTTTCTACGACGGACGCGAGGGCGCCGAGCAGGGCTGGCTGGCCGACGGCGCGCTCGCGGTCGAGATGGAGGCCGCAACGCTGTTCGCGCTCGCGCGGCGGCGCGGGCTGGAAGCCGCCGCGCTGCTGTTGGTCACTGACCTGCTGTTTCCCGCGCGCACGCGGATCGACCCCGAATCACTGCGCGAGGGCGAGCAGCGGCTCGGCGAGTTGGCGCTCCGGGCGCTCGCTCAGCTCTCGTGAGGCTCGGCGACCGGGCCCGCTTCGAGGCGCTCGAGCGCGGCCTCGATCCGCGTCAAGCGCTCCTCGAGCACCTGCGTCTCGCCGGCGCGATCGAGCCTTGACTCGAGCCGGTCAAGCCCGTCCTCGATCCCTTCGAGGCGCTGCGAAACGCTGCGCACGCGCCGGGTCAGCCGCTCGATGTCGCTGGCGGAAGGGATGTTCAGCGCGCCCATCGCGGCCTCCTGGGCGCGCACCGCGCGCTCGCGGGTCTCGAACGCGGCGCTCAGCGCGCCCGCCACGAGCGAGTTCTCGAGCAGCTCCTGGGCAAGCTTGCCGATCGCCTCCTCGCCCTGCTTGGTAACCCGGACCTTGAGGCTGTTGTCGTCAGTCATCGCCGCTGGACTCTACCTGCCCGGTGGCGCCGCTCGCGGCTCGCCACGCTGCCCGGTGGCGCCGCCCGCGGCTCGCCACTCGCCGCTCGGCTTCGGCGTCGGGCTCGCGCGGGGCAACTCTCAACCTATGGTCGAGCCTTAGCTTGTAAAAGATTTGCGTTTTTTTAGATATTCGCCCGTTGAGCGGGTATTCACGGCTGATATAAGATGCCCGCATCGATCGTAGGCTGCGATCGGTGGGGCACATCTGCACTCACGGTTCAGCGTTGCAAAGCCCAACACCAGTCAGTAGCTTGCGTGCACGTCATCGCTGGACGATACGTTCAGTGGCGCGCACGCCCGGGTCTGAGAAGAGGAGATAGGCGGACAATTGCCGGCTAGGCGGAAGTTGCTGTTCCTGCTGGTCCTTGTGGTCGGGACGCTCACGGCGCTCGGCAGCATTTCGCTGCCCGCTGCGTCGGCTCAGGCCTGCACGGTGACGGTCACCGTCGTCGGTGGGCAGACCTATACGTTCAACGTCAACTTCCCGCCCGGGACCCCGATCTCGGCGATGAACCTGCCGATCCAGGGCGTGGTCGTGTCCGAGAGCGAGTCCTGCGCGCCGGCCACCACGACCTCGACCACCACCACGCCGCCCGTTACCTCCTCCAGTTCGAGCGCATCGTCCTCGGGGTCATCATCCTCGAGCTCGTCGACGTCGACCTCAAGTTCGCCTTCAGGCTCTTCGACCACCTCGACGTCGAGCAAGACCTCGGCGCCGAAGCCCACGCATCCGAGCCGCGGCCAGCACGCCTCCACGCACTCCCAGCCCGCGTCGAGTTACTCGACGAGCTCGGGCACAGCGGAGAAGAAGCACAAGGCTGCTTCGAACCTGCCTTCCGGGAAGGGTGTCCCGACGGCTGCGAACCCGACTTACTCGCTGTCGATCCCGGGGCCGGCGCCGATGGGGGTTCCGAACTTCTTCATTGACAGTTTCCAGGTGCCGCCGTTCTTGATTCCGATCTATCAGGCGGCGGGGATCGAGTATCAGGTGCCGTGGCAGGTTTTGGCGGCGATCAACGAGATTGAGACTGACTATGGCCGCAACCTCTCGGTCTCGTCGGCGGGCGCGGTCGGCTGGATGCAGTTCTTGCCGTCGACGTTCAAGAGGTATGCGGTCGACGCCAATGGTGACGGGGTCGCGGATCCGTACAACCCGGTCGACGCGATCTTCACAGCGGCGCGGTATCTACACGCGGCGGGCGCGTCATCGAATTTGGCGCAGGCGATCTTCGCTTATAACCACGCCAGCTGGTATGTGCAGTCAGTGCTGTTGCGCGCGAAGCTGATCGGCGGGATCCCGTCGCAGTTGATCGGCGCGCTGACGGGCCTGGTGCAGGGTCATTTCCCGGTCGCGGCACCGGCCAAGTACGCCGACGACGACGTGGTCAGCCTCGCGCGCGAGCGTGTAAAGGGTTCGAACGCCGCCGTTCCGGTGTCGTCGACTCAGAGCACCGGGACTGACATCTTCGCCAAGCAGGGATCGCCCGTGATCGCGGTCAATGACGGCAAGATCATCAAGGTCGGTTCGAGCGCGCAGCTGGGCCGCTATGTCGAGCTGCAGGACGCGACCGGCAACGTCTACATCTATTCACAGCTGGGCTCGGTGTCGGCGAAGTACCCCGTCCCGAGGGCGGTCAAGATCACGGCCCGCGACGTCTCGCACGAGCTGTCGGCTTCGGCTGGCAAGCCGCCCACGTCGGCCGCGAGCGCCGGCTCGCAGGTGACCAAGATCGCGTCGTTCCCGTCGGCCAAGAAACAGATCAAGAGGGCGACCGGCTCTGGCAGGTCAAGCGGCGCGCCGGTCTCGCTGCCGGTCACCTCCTCAAAGCCTGCCGTGAAGCGCGCGGCGGCACCGACGACGTCGGTCGCGGCGCCGATGGTCAAGGAGCGTTTGTTTGCCAACCCGTCACGGCCGGGCTCATACGCCGCCGGTGGCAAACTGCAGCTAAAGAGCGCCGCGCAGCAGATCTCGAGCTTCCAGAACTACTTCTCCGACACCCTTCATCTGGCCAAGAACCAGTACACGCTCAAGCCACTGCGGGCGGGCTCGATCGTCGTCGCCGGCACGATCCTCGGCCGGATCGGCGGGCCTGCTCAGAACCTGGCGTCGCACCTTTACTTCCAGATCCGCCCGGCGGGCAAGAAGGCGCCGCTGATCGACCCCAAGCCGATCCTCGATGGCTGGAAGCTGCTTGAGGCGACCGCCGTCTACCGCGCCAACCGCGTTGACCCGTTCTTCGGCCCGGGCGCCAAGAATCCCACCGTCGGCCAGGTGCTGCTGATGTCCAAGGCGCAGCTGACCGAGCGCGTGCTGTCTGACCCCCACGTGCGGATCTACAACTGCGGGCGGCGCGACATCCAGGCCGGCTCGATCAGCCGCAACGTGCTGGCGACGATCGAGTTCCTCTCGGCGTCGGGCCTTGACCCGTACGTGTCGGGGCTTGACTGTGGCCACAGCTTCAACGCAGCGAGCGGGGTCGACGAGCAGGGCGTCACCGGTGCCAGCGTCGACATTTCGAAGATCAACAACATCCCGGTTCTCGGCCACCAGGGCCCGGGCTCGATCACGGACGTCACGATCCGCCGGCTGCTGACCCTGCAGGGCAGCATGGCGCCGGATGAGATCGTCAGCGACATGTCCTACAAGGGCCAACCGACGACGCTCGCGCTGCCCGATCACCGCAACCGGATCCAGGTCCTGTTCACCCCGGACTACGGCGCCAACCGCAAGCTCTCATCCCAGGTCCGGACCCTGTTGCAGCCCAACCAGTGGGTGCAGCTGATCAACACGATCGGCAAGATCCCCGAGCCGGTCGTCCCGATCGCGCCCAGCAAGTACGCGATCCGCCTCCCGGGCAACTGAGCTTCGACACGTTAGGTTGCGCCGGTGAGCGCTTCCGCCCCACTGTTCAGGTTCGTCCAGGTGGAGCTGCCGTGGCAGCTCGGGCCGCCGGATGGTCGCTACCTCCTGCGGCCGCCCTCCGAGCCCGACGCGGCCGCGGCGCACGTGGTCGTGTTCGCCACCCTGGGCGCCCCCGAGCGCCGGCGGCTGGCGAGGGTGCGCGGACAACGCGAGGCCCCGCCGTCGCCTGAGCCCGAGCCGGTCACGACCGGACGCGCGACCGTGATCGACGTCGGCTCGCCGCTGGCCGGCCTCGAGCAGGCGAGGGCCTGGCTGTCGACGGCGGGCGAGAACGAACTCGAGCGCGGGCTCGAGGTCCTCAACCGCACCCTGCACGCCTTCCGCCTGGTCAGCTTTGACCCCTACCTGCACCCGGTCAGCCGTGGTCAGGCGATCGCCGCGCGGGTCGGCTTCGGGGCCGGCGAGCAGGTCGCCGACGGCCTCTGGACT
Organism: uncultured Solirubrobacterales bacterium; assembly: GCA_963703825.1. GTDB lineage: Bacteria > Actinomycetota > Thermoleophilia > Solirubrobacterales > Solirubrobacteraceae > Palsa-465. The sequence continues at coordinate 36,735 of CAVPFS010000024.1, read as the reverse complement.
GATGCGCTCGAGCTCCTCTCTCGCGAGGGGCGCCAGCGGCGCTCCCGGGTGCTGGCGCCGCAGGCACGACTGGCGGCGGTGCTGGGCGCGCGCGAGCGGCCGCTGGTCAGCGAGGAGCTGACCCTTCGCGCGCGGCTCGATCTCGACCACGGCCGCGGTCGCGAGGCGGCGCTCCAGCTGATGGTCGCGCTCGACGCGGCGCTGGCGGATCTGCAGTCCGACCCGGCCGCGGAGGCGCTCGCCGGCCGGCTCGACGAGCTGCGCGCACAACGCGAGCCGGTCACCGCCGCCGCCCAGGCCGCGCTCGCAGCCGAGCTCAGCGATCAGCAGCTTGAGATCGTCTCGTCAACGCTCGCGCGGGTGGAGGCGGCGCTGCGCGCACGAGCGGTCGAGCACTCGTGATCGAGCTGCCGGCGCGTCTGCGCGAGAGCTCGCGATCCGATCCCGAACGCGAGGCCTGGCTGACGCGGCTCCCCGCCGTCGTGGACGAGGTCGCCGCGCGCTGGCGGCTATCCGTCGCTGAACCCTACGAGCCGGGCGGCGAGTGCGCCTGGGTCGCGCCGGCCCGCGGCCCGGGCGGCTCCGAGCTGGTGCTGAAGATCGCCTGGCGCCACTTCGAGGCTGACCAGGAGGCGGACGGGCTGCGGGTCTGGGACGGCGACGGGGCCGTGCGGGTGCACGCCGCCGAGGCCTCCGAGAGCTGCAGCGTGCTGCTGCTCGAACGCTGCCGGCCGGGCACGGCGCTGGGCGAGACGGTCTCCGAGCCCGAGCAGGATCTCGTGATCGCCGCCCTGCTGCCACGGCTGTGGCGGGCGCCCACACGCGGCTTCCGCGCGCTGGAGACGATGTGCGAAGCATGGGCTGCCTCCTATCAGCAGCGGTGCGATTCGCTCGAGCCGGTGATCGATCCAGGCCTGGCCCGCGCCGCGATCGAGCTGCTGCGCACGCTCCCCGCCTCCGCTCCGCGCCAGGCGCTGCTCGCCACTGACCTGCACGCCGGCAACGTCCTGGCCGCCGAGCGCGAGCCGTGGCTGGTGATCGACCCCAAGCCCTACGCCGGCGACCCCGCCTACGACGTCGTCCAGCACCTGCTCAACTGCGAGCGCCTGCTGTCTGACCCGCACCGGCTCGCGCTGCGGATGGCTGACCTGCTCGAGCTCGACGGCGAGCGGGTCGTGCGGTGGCTGTTCGCGCGCTGTGCGCAGGAGTCGTTCGAGCAGCCCGGGCTGCGGGCGGTCGCGACCCGGCTCGCTCGCCCGGCGCTGGGCTGACTGCGCGGCTCGGCCGGCGCGGCTCGGCCGGCGCGGCTCGGCCGGCGCGGCTCGGCCGGCGCGGCTCAGCCGATCCCGAGCAGCTCGAGCACGCCGGCCAGCTCGTCAACCACGTCCCCGCCACAGCGGACCGCGGCGCGCGAGTCAAACGGCGTCTGGCCCTGGGTTACGATCGCGATCCGGCCGCCGCCGGCGAGCGTCATCGCGGGCAGCTGGGCGACCGGGTAGACCTCCAGCGACGAACCGACGCACAACATCAGGTCAGCCTCCTCCGCCAGCTCCTGCGCCCGCAGCAGCTCGGCTTCGGGCAGCAGCTCGCCGAACAGCACCACGTCTGGCTTCAGCGCCATGCCGCAGTCGCAGCGCGGGATCCCGTCGGCATCGGCGCGCTGGCGCACCCGGACCTCGGCGAGCGCGTACTGGCTGTGGCAGTCCAGGCACGAGGAATGGCCGATCGTCCCGTGGACCTCGATCAGCTCGACCGTCCCGGCCTTGCCGTGCAGGCGGTCGATGTTCTGGGTGATCACGGCGTCGAGCAGCCCGGCGGCCTCGAGCCGCGCGAGCGCCGCGTGGGCGCCGTTGGGCTGCTTGTCCTCGAGCGTCTGGAAGCGGTCGCCGTAGAAGTGCCAGAAGCGTTTCGGGTCGCGACGGAAGACGTCGATGTGGGCGACCTCCATCGGGTCGACCTTCTCCCACAGCCCGGTGCCGGGCGAGCGGAAGTCCGGGATCCCCGACGGCACCGAGATCCCGGCGCCGGTCAGCGCCACGACCCGCTCGCAGCCGGCGATCAGCTCCGCGAGCCGGGCACGCTGGTTCTCTGACATCGCGCGCAGTCTAGGATCGTCGCCCGCTCAGCGACGCTTCGAGCGCGGCGCCGAAGCGGCTCAGCGTCGCCTCCAGCGAGGTCGAGATCGCGCGGCGGATGAACAGCAGATCTACGAGCGGCGAGACGATCGAGCGGTGGACGAGCTCGTACTCGAGCGCCAGCCCGACGACCACGCCCTCCCCCGAGGGCGCGAACGAGACGCGCTGGCGACCGCGGATCGAGTCGTCGGCGATCTCGAGCGCCTGCCCCTCGAGCGGCTCGAACGCGATCACGCGCTCGACGACCGTCCCGCGCCCAGCCGGCCCGGACCGCCAGGTGACGCTGGCGCCCAGGTGCGGCCAGTCGCCATCGACTGCGAGCACCTGATCGAGGCCGTCCACCCAGCGGTGCCAGCCGGCGGTGTCATACCAGCAGCGCTCGGCCTCCGCGACCGTGGCGTCGAACGCGCTCGAGACTTGGGCACTCCGCATCGCACCCGATTCTCGCGGCTTTGCAGGGCCCGGGAGTACGCTGGATCGCAGCGGTCATGTCAGACGATCTCCCCCAGGCGCTCGAGTCGTATCCAGAGATCTCCTCGCGGGCCTACGAGCACCCGGCCGACCGCGCTGCGACCGCGGCGCTGAAGGCGATCCCGATGCTCGACGTGGTCGTCCGCAAGCTGGTCGAGTACCGCTACGAGCGGGCGCTGCGCCAGTTCTACCTCGGCAACTCGGTCAAGGTCTCGGAACGCCAGCTGCCCGACCTGTGGGCATCGCACCAGGGCGTCTGCAGGATCCTCGACATGCCGGACCTCTACGACCTGTACGTGACCTCTTCGGTGCTCGGCAACGCGCGCGCGGTCGGCTCCCAGAAGCCGATGATCGTGATCGACTCGAGCCTGGTCGAGCTGCTCGGCCCGGGCGAGCAGCGCGTGATCCTGGCCCACGAGCTCGGCCACATCCTCGCCGACCACGTGCTCTACATGACCGCGCTCGACATCCTCGTGCGGAGCGTGAACCTGCCCGGGATCGTCGGTCTGCCTTTGCGCGCCGTGCGCGCGGTGCTGCTCGAATGGATGCGCGCCGCCGAGCTGAGCTGCGACCGAGCGGCGACGCTCGCCGTGCGCGACCCGCAGATCGTCTGCAGGGCGCTGATGGTGATCGCCGGCGGCCTGCCCGGCGACAAGCTCAACCTCGACGCGTTCATGGCCCAGGCGATGGAATACGAGAGCTGGTCGGACTCGCATGACCGCGTGCGGCGGTTCTTCCTCGAGATCGGCGCCACGCACTCGAACTCGGTCCGCCGCGTGTCGGAGGTTATGCGGTGGGTCCAGAGCGGCGAGTACGACCGGATCATCCGCGGCGAGTACCGGCGCCGGGGCGAGGACAAGGACGTCCGCGTGGAGGCCAGCGACGCGATGGAGTTCTACGCCGAGCGCTTCCGTGCCCTGTTCCGCGAGCTGGGCGAGAACGTGACCACGCTCGGCTCGCAGATGGGCGACGTCAGCCAGCAAGTTGCCGACTGGCTGCGAACACGCGGCGCCGGCGCCGGCGGCGACTGAGCGCTCGCGCCTGTCGCCCTCCGCGGGGGCTGGAGGCGCGGCCGCATGTCTTGGAACGAACTCGTCCGTAGGGGACGAAAGCGTTCCGCAACTCTTGACAGATCCAAGTAAACGATATATCGTTGACGCATCGCTATAGATCGACAAGAAGGAGAAACAAATGACTAGCGATGCATTTGCACAACCATGGCCCGGGCGCCGAGCCCGGGGACGCAGAGCCCGCGACGCTTACGCGGAGTGGTCCTTTGCGAAGAAGGGCATGGGCAAGCGCCAACACAGCCGCCCGACACCCGAGGAGCTCGAGGACCTGATCATGCTGCGCCGCATGCGCGGCGGTCCCTGGGGCGGCGGTCCGTGGGGCGGCGGCGGCGGCTTCGGCGGCCCACCCTGGGGCGGCGGCGGAGGCCCGCGCGGCCGCGGCCGGGGACGCGCCCGTCGCGGTGATGTCCGGCTCGCGCTGCTACGACTGCTGGCCGAGGAGCCCCGTAACGGCTACCAGCTGATGCAGACGATCGAGGACCGCGTCCGAGGGCCGCTGGCGCCCGAGCCCGGGCTCGGTCTACCCGACCCTCTCGCAGCTCGAGGACGAAGGGCTCGTCCGGTCCACGGAGGCTGACGGTGCCCGTCACTTCGAGATCACCGATGCGGGTCGCGAGCACCTCGAGAGCCGCGCCGACGAGCCGGCTCCCTGGGACACCGGCGACCAGGGCATGGGTCCGATCGCCGACATCGGTCCGCTCGTGATCCAGATCGGCAAGGCCGCCTGGCAGGTGGCCTCGGTCGGAGATGAGGCCCAGCGCGACAAGGCGATCGAAACGCTCACCGAGACGCGCAAGGCGCTCTACCGGATCCTCGCCGAGGAGCAGGAGGACTGACCCGGTCCGGGCGGCCGAGGTCGTAACGTATCGGAAGCCGATGTCCTCGCCTGTTACCAACGGGGCCTCCCCCACACCGCGCGATTGCCGTCCACGACCTCGTCAAGACCTTCGACGAGGTCGAGGCGGTGCGTGGCGTGAACTTCGAGGTCGCTCCGGGCGAGGTGTTCGGCTTCCTCGGCCCCAACGGGGCCGGCAAGACGACGACGATCAACATGCTCTGCACGCTCGCGAAGCCGACGTCGGGATCAGCGACCGTGGCCGGCCACGACGTCGTGCACGAGCGAGACGACGTCCGTCGCAACATCGGCCTTGTGTTCCAGGACCCGACGCTCGACGGCTACCTGACCGCCCAGCAGAACCTGAAACTGCACGCTGAGCTCTACGGCGTGCCAGTCCAAACTCGTCGCTGCGCGAATGCAGCAGGTGATGGAGATGGTCGGCCTCTGGGAGCGCAAGGACTCCGTCGTTGGGACGTTTTCGGGCGGGATGCGGCGCCGGCTCGAGATCGCCCGCGGCCTGATGCACTCGCCCCGGGTGCTGTTTCTCGATGAGCCGACGATCGGGCTCGATCCCCAGACTCGGCGATCTATCTGGTCTTACATACGCGAGCTCAAGGAGCGCGAGGAGATCACGATCTTCATGACCACGCATTACATGGACGAGGCCGAGTGGTGCGATCGGATCGCGATCATGGACCACGGTCAGATCGTCGCGCTCGACGCACCGGAGACGCTCAAGGCGCAGATCGGAGAGGACCGCGTCTCGATTCAGATCGACGACGATCAGGCGGCGATCGACGCCCTGCGCGAGCGCTTCGGGATCGAGGCGAGGATCATCGAGGGTGCGGTCACGTTCGGCGTGCCCGCGGGCGAGGAGTTCGTGCCGCGCCTATTCGCCGAGTCGGGGATCCCGATCCGCGCGGTCAGCGTCTCGAGACCGACGCTCGACGACGTCTTCATGTCCTACACGGGCACCACGATCCGCGATGCCGAAGAGGACGGGTCCAAGCATCGCAACCGCGTGATGATGCAGATGATGAGCGGAGGACGACGATGAGCACCGCGACCGATCGCGCGGTCGCGACCGACACGGCGCCGGTCGCCAGGCCGCCTGTTGTCCGGGTCCAGGTTCCGCAGCGCAGCATCTGGAGCGAGCTGCGCGCGATCAGGATCGTGTGGCGCCGGGAGCTGATCCGCTTCCGCGCCGACAAGCTGCGGATGATCACCTCGCTCGTCCAGCCGCTGCTGTTCCTGTTCGTGCTCGGCGCAGGCCTGCAGAGCCTGGCCAGAGCCGGTACCCACGGGGTCGCACTGAAGACCTTCATCTACCCAGGGGTCCTCTGCATCTCGGTGATGTTCACGGCGATGTTCTCGGCCGCGTCGATCGTTTGGGACCGCGAGTTCGGCTTCCTGCGCGAGATGATGGTTGCACCTGTGCGGCGCAGCTCGATCGTGATCGGCAAGGTCCTCGGCGGGGCGACGGTGGCGGGATTTCAGGGGCTGCTGATCATCTGTCTCGCGGCGCTGGTGTCAGTGCCGTATCAGCCGCTGCTGATCCTCGGAATCTTCGGACTGCAGCTGCTGCTCGCGTTCTCGATCACCGCCTTCGGCGTGATGATCGCGGTCCGGATCAAGCAGATGCAGTCGTTCATGGGCGTCATGCAGATGATCGTGATGCCGATGTTCTTCATCTCCGGCGCGCTGTTCCCGGTCAGCGGGCTTCCGCGCTGGCTGGCGGTGCTCAACCGGCTCGATCCCCTGACCTACGCGGTCGACCCGATGCGACGTATGGTGTTCGCGGCGCTGACGATTCCGGCGGCGGCCAAGCACGTGCTCGACTCGGGCGTGACCTGGTGGGGTTGGCGCGTACCGGGGTTGCTCGAGGCCGGAATGATTCTCGCGCTCGGCCTCGTGATGCTCGGGATCGCGATCTGGGAGTTCAGCGCGACCGAGTAACCGGCCGCGGTCACGTTTGCGCTGAGCCGGAGCGGCTCGACGGGCTAACTTGCGACCGATGGAGCCGATTCCGTACCCGGAGCTCAGCTGCGAGCTCGCGACGCTGCGCCCCTGGACGCCCGGCGACATCGCGGCGCTCGTGACGGCCGGCAACGACCCGGTCGTGCGCCGCTTTCGCTACTCGCTGCCGATCGACGAGCCGGGAGCCTCGGAGTGGCTGGCCCGCCGCGAGGTCAACCGCCTCAGCGGCAGCGGCATCGAGCTTGCGATCGCTCACTCGGATGGCGGCCCGGCGCTCGGCTCGATCACGCTCTGGGACATTGACCCCCGCCACCGCAACGCGATGATCAGCTACTGGCTTGGACCGGGCGCCCGCGGCCACGGGCTCGCGAGCGCGGCCGTGCGGCTGGTCGCCGGCTGGGCGTTCGGCGAGCTTGGTCTCGCGCGGCTGGCGCTGTTCGTCGAGCCCGACAACCTCGCCTCGCAGAGGCTCGCCGATCGCTGCGGCTTCGTGCGCGAGGGGCGGCTGCGCTCGCATGGCGAGGGCCGCAGCGGCGCCCGCGTCGACTCGCTTGTCTACGGGCTCCTGCCGGGAGAGCTGAAAGGGGGCCGGCGCCCGGTCGGGACCGACCCCCTTTGAAAGAGCGCGATCAGGCGGCGGCCGCGGCGGCCGCGGGCTCCTCGATGCGGCGCGGGAGCAGGGTCTCGCGCGCGATCACGAGCCGCTGGATCTGGGCGGTGCCCTCGTAGAGCTGCAGGATCTTGGCGTCGCGCATCAGCTTCTCGACCTTGTACTCCTTGATGAAGCCGTAGCCGCCGAAGACCTGCACTGCGTCGGTCGTGACCTCCATCGCGGAGTCGGCCGCGAAGCGCTTGGCGTGTGAGGACTCGATCGTGTTGCGCTTGCCCTGGTCAAGCAGCGCGGCCGAGTGCCAGGTCGCCAGGCGGCCATGTGGACCTTGGTCGCCATGTCGGCGATCATGAACTGGATCGCCTGGTGCATCGCGATCGGGACGCCGAACTGGACCCGCTCCTTGGAGTAATCGATCGCAAACTCCATCGCCGCGCGGGCGACGCCGGTCGCCATCGCGGCGACGCCGGGGCGCGTGCGGTCGAGCGTCATCATCGCGATCTTGAAGCCCTTGTTCTCCTCGCCGACCAGGTGGTCAAGGGGGATCTCCACCTCGGGGAAGGTGATCGTCGCGGTGTTCGAAGCCCGCTGACCCATCTTGTCCTCGTGCTTGTCGACGACCACGCCGGCGTCGCGTGGGACGATGAAGCACGAGATCCCGCGGTGGCCGGCCTCCTTGTCAGTCTTCGCATAGACCGTGTAGTAGTTGGCGTACTCGCCGTTGGTGATGAAGCACTTGGAGCCGTTGATGACCCACTTGTCGCCGCGGGTGGCGGTCGTCTTCATCCCGGAGACGTCGGAGCCGGCATCGGGCTCGGTCAGGCAGAAGGAGGCCAGCAGCGGCGCTTCGCTGAGCCGGCCGAGGTACTCCTTCTTGAGCTCGTCGGAGGCGGCAAGCCCGATCGGGCGGTCGCGAGGCCGTTGCACGACAGTGAGGTGCCGATCCCAGAGCAGCCCCAGGCGATCTCCTCTTCGATGATCGCGCCGTCCAGATAACCGAGGCCGGGGCCGCCGTACTCGGACGGGAGATGGCTGTTCATCAGGCCGAGCTCCCAGGCCTTCTCGATGATCTCGGCGGGCCAGGTGGCGTCACGGTCGTACTCCCAGGCGACCGGCCGGATCTCCTTGGCCGCGAAGTCGTGTGCCATCTCGCGCATGCTCTGCTGCTCGTCAGTGAGCGTGAAATCAACCACTTTGGTTTCTCCTTGCGATGACTCGATTGACTAGTCAGTCAATGTCTCTTGGGAGAAGATTACCCGATCCCGCGCTCCCAACCCGGAGGGCGCCATCCCCAATCCGGTCGGGCGCCATCCCCAAACCGGTGCGCCACTCAGGGCTTTGGGGCTTCGTCGGGGCTATAGCCAGAGGCCTCGGTGCGCGAGACTTAACGGCGTGCAGGAAGCGTTTGGCACCGTCGTTTGGGTGGTGGCCGGGGTCGGGGTTGTCGGTGCCCTGGTCGGGCTGCTACTCAGCCGCCGGACGTGGGACGACTACCGCGACAGCCACATGCTGCTCGAGACTGATCACAGACGCCGCAGCCGCGGCTCGACAGTCGAGCGCGACATCGAGATCCGGGAACTGCTCGAGGCGCGCAACGCGCGGCGCCGGCGCCGCGGCGAGCCCGAGATTGACGTCGAGCAGGAGTTCGCCCGGCTCACGGCGCCCCAGGTCGACGCCGAGCTGCGCGAGGAGATCCGCCAGCTGGTGGTCGCGCGCAACCATCGCCGCGCCCGCAGGGGCGAGCCGCCGCTCGACATCGAATCAGAGATCGAACGCGAGATTGCCGGGATCAGCGCACCTCTGATCGGCCGGCGGACGATAGATTGCCCTTCGATGGTCGACCCACGCCGCGTAGAGCTCGACGACCTCCTGAACCGTCCCGGGACCTACTTCAACCCGCAGACCGAGGTCCTGGTGGTCGTCGACGACTCACCCCAGCTCGATGCCGAGATCTTCAACCTGGAGGAGTTCGAGGGCGCCGACTGGGTGATGATCTCCGACGAGGTCCCGATCGAGGAGCACGAGCGCGACGAGCTGCTCGAGCGCTTCCAGATCCACTACCACCCCGGTGCGGCCGAGGCCGAGGACGAAGACGAAGACGAGGTCGACGAGCTGGAGGCCGACGACCAGGACCCCGGCCGGGAGGATTAGGCCGCCCGCGGGCCGGGAGGATTAGCCACCCCGGCCGGGAGGATTAGCCCCCGCTGCCGTTGAGCAGCGGCGCACACTTCTGCATCTTGGTGACGTTGTTGGCGGCGCGCTCGATGCACTTCGTGTACTTCGAGAGCCCGGCGGCCGAGCCAGACGAGCCGCTCGAGCCCGAGCTGGAGGAGCCCAGCGAGCCGAGGCTGCTGGCGCCGAGTCCGCCCTCGACCTGCGACAGGACCCCGTGGAGCTTTGACTCGAACTGGGTGAACGGCTGCACGTTGGTGGGCGCCGCGATCGTCTGGGGCTGGTTGAGATCCGCGTACTGAAGCGTCAGGCCGAAGCCCGCCGAAGAGATACCGCCCAACAGCGTCGAGACCTGGCCGGTGACCGGGAACCCCGAGGCTGAGGGTCAGCTTGCGCAGCGTGTCGTCAGTGGTTCCGGTCCAGACGTCGACGGTCGGGTTCCTGACCTCCGACGCGATCTTCTGCCGGCTGGCGGCGGAGATCGAGCTCGGAATGCTGGTGCTCGACGCGGTCGAGGAGGCCTTCGAGAGGAAGGTGTTGAGGTCCCCGAGCAGCGCCGCGACGGCGATCCCGGCTCGGATGTGCGTGGTCTCGGTGCCGGCGACGGTCTCGTTGCCGACGATCGAGGGGTTCGTCAGCCAGTGCAGCGGCTCGATCCCGAGCTTCGAGAGGCCGCCGCCGCCCGAGCCGGCCTCGAGAAGCTCGACTCGAGCTTCTGGAAGTCCGACGCCGGCAGCCGGTACGCGACGCCGTCGAGGGTGACGTAGCCGTTGGCCCCGGTGGAGATGATCCCCAGTTGGCCGCGGTGGCCGAGCCCTTCGATGCTGATCGTCAGGTCCGACTCGGGCAGCTTGCCCGCGCCACGGCTCTGGAACGGTCCGCTGAGTGACAGCTCAAGCGGTCCCTTGACCGTGCTCGATCCCTGCGGCGCCATCGCGAGGCTGAAGCTGAGGATCCCGCTCTTGACGTGTGCGGGCCGCTGAAGGTCCTCTCCAGCAGCTTCTGGGCGCTCGCCGAGCCGGAGCTCGAGCTGCTGCTGCCACAGCCGACCGCGAACAGGACTGTCAGAACACTGACCAGGATCGCGGCGGCAAGCCGCAACGCCCCGGTGCGCCTAGCCATGCAACTTCCTCCTCAGCTGTCGCACCTGCACTGGCGCGAATGTAGCATCGGATCAGTGCGCAGGAGCCTCTTAGTCCTGCTTGCGGTAGCCGCCTTCCCCATCCAGTGCAGCCGCGGCGCCGGTGCTGGTCCTCGGTCACGATGGCCGCGTCAGCACCCGAAACGACCCGTTCGTGCGAGGGCCGGCGGTCACCCCTGCCCCGGCGCAGCGTCCCGCGCCGGCGCGCGGGGCGAGTCACCACGCGGCGCCGGCCGTCGCCACGGCCGCGGTCGTCAAGCGCAAGCCCAAGCGCCCCCAGGTGACCGTCTTCTCGGCGCTGGCCAAGCTGCAGCAGACCGGTGCCATCACGCAGGCGGCCTACCAGCAGGACAGCGGCGACTTCGGCCACGCGCTCGCGACCGAGAAGCGGCTGCGAGGCACCCGCCGGACCGAGCTCGACGCTGTCACGGAGACCGTGCACCAGATCGCCGTCAGCGGACAGCTGACGCCCTCGCGGCTGCCGGCGTTGTTCGCGACCCTCGACGCCAACGTCCGTGGTGGACGACCGGGCCGCTGCTCTCAAGCGACCAGCGGGTCGAGTTCGCCGGCTCTCAGCTCGTCTGGGAGTACTACCCCGGGCAGGGGATCCAGCTCCAGGTGCTCGGCAGCTTCGGCAAGGCCGACGGCCTCTACACCGGCGGGCCCAACGACTATCCGGCGCTCGAGCAGCTGCTCTCGGAGCTGATCCCACTCGCCGCGCAGCGGGGCGGCGGCCTGACCTGGGAGTACTACTTCAACTTCGATGGCGGGCGGGCGCCGTGGACCAGCGCGATGTCGCAGGCGACCGGCCTCGAAGCCCTGTCACGTGCCTATCAGGCGACCGCCAACCCCTACTACCTGCAGCGTCGGCGGCCAGGCGCTGCCGGTATTCACCTGCCGCGCCGCCGGCCGGGGTGGCGGTCAATACGACGCTCGGCACGCGGTACCTGCAGTACACGTTCTCACCGAAAGACATCGATCATCAACGCCTTCCTGCAGACCCTGATCGGGCTCTACTCCTACGCGAAGGTCAGCGGCAACACCGAGGCGCAGCAAGCTGTTTGCGGCCGGCAACGCCGAGGCGGATCGCCGAGGTGCCGAGCTTCGACACGGGCGCCTGGTCGCTGTACCAGCCCGGGGTCGAGGACGACCTCAGCTACCACGAGCTGGTGACCGGCTTCCTCCAGCAGCTATGCAAGCTGACCTCGGCGCCGACCTACTGCACGACCGCTCAGCGCTTCGAGAGCTACCTCAAGACGCCGCCGACGCTCGCCCAGCTGACCTTCCCGCGGCCGCTCGCGCAAGCCGCTGGCGCTGCGTTTCCGACTGTCGAAGATCTCGCGCGTTGGGGTCGTGATCACGCAGGGCACGACGACCAAGTTCGAGACCAGCGCGACCGTGTCCTACGGCGTCGACCACTTCACGATCCCGCCGCTCAAGCACCCCGGGCACCTACGACGTCGTGCTCGACGCCACGGATCTCGCCGGGAACTTCTCGAGGATCACCGGCTCGCTCCAGATCAGCCGCTAGTCGAAACAACGGCTTAGACTCGGCTCGCGATGAGGCCGCGGACGATCCTGTACACGGGCAAGGGCGGCGTCGGCAAGACGTCAGTCGCCGCCTGCACCGCGCGGCGCTGCGCCGCGGCCGGGCTGCGCACGCTGGTGATCTCGACCGATCCGGCCCACTCCCTGTCCGAGTCGTTGTCGGCGCAGCTCGACGGCGAACCGACCAAGGTCGCAGACTGCCTCTGGGGCCAGGAGGTCAAGGCCCAGGAGGAGATGGAGCGCCACTGGTCGGGCGTCCAGGAATGGGCCGGCGAGCTGCTGCAGGAGCGCGGAGTCGATCGGATCTCGGCCGAGGAGCTGACCGTGCCGCCGGGGATGGACGAGCTGTTCTCGCTGCTGCGACTGCAGGCGCACAACGAGTCCGATCGGTGGGACGCGATCGTTGTCGACTGCGCCCCGACCGGCGAGACGCTGCGACTGCTTTCGTTCCCGGACGTCGCCCGCTGGTGGATCGACAAAGTGTTCCCGCTCGAGCATCAGATCCTCGCCGCGGCGCGCCCGCTCGCGCGCTCGCTGCTCGACATCTCGCTGCCCGGACAGGCGGTGTTCGCCGATATCGAGCGCCTGTCGCAGAACCTGATCGCGATGAACGAGATCCTCCGCGACCGCGAGCGCTGCACGATCCGCCTGGTGATGAACCCGGACAAGATGGTGATCGGGGAGGCGATGCGGACGTTCACGTACCTAAACCTCTATGGCTACCTGACTGATGCGGTGATCGTCAACCGGATGTTCCCGGCCGGCGTCGGCGACTACTTCGAGGCCTGGCGCCGCTTGCAGGAGGAGAATCTCGAGCTGGTCAACTCGGCGTTCGCGCCCGTGCCGGTGCTGAGGGCCCCGTACTTCGAGCAGGAGGTCGTGGGTCCCGGCATGCTCGACCGTCTCGCTACGTCGCTGTTCGAGGATCGCGACGCCGGCTCCGTGCTGTACAGCGCGATCACCCAGCAGCTCGAGGTCGGCGACGACGGGGCGCTGCTGAAGCTCGCGCTGCCGTTCGCCAGCAAGGGCGATATCTCGCTGAAGAAGCTGGGCTGGAGCTGATCGTCGGTGTCGACGGGCAGAGGCGAACGATCATCCTGCCCGCGGCGATGGCATCGTTCAAGCCGGCCGGGGCGACGTTCGAGGACGGAACGCTGCTGGTGAGATTCGATGGTTGACGAGTCACAGGACCCTCTCAGCCGGCTCGAAGCGCGGCTGGACCGGGCGTCGGAAGTAGCCGAGCGGCTGATCGCCGAGGCCGCGGCGGCCGCCGTGCGAAAGCCGCCCCCGTCGGGCTGGCAGCGAGCCAGCGAGGAGCCCGAGCCCGAGCAGCGCCTCGGCGGCGAGCTCGAGCTGCTGCTCGAAGCGGTCTACGCGCTGCGCGAGCGGATCCCACCCGATCTCCAGCGGCGCATCGGCGAGGCGCTGCGCGAGCTGCTGCTCGCCGTCCGAGCGCTGATCGACTGGTATCTGGAGCGCAGCAACCGCCAGCGCGCCGAGCCGGCCGAGGTGCAGGACATCCCGATCGCCTGATCGGCCGCGCGCGCCGAGGCGGACCCTACAATCGGGTCGTGGCCTGCGCCCACCAACGCCACCGGGGGACGACTGGATGAGCGGCTCCCGTGGCGGCGCGAGCACGGCCAGGCGGGCCGGCTCCGGCGGCAACCGGATTGGTCGCGCCTGGCGTCTGTTGTCTCCCGAACGGCGGCTGGCGGCGGTCGCTGCGATCGCGCTGTTCTTGACGCTCTTTTTGCCCTGGTATCAGGAGACGGTGATCGCGAGCTCGACGACGCCGGCGCTGCGCTCCGCGAGCGCGTCGCTGACCGGTTGGGGCGCGTTCTCGTTCGTCGAGGCAGCGGTGCTGCTGGTCGCGGCCGGCGTGCTGGTGTTGCTCTACGAGCGAGCCGACGGGCGCGCGTTCCACGTGCCGTGGGGCGACGGCGGCGTGATCACAGCGGCCGGCTTCTGGACCTGTGTGTTGATCATCTGGCGGATGTTCGACAAGGAGGGCACCACCGGTCACGGCCAGTACGCGACCACCTCGGGGATCGAATGGGGGATCTTCGTCGCGCTCGCAGTTGCGGCGCTGCTCTGCTACGCCGGAACCCGGATCCGGCACGCCCACGAGCCAGAGCCGCCGCTGCCCGGCGAGCAGCCGGGTGATCAAGCAGCGCCCCCGCGCTCGCAGCGAAAGCCGCCCCGGCGCGGGCGGCCGGACCGCAGCGGCCAGACCCCGGCGCCGCCGCCCGCCGAACGCCGACCGCGTGCACCCCGCACGTCGCGCTCCTCGAGCAAGCTCAACTTCTCAGACCTGGACGAGATCAGGTTCGACGAGCCGCCCGAGCCGCCCACCGTGCGCCGGGCGCAGTCGCCCGAACAGCCGACCCGCGACCGCCACCCCGGCCCCGACGATCAGCTCACGATCAACCTGGACGGCTCCGACTGAGTGCCCCGAGTCACAAATTGGATGCCAGTCGACAGCCCCGAATTTCCGACCCGCGACACTAACCACCGGGTTGCAGCACGAACGAGAAGTAGGCGCTCGCGACTCCGATGATCAGGATTCCGGTCAGGATCAGCGCCCGCGAGCTGATGATGTGACCGAAGACCCCGACCACGAGGCCGAAGATCAGCACCACGACGAAAACGGTCAGCTGCGACTGCTGAGTGGCGAGGAACAGGAGCACGGGCCCCGGGAACCCTATATTCACGGCTAGTGCCCGAGAGCAACAACCTTCCGAGCACCGTCGAGGACGTCGCCGCCGGGCTGCGCGGCGCCGGTTATCTGCCGGGCTCGAACACCGCGCTGGTCTCGTTCCTGGCGACCAAGCTCGGCAAGCCGGTCCTGGTCGAAGGTCCCGCCGGTGTCGGCAAGACCGAGCTCGCCAAGGCGCTCGCCCGCTACCTGGGGCGGACGCTCGTGCGCCTGCAGTGCTACGAGGGGCTCGACGAGGCCAAGGCGCTGTACGAGTGGAACTACCGCAAGCAGCTGCTGCGGATCCAGACCGAGGTCGGACTCCGCCGGCTGGGAAGACGTCCAGGACGACATCTTCGGCGAGGAGTTCCTGCTCCCACGCCCGCTGATGACCGCGATCGCCTCCGAGGAGCCGGTCGTTCTGCTGATCGACGAGATCGACAAGACCGACCAGGAGTTCGAGGCGATGCTGCTCGAGCTGCTGTCCGACTTCCAGATCTCGATCCCCGAGCTGGGGCGGATCGAAGCGCGCACGCAGCCGGTCGTGCTGCTCACCTCCAACAACACACGCGAGCTGACCGAGGCGCTCAAGCGCCGGTGCCTGTACCTGTGGCTTGACTATCCCGAGACCGAGCACGAGCTCGAGATCGTGCGCCTGCACTCCCCCGAGCTCGACGAGGTGCTGGCCCGCAAGCTTGTCGAGATCATCCACCAGGTCCGCGAGCTGGACCTCAAGAAGCCGCCGAGCATCGCCGAGTCGATTGACTGGGCGCGGGCGCTGATCCTGCTCGGCGCCGACGATATCGACGACGCGGTCTTCAAGCAGACGATGAGCGTGATCGTCAAGCACCGGACCGATCTGGACACGGTCGCGGCGCGCGTCGGCGTCAAGCTCGAGCGCCCAGCCGACGACGCCCGCCCCGCGGCGTAGCGGTGCCACAGCCCCCGGCCAAGCTCTACGCCCGGATTTCCGAACGTGGCCCGGGCGGCTTTGACGCCGAGCTGCTGGCGTTCGCAGAGGAGCTGCGCGAAGAGGGGATGGCGCTCGGCACCTCCGAGCTGCTGGACGCGTTCGCGGCGCTCGAGCAGATCCCATGGACCAGTCAGCGCGAGTTCAAGGGCGCGCTCTCGGCGACGCTCGCCAAGTCCCCCGACGACGCGCGGACCTTCGACCTCGTGTTCGAGCGCTTCTTCTTCCGCGCAGCCGAAGCCCAGGCGGCGCGCCACCAGGTCGGCGAGGCGCAATCGCGCTCGCAGGGGTTCGAGGTCGATCTGGAGGCGCTGCGCCAGCAGATCGCGGCCGCGCTGCGCGACGGTGACGAGGCGACATTGCGCGATCTTGCGCGGCTGGCGATCGCCGCCTTCGGGCGCGGCGAGGGCTCCGGCGTGCTCGGCGTCGATGTGCAGCGGATTCGCCGCGCGCTCGGGCTGCGGACCGAGCCCCAACCCGATCTGGCGCCCGACGACCCACGGCGCGACGGGATCGAGCGCGACCAGCTGCGGCGCTTCGAGGCGCAGCTGCGGCGCGAGCTCGAGCGCGAGCTGATCGAGCGGACCGCGAGCCTGCCGCCGAAGCGGCCTCTGTCGGAGCTCGACCGTGCGCTGCCGACCGGACCGATTCAGGACCTGGCCGCCGTGCACCGGGTCGTCGCGCAGCTCAAGCGCCGCCTCGCCAGCCAGGGTCACGAGCTCAAGGGGGCCAAGCACCACGCGCACGTGGATGTCCGACGCACGATGCGCGCCTCGCTGCAGACCGGCGGCGTGCCGATCGAGCTCAGGTACCGCCCGCGGCGGCCGCGGCGGCCCGAGATCTTCGTCCTGTGCGATGTCTCGACGAGCGTCACCAGCGCCAGCACGTTCTTCCTCTCGGTGCTGCACGCGCTGCACGATTCGTTCCGCAAGCTGCGCTCGTTCGTGTTCATCGAGCGGATCTCGGAGGTGACGGAGGTGTTCGAGCGCGAGCGCGACTTCCGCGCCGCGAGCGAGGCGGTCTCGCGCGACGCCGGCGTCGCCGACATCTCCGGCTACACCGACTACGGGCGCGTCTGGACCGAGTTCCTGGCGCTGATCGAAGACGAGTTGCACCCGCGCGCGACGGTGATCGTGCTCGGCGACGCACGCACCAACGGCCGCCCGCCGCGCGACGACGTGTTCGCCGCGATCACCGCCCGCGCCGGGCGGACCTTCTGGCTCAACCCCGAGCCGCGGCTGTACTGGAACTACGGCGACAGCGTGATCGCCGCCTACGAGCGCCACTGCACTGCGTTCGAGTGCTGGCGCACGGACCAGCTCGAAGACTTCGTGAAGGCGCTGACCCAGCCGATCGTGGCGTAGGTCCGGAAACCGGAATGCGCCTCGTCGACGCGGGGTCTGTGCTGATTAGTGGAGCGCGGCTGGAAGCGCGTGCTCAATCGCTTCGACGAGGTACGGGCTCATGGTTCGGGCGTAGCTGGCGGTGACGTGCGCGGCCGTGTCCCTGTAGACGAGGACGTTTCCGATCGTGGCGGGGCAGAAGCCGCGGCGGCAGTAGAACTGGCGGGTCTGGATGACCCGTGCCCCGGGGATCCGTTCGGCGGCTTGGACCAGGCGATCCGGGTCCTGGTAGGCGACGGTGACGGGCGTGCCACAGTTCCCGGTCGCGCTGTAGGTGATCCGGGCGACGCACGCCGTACTCGCGGCCGACACGCTGGGGTCGTCCTGGACGACCACGATGCGCGCGCCGGCGGCGGCGACGGGCCTCATTGCCTTGAGGTGGTCGGCAACGGAGCTGGTGTACACGCGGATCTCGGTGGCGATCACGATGGCGTAGTGGCGGTGAAGGAGTGCCCGCTGGATCAGGCGAAGTCCAGGGCAGTCTGGTGCGAGAGCGGCGGGTAGCCATCCGCACGTCTGTCCGGTGAACGCAGTCACGCGCCAGTTCAGTGCGCCGAGCTGGGGCTCGAGGGCCGCCAGGAGCGCCGCGGCGTGGCTGTCGCCCACGAGTGCGACCCGGGTGGCATCGGGTCGCCGGCTTCCGTATTCGCACGGGTGAATTGGCTGGCGCAGATAGGCGTAGCACGCGTATGCGCCCCCTGTGTCGTCAGGCAGCTGGCCGGGCAACGGCGCGACTCGGTCGCCATTGTTCAGGCTTGCGCAGCGATGGCGGGAGTCGAGCGCCGCCGCTCCAATGCAGTTGCGCGGATCGTCCTGTGTATGTCCGATCAGGACCGGCGCTCCAAGCACAAGTCTGGTCGGGCTGAGCGCCCGGACGGCGACCAGGCCGGCTCCGGCCAGGACCGCGGTGATTGCGCAGGCGGCGGCGTATCGCCGCCAGCCGACCGCAGGGACCGGAAGGCGGCCCGGGCGCTGCAGAAACCAGGTCCCACGCCGCGCAGGATCCTCGAGCAGGTGAAACGAAGCGGCGGACAGCCCGAAGATCAGCGCCAGACCCGCCAACCAGTACGCCACCGAGTATTGGGGGACGACGGTGACGATCAGCACGACAACCGGGAAGTGCCAGAGATAGAGGCTGTAGGAGATCTTGCCCAGGTACTGGCTGACCGGGTTGGTCAGCGGCAGCAGCGACCGGCCCGAGAGGCCGGCGCCGGCACCGAGCACGGCGGCGGTGGAGAGCGTCGGTAGCAGCGCCCACGGCGCAGGAAACCCGGAGGACGAAGGGACAACGAACAGAGAGGACAGCACACCGACCAGGCCGACCAACACAACGACTCGGCGCAGGCGAGCGTCGCACCGGGCGATCGGCTGAGCGGCGATCGCGACGATTGCTCCCAGGCCCAGCTCCCAGGCCCGCACGAAGGTGGAGAAGTACGCGGCCGTCGGGTCCTGCGCAGTCTCAGAGAAGGCCCACGCGAGCGAGATGCCAGAGATCACGGCGATCGCGACGCCTGCGACCAGACGAGCGTGCTCGTGCCGCCAGAACCGCAGACGGAGACCCATCAGCAGCAGGCCCAGCATCAGCCACGGCCACACGAAGTAGAACTGCTCCTCGACCGACAGCGACCAATAGTGCTGCAGGGGTGACGGCGGAAGCGCTTGGTTGAAGTAGTTGACACCGGTCCCAGCGAAGTGCCAGTTGGCGTCGAACAGGACTGCCGCGATCGCGTCTTTGGCAGCGAAGTGGTAGCGGTCGATTCCCGCGAGCACCCGGGTTGCGCACAAGGTCACGCCGATCACAAACAGGCCCGCGGGAAGGATCCTCTTGATCCGTCGCGCATAGAAGCCACGGAACGAGATCGTCTGCCGCGTCCCGAACTCGCGCAAGAGGATCCCGGTGATCAAGTAGCCCGAGATCACGAAGAAGACGTCGACCCCGACGAAGCTGCCAGTCGGCCAGCCTGCCATGTGGTTCGCCACCACCGCCAGCACAGCGATCGCGCGCAGACCCTGGATATCTCCCCGGTAGCGGACGCGGCGATCGTCAGACGGAGTCTGCGACCGACTCTGCTGTGCGACGACCGCCATCGGTTGGCATTGTGCCCAGCTGTGCTCCCCTAGCGCTCGCAGTATCAAGAGCCTGTTCTCTCGCTCGGTAGGCTGGGATCTCCGACTCGAAAGGCTCCTGATGATGTCTCCCGACGCGACTCCCACTCGCGGTCGCAGTCTGCGATCCACCATCTCCTCCAGCGGCGAGTTGCGGCTGGAACTGGCCGAGGTTGACGTTCCTGAACCTGGCGGCAGCGAGGTGGTGGTGGCCGTCGAAGCCTCGCCGATCAACCCTTCGGATCTTGGGGTGCTGCTGGGCGCAGTCGCCCCTGACACGCTACGGCCCGACGGGCCAGACCTGGTGGGAACCGTTCCAGAGGCCGCGTTGGCGCTGTATCGCGACCGGCTGGACAAGCCACTGCCCGTCGGCAACGAGGGCGCCGGCACGGTGATCGCGGCGGGCCCGGATGCGGCCACGCTGATCGGCCGTCGCGTCGCGATGATCGGTGGGTCGATGTGGGCTGACTACCGCGTGGCCGACGCGGCAGCCGTCGTCGAACTCCCCGACGACCTCTCAGCGGCAGAGGGCGCGGCGCTGTTCGTCAATCCGCTCACCGCGCTATCGATGGTCGAGACGATGCGCGCGGAGGGCCATAGCGCCCTCGTTCATACGGCGGCCGCCTCCAACCTCGGGCAGATGCTCGTGCGGATCTGTGCCGCCGATGGCATCGGCCTGGTGAACATCGTGCGCCGTGCCGAGCAGGTCCAGGCGCTGCGCGACCTCGGCGCAATTCATGTCGTGGACTCATCACAGTCGGACTTCGCCAACCGGCTCACCGACGCGATCCGCGATACCGGCGCAACCTTGGCCTTCGACGCGATCGGTGGCGGTTCACTGGCCGGTGACATCCTCGCCGCGATGGAACGCGCGCAGCCGCCGCTCACCTCGTACACGCCCTACGGAACCGCCGTGCAAAAGCAGGTCTACATCTACGGCTCGCTTGACTTCTCGCCCACCGTCATTGACCGCAAGTTCGGACTTGCCTGGAGTGTCGGTGGATATCTCCTGACGAACGCGCTGGCCCGCTTGGGCGGCGAGGCTATGGCCCGGATGCGCGCGCGTGTGCTGGCCGAAGCCAAGACGACGTTCGCCTCGGGGTACGCGCAGACCATCGGGTTGCGTGAGGTCCTGCAGCCTGAGGTCCTCGCCGTCTTCGCCCGCCGCAGCACCGGGACGAAGCACCTCATCGACCCGTCGAGCGACCGTTCAACCTGACGAGCGGCTCGCCGAGCCGCCGCGCCGGCGCAGGCAGCAGGCTTAGCGGCGCCACCAGGCGCTATTCATCTCCACCAGTCCCGCTGACCCTCCACGTCGTCCCGCGGGTTCTCGCCGAGGTTGGGCGCGCCGAAGACGAGGATTTCGAGGCCCTGCGACCCGGACTCGTAGCCTCGCCACGTACCGGGCGGGACGCGCACCACGTCCCACTCCTTCAGCTCGACGATCTCGTCGTCAAGCTTCATCCGTCCGCTCCCGCGCACGACCACGTACACCTCTTCCTGTTCCTTGTGCGTGTGGCCGTACGGGAAGCGACAGCCGGGCGGGACGCGCTGATAGGAAAGCCCAGACTGCTCGAGCTCGAGCGCCTTGGTTGCGTGGCGGAACTCCAAGTCCGGCGCGCCATCGAAGTTCGAGCCAACATCATCCAGATCCTCTTTGAGGTTCCGGAGCGTGAACGGCACGGCAGCGATTCTAGGGCTCCTCGACGACCTCGTTACCGGCCGCGGTGTAGGCGGATGTCACGCCCTGTCCTCGCACGGATCGAGTTCGAGTTTCTCGCGGCGATGCCGATCTACGTCGACGCCTTAGCATCAGACCGGTGACCCAGTTGAGCTCCACGCGCGCGCTCGTGACCGGCGGCACCAGCGGGCTCGGGCGCGCGATGGCGGCCGCGCTGACGGCGGCTGGCGCGCGCGTCGCGATCGCCGGCCGCGACGCGGGACGCGCGGCGGCGGTTGCCTCCGAGCTCGGTCCCGGGGCGTCCGGCGTCGCGCTGGATGTCCGCGACGAGTCGTCGGTCCGCGCAGGGGTTGAGCAGGCCTACGAGCGGCTCGGCGGTCTCGACTTGCTGGTCGCCAATGCCGGGATCGGGATGCGGACTGTCAACCCGCGTTTCATGACTGACCCGCAGCCGTTCTGGGAGGTCTCACCGGACGGCTTTCGCGACGTGGTCGCGACGAAGGTGACGGGGTCGTTCCTGGTCGCCCGCGAGGTGGCGCCGCGGATGCTCACGGGCGGCGGCGGGAGGATCGTGATGATCTCGATGAACGAGCAGACGATGACCCGCCGCGGCTTCGTGCCCTACGGCCCGTCGGGCGCTGCCGTCGAGGCGCTCGCGCGCGTGATCGCGGCCGATCTCGAAGGGACAGCGGTGACCGTCAACATCCTCCTGCCCGGTGGCGCGACGGCGACCGGGATGATCCCCGACGAAGTCTCCGAGGACTTGCGGAACCGGCTGCTTGACCCGGCGATCATGGGACCGCCGATCGTGTGGCTCGCCTCTGAGACCGCCGCCGGAGTCCACAACCAGCGGATCGTCGCGACCGAGTTCGAGGACTGGCTCTCCCACCGCTGACCGGCAGCGCTACGAGGCTTCGGAGTCGTGGGTCAGTCCGAACCTGCTCCCCTCGGAGTCTCGACAGACCGCCGCCGGCGACCCGGGATGGATCGGCGGGCCCCAGGACTTAACGCAGCGCCTTCGGATCGGTACCGTGCGGCCCAACCATGAGTGCGGTCGCTGCGGCTTTCGCCCCGGTGTATCAGCGGTATCTGCTCGAGGCTCGGCAGATGCAGGCTCTCTCGTTCGCGGTGCACATCCCGCTGGTGTGCTTCGGGATCGCGTTCCCAGCGATGGTGCTGTTCATGGAGTGGCTAGGACAGAGGACTGGCGATCCGCTCTATCGCACGATCGCCCGGCGCTGGAGCCGGATCGTGCTTGCACTGTTTGCGATCGGCGTCATCACGGGCACGATCCTCAGCTTTGAAATGGGCCTGTTGTGGCCGAACTTCACGGCCACATTCGGCAGCGTGTTCGGGCTGGGGTTCGCGATCGAGGGGTTCTCCTTCTTCATGGAGGCGATCTTCATCGGCATCTATGCCTACGGATGGGACAAGCTGTCACCGCGCATGCACTTCCTGTCCGGGCTGCCGATCGTGGTCACGGGCTTCACCGGTTCGCTCACAGTGATCTCGGTCAACGCCTGGATGAACCACCCCGGAGGATTCCGCCTGGTCGGTGGCAAGGTTGTCGACGTCGATCCGTGGGGCGCGCTATTTGGCAATTCGCTGCTGTGGTCGGAGCTGGTCCACATGTACATCGCCGGGTACATGGTCACCGGGTTCGTGATGGCGGGCGCCTACGCACTGTGCCGGCTGCGCGGACGGTGGACCCGCTATGAGCGCGTGGCGATGACAATTCCGCTCACGATCGCGTGCCTGGCGGCGCCGGTCCAGGTGTTGGTCGGCGACTGGATCGCGCGGGTGATCGCGGTCGAGCAGCCGATCAAGCTGGCCGCGATCGAAGGGCTATACAGAACGACCCGGGGAGCCAGCGAGCACATCCTCGGCTGGTACACCAACGGCCAGGTCAAGTTTGGGATCGGGATCCCGCATCTCCTGTCGCTGCTGGCCTTCCACAGCTGGAACGCCCGCGTAACCGGCCTCGAGTCGGTTTCGGCAAGCCAGCGTCCGCCGATCAACGTCACCCGCCTCTCCTTCCAGACGATGGTCGGGATCGGGACGCTGCTGGCGCTGCTCGGCCTCTTCTATCTGTTCGTGCGCATCCACCGTCGCCGGCTTCCGCTCTCCAAATGGTTCTACTGGGCGATCGCCGTCTCGGGGCCTGCCGCGACGGTGGCTCTCATCGCCGGCTGGGTGACAACCGAGGTCGGCCGACAGCCCTGGGTGGTCTACCACGTGATGACGACCGCGCAATCGGTCACCGGCGCGAGCGGAATCCCCGTCGGCTACACCGTCCTCGTGATCACATACATCGCCGTCGCCGGGGCGATGGTGTGGATTCTGCGCCGGCTGGCGCGCTCACCGCTTCACCTCCCCGGCGCCGACGCGCCTCCCGGCTCGACCCCGGAGCCCGCCTGATGCTCAACGCGCTCCCGCTCGTGTTCGTGCTCATCGGACTGGTCCTGTACACGGTGCTGGCCGGAGCTGACTTCGGCGCCGGCATGTGGCAGCTGATGAGCGGCGGCGGGGAGCGGGGCGAGCGGATCCGCGACCACTGCCATAACTCGATGGGGCCCGTCTGGGAGGCCAACCACGTGTGGCTCATTTTCGTGCTGACCGTGACGTGGACCGCGTATCCCGTGTTCTTCGGGTCGGTGGCCTCGACGCTGGCGGTGGCGCTCTTCATCGCCGCGCTCGGGATCATCCTGCGCGGCGCAAGCTACGCGTTGCGCTCCGGTGCCGCCAGGACGCTGGAACTCCAAACCATCGATGGGACGTTCGCGGTCGCGTCGCTGGTGACGCCGTTCGCGCTCGGCGCGGCCGCGGGCGGCATCGCGGCCGAACGCGTCCCGGTCGGCAATGCCGCGGGGAACCTCATCACGAGCTGGCTGAACCCGACCTCGATCCTGATCGGCCTGTTGGCGGTTGCGTTCTCCGCTTACCTGGCGGCCGTCTACCTCGCCGCCGACGCGGCGAGGCGCGGGGAGACTGACCTGGTCGAGGCGTTCCGGATACGGGCACTCGGCGCCGGTGCCGCGGCCGGCGGCCTGGCGCTGGCCGGGCTTATCGTCGTGCACGCCGACGACCATCCGCTGTACACGGGTCTCGTCCACGGCGCCGCGCTTGGGGTCCTCATCCTGTCAATCGTGGTGGGTACGACGACGATGGGGCTCAACACGGCGCGTCGCTTCGAGCTCGCCCGCTACACGGCCGCGCTTGCCGTCGCGCTCGTCGTCGCGGACTGGGCGTTTGCGCGTTGGCCGACGCTTCTCCCGGGCCTAACGGTCGACCAGGCCGCCGCCCCGCACGACACGATGGTGGCGGTTGTGGTCGCGGTGCTGGCGGGAGCCGTCCTGCTGTTCCCGGCCCTGGCACTCCTATTCACCCTCACTCTGCGCGGCCACCTCGTAGACCACGGCGAGAAGGCAGAGCCGATGGCGACCACCGGTCAGAGCGGCGGTGCCCAGCTGCTTCTGGGACCGACGCTCGGAGCCCGGCTCGCGTTGGCCCTGCTGATCGTCGGCATCGGACTGCTCAACTTGGCCGACGCGCCATGGGCACACGCCATCGGCGTAATCAGCCTGCTCGCCTTCATCCTCGTGGCGTTCGCGGCACTCGTGCCCCGGGCACTGGCCGAGGACGCCTGAGCGTCGATTCTCCTTCAACTGGCGCGGCTTGAAGACACGTGGCGAGGGCAAACGAGGGGTGCCGTCCTCAGCGATCATCGCTGCCTTCGCGCGAGCCAACCACTTAGGCTTGTGACTACGCAGACATTCACCTTCCTGTTCACCGATATCGAGGGCTCGACGGCATTGCTCGAACGCATTGGTCAGGACGCGTACGTGCAGGCCCTCGCCGACCACCACGAGATCGTGCGAGGGCGGCTCGCCGCGCATGGCGGCGTGGAAATCGACACGCAGGGAGATTCGTTCTTCGCGGTCTTCAGCTCGGCCACTGCTTGTGTAGCATTCGTCCCTGGAAGAGTTATCAGGCGAAGTTCGAGAAGGTGTACGCCAAGTATCTGAAACAGGCGCGCGTGCCTGAGGCGCAGCTCGAGCAGATGATCAAGGCGTCGCCCGATTACCGCCGTCTCGATGCTGCCATGCAGGCCGCCGAGAAAGCGGCGATGCCGGCGGCTTCCGAGATCGATAAGAAAGTCAACCAGGACCTGGTGCCCAAGATCCTGGCGCTCAACGATCCCTTTCAGGAAGTCCGCAGCCACATCGGCGCGCTCACCTATCAGATCGAAGTCACCAACAGCGAAAGCAGTAAAGATTCGCTGCGCAAGCAGATCGCGGAACTGAAGGCCGAAGTCCACAAGGTAGGCTGCCGGGCGAAAGCGAAAAGCGGCCCATGAAATTCGCCGAGATGGACAAGCAGCTGCAGGACTGGAAGGCCGAAAAGGCCCACCTGCTGCAGCAGCGTGTCGACGTGATGAAGAAAGCCAGCGATCTGCGGGCCGAGCGCGACAAATACCTCTCGGACCGCATCCCCGGCGCCAGCACCGAGACACTTTGGTTCAGTGCAGAATTCGCTGGACAAGTTCGATATCACGATTCGCCAGATTCATATAAAGGATGTGGACCTGGTGGACCGCTGCGAATCGTGCCATCTGGGCACGCGCGAACCGGTGACGCTGACGGCTGCAGCCATGGGCGGCGAACAGGTATTCGCCAGCCATCCCAATAAAGAACTGCTGAAGATCCACGATCCCGACGTTTCGGCTGCACGCCCTGCCACGGCGGCAATGGCGTGGCCGTTTCGAGGTCACCAAGGCGCACGGCTACAACAAATACTGGCTGTGGCCGCATGCATCACAAGGAAAATATCGAGGCCGGCTGCCAGCAGTGCCACGTCAAAGAAATCGTCACCGAGATGGCGCCCGACGCTGAATGCCGGGCGCGAAATTTTCCGTCTGCGCGGCTGCATGGGCTGCCATCGCTACGAAGGCTTCGACCGCGAAGCCGACGAGATTTCGTCGGTCAACCAGAAATCCGTCAGCTGGAACAGCAGAAGGCGGAGTGGAAACGGCAGATCGGCTTCGACGAGCAGAAGGCCAACAACCCGCGGACCAGCGACGCGGAGGCCAAGAAGCTGTTCCAGGAAGCCAACGATCTGAAGGTACGGTCGAGCGGCCTCGACGCCAAGATCGAGCAGCTCGACATGCGCTCGGAGAGCCTGGTGCGCGAAGTGAAGAAGGTCGGGCCGAGCCTCAAGGAAGTACGCATGAAGCTGAAGAAGGAGTGGATTCCGGTCTGGCTCAAGGATCCGCACAATTGGCGCGAAGGCACCAAGATGCCGACGTTCCGGCTGGACGATGGCGAGATCCAGGCCATCGCAGCCTTCATCTGGCAATCGGGCGTCACGGGCAGCTTGCCGACGCAGAAGCCGGGCGATCCGGTAAAGGGCAAAGAAGCCTTCGAGACGCGCGGCTGCATGGCGTGCCACTCGATGGGTGAAGGCGGCACAGAAGCAGGGCGGCACGTTCGCCGCGAATCTGAGCCGCGAAGGCGAGAAGGCCAATTACGATTACCTCGTCCGCTGGGTCCACAATCCGCGGCAGCGCACTTTGCCTTACTGCGCGTACGAAAAGAAGGACATCGACCGAGGACGATTACAAGCGCCACGGGCTGCCCTTCGTCGCCGACCTGGAACACGCCAAATGCCCCAACGACGGGCATGAGCTGCAGGTGCAGCAGATGACTCCGATGCCCAGCCTGCGGCTCACCGAAGACGAAGCGCGCGATATCGCCAGCTACCTGATGACGCGCAAGCACGACGAATGCCACCTATGCCAGGACGCGAGCTTTCATGGACGATCCGAATCTGAAGAATCAAGGGCCTGGCGCTGGTTCGCAACTACGGCTGCGCCGGCTGCCATGAGATCGCCGGGCTGGAAGAAGAGCAGCGCATCGGCACCGAACTGACCAAGGAAGGTTCGAAGCCCATCGAGCGCCTTGATTTCGCGCTTCTGGGGCATGAGGCCGAGACGGGAAGGCTGGTACACTCACAAAGGCTTCTTCGAGCACAAACTGGCCGATCCGGCAGTTTACGATAAGGGCAAGGAAAAGGCCAAGCAGGATCGCCTGAAGATGCCGAACTTCAATTTCTCGAAGCCGGAGATCGATCAGGTTACGACGTTCCTGGAGGGCTCGGTGGATGCCAACATCCCGCCGCGCTACTTCTACGCTCCGGCCGACCAGCGGCAGGATATCATCGACGGCTGGTGGGTGGTGCGCAAGTACAATTGCATGGGCTGCCACAAAGTGCATGTGGGGCAGACCACCACGTTCGACACCATGGCGCGCTACCAGGATCCCGACTGGAAGGATCAGAAGCCGCCCACGCTCATCGGCGAAGGGGCGCGCGTGAATCCCGAATGGCTGATGCGGTTCCTCAACAATCCGGCGCTCAGCGAGACCGATACCAATCGCGACGGTGTGCGGCAGTATCTGCACGCGCGCATGCCCACCTTCAGTTTCTCGGACGGTGAAATTCGCAAGCTGGTGCGCTTCTTCGAGGCGCTTTCGTCGCAAGCCGAACCTTACATCGCGCAGCAGTTGGAACCGCTGACCGATCAGGAACGGAATATGGCGCGCAACCTCTTTACCAGCGAAGGCGCGCCCTGCCTGAAGTGCCACATGGATGGCGACGCCAAGCACGACGCGCATGCCACCGCGCCCGAATTTCACGGTTGCGAGAGAGCGGTTGAAGCCCGGCTGGACCAAACGCTGGATGCTCGACCCCGCCATGATGAGCTCCCGGAACGGCGATGCCGTCCGGCCTGTTCATGAAGGATGGCGACCGCTGGGTTTTCGCCGGCCCCACGCCGGCGAGTTTCAATGGATATCCGAAAGACCATGCCGACCTGCTGGTGCGATATATGTTCCAGTTCACGCCGGAAGAATTGAACACTGCGGCTCGAGCGCGAGCCGGCGCGGGTCGAAGCGTGAGAGTGACAGGCGGAAAGCTATCCACTGCTGTTAGGATTCTTGTCATAAGGCAGGCTTTTCTGAACGTATAAGGAGATTCAACGATGAAGAAGATTTGGATCGGAATCGGCGTGGCGTGCGCGCTGACGCTGGCGGGATGCGGCGGCAGCAGCTGCCCGAGACTGCAAAAACGGATACCGGCGGCAGCGCCGGCAGGCGGCGGCGGCACCGCAGTGCCGGATGAAGCCAACGGCGGCACCGTTACCGGCAAGGTCGCGCTTCGACGGAACCCAGCCCAAGTGGAAGACGATCGATATGTCGGCAGTGCCCGTTGTGCACCAAGGCGCATGCACGGTGCGCCGGCGAAGTCGGAAGAAGTGGTGGTCAACGGCAACGGCACGTTGAAGAATGTCTTCGTGTGGGTGAAGTCCGGGCTGCCCGACAAGACGTGGCAGGTCCCCACCACGCCGTGATGCTCGACCAGACAGGCTGCATGTACGCGCCGCACGTGCTCGGCGTGATGGCCGGGCCAGAATTCGACATCAAAAACAGCGACCCACCAACCACAACATTCATCCGCGCCGCCACGACCAATCACGAATTCAACCAGTCGCAGCGCCCGGGATCGGCGCCGCATCATGAAGAGCTTCTCCGCGGCAGGAAGTCATGATTCCGGTGAAGTGCAACATGCATCCCTGGATGCGCGCCTATATCGGCGTGGTCGCCCATCCGTTCTTCGCCGTGACGGGAGACGACGGAACGTTTACAATAAAAGGACTGCCTCCTGGGACGTACACCATCGAAATGGTTCACGAGAAATATGGCAAACAGGAACAGCAAGTCACCGTGGGGCGAAGGAAAGCAAGACGGCGATTTTTCCGTGAAGGGCTAAGAATTTAGGGGCAGTTTGCCGGCTGCCCCGCTCAGATGCATCTGTAAACTATGGGGCAGGCGCGAGTTTCCTCCGTCTGCCATCCTTATTAATGCGCGAATACATCGAACTCACAAAGCCGCGAATCACGTGGCTGATCCTGATGAGCACGGGGATCGGCTATTTCTTCGGACTGCCCGGGAGCGCCGACTGGTGGGATTTCCTCAACGCGATTCCACTGCTTTCGCTGCTCCATACGGTCATCGGTACGGGACTCATCGCCTCGCGGCACCGCCGCACTCAACCAATGGTACGAGCGCGAGGCCGACCGGCACATGCGGCGCACGGCGGGGCGGCCTTTGCCTTCGGGGAAATTTCGGCGGGGCGCGCGCTGGCATTCGGCATCGCGCTTTCCGTGGCCGGGTTTCGTGGAGTTGTGGCTGGGCGTCAATCTGCTCTCGGCGGCGATTGGCGCCTTCACGCTGGGCAGCTATCTGTTCCTATACACGCCCATGAAGCAGCGGACGTGGTGGTCCACCACCGTGGGCGCGATTCCGGGGGCCATGCCGCCGATGATCGGATACGCTGCCGCGGCGGGGGCGATCACACGCGAATCGTGGGTGCTGTTCGCCATCCTGTTTCTCTGGCAGTTCCCCCATTTCTACTCCATCGCCTGGATGTACAAAGAGGATTACGCCCGCGCCGGAATTCAGATGCTGCCGGTGGTGGAGCCCGATTGCCGGTCGACTGCGCGGCAGATCGTGCTGTATGGCATCGCGTTGATTCCGGTGAGCCTGATTCCGAGCGATGCTCGGAATGTCGGGACGCATCTACCTGGTGGGGGCGCTTCTGCTTGGGGCTCTGGTTTCTGTATTCGGGCGTGCGGGTGGCGGTGGAACGTAGTCATGGTCCGCGCGCGGAATGTGCTGGTGACGTCCGTGTTGTACCTGCCGCTCATCTACGGGCTCATGCTCCTAGATAGGCCAGGTCTGTGATCGAAGTTCGCAACCTCACCCATCGTTACGGTGACCGCGTCGCTCTCTCGAATGTCAGCTTCGAAGTGAAGAAGGGCGAAATTTTCGGCCTGCTGGGCCCGAATGGCGGCGGAAAATCCACTCTCTTTCGCATCCTCTCCACCATGATGGTGCCCACCGAAGGCCACGGCCATCCTGGCCGGGCACGACGTGGTGCGCGACCCGGCGGCGGTGCGCCGCCAGGTGGGCGTGGTGTTTCAAACCCAGAGCCTGGATAAGGCCCTGACGGTGGAAGAGAATCTGCGCGCGCAGGGCCATCTGCATGGATTGAGCGGCGCGGAACTTGCGCGAGCGCATGGAAAGGCCATGGAGCAACTGGGGCTCGCGGACCGCCGCAAAGACCTGGTGGACACGCTATCCGGCGGTTTGAGGCGGCGGGTGGAGATCGCCAAGGCGCTGCTGCACAGGCCGCAAGTTCTGCTGATGGACGAAGCCTCCACGGGGCTCGATCCGGCGGCGCGGCGCGATCTGTCGCGCCACGTGGAGATCTGCGCGACGAGCGAAGGCGTGACCATTCTGCTGACCACGCACATTCTGGAAGAAGCCGACACGTGCGACCGGCTGGTGCTGCTGCATCAGGGGAAGATTGTGGCGCAGGGCAGCCCCGGCGAATTGCGGTCGAGCATTGGCGGCGATGTGGTGGTGCTGGATATCGGGCGATTCGGCGTCGCTGGCGGCGGGCATCGCGCAGAACGTTCGGCGTCGAAGCCGGTGGCGCAGCGATCGGGCAAGTGCGCGTCGAGATCGCCAACGGCCATCGCTTCATCGCGGAAGTGGTGGAGGCATTTCCGGGCGCGATGAATCGGTGGGTCTGCACAAGCCGACTCTCGAAGACGTATTTGTGCGAGAAACGGGAGCGTCCATTGAATAGCTTTTTCCTGCCTGCCGCCACGTTGTGGCAGCGCGAACTGGTGCGCTTCTGGCGGCAGAAGAGCCGCGTGCTGGGAGTGGTGGCGTCGCCGTTGGTGTTCTGGCTGTCTGATTGGGTATGGGTCGAACGACCTGGCGCGGTTTTATTCGGGCGCGCTGGTGCTGACGGTGATGTTCTCGGCGATCTTCTCGACGATCTCGATTATCGAGGACCGCCGCGAAGGCTTTCTGCTCTCCATGATGGTATCGCCCGCGCCGCGCACCAGCATGGTGCTGGGCAAGATCCTGGGCTCGGCCACGCTGGCGTGGATCCAGGGACTGATCTTCCTCGCGTTCGCGCCTCTGGCCGGCGTGCGCGTCGGATTGCTGGAACTGATCCCGATCGCGGCCGCGATTTTCCTGATCTCGTTCACCCTCACCGGGCTGGGCTTCGTGATCGCATGGAAAATGGATTCCACGGCGGGCTTCCACGCGCATTATGAACCTGCTGCTGGTGCCGATGTGGATGGTTTCCGGTTCGCTCTTTCCCATGGCGACCGCACACGGCTGGGTGAAGGGCATTATGTGGGTCAACCCGCTGACGTATTCCATTTCGCTGTTGAACTCACACGCTGCATCTGCCGAACGCGTTCCCCGGCGCCATCACCAGTTTGGCCGTGACCGCGGCTTTCGGACTGGTGCTGCTGCTGGTTTCGGGAGCGATGGCGGCGCAGAAAGCACCCGGAGCGCGGCGTGAAGACGGCGGCAGTTGTGGCGCTTGCTCGGCTGATCGATGGCCGCTTGCGTCAAGCCCAAGCCCCTCGACGGTGATGGGCCAGGTTCCGGCATTCCAGCTACTGTCGGCCAACGGGGCAGCCTTCGATAGCAATTCTCTCGCGGGCCACGTCTGGGTGGCCGACTTCGTCTACACTACGTGCGACGGTCCGTGCCCCATGATGAGCGCGCAGATGCGGCAGATCCAGAATTCCACCGCTGCGGAAATGCCGGATGTGAAGTTCGTCTCCATTACGGTGGACCCGGCGCACGATACGCCGCCGGTGCTGGACGCTTACTCCAAGCACTTCAAGTCCGACCCTGCGCGATGGTTCTTCCTGACCGGCGCGAGAGACCGGCTCAACGATCTGGGCCTCGCCTTCAAGCTGCAGAGCATCGATGGCAGCCTGAGTCACAGCACGCGCTTCGTGCTGGTGGACCGGCAGATGAGGATTCGCGGCTATTACACTACCGGCGAAGATAGTTTCATGCCGCGACTCATGCACGATATCCGGCAACTGGAGTCGGACCGTTCATGACCACGCCTATACTGCCCTCCGTAAACGCGTTTCTTAACGGTACGGCCGCGGTGCTGCTTGTGTGGGGATTCCTGATGATCCGCAGCAAGCGGATTGCGCAGCATCGCAAGATAATGATCACGGCCTTCTTCGTGTCGTGCGCGTTTCTGGTTTGCTATCTGGTTTACCATGCGCAGGTGGGCAGCGTGCCCTTTCAAGGCAGGGGCGCAATCCGGCCGGTGTACTTCACGATCCTGATCACGCACACGATCCTGGCAGCGACGGTGCCGGTGCTGGCGATTATCACGCTGCGCCGCGGGCTCTCCGCGCGCTTCGATAAGCACCGCCGCATCGCGCGCTGGACGCTGCCGATCTGGCTGTACGTCAGTGTCACGGGCGTGGTGGTCTACATGATGCTGTATCACTTATAGCTGACGGCGAAGAGCAGTCCCCCAATCACCAGCAGAAGAACGCCCATGCTGACCCAGGACAGGCGATTGGCGAAGTTGAAGGTGTAGCCGAAGCCGATCCGCCGCTGCACGAAGAGCGCGGGGTCGTCGGGATTGTAGTAGATGTCACCCAGATGCCAGTACCGGTCGGGAGTGTTGTCGACGGGCACGTCGGGATCGCGCGCCTTCTTGACAGACCAGATGAGGATGCCGATCGTAAACAGCGCGCTTGGCCCAAGCAGCGCCAGCACCGGAAATTGGATCAAAGGCAGCAAGGCAACAGTAGTGAAGATGTAAGCGATGAAGTAGAGCACTGCGATCAGGATTTTGAGCACGGCCGACCGCTGCGGGCCGCGGCGCGATCCATAGAACATGGTGATGCTGAGGAGCAGGATCAGCAGCATCAGACCCGCCTCGATGAGCAGCGGCATGTACACGCCGACAGCCGATTTCTCCACCCAGCCGTTGGGCTTGCCTTCGAAGTCGAAGTGCACCGGAAAGCGCGCGGGAATCTGGCCCCAGTGGGTGCGGAGGTAAGCTGCCGGCGATCGGCGGTACGGCGAATGGCGGCAGCGCCCGCGCGATCCAGTGCGGCAGATGATCGGACGCAGTGGAAAGCTCGGCTTCGCGCACCTGCGGCACGGGCGGCGGCGTAATGCCGCACGTCGTTCCGCGCGCGCAGAAAGCAAAACATTCCGCCGATCATCGGGAGCAGGGTCGCCAGCACAATGGCGAGTTCGGGAAAGGATGGGCTACCAGCCAGGACTGCAGGCAATTGAGATCGCCGATCACCGATCAGCAGGTGCGCGTGATAGCGGCGCACGATGCTTTGCGCAGTTTCCGTGGAATGGAAATCCGGTGGCACCGTGATGGCGAAGAAGTAGCGGAGCGGCGACGAAGTACGGCAGCAGGAACATGAGCGCTCCGGTAAACGCCAGCATGGGCAGGGCGACTACGATTACGCTGTTCATGATGCGAGTCCTTTGGCCAGTTGCCCGCAGTTCGGCTTCGATCCGCGAGACCGGTACGCCCGAGGCGCGCATCTCCGCCACGAGATTGCGCAGCCGCTCGCGGAATTCCTTGACCCGGGCGGGCGCGCCGATGCGGGACGATTGCGCGGCAACCACCGTGGCGCCGCGGCCATGGCGCAGATCGATCCAACCTTCGGCAGCGACTCGCGATAGCCTCGCCGACCGTGTTGAAGTGAACTCCGATTCCATGGCGAGACGGCGGACGGAAGGCAACTGGGTATCGGGAGCGAGCGAACCATCCACCAGCAGCACACGTAGCGAGTCGACGATCTGCCGGTAGGCGGGGACGCGGTGAATTGAGATCAATGCGAATCCTGGGGGGGGCCGCCATATCTCTGTCTACTGTACACATACACTATACACTATACGCCATATGCCGTCAATACCGTCTGCCGACTTCGCGGGCCAGGCGCGGAAAAAGCGGCCTCCCAGCTACACCGATCGCCAGGAGGGCTCCGAAGAGCACACGGCATCCATGGAGGCGCGGCCCTGGCGCTCCCAGTAGACGTCCTGCAGATTGAGCCAGAGCGCGAATTCATCCAGCGTGAGCGCCGCGCCTACCCCGAAGAGGAACGCCATCACCCGCCCGTGCCAGCGCGACCTGGCCTGCACGATCGGTCCGAACTGCAGCAGCCAGCCATAGCCCACGATCAGGAGCAGCAGGATGCCCCAAACCAGGTGGTGGATATGACGGCCTCCCACTTCGAGATTATGGAAGGGGCCGCGCCCGGCGCGAATGGCGTGAGTGAGAATCCTGACCATGCGAAAGTGAGTAGAAGGCTATGGCGGCCACTAGTTGCCGCTCGCGATGGCCTTAGCGAAATGGACGCGGTAGATTTCGCCGACGCGACGAGGCCTCCGCGGATGTTGGCTCCGAAGACGAAGGTCAAGACCGCCAACCCGGCGAGGACGACCAGAGCAATACGGGCGGGATGGAACGGCAGGGGTGGCAAGATAGTCCTTCGAAAAGAGCGGCGTAGACATCGTACGCGGCTTTGCCGAATAACACGAAGATCGCTTCCGCGCAGGGCGAACCGGGCTTCGATCTCAGCCTTCACTTCACGGACCGCAATCCGGGCGGCTTCTTCGAGCGGATATCCATAGATCCCCGTGCTGATCGCGGGGAAACTGATGGTCTCGATGTGGCGCTCGCCGGCGAGTTCGAAGGCCTTGCGATAACAGGACGCCAGCAACTCCGGCTCGCCGTTGCGCCCATCGCGATAGACCGGCCCGACGGCATGGAAAGCAATCGGCGGGCAACTTTCCGGCGCCGGTCGACCACCGCGCTGCCGGTCGGGCAGCGTCCTCGATCCGCCGGACGGATGCTCGTCCAGTTCGCGCATGATGGCCGGGCCGCCCGCGCGATGGATCGCGCCATCCACGCCCCCGCCCCCGGCCAGAGCCGAATTCGCCGCATTCACGATGGCCGCCCGCCGGCACGCGGGCGTGATGTCGCCCTCGCGAAGAACGATCTTGCGCCCGCAGCGCTGGGCCATTCCATATCCACTATTGTGGAGCGGGTTGCGGTTTCAGCAGCGCGGGAAGTTGTTCGGTCGCGTGGCCAAGCTCACGCGCCGAAGCTCAATTTCGCCAGATTGTGGGCGAAGACGCTGTTGATCAGGTCCAACTGGGCGCCGGAAACCGTCTGCTGGCCTGCACCACCTCCACCGTATTGATGACGCCGGCTTGCATGCGCGCACGGGTCATCTCCAGAGTCTCCTGCGCCACCTGTAGGTTCTTGCGCGCTACCTCCACTTGTCCGGCCGCGGCTTCCAGATCAAGATACACTTCGCGGACTTCGGCTTCGATCTGCCCGCGGGTATCGTCCAGTTCGGCCTGGCGTTGCGCCAGCACCGCCGCGGCTTGTGCGATATCGGCTTCCACCTTGCCGCCTTGCCAGATCGGAATATTGAGCGTACCCACCACGTTGAAGGCTCCGTGCGATTCGAGCGGGTTGGTGCCGATCAGCTTCGTAATAGCCGGTCACCGAAGCGGACGGCATGCGCTCGGCACGTGCGGCCGCAAGGGATCTCTCGGCGGCCGCCTCCACTTGCGATTGGGCGGCCTTAGTCGGCGCGTTGTTGTTCGGCGTGCGTCCACGGCATCGTTCACGCTTTGCACCGGCGCCGGGCTGAACGGAAATCGATCGGTGAGCTGATATCCGGCGTTGGGCGGCAGACCCGGTGATGCGAGCCAGATTGATCTTCTGTTTCGCCAGCTCGTTGCGCAGCGTGATAATCTGCTGCTGCTGAGCGAGAGTCTGCAATCCTGGCTTTGATCGACGTTGAGTCTTCCCAAGACGCCCTCGCTGATGCTGTTCGCTGGACTGATGAAAGACCGCATTGGCCGTATCGAGTTGGGTTTGCGCGGACTCCACGCGCGCTTGCGCTGCCAATACTTGCAGATAAGCGCCGCCCACCGCGAGAGTGACCAGATCGCGAGCATCCTGCAGGCTGTATTGGCTGGCGCGGGCAGTGGCTCTCGCGGCACGGTAACTATCGAGGGCGGTGAGGTTGGCGACGGTTTGGCCGAGGCTGGCTTGCAGGGCGAAGTAGTTGTACGAATCCACGACCGTGGGAATATGAAGTCCGAAACGGACTACTGAAGCGCACGCCGAAGGCGGCGAGGTCGGTCCGCTGCACGGTCTCGCTGAGGCAACCATTGAAATTCGGTAACAGGGCGCTGTGGGTGATCGTCACTTGCGCCGCCAGTTTGGCGCGACGGTCTGCGTCACCCTCGACTGCGACCGGATCGTGGACGAGCAGCCGCGCTTCAGCGCTTCGAGCGAGCGAACAGCTACGGAGAAAGGCAGCCGGCGGTGCTGCGCGCGCTTCCGCTGTAGGGTCCGGTAAATCGCCACGCTTGGGTTCAAGGTGTTCACGCTGGTGGTGGTCCCGGGGACAGGCTGTTCGGGCGCGCTGACCGAGCCGCCCTGATTGTTATGGCCGGACGAGGGGAAACCCACGGCGGCGGGTCTTGGCGCTTGACGAGCCCGCGGTTTGCGGGGCCTGCGCGAATGCGCCCGCGACGGTGAACAGCACAATACTGGCGAATGGTTTCATGGCATCTCGCGTCATTTCGTAATGGTTACCAACTTGAGCATCGCGTTCACTAACTGGCGCTGCTGGGCGGCGGAAGACACGCCCAGTTGCTGCGTTTCGGCGCGTTTGGCGCGGGGCAGCGCGCGCTCGCCGGTCGTACCGTCGGTCCGCCCGTATGCGCTCCGCCAGATGCACCCGTCCCCCCGAATCAACCCGCACAGGTATCCGCGACGGTACGCCAGTGTTGCCTCTGGCTGCTCGGCGAAGTGGCCAGTCCCGACGAGCGTGTTGTTGAGCGTGAGGTGTGGTCGGCATTCTGGCCCCTGCTCGGTGCCGGTCACGTGCTTCCACCCGCGGTTTGTCAGGAAGCGGTGGTCGCCGCTCGCGATCAGCTCGGTGCCATCCTCCAACCTCACCCG
>CAVPFS010000023.1:0-106897 GCA_963703825.1 uncultured Solirubrobacterales bacterium | reverse complement strand
AAAAAATAATAAAAATATAAATATATAATATTTATATTTATATTTTTAAAATTATATTTTTTTTATAATAATAATTTTTTATAATAATAATATTAATATTATACTTAAAAATATATATATAAATTATATAAAAGTTTAAAAATATTTTAAAAATATTTATAAGATTATAAGTATTATAAAGGGATTATTATAATCGTGTAGATTTTGGTGTTTATGAACCGGCCCTGCGCGTGAACCGGCCCGCGACACATTGGACTTATTGTATCAAGTGAGCGTCAGGTAACGTGCGCCAGCTATTACAAGAGTGACTTTTATAGAAGAATCTTCGAGATTCTTACTGGCGCACCCCCCTTTGTCACCACACAGTTCCTGCCACGTATGCTCAACTAAGTCTTGTATAATATACCTTGTATATAAGTAAACTTAGTCTTTGCCGACCTATATTGTTAAATCAAGTCTAACGACATTTATGTTAAGATCTTGCTTTTATTATTTTAGACTTTATGGATACTTACGCTTATTGGCCTTTAAATCCGGGGGCAACGAAGGCTGCTAGAATTATTAAACTCTACCCTTCTGCCACTTTCGAAGCTGCTATTTGTTGCGAACTTATCGTGATAAAGTTAAGGCTCGATAAAGCGTATCTTTCCGTTTACGAAGCTATTTCTTATACATGGGACGGGCAGTCCCCAAGTGAAGATCACTTTATAATATGTCACGACGAGGACGGCATTCATAAAAAGCTACTCATTACCAGAAATTGCGAGGTAGCACTACGTCACGTGCGGTTAGAGAAGGAAGCTCAGTTTATTTGGATTGATTCTGTTTGTATCGATCAGTCCTCGAAGCAAGAACGAAACCATCAAGTCGGTATAATGGGCGATATTTATGCTGGTGCGGAGAAGGTAGTAGTTTGGCTTGGGGAAGACTCGAAATCTAAACGTTCGGCGTACCTTTGAATGCATCCGAGAAATTGCACAGAATGATCCAAATGATGTTGAAGATCGAGATCGGCTTACGCAGAGAATAGACGAGATATTAGGGGGTGAGAAACCAGCTTCTTAAGCATATTGCCTCCTGGTCTTGATTAGTGCTAACATTATTAGAACAGTCTCCGAAAGGGAAGCTGAAGCTGATGGCACATACAATTGGAGCATTATGGGAGAAGTGTTCGGTCGATCATGGTTCAAGCGCATGTGGACTCTGCAAGAACTTGCTCTGAACGACCCCTACAAAGCCCTCGTTCTTTGTGGCAAGGAATGTGTCGGATGGAACGAGATCATAAAATCAAAAGATTGCATGAAGGCAGTAAAGTCCGACCAATATCGTGTCATTTCGGATGCGACTGAGGTATATTGGAACCTCCATATCTGTGTTAGCGCTCGCCGAAATGGACTAGAAGAACAGTTGCGTTTAATGATCAACAGCAAACCTAGAGACAAACCGATTCCGCGAATATCCACGGTCTTTGAGGGATCTCGGAGAAGGGAGGCCACGAACCCGAAAGATAAGGTCTTCGATCTGTACGGTCTATGTTCCCAGCTTGGCGTTCCTATGCCTCACCCGGACTACGCCAAAAGCATAACCCAGATCTATTCTGAGGCCACAAAGGCAATCATACAGCATGACAGGAAACTTGATGTGCTCTACATGGTTAATACGCCTCGGCGTTGTAAGGATTTGCCGTCGTGGGTCCCTGACTGGAGTGATAGCTGGAAGACCGAAGGACTCTATCCCATCAACACTGCAACGATATACAACGCATCTAATTCCCACTCACTTTACGCCTTCGACCGGGACTGCAAGACGTTGACAGTGCTGGCGAAAGATGGTGGATACTATTTCATTTTGTGGAGACGGCATTCCAGTTTTCAAGGAAAGCCCAGGGCCATGGGGCTCAGAAATCTACGACCGGAACTTCGCTGATTTCATGAATCGAAATCTCCAGATCTGGCGGGCTTTCCAACATTGGGCTCGACATGTCAAAAAGTGGGCAGAAGAGACGTCGCACCCTTATGCGAGATTCCCCTTTGACCTTGGAACTGGCCTTCTACTACACTGTCACACAAGACACTGGCATCGTTCCGGGAGTGCTGCGCCGTTCTGAGACGGATGCAGCCCTCGAAGAAAAGATAAATGATATGACAGCATTTTTTAAATGGTATCACGGAATTCTGGACCGCGAAAAAGAAATTGAGACCCTTTTCCTGGAGGAAGGAATGATCACAGACTATGACGAATTGCCGGAGATCATTACTCTTGTTGATATGGTAGCCGCTTTATGGAAGGACGAGGAACCAATGATTCCCGAATTTCATCACACAGTATGGGAAGTTCAGCGGGGCAAGGCTTTCTTCATGACCAAGGGAGGTTGGATGGGAACTGCAGAGGGAACAATACAAGAAGGTGATGTAGTGGCCTTAGTTGCAGGCCTTGAGATGCCTTTGATTCTGTCACCCATTGGTGGTGATTTTCGACTCGTTGGTCATGCTTATGTTCACGGGCTTATGGATGGAGAAAAGTGGCCCCAGACGTTGGATCAACTCAATCTCATTTGTCTTGTGTAAGACGATAATCTATTTTAGAAGGGGGGAGGAACGGATGTGCGGTGAAAAATTCTGAGGCAGATCACGTGTAGCAGGGGGCGATAAGCGAGTTGCGGGTAGCTATAGGGGGTTAGTGCGCATAAATTGTGGGTCTAAAAAAATTCATTGAGTGTTCCGAATTGAAGCCGATTTCAAACTCTACTGTAATTCAAGTGTATTTCCTCTGCATTGTCCAAGACTTCATTGCTGACTGGAAAGAGGATCTGTAACGATAAGTTAGGTGTATCGCATTTTCTATCTTCAATATAGCGGCTTCAGAGTCGGAGGGTCCTAGACGGCAAATTATAAAAAGGACCCCCCTCAACTACTAAAAAGGACCCCCCCCAAATTATATAAAGGACCCCCCCTTAGAATTAGGGCCAGGGCTTAAATAAATAATCCTTGTAGCTTAATTTAATGCTCCTTGATTTAAATAATAAAAAAAAGCATATATAAGGTGCCGATTTTTATAGTTTTCTTTCTTAGCACGTGATACTTATATAATTTAAGTTTAAATACAAGTATTTTTAAAAAATAATTAAAGTACTTTTTTTTTGGTCATATAAGTGATGTCGTTTTAATATATTAAAGTATACTAAAATAATTAAAGGAAGTCCTGTATCACGTGACTTACAGTCACGTTACTCTTGCGCGGTCGCGTAAGGCAGCTTTTTTATTATTTCTTTTCTTTAATTATATTTTTTATACTTTAGTTTAATTAGTTTATATATTTACTTTTAATAATAAATATTTTAAAAAGGGAGGGGCGTATATTATCACGTGCTTTAAGGAAAAAACTATAAAAATCGGTACTTTGTGTATGCTTTTTTTTTTTTTTTAGTGCAGGGGACATTAAATTAAGCTATAGGGATTATTTATTTAAGCTTTAGCTCTAATTCTGGGGGGGGTCCTTTTTAGCAATTTGGGGGGGTCCTTTTTATAATTTCCCGTCCTAGACATTGGCTTCTTATAAAACAAGAACCTTCTCACTTGGCGTCGTACGAAGTCAGCTTTCAAAAAAGGCAATTCGAGGCTAGTTACATTTGCTACATCGACTCACGGTATAATACTCAGAACGAAACCCTGCTGAGCACACGCGGCTGGGTTTTTGAAAGGGCCATTTCTAAGCCCGCGAACCATCCACTTCGGCTCTCGGGGATTTTGCGGATGCCGAGAGGTCTTCGTTTGTCAAGCGAGAGCACGCAGCTATAAACCATCTCCCAGAAGATTTAACAAGATTTTGCCAACTCTGTATTCCGTGTCAAGTTTGTTAGACGCCTTAAAACTTTGAGAGCATTCAGTCTTCAGATACACCCGATGTTCATTAACGAAGGCTTCTGATAAGTTGATTGCCATTTCTGGAGTTCCACGGGCGATGTGAACGTAGGAAATAAAGTCGAAATGACTTAATTCGACATTCTCAACTTGAATAAGCTTCTTTCAACCGAGAACACTTATCTTCGGCTTGAGTATCTTTTGATCAATGCGGGCAGTCGTCATTTCTTTAAGTAAAAAAAGAGTACTCAATCTACTATGCAGACAGTAACTATCATCTAAAGGAACAGAAATTTTCGGAAGACAGAAATCAATAGTATCTCTTGAAAAGAGACGGCATCACGATCCCATTCCGCACCTAGCTTCCTCTACCGGCTGGGGAAGGCAGGACCAATAGCGAAGCAGAATCTAGCTGCCGACGTATGTAAAATATCAACTAAAAGTGTTCCTTGTTATCATTATGTCTCATTTTTGAAGGAAACATATTCTCGTTCTGGGGACAAGTCTTCAAGACTTCGGCGCTCTACCGTTGTAGTTCACACCAGCCTTAGCAGTATAATTCGCAAAACAATCGTAATTGAAGTCAATCTCAGCAATACGCTTTTGGAGAACGGAGATGACATTGTCAAAGGAGCACAGGCCGTTGGGATCGACCGGACAGCCGGGATAGGAATCCGAGATGGGAACAACTGCGTCGTTTCTGCAAAGTGCTGCATTAGCGGCTTTCGAGAAGCTTAAAAAATAGGTGATCGGAATACATACACGATGAAGCGTAGTTGCCTGGTAGGCAAGTAGGCCGGGCATTCCAAAATCTGGGTGGTGAAGTGGGTAGCGAAGGGCACAAGCTTGCTTGCTACGAAAGAGTTCCGGTGCTGATTACCCGTGGGACTCAAGGCGGGGCCATTAAACAGCGCGGTCAGGTTGAACGCAGTCAGAGCATCCAATACAACGACCTCGTGGGTAGCATCTGCATAAATAGACTGGTTGAGCGGAAAGTAGGTCGTGTTATTGTCGTAGGTAAGGTTCAAAGCTGACTGCGCTTTAGGGTATGAGTTCGTGAGCCGAGCAACCCACTCCTAATCATCAATCCAGTTAACATACATAATTCCTAAGTTGTAAGAGGAGACTGGGTAGATCGAGAGCTCAAGCAAAAAGATGGTAATTTAGTATGGAAATATGCTTACCTGAAGGTACCCCTTCCCTTGAGCTGCAGAAACAGGACTTCCGGGCCCGTTGTTGTAATAGAATGACTGAAACCGGTTACAATGCCGCTTGAAGTGGAGATTGGGTCTTGTTGGAACAACAATCTAATATAAACTTACTAAATCAAAATAATATTCATAGTTTAAGAAGTCCTCCTCACTGAAGAGACCACAGAATGCCGAGTAGCCCAGAGCTTGAGTCTCATAGGAGCAGAGCTGAAGCATAGCAATCATGTCAGTAGCTGTGAAATTCACGCCAGTGACCTGGCAAAGATCTGTCAGTAGGGACTTAATTATTTACTTCTAAGATCTCTGTATTTCTGCATACCTGTGACTGAAGGCGAGCAATTGTTGCGTTGAAAGCGGTATTAGCAAAGGCCGTAGCTGCTGTAGAGCCAATACTGCCACGACTCGCAATGTTCGAGTTGGTACAGACCTCATACGGTGCACCCGAGTTGTTCATGCCAGGATTCTCGACCAAGATCTCGATGTTGACCTGATTTTGGTACTCAGGTACCCCGAAGAAGCCTGCAGCGAAGTTCAACGCTGTCTTGACCATTCGATCTTGGGATTCGGTGCGGAAGACGGGAAGTGTCCCGGCCGCGGTGAAATTGTTGAGAAGCTCGCCGTACAATTGACGGTAGGCAACGCCGAGGTTGAAATTCTGGCTGCGGCCAAATGGAGTGAGTAGCTCTGCACCGAGCTTGTAGGTCCACTGGGACAGAAAGTCCAGCTCGCCTGTCACACTGAAGCCTCCAGCCTGAGATACATTCAAGAGCTTCTGGGCAAATACGGAAGGAGCAGCCCCCGTGGTTGGGTAACGGGCCCCATGACGGTAAAGAAGGTACATCTGGACAATATTGCATCCCTCGGGGATCAGAGGGCTGGCATCAGGGAGCCCATAGTCGGCGGATGATACCGAGTACCACGGCGAGAGATTGCCCCAGTACTTAGCAATGTCAAATGGTTGGCCGAATGAACTGCTGCCCCATGGCTGTGGTGATATCAGCGGGAATTGGTTTGATGGTCCATTGTTATACGGATAGGCTGGAGCAGTCTGTGCAGCCGCAGGCTCGACTCCGGTCGGTGTTGGACCCGGGAAGCCAACGACTGACTCTGGTGGGAACAGTATTGGATTGACGGTTGCTATACCTGCAGTCAGCATATGTTTGGCATCTTTCTTTGTTATGACAGAAAATAGGACGAGAGTAAGATAATAAGTTGAAATGGAAGTTATATTGGTAAAGTCCTAGATGACGCAAATAGGCTGGGGTGTTGACCTCGAATATAATTACTCACTACCAGTCGGAGGGTATGAATTCGCTGTCGAGGTCCCAACAAAGCTCGAGGCTTTTAAAGTAGCTGTATTATTACTGATACCGACTTGAGCAGAGCCAGCCTGAGCCAGCAGCACCATAATGGCGGCGGTCGAGAAAATTGAAGCATGCATCTTGAAGTTCGAGCAGTAAGGGTAACATGGATGTGAAGTGCGGGGAGTAACCTCCTCTACTTATCTTACACGGAACCATTCTTGCAAGCTCGAGGTACAAGATCGGGGGCGTTGCAGGAACGCTAAATCACGAGCCAATCGAGCGCGTAGTTTGCAGCATGTGGGAGGAGATGGGACG
Organism: uncultured Solirubrobacterales bacterium; assembly: GCA_963703825.1. Lineage (GTDB taxonomy): Bacteria > Actinomycetota > Thermoleophilia > Solirubrobacterales > Solirubrobacteraceae > Palsa-465. The sequence goes on along the minus strand of CAVPFS010000023.1, from coordinate 100,207 downwards.
GCGCGAACTCCACCAACATACCAGCAACTAGATAATCTGGTTCCTGTCCTGTCCTGCCTGCCTGTTTGAACCGAGAGGCTGGGACGGCAGACGGCTAGATTACCTAAGCCTTTGGTGACGACATGATGCCATCCCGCCTTTCAACAAACTAACGCAATACGTGAACCCTTCCGACAAACCCCAACACATGAGCACGCACGTGCTTGTTGTGACTGGGCTGGACAGAAAGAAGATGGATTCTCTCCATTTTTAACAGAAGGACCTCTTCTCGCGCGCTTTGAAGAGCTACGGAGTAGGAGCATGGATGAAGGCAAGGATCAGGAATGTCATGACATCATCTGCGGAGCACCATAGTAGGGAGGGTAACTCGATACATAAAAGTACACATAGCTATGACTGTTCAACGCTCTTTACATACTGCACTTATCAAGAGACGATTTTCAAATCCTTTTCATCTTCGACCGCATATCTTTAGTAGAAAAGACCGACACCGTCGTGTGCTAGGTACGGCTCGTCCCCTGATCTGCCTCGCTTAGGAAAGCCACCCCCTGAGTTTAAGCGAATTTTGACTACCTGTCGCCCGTCGAAGGGACATATTAACCAATTGGCGCCTTTGCAGGTATCTGAGAATCTCTAGATGCCTCGTGCGATGGAGACATTGCTGAGAGGAAGGCTGAGATGGAGTGAGGTCTCAAGAGAGTCACACCAAGTGGCGGTGCCGCGGATTTTTGAGATCAGGGGCCTCGTGTAGTTGCGGCACAGTGTGCCTGACCGAATACGATAGCGGGCGTTATCTCCAGATAAAGGCAACCGCTGAAACTCAGCTCGCCTTGGCACCTACGTTGAAACTTGATAACAACACAACTGTTGGCAATCTGGCTAGTTATCTACCTTGCGCAGATTCCCCAGCTCATCAATATTTAGTCTTCAGACCTATAGCCCTTGAAAGTACCAGGCTACCAAGAACATTGACTTTGTTCAGTGCAGGGATTTACGTATTATTCGAGGAGCCTCTGTCTTTGCTATGCTGGCGTGCCGCCCGTGCTCCAGACCCGGGAAGTGCTCAAGCCCGTCTTAATGCAGAAGCTTTTGGGAAGTAACACTTGACTGGCTATCATAGCACGTGTCGATGCGGAATCACATTCGAGTTATAATGATTTGGGATTTGACAAGCATTGATTATGGAAGTATAGTTTATGCAAGCAGCAAGCTCGTCTCGCCGTCCTAATAGAAGGACCCTGAAAACCAAGAAACGCTTCAATATGGAGGGTGCAAAAAGATTGCTTTTCATACAACTGCTTTGTAATCTTCGGCCTTATAGTCACGAGTACTTTTTATATCCTACTCTGCAGCGTAAGTGCTTTTTGGTCACTGAAGTTTTATTTCAAAGGGTTTGAATCTGGCTGATAAAGCCGTTTTGGTGATAAATATCGGCGTGTGAAAACATTTCATATTGACAAAAGCATGTGTAGCTTAACCAAGCAGAGGATAGGAGTCTTTTTCATCTGGTCCTGTATGAAGAAGCTCCATTTGGCTTAGCGGAAGAAAGGGATTGCAGTTGGCAATGGTGTTTGATTCGCGAGCTGCAATGCAAGATAGTAGCTTCCCAATCCACTCGATCTATTGCCATGATGAGATTTAACGAACAGCGACGAGCCACTGAAGCTTCCTTGGCGAATAAAAATTATGTTCTTCATGAACCAACAGACGCAAGCGCGTACATAATCCGCACCTCCCACACATTTCCAGTCAGCAACCTACTTCTTATCACCTCCTTTCTTTTCAAGCCAAAGCAATGAGCTTCAACGAACACACGGCATAAATGACTTACATACATGATATGCTTCTATGATCCGAGGTGGCGTGTAAATGCTGGCAATGGGGAGATTTCGACAATTTGTCTCAAAGAATCCCTTTCGGGGGAAGTCTGTGGCATGAAGCTTGTCATGAATCGCTATTCCCTGCCCAACAAATGCAAAAATGCACGAAAATAGATGAAAGGCGAGCCCTTATTCGCCAGGAGAAAGACAAGATTCGCAAGTAGAGCAAGGGGGGAGATCGGGAGGAGTCCAGAGCGAAGGCTGGAACATATTCGTGAAGCAACGATGAGGATTGAAAATTTGGCTCAGAAACGGGATGGGAAGTGTGGTGGTAACTTATGGTAATATTATACGAAATTGACCTTAGTACGTAAGTCATTTTATGCCGGCTCTACGGCTTGTGGAGGCTTATAGGAAAGCAGGAAAAGAGCTAAAAGTAGCTGGTAAATTGGTAACGAGTCGTATTTAAGTTGGATCACAGTAAGGAGATCCGTGAGGAGGCAACATCGGTATAATAATATTTTATTTGTTCCTGCATGCCTGTTTTATTTACGTCATGATGAAAAGAATAGTCCACTTCAAAATGCCGAAGACAATGCATATTATAAGAAGCAGCCAATGAACGATCTGACTTATGAATTTTTACAAAGAGAATGTCCAACGATGATAGCACTTGAACTTTTCGAATCAAGCCCAACAGCGCTGTTGTATTATTCTATTGAAGCTTCAAATATACCAAAGTAGCCTCTCCAAATCGCTCGGCGCTGACAGATGACAACCATGCCTTAAGTCTTCCACCTTCCCCCCAAAACATAACTCGTCTTCCATGCTTTGGTTTTCGCTTGGTCGCAATTTTGCTACGGCGGCAGGGAAGCTGGTGAGTTTGCTCGTGACCGCCGTAAATGCTGGTATGTAGTCGAATTCTGTCGATACAAGTATGTGGTGATGTGGATCCGCGGGACTAGTGCTCGTGCTTCTGAGGTCGTATATTTGTGTAGAGTCGCTTCTTATGGCGTAGCAGAATTCCGAGATTGTTCCAAGGCAACTGACACAAGGTCACGCATCTGTTCTGATATCTCCAGTTCTCCTAGCATTTTTTGGCTGGCCCAAATCCTGGTAGAATGCTCAGAAAGGTTTACACGGAATATCGTTCCATGTATGTAGTCGACCATAATCGCCGAATTCAGTTGTATGCACGCCTCCTTGATTTTGTTTCGGTTTTGTTTTCCCGTTGAATGGTCTTTTCCGTGCTATAGGTGATGTCGGGAAGCTGTGAAAGCACTTGTGTAAGATCAAGTCCAGTCTCTTCTTTGATTTCTCTCGAAAGTGCGTCTCTGATGGAGGGTCCTCTGGGTCGACCTTTCCACCTGTCATTTCGAAGACATTTGGATAGCATATTTTGTTTGCGCTTCGTTTGGGCAATAGGATGTGGGGTTCGTCAAGTTCTGAGTCCGGGGCCGTGGGCATGCGGATTATCGCTGCACCGATGGCGATTTTGTCGAAGTGTTGCTTTCGTGTTAAGTAAAGCTGGTCGTGGCATTGCTATCGGGACAATCTTAGTATATCAATGCGTTCGTCTTGACGCAACTGAGCCAACGTGGGACCTGGATATGATATGGTGTTGGTTGTGAAACGAGAGGCAAGCGCGAGTTTAGGGCGTGCGGGCCCCAAAGGCGATACTACAGGCGATACTACAGGCCATGCTACAAGGCCTACTACAGGGAGCAGGACCTGTATGTAACTACCTTAAAGTATTGAGGGCGTTCTGCTTATAGCGCGTTTTGTTACTGTATTCTGGTTCCTAGACCTTTCGTTCTGGAGCCCTGTTTTTGGACGTTTTGTTCCTGGGCGTTTTTTTTTCTAGATTCTCTTTTCTGAATATTATGCTTGTTGCTTGCGGGACGTTTTGTCCTTGGATCCTCGTTCCTAGCGTTGCTGGTACTGGGAGTCCTGGGGGTCCTGGAAGTCCTAGAAGCCTTAGGTAGGTAGTCTCGGCAGCTATCGGCCGTTACGCGACCTCCATCTGCCTCGCCTTTCATGACTTCTTGCGAACTGTGGCTGGGTGTTTTAAGGGTTATTTCGTGGGAGGGTCTGTGCGGGTGACGATATACTCTTGAGAGAGTGTGACAGCAGAAGGTAAGAGCAGGGTAAAGGCTGTACGTCTCGTATAAAGAGAAGCGAGCGCGAGCAGCATCGCGAGATAATATATAAGAAAATATAGATTTTGAATAAAAATATCAAGAAATCAAGTTCTTTAACAAGAAGTAGTAGAGGACCTATTTTAATTCTTTTTCTAGCTAGAGGGTATTATTAATATCCAAAGGTAAATTAATCTAAAATCCTATTTAGAACTTTATTTCCTAGAAGATTTTATATTTTTAGAGTTTATACAGGGATATAACAAGGATTAAGGGTCATCTCTCCTATTGTATCCATCGAGAGACAACACATGTCGAGGGAAGAAGCGATTTAAGCGAGAAACTTACTGGCCTAAAACATTGCATCAAAATTAGCAAGAAGTGACTGAAAACTTGCAAGAATCAAATGGAAAGAGATTACTGCTAATGCTTTCTTCATTATCAATCCTAATCTATCGCTGGCTACCCTCCCCAATACAATCTAAAAAGTCAACGAATCGTCAACTCCGTGAAGCGCACCACTAGCCGCACGGGGATGTAATGAAAATGAAATGAAATGTACTGGGAGCTGGATGTCAAAGCATTGTACCATTTTAATCAAGAGCTCAGCGAAGGTTCATCTTGATGTTGTACGAGGTTGGGTTTGATGTTTCTGGGGTGCTGCAAAGAGATATTGATATTCCGATTTGAGTTGACAAGGTGAAAAGACACCGAGAAAGTATGGATGATTGGTGGGCGATTATTCGTAACAGTCCCAGATGTCTCCGCTGATGGGCTCCGAACATCAGTAATTAGAGCCAGCCAAGGGGACTTCGACGAAGGATCCTATGGACCTATGTGGCGCCGGGGTCCCGTATGCATAATTAGTCAGCTACAGCCCGTCATTCCTCGAAAAGCGCCTAGACACTCGGGTTCAATCTGCTACATAGCCAGGTCAAAGATCAAAATCAAACCCCATCGACACTAAGGATAGATCGGGAGGCATTTGGTTTGAATGGACCAAATCACCGCGGGAAATGCGCCCAATAGCATTGGGCAACATCATGATCTCAGCCAAGGGAAGCTGTGCCGCCTTTGTGAGCAGACGTGGACCAGGCCGGCAAGACGATTCGCTCACATTTGGCCTGATTTGTGTCACTCTTACCCTGGAGTGCCGTACACGCCCTACTCTGACCACCTCCACTCATTTATTCGGTGCCCGTTCGAGCGGCTTCTGTATCGACTCCTGACCGTCGAGCCAGCCATCGATGGTCATGGGAGATGGCGGAACAAACTACAGCCTATTGTCGTCAAGGACCACGAGAACGGCCGCTTTACGGTGTTTGTACAAATCGGTCGCCAAGTAAAGGCGCGGATACTCCTGGAAGACCTCATCCTTGCGGGAACCCGTCTAACACCACCGTTGCTGATGGGATCAAGCCCACTTCAATCAAACCTCGTGCGTCGATGGTTATGCGAATGTGAAACATCACACTACGCCTCATGTGGAGCCTTGCCACCGACTACGCCTATTGACATCTATGCCATCGACGTCGAGCGTCTCTGCGTTTGTCAGATATCAAGCTCTCAGCGATACTGCGCATTGAGCTACGTTGTCGGCGGGAAGGCCGGACTACAGCTAACGAGAAGCAATCGGTCGAGATTATTCCAGGATCATTCCCTGTCAACAAAGAAGCTATCAGTTCTGTCCTCACGAAAAATTCCTACCGTCATTCGTGACGGAATGTTGCTGGTAAGATCTCTGGGCGAACGCTATCTTTGGGCCGATAGTCTCTGCATTGTCCAAGACGATAACGTCGCGAAACACGATCAGATCAGGAAGATGGATATCATCTATAGCCACGCACTCTTGACCATCATATCAGTCTCCGGATGGAACTCGACCTGCCCCCTGCCTGGAGTCCGGCCCAGCACCAGACCAGACCTCAACCTGTCCATCAACTTGGGTGGCTTCCAAATGCTTGCCCAACCACCAGGACTCCACGATATATTAGCGGACTCTCCCTATGAAAGTCGCGGGTGGACCTTCCAGGAGCGGATTTTATCTCCCCGGTGTCTCTATCTAACGAACTGGCAAGCTTACTTCCAGTGTCGGGAGGGTTTCCACTCGGAAAACTCCGTCACTAGAGAAGCCAATGATACCGGGACAAAGAGCAGTGGACAGTACGCTTTGCACCAGATAGATCTTCTTCGAAACGATCTTCGGAGATTCGAAAGGTCTGTTGCTGATCAGTCGTCAAATGCCACGGACGAAAGACCGCTTCTGCATGGTGTTCAACTTGTACGAGGCACCGGCCGTCTTGCTGACCATGAAAAGTTTGTCTACGCCTATTCACTCCTGGTAGAGTCATATACGACCCGCCGTCTCACTTTTCCGTCAGATATTCTCAATGCCTTCACTGGCATCACATCGGCCATGGAGCGGCAGTACGCGACCAGCTTCGTCTACGGCCTGCCTTTGCTGGAGATTCCGCGAGCTCTACTATGGGCTCCACTTGGGCCATCTAAGCTTCGTAGTACTTCGGCGTTTGACCCGACAACAAACACCCAGGTGAAGCTTCCAACGTGGTCGTGGGCGGCCTGGGAGGGGCGATGCGGCTACGTTTTGACTGCTATGATGATTACATACCGCTGTGATCTGAGACCCGTGCCGGGTCAAACTCTAATCACGGCCTCTTTAGAGAACTCTCCGCTAAATGATGGCGCACATGCGGTTCTTGCATTTGGGGCCAGAACGATTCCTGCCAGCCGGTTCTGCTACGAACTCAATCGCGGATGGAGCAGGTACTCGCCGGCTGAGCTTTCCCATGACCATTCCATCTGGAAGGTTCTTGACGGCAGCAGAAGCTTGTATCAGTGTGGACTGCTCTTCCTGAGCCCAGATGTACCGCTCGACCTAGGGGGTGGCGAAACAGAACACAGGCAAGGTGAGCCACGGAAGCTGGCGCGGATATGCACTTTCACGGCCGACAACTGTGTAGATCTACGTCGATTTCGCGAGCCCACTATTCCGGCGCAGACCGAAGCCCTCACATTTTATTGCCCGCTCGCGTCGGAATATAGGGAGAGCGAGGTTGGCAATCAGTATGTTGCAGCGTTGTTGGTGGAGGAACGCCCTTGGCAGCCGGGAAGGTCAACATGGGTGCGCCTGGGTGTCGCGTTTGTTCTCGAACATGTCTGGAATAGAGAGTGCGAGGCACTTGGAATTACGAGGGATGCAAGAGAAGTGGTGAGACTCATCTGATTGACTGGTAGAGATATGAAAAGCCCTGGTTGGGGATTATCTAATGCTTTGCTATTGCCCCAAGTGTCTCGGCTCCTAAAAACCTAGCAACCAATACATCGTCTGTTCATAATGATGCTATGTTATCGCAACCATGCCGGTTATGCAGTGTGTATTCTCGAAGACGGAGTCTTGCTGTTGGCAGGCCTAGCTGAGGCCAAGGTTGACGTTTTGTTAAATGGCATTGTATTCAACCTGGTCATTCGCGACAGCTGGAGCACAACCAAACTCGAGCACTCCGCGTGCATCCGGCGCGGATCATTTCTCTCCCGTTGCCTTTTCAACGCAAGCTACGCTCTCTACTCCGCAGTCCAGTCCCAGCCAGGCGGATCTTCAAAGAACACACCTGTTCCAGACCCAGCCCATCACGGCCAGTCTCCAGCCTGTCAACAAAGCCAGAGCCAATATACGCGGTTTGACTTTTCGGAGGGAGCGATCTCGCCCTCTAAGCCTACACGTCTATCTCTGAGACAATATGCTTTACCCACTCCAACACATCCCCATCGGCAGCACCGCGACCGCGGCTATACTGCCTGTCCCGGCTGCTTGTAAAAAGTCATTTAGGATGAATTATAGACGACCAACTACATTTGTGGACTCGCATGTCATTTGTAGGTGAAGATTAAGATTACTTGTTTATCAAAAAACAACATTACAGTATATAGCTCAAGAGAAGACTGAATCTTTCTCGACCAATAGCTCATGTAAGGTTTTAGTTAATGGATATAATCATTTCAGGGAGAGGGTCTGTACGGATCGCAAGGGTATGTTTTGAGGATATAATTTTTAGGCGAAGAGCGAGACAGGGAGTAAGCAAGGACGATGGCCATGCGTCTTACCCGAAGAGAAGCAATCACAAGTAAGGTCGCGAAATAGCCAAGAGAAAATACAGGTCTTAATAAATTATCAGGAAATCGATTCTTTTAATAATGGAGGATAAAGGACTATAGTTCTAGTTCTTGTTCTAGTTTAATAATCTAGCTAGTAATAGAAAATATCTAAAGATAAAATTATGCTAAAATTCTTGCTCGAATTTTCTTTTTTATCTTGCAGCAGAAACCATCGAGCCTTGGGACAAACTTGGGACAAGCCATGTACGGCTTCTGGAGACTACTGGCTGGATCTGTTGCTTGAGAGATTATCTCTCTCGCATCTCGGGTCCTGATAGACGGCTTGGCGTCTTGCACTTCACCTTGCAGCAACGCGCAGACCTAACGGCTCAGTATCGCAATGGTAGAGGAATGAAGAATAAGTCCAATGTAATGCAAGTATCGGATGCGATTCGTGCGATGATAGACCGATGGCTAGCCTTGCCGCCGAAGGAATCTGGTCTGCGCAGTAGGCTCCTTTCACTCAAGCGGAAAGAAGGCATTAGTGGCAGCAATATGAGCAAGGATTCGCCTCACCGAGGACAAGAAACTGATTCGACGCCAAAGAAAGATAAGTCGGGATAGACCCATCCTGGCACTGATACTGTACATGCTCAGAACTCGGGCAAGCCTGCATTGCAGTACTGCCCAGCTCATCGATTGCTAGCGCAATTTTGTTCGGGGATATGGCATACGCCTGAGTGGTACTGTGTAACCCGTGCGAAAGTGCTTCCTAAGCTGGCTGAGAGCCCACTAAGAAAGCAGGAAGCCTTCACAAACCCATTAAATGCATCCTTATCTTAACAAAATAAGACTTGCATTTTGCAAGAAGGCTGACTTGATACCAGGCCAGAGGTTTGAACAAAAACTTTAGTAAGTTGCGAAACGAAGTGTACTTGATTCTACGGACGAACAGAGGTTTAAATATAGGATAGCCTTTCCCTCATTTGGGCTTCGATTCAATTAACCCACGATCTAACGAATGAAAAAGTCAGGCAACTCCCCTTAAATTGGATTATCCTAAGATTAAATTACTAGAAGATTGAATCATCGTACTTAATCAAGTGAAGAAAGTGGATCATCTCGTCGGTTTAAGTAAAGTATTAGCGAGCATCATGTTACACGGGGCTGAACTTACCCCATTCTGCCTCGTGGCTTGAAGAAGCGCTTGGCCATGTCTAAAAGGAATGTCAGCTAATTCGCCATCCTGTACGTCTTTCACAAACTGAAACATGTACTGCCACTCACAGGTACGTTGGATTAAAAAGCCACTGCCAGCGAATACTTTGAACTGCATCGTAGCGCCCCAATTCAGCCTCGCGCTAGTCTCTCATTGAACACCACTAGCAAATGAGATACCAGTTTGTTCACTGGAGTGTAGGATAAGACAATCTGCAGGTCTCGTCACAATTGCACAATATTTCCTGCACATACACGGGATATCCCATCACCAGCAGCGCCTCCCGCCCTGTTTTGCATGGACCCAGCCGCCCAGAAAATACAAGTATCTGATTGCTCCCAGTCACTTCTATTTTTCAAACAAACTCTATAATTTTGGGGCCTCTTTCTGCTACAGAATGCTATTTAACATCTTATTGGAGCTGATTTTCATCCCTTCGGTTTTCTCACAGCCCTCTGTCAGCGTAACCACTGCGCTTGTTACCATCACATCTGGTCCCCCTCCAGCCGCGGTTTCTCAAGCCCTCATTGGATACAGCTATGTCTCCGCGCTCGGTGCATGTTAGTTTGAATTTTCTTAGTATTGCTGGGGAAAAAAGAAGTGACGTGATATACTGACATGAAGCTACAGATACAACATGGGATTGTCCAGCCGGACAAATTTGGTCACAGGTACGGCGGGTTCTGATCCTCATCGGAACTCGGCTCTAAAATCACTTAGATTGGATACTATGCGCGTTGCTGCGATGACAATCCAAATGTGGAATGTGGCATGGCAACAGCATGCCTCAGTACATCATTGATGGTTGGTCCAGGTGGTCAGCAAACATGGACTTGGCAAGTCGCCTAACTCTTCTCTCTTAATATGTCATTAACAGTAAAACCAATAGTTCCGGTACAGGAGACCAGACACTTTGCGTAACAGGGATTGTCTTTCCCAGTATCGGAGCTACTCAGGGAGTAACTAATGTTCAGTGCTGGCTGACCTGGGACGGCGGAAACTGGAACGCTACAAGATGCATGTGATCCAGTCCAACCCACTTCATTTATTGCTCATTATATTTTCAGTGATTTCCGGTCTCTCAATAACAAGTTCTTCACCTTCAACAACTACTATGTTAAGCTCAACAACGACGTCAGCGGCATTTCCAAGCAGTACTTCGCACCAACCAAATACTTCATTACCTGCGGCTACTACTCCAGCTTCAACTGGCGGAAAGTTGCACACCGACGGTATCATCGGCCTTGCCATTGGGATTCCACTTGGTGTTATTCTCTTCGCTGCTGTTACAGTAGGTCTTTTCGTCTGCATACGCGGGCGGCGCAAGAATCTTCCACGAGGTTTGTAGAACCGGATTTGAGGCGTCGTGGTGTGTTTCCAAAGGCGGAACTTGACGCTTCACCTGATTGCGAGAGAGCGCTTTCGAATGATCATGCTATTCCCGGGCGGCAAGTTGAAATGGAGCGACAGAATCAAGCAGCTCTACCGAGTGAGGTTCCGGTTTCTCCAGGTAGTATAGAAGCAGAAGTGTTTTCTGCTTTTCATGTAGGAGACGGTAGAAATCCTGCTTCCACAGAACTTGATGAATCTTTGTCTGTGTGAACAAGAGGCGTTGCAATTCCCTACGAGAGCTAGTCAGCTAGTTTATAAATGTAAACTGCGTCTACGCCCGCAGAGCTGCTTAATCTATTGTACCAAGTCTAAAATCAGGCAAAAACACTATAGAAATTAAATTCTTCTTTACCCACCTCGTGGTCGACAAAGTGCAGCAATAGGGACGTAAGTCACGTGATACACTTTAATACCTCTCAGCCGGACTTGCATGCATGTCTTGTCCGAATGATCAAGTAGGAATCCAGGGCTGAAAGGTCTCTCGAGGATCATTCCATGAGGTGGTGAAGTCCATTTGCGAGTATCGTAGCTGTCTGCAAGAATGCAAGCTATTTTACGAAGAAATTGCATGGTTAACTCGAAGATATCCGAACACCCTGTTGTTGAATACTCTCAGCTCACAGAACTCAACACATGGTATGAAAGTGCTTTCTGAATCTGAAGGCCGGGATAAAAGCATCGTGGAACAGTTGTACTCCGAACGATATTTGAAGGTGCCAAGCTCGCAAAACTTGCGCATGAAGCAACACAGTGAAAAGCAGGAAATACGAGGCCACACAATGCTCTCCACACAGCTTCAGTTGAAGATACACAAGGTGTGAAATTGCACTCGCAAACCTGGGCTCATAAGCAGATTTGATTGGGGCAAGTCTTGGGTATAATACAAAATCCACTTGAGGATGTAAACATGCAGTTTTGCAAAAAAGAGCTCAGAAGTTGAAGAGTTACATGCCAAATTTGAGCTAAAACATCATGTTCTTCCCTAATAATCTACTCTTCCGATCATTTGATGCTGTGTGCCACGAACTGGAGAAGCTACCCTGCAGGCACCGCGTTACAAGCCAGCGACAGCTGGTCGCCACTTGTGTTCGAACTAAAGGCACTGTATCGGACGGAAATATGTCGTGAATGAGGAGGGCGCACGATAAGAAGATATTTTTCGACTGTGACCGAGAAGAAGAGTGTTAGGGCACAAACGAAAAGTGGCAGCAACCAGCCAAGACAACATCGAGACGGTCAATTGCAAGCATCAAGTGGTATATACAATGCTAACCCAAACATTATCCAAAGGGCGAACGTTGTTCAAAATCCAATACGCCTAGTACGCCGTCATACGGATGCACCCATTAAGTCCTACTCTCTATCATTACTTCTGCGGTGGTGGCGGAGGCATATCCCCATCTTCCCCAATGTCAGCACTCTTCATTTTTCCCCAACGACCACGTAGTCGGAATCGGATTCACCTTCACTGGCATTTGGAGTGTCATTTGGAGTCGGGGGCAAGGCCCCTGGCATGGGAGGGGCGGTGTATGACTCCTGCTTCCATCCCGATGCTGGTCTGCCACCTCTCCCTGATGCTGGCCGGTCTGATGTATTCGGGCGCGACGTTTGCTTGAACTCGGAAGCGAGGGGGCTTGTGGGACTATGTTCTTTCGTCGGACTGGGAATAAAGGTATCTTCTCCAATGGCGGGCCGAGGGCGTGGACTGGATCTGCCAGATGGATTCACAGGGCTGACACCGGTGCTCGCAGCCTTCTTGAGGCGCTCTTCGGTGGCTCGCAGACGTGCTTCGAGGGCTTCGAGTTCAGAGGTTTGGTCGGAGACTGCTCGTTTCCTAGAAGTAGCTGTCAGAAGTTGGTCCACGAAGCAGATAGGGGACATACTTCTCCGATACAGCTGCATCAAGGTCTGCTATACTGTTGTCGATCTTGAATAGATCATTCAAGGCAAGGGAAAAAGACCGAGCCATGGTCGACTGCGGTCTCACTTTGCCAGACGGCTTCCATTCTCGGTCAAGCTCCTCGTCGGACATGTTGAGATGGGTTAAGGTATGTAAATTGGTCGTAGGTGACTGGACAAAATAGGTTCGTAGGAAGAAGAGAGCGCCTTGTGAAGAGAAGAGGATGTGCTTGTAAATAGGGTATGTAGATCACGAGCTCCAAATTGGCAATAATAAGGGGTTCGGACTAGCCCTGCTGTCTCGGATCGTGCCTTCTCACTGTTCTCCTGGGAATTAGGGATTGGCTTTCTAGAAAAGGGGGAGGGGGAGGAGAAGATCAAGATTGAGATCAAGCAGGGCAGCGCGGAATGTCTTGCAGCATGATCGGTCGTGAGGTAGGTATATAATTAAGTGCGAAGTTCATGCGGAGGTTCAGCCAGGAGACAGGATGGAGGAGGCCGCGGTAATCAAACCAGCCTCATGCCTGCAATCTTGTTGAAGACATGGGTCACGCATGGCTGGCAGGCGATCGATCTGGAGGCCTTGGAACTGAGGCAGCAAGACAGAGCCGACGAAGTAAGGTTGTTGTATCCGTAGTTGAAGAGCAAAAGAGGAGGTGGTTGGAAATAGTACTGGGGTAGATTCTATGAATAGATAGAGTAATATGAATGTTTGTCCAACTTGCAGTATAAGTACAATGAAAAGTGGCTCAAAAAGTGACAGTCCCTTGCGGGTCCATGAGGCCGGTGAGTCGGCTCAAATCGACGTGAAGCTCCGATGTGAAGCTTACATAATTTCACGCTCTCTCGAGATTTTCGACCTCTTAACACGAGATCAACATCAATTCAACAAACAAACGCGACATCCATGAGCTGCATCAAACGCGATCCATCTAGAGCTATATCCAGCCAAGCTCCAGTAGTCTCCAGTCCCCCCACCTGGATCTTCGTCCTGGCTCCCATTCTCCACGACACTTACGCCAGTCCCCTCGATCGCTGGCGAGGCGGATACTGGGGATCCTCGGAGGGTATGAATAGCTTCGCGACAGCATACACGCCACTCGAAACCCTATTGCTGTTCCAGTCCCTCGTCGCATACGGCACAGAAGACCAGGACTTCACGCGCATTTCTGATCTCCTCACAAGCAATTCCTTGATCAAGGATGGGCCTACGTACGATGAGCAAAGGTTGACCTCCGATGCTCTACGGCAACTATATCTACAACTTCTACGGGATGAGCTGAGAGCGGAAGGGCAAGATGGGCAAGATGATGGCGGCCAAACAACATCGAGGAAGCGGAAGCTGCAGAGTCCACCACTTTCCTCGATCAAGGATGCCCAGGGACACAAAGAGAGGCTCCCGTTACTGGTGGACCGACTATACGCGCGCTACCGAGATTATATGGTCACGGCGATCCAGGAGGATGAGCGAAGATATGCTGAACTTCAAGGGGAGATTGGGGAGATTGAAAGAGGCGAGTGGGACGAGCGGATACTGAAAGAAGACCAAGCTTTGGCCAACAAGAACAATGCGGTTCCTTCAGACACCTCTCGGCCGAAAACAAATGGCGTGCCTCCAGAACCTCTCCTGCCACAGACTCCTGCAGCTCCAATTATTGAAGAACCTTCACACGAAGGCACAAATGAGCCAGTCCCAAGTATCGCTCCTATGCCATCTGGCGCCGAAGTACAAAACGAGCCAGCAGCCGCTACAAATGTTGCCCGCACCCAGGGACGCTGTCCTTCCAACCGTCGGCGCGGCCGTAGTGAGAGGCGCTGCGGGCGACCAGGCCGCCCATCGAGTGGCCGACGAGCGCGATCTCGTGGAGCTCCACCGGCCAGCCTGCGACCAGCTCATCGAGCAGCTGCGCGAACCTGCGGCCGTTGTCGGAGATGTGAAGGCCGCTGTTGTAGCGCAGGTAGAGCGGCGTGTAACCCAGCTCTGACTGGAGCCGGTCGCCGTAGGGGACGTGGCGGGCGGCGCCGAGGCGCCAGGCATCGTCGGTCTCGCACAGCCCGTGGACGAAGATCGCGACCCGCGCGCCGGCATCCGGAACGCCGGCGGCGAGGTCCAGATCGCGTCCCCGCAAGCGGATCGTCATCTCGGTCGCGAGCGGCGAGCCGGTGCTCTGGAGCGCATCGCCCCAGGCGCCGTTCAGCGCGCCGACCATGAGGCGTCCCGGGACCCGCTCCTCGAGCGACGGGGCATCCGGGCCACGGGTGACGCTGAATGCCCGCGCGCCGCCGCGAACCACCGCGCCCGTGAGCCGGCCGGCGCCCGCGTAGGCCGCCCGCGAAACACGGTCGTGGACGGCGCGGACCGGCGTCGCAGACGGCCCCAGCCGCCCGAACACGCGCTCGGCGACCCCGGCGTGGGTGTCGCGTGCCTGGCCCGCGATGCTCGCAGCCGCGATCCCGGCGAGCTCGCCGAGCGCCGCTAGCTCGTCACGCCGCATGCGCCGGAGAGCCGGCCTGCGCGTAGGCCTGCGCGAGGCGGCCCACGCCTTCCTCGATCTCGTCGGGCGTAACGCCCGAGTAGGCGAGGCGCAATGAGCTCTCGCCGCCCTCGAGCAGAAAGTCCGAACCCTTGACGAACTGCACCCCGAGCGCGGCCGCGGCGTCGAACATCGCCGCGACGTCGCTGCCCGGCGGCAGATCGACCCACAAAAAGTAGCCGCCCTCGGGCGCGACGAAGCTCGCATCGGGGATCTGGGACGCGAGCGCGTCGCAGAGCGTCTGCGCGCGCTCATGCAGCGCGCCGCGAACGGTCTCGATCGAGCGATCGAGCGCCCCCGAGCGGCAGAACTGGTTGACGATCGCCTGCGAGACCATGCTCGGCGAGATGTAGGTGCTGGTCGCGAGCTTGGCGATCCGGGCGATCAGCGTCTCCGGCCCGATTAGGTAACCGACGCGGATCCCTGGGCAGACGGTCTTCGAGAACGAGGACGCGTAGACGACGGTGTCGGGGCCGGCCGAGATCATCGTCGCCAGCGGGTCGCCGCTGAAGCGCAACGCGACGTACGGATCGTCCTCGAAGATCGTGAACTGGTGCTCGCGGGCGAGCTCGAGCAGGCGCACGCGCTTGGCGGCCGACAGCGTGTAGCCGGCCGGGTTCTGGAAGTTAGGGATGATGTGGGCGAGCTTCGGACGGGCGCTGCCGCAAAGCAGCTGCTCGAGCGCCTCGACGTCGATCCCGTCGGGCTCGAGCGCCACCGGATGGATTTCGGTGCCACGGTTTCGCAGCGCCAGCAGCGTGCGGTCGTAGGTCGGCCGCTCGACGACGACCTCGTCGCCATGCCCGACGAGCGCGTCGAACAGGAACGCATCGGCCTGCATCGAGCCGTTGGTGACCAGCACCTGCTCGGGCGCGACGTGGTGCTGCTCGGCGATCCAGGCTCGCAGCGGCGGATAGCCGACGGAGGTCCCGTAGGCGGTCATCCCGCCCGGGTCGGCGGTGAACGCCTGCTCGGCAGCCTCGCGCAGGCCGTCGACGTCGATGATGTCGAGCGACGGCGCCCCGCGCGCGAACGAGATCGTGCCTGCCACGCGCTACAGACTACGCGTTGGCACGAGATTTACGTCCAAGAGCGCACGGTCGCCGCCCTCGTAGCCGCGCACCTCGACGCTTACGACCCCGTCGAGCGACGCCAGCACGCTCGCGAACTCGCGCAGCGCCTCGGTGCTGGCGAGCGGACCCACCGAGACGCCGATTGCGGCGCTGTCGCCGCCGCTCGCCGGCTGCAGGAGTGAGCGCACGGACGCGAGCAGCCGCTCCTGGTTAGCGGCCAAGGCACGCAGCTCGGTCACGAGCTCGGCGGCCTGCTCGCGGTCGGAGCTGGGCTCGGCGACGGTGGCGAGGACCTCGACGCGCGACGGCAGGACGGCAGGCGGAACGACGGGCCGGGGCGGGGGCGCCGGGCTGTCTGCGGCGAGGCCGGTCTGGATCGTTCGCAGGCGGCCGTCGATCTCAGCCAGGCGGGCATCGAGAACGGAGATTTCAGGTGAACTCACGCTCGGCCGAGCGTAGCGCTCGACTCGGCGTCAGCCCGCTGCGGCGCGATCACCTTGCAGTGGACGCGCTCGGCGAGCCGCGTCGCGCGGTCGCGACGGAGCATCCGGCTCAGGCCCGACGGCGCGGGGACGACGATCACGTCGCAGCCGAGCTCGCGCGCCGCGTCGGCGACCGCGTCGACCTGGTCGCCGTGGAGGATCTCGTAGGAGGCCGGCGTCCGGACCAGCCGCTTGGCGCGGGCCAGATCAGCCCGCGCGGCATCACGCAGGACTGAGTTCCAGCTGCTCGGTCCGGGGCCACAGTGGCGCCCGGGCGGCTCGGGCTCGATCACGGTCGCGACGGTCATCTGCGCCCGGTGCTCGACCGCGATGTCAGAGGCGACCTCGGCCGCTCGGTCGCCCCCTCGGGTGCCGTCCACGATCGCGAGCACGTGCCGATGAGCCACAACACGAGAATACGCCCAGGACGGGGTCAGGCGGCGCTGCCGAGCAGCGAAACGGCCAGCTCGGCGACCTGCGTCGGGGTGCGGCCTACGCGCACGCCCTTGTCCTCGAGCGCCTGCGCCTTGGCGACGGCGGTGCCGTGCGAACCCGAAACGATCGCGCCGGCGTGGCCCATCGTCTTGCCAGGCGGGGCGGTGAAGCCGGCGATGTAGGCGACCGTCGGCTTGGAGACGTTGTCGGCGATGAACTGTGCCGCGCGCTCCTCGGCGTCGCCGCCGATCTCACCGCACATCACGATCAGCTCGGTCTCGGGGTCGTCCTGGAACATGCCGATCACGTCAATGAAGTCGGTGCCCGGAACCGGATCGCCGCCGATCCCGACGATCGTCGAGTTGCCAAATCCGCTCTGCGCCAGCACGTTGCCGATCTGGTAAGTGAGCGTTCCAGACCGTGACACGACACCGACGTTGCCCTCGCTGAAGAACGCGGCCGGAATGATCCCGACGTTCGCCTTGCCGGGCGACAGGATCCCCGGGCAGTTGGGGCCGATCAGCCGCGAGCGGCCGTTCTTCTTCAGCGTGTTGTAGACGCGCATCTCATCGTGGGCGGGGATCCCCTCGGTGATGCAGATGATCAGCTCGATCCCCGCA
The DNA here is from genome assembly GCA_963703825.1 of uncultured Solirubrobacterales bacterium. Classification (GTDB taxonomy): domain Bacteria; phylum Actinomycetota; class Thermoleophilia; order Solirubrobacterales; family Solirubrobacteraceae; genus Palsa-465. The sequence goes on along the minus strand of CAVPFS010000023.1, from coordinate 82,482 downwards.
TCCTCGGCTTCGAGGATCGAGTCGGCAGCGAAGCGCGGCGGCACGAACACCATCGCGGTGTTGGCGCCGGCCTTCTGCACCGCCTCGTGGAAGGTGTTGAAGACCGGGACCCCGTCGACGTCCTGGCCGCCCTTCCCGGGCGTCACGCCGGCGACGACCTTGGTGCCGTAGTCACGGTTTCGCAGCGTGTGGAAGGTCCCCTCGCGGCCGGTGATGCCCGACGTGCAGAGCCGCGTCTCGTTGTCGACCAGGATGCTCACCGGCCGTCCCCCTTGGCGCCCGCGCCGGCCGCCGCCAACTCGACGACCTTCGCCGCCGCACCGTCCATCGTCGATTCGGTGAACACGTTGGGCAGCGCCGCCTCGGCGAGCAGCTGACGGCCCTCGACGTCGTTGGTCCCGTCGAGCCTGACCACGAACGGGACGGTCGGCTTGACCTGCGCGAAGGCCTCGATCAGCCCCTTGGCGACCTCGTCGCCGCGCGTGATGCCGCCGAAGATGTTGAACAGCACCGCCTTGACCTTGGGGTCGGAGAGAATCACCTCGACTGCGCTGGTGATCGCGTCGGCTCGCGAGCCGCCGCCGGCGTCGAGGAAGTTGGCCGGCGAGCCGCCCGCCTGGGCGACGACGTCGAGCGTCGACATCACCAGGCCGGCGCCGTTGCCGAGGATCCCGATGTCGCCGTCGAGCTTGACGTAGGTCAGCCCGCGTTCCTTGGCCATCTGCTCCTGCGGATCCTCCTGGGAGAGGTCACGCAGCCCGGCGTTGTGAGGGTGGCGGTAGAGAGCGTTGTCGTCGAGCGTCACCTTGGCGTCGAGCGCGCGCACGCCGCGATCCGGCGTGATGATCAGCGGGTTGACCTCGACCAGCGTCGCCTCCTCGGCGATGAATACCTCGTAGAGGTTGGCGAGCATCTCGCCGATCGGTCTGACGACGTCAGAGTCGACGCCCGCCTCGAACGCGAGCCGGCGGCCGTGGAAGTCTTGGAAGCCGAGCAGCGGGTCGACGTGCAGCCGCGCGATCGCGTCGGGGTCCTCGTCGGCGACCTGCTCGATGTCCATCCCGCCCTTGGTCGACAGCATCACCAGCGGCGCCTTGGCCGAGCGATCGAATACGACCGAGGCGTAGTACTCGGAGGCGATCTCCGAAGCGCTCTCGACCCACAGCTCGTGGACGGTCAGGCCGCGGATGTCCATACCGAGGATCGCCTCGGCGTTGGCGCGCGCCTCGTCGCCGTCGGAGCAGACCTTGATCCCGCCGAGCTTGCCGCGGCCACCGATCTGGACCTGGGCCTTGATCACGCACGGATAGCCGATCTCGTCGGCGGCCGAGACTGCCTTCTCGACGGTGTGGGCCACAAGCCCGGCGGGCACGGGCACGCCGTGGCGGGCGAACAGCTGCTTGCCCTGGTATTCGAGCAGATCCATGCGGGCGCCCCACTTTATTGATTCGCGCTTGGCCTCGACATCACGAAGCGACCGCAGCGCACCCGCCTCAGCTGCCTTCGTATCATCAGCGACCGAATGGCGATCCCGAAGAACGTCACATTTGCCACCTTCGATGTCTACGGCACCCTGATTGACTGGGACACCGGGGCCTTCGAAGCGTTCAACGCCGAGGCCGAGCGTGACGGCTTCACGATCGAGCGCGACGAGCTGATCCCGCTCTTTCACGAGATCCAGCAGCAGATCCAGGCGGGCTCTTACGAGCTCTACGCCGAGGTCCTGCGACGCACGGCCGTGCAGATCGCCAAGCGGCTCGGGTGGCCGCTCGAGCCCTCGCGGTCAGGCTTCCTGCCGGACTCGGTGCAGCGCTGGAAGCCATTCAAGGAGACCAACCCGGTGTTGACCAAGATCGCCAAGAACCACAAGATCGGGCTGATCTCCAACATCGACGACAAGTTGCTCGGTCAGACGCGTCGCCACATCCCGCTCGACTTCGACCTCGTGGTCACCGCGCAGCAGGTCCGCTCCTACAAGCCCGACCCGGCGCACTTCACCGAGTGCGAGCGGCGGATCGGCTCCAAGAAGGGCTGGGTCCACATCGCCGCCAGCTACTACCACGACGTCGAGCCGTGCCTGAAGAAGAAGATCCCGGTGATCTGGGTCAACCGCACCAAGCAGCAGCTCGAGCCGGGCCAGAAGAAGCCTGACGCCGAGGTCTCGAACCTGCGCGAAGCCGCGAAGCTGATCGGCGTCAGCTGAGCTCCGCGGTGGAGCGCCACCGCCGCAGGCAACCGGCCTGATGCGCGTCGTCGCGCTGCACTCCGACGTGATCGTGTTCGTCTCCGACGTCTGGCAGACGACCTGCACGGCGATCCGCGCGGGCGACGAGGGCTTCGTGATCGACTCGCCGGTCTATCCCGAGGAATTGCGGGCGCTCCCGGATGTGCTCACCCAGGCGGGCTTCCCGGTCTCAGGGCTGCTGGCGACGCACGGCGACTGGGACCACCTGCTCGGGCGCCTGGCGTTCAGCGGCGCCTCGCTCGGTTGCGCGGAGTCGACCGTCCGGCGATTGGGGGCCGAGCCGGGGGCGGTGCAGCGCAAGCTGCGCGACTTCGACGCAGAGCACTACGTGCAGCGCCACTCGCCGCTGGCGCTCGGCGACGTCCAGGGACTGCCGGTGCCCGGGCAGCCTCGAGCTCGGGCCATCTCGGGAGCTCGAGCTGCACGAAGCCACCGGGCACACGGTCGACGGCGTCGCCTACTGGATGCCGTGGCTAAGGGTGCTGGTCTGCGGCGACTACAGCTCCCCGGTCGAGATTCCGATGCTGAGCGCGAGCGGGTCAATCGACGCCTACTCGCTGACGCTGGTGCGCCTGCGCGAGCTGGTCCGGCAGGCGAGCTGGGTGATCCCGGGCCACGGCGCCCCGATCGAGTCAAAGCCGGCGCTGAAGATCGTCGACGAGGACGCCAGGTATCTGGCGCGCCTGGCGCAGGACCCCGCCAAGGCGACGCCGCCGAGGTCGCGGCGGACCCCGGCGCAGAAGCGGATCCACGAGGCCAACGTCGAGTTCGCGGGCGGCCGGTAGCGCCGGGGAGTCTGGGCCCGATCACTCGCCGGCGCTGATCACGGCGATCGTGTCGCCGCTTGCCACCGATGCGCCGACAGCGATCGGCAGCTCGGCGATCGTTCCGGACTTGTGCGCGGCGATCTCGTTCTCCATCTTCATCGCCTCGATCACGCACACCAGCGCTCCCTCCTCCACCTCGGCGCCCGCCTCGACGGCGACCTTCAGGACCGTGCCCTGGATCGGCGAGCTGAGCGTGTCGCCGCCGCCTCCGCCTCCGCCGCCGGCGCGCTCGGCGCGGCGTGGCGGCTTGCGGGCCGCGGCCGCAGGCGCGGTGCCGTTGACAGCGCCACCGACCGGGCCGGCGGCACCGATCACCTTGACGTCGAAGCGCTTGCCCGAGACCTCGACGGTGTAGCTCTGCTCGACGCGGCTCGTCCTCGTCGTCCTCAGCGGGCGGGCCGGCGCGGGCGTCGAACGCCAGCGTGCTTGAGCCACTCCGGTCCTCGATCAGGTCACGGCAGGTCTCGGCGTTGGCCCACTGCTGGGTCGCGAGGATCGCCTGGTGGAACGGGATCAGCGTCTTGAGCCCGCCGATCTCGTACTCGCCGAGCGCCCGCAGCATCCGGGCGGTCGCCTGCTCCCGGTCGGCGTCCCAGACGATCAGCTTGGCGACCATCGGGTCGTACATCGGCGAGATCTCAGAGCCCGGACCGACGCCAGAGTCGACGCGCACACCGGGCCCGGCCGGCTCGCGGTAGGCGCCGATCGCGCCCGGCGCCGGCGCGAAGTTCTTGCTCGCGTCCTCGGCGTTGATCCGGCACTCGATCGCGTGGCCGCGCAGCTCGAGATCATCCTGGGCGATCGACAGCGGCTCGCCGGCGGCGACCCTGATCCCCTCCTTGACGATGTCGATCCCGGTCACCATCTCGGTCACGCAGTGCTCGACCTGGACGCGGGTATTCATCTCGAGGAAGAAGTACTCGCCGTCCTGGAGCAAGCCCTCGATCGTGCCGGCGCCGGTGTACTTGACCGCCGCCGCCGCCTCGGTCGCGATCTTGCCGATCTTTGCGCGCAGCTCGTCGTCGACCGCCGGCGCGGGCGCCTCCTCGATCAGCTTCTGGTGGCGGCGCTGCAGCGAGCAGTCGCGCTCGCCGAGGTGGATCACGTTGCCGTGCGAGTCGGCGAGCACCTGGACCTCGACGTGGCGGGGGTCCGGCAGGTAGCGCTCGAGGTAGACGGTCGCGTCGCCGAAGAACTTCTCGCCCTCGCGGGCGGCGCCCTCGAACGCGTCCTCGAGCTTGTCCTCGGCCAGCGCGACGCGGAAGCCCTTGCCGCCACCGCCGCCGGCGGCCTTGACCGCGACCGGGTAGCCGATCGTGTCGTCGATCACCTTGCGCGCGTCCGTCGATCGTCTCCACCGGCTCGGTCGTGCCGGGGACGATCGGCACGCCCGGCCTCTGCATCAGCTCGCGGGCGCGGGTCTTCGAGCCCATCGCCTCGATCGCCGAGGAGGGCGGGCCGATGAACACCGTGCCGCGGTCCTCCAGCGCCTTGGCGAAGGCGGCGTTCTCGGCCAGGAAGCCGTAGCCGGGGTGCACCGCCTCGGCGCCCGGAGCGCTCGATCGCCTCGATCAGCTTCTCGATCTTAGGTAGCTCTCGCGGCCGGGCCGGGGCCGAGCAGATAGGCCTCGTCGGCGCGCTTGACGTGGATCGCGTCGCGGTCGAGCTCGGAGTAGACCGCGACCGTGGCGATCCCGAGCTCCTCGCAGGCGCGGATGATTCTGACCGCGATCTCGCCGCGGTTGGCGATCAGGACCTTCGAGAACATGCGGCGGGCACTCTACCGGGCGCGATGCCACTGGTCGCGGCCGCGACAGCGCCTCAGGCGCTAGGCGCTGACGATCATCCCGGCGGCGACGGTGTCGTTGGTCGACTCGTCGATCAGGATGAAGCTGCCGGTGGTGCGGTTGCGGGCGTAGGGGTCGACGACCAGCGGCGCGCTGCAGCGCAGATGGACGCGGCCGATCTCGTTGAGCGCCGAGCTGCGGCGGCGGGCACGTGCTCGAGCGTGTTGATGTCGACCCGGTGCTCGACCTCGCTCGACGACCGCCCGCGCGCTGCGGGTGGTGTGCTTGATCGAGTAGCGGCCCCGGGGCTGCATCGGCTGCGTCGCTCATCCAGCAGACCATCGCCTCGAGCTCGCGGGCGGTGACCGGCTGGTCCTCGGCCTCGACGATCATGTCGCCGCGGGAGATGTCGATCTCGTCGCCGAGGCGCAGCGCCACCGACATCGTCGGGAAGGCGGCCTCGACCTCGCCCGAGTAGGTGTCGATCGCGGCGACCGCGTGCGCTGGCCGCCGGGCAGCACGACGACCTCGTCGCCGGGGCGCAGCACGCCGCCGGCCACCTGGCCGGCGTAGCCGCGATAGTCGTGGTGATCGTCGCTCATCGGGCGGATCACCCACTGGACCGGGAAGCGCACGTCGTTGAGGTTGCGGTCGGGAGCGATCACCACGTGCTCGAGGTGGTAGAGCAGCGGCGCGCCGCCGTACCACTGCATGCGCGTGCGAGCGGTCGACGACGTTGTCGCCGTGCAGGGCCGAGATCGGGATGAAGGTCATGTCCGGGATCTGCAGCCGCGCCGCCCAGTCGGTCATCTCCTCGAGGATCTCGTAGAAGACGTCCTCGTCGTAGCCGACCAGGTCCATCTTGTTGACGCACACGACCACGTGCGGGATCCGCAGCAGCGAGGAGATGTAGGCGTGGCGGCGGGTCTGCTCGCTGACGCCCTTGCGCGCGTCGACCAGCACGATCGACAGGTCGGCGGTCGAGGCGCCGGTGACCATGTTGCGCGTGTACTGCTCGTGGCCCGGGGTGTCGGCGATGATGAACTTGCGCCGCGGGGTCTGGAAGTAGCGGTAGGCGACGTCGATCGTGATCCCCTGCTCGCGCTCGGCGCGCAGGCCGTCGGTCAGCAGCGCCAGGTTGAGGTAGCCGTCGCCGCGGCGCTCGGAGGTCTGCTGGACGTGCTCGAGCTGATCCTCGAGGATCGACTTGGAGTCGTGCAGCAGCCGCCCGATCAGGGTCGACTTGCCGTCGTCGACCGAGCCCGCGGTGGCGATCCGCAGCAACTCGCTGGTGCGCGGCTGCGAGCGGTTGGCCGCGGCCGCGTGGCGGCTCGGTGGCCGACGTGACGGTCATCGGGCATTAGAAGTAGCCCTCGCGCTTGCGGTCCTCCATCGCCGCCTCGGTCACGCGGTCGTCGGCGCGGGTCTCGCCGCGCTCGGTGATCCGGGTGGCGGCGATCTCGGTCGACCACCTCCTCGAGCGTGGTCGCGCGCGAGCGCACCGCGCCGGTACAGGTCATGTCGCCGACGGTGCGGTAGCGGACCGACTCCTCGAATGGCGTCTCGCCGTCGATCAGCTCGATGAACTCGTTGTGGGCGTAGAGCATCCCGTCGCGCTGCGAACACCTGGCGCGTGTGCGAGAAGTAGATCGACGGGACCTCGAGGCCCTCGGTGGCGATGTACTGCCACACGTCGAGCTCGGTCCAGTTGGAGATCGGGAACACGCGCACGTGCTCGCCCTTGCGGATCCGGCCGTTGTACAGCGACCACAGCTCGGGCCGCTGGCGCTTGGGGTCCCACTGGCCGAAGTCGTCGCGGAACGAGAACATCGCGCTCCTTGGCGCGGGCGCGCTCCTCGTCGCGGCGGGCGCCGCCGAAGGCGGCGTCGAAGCCGTGCTCCTCGATCGCGTCGAGCAGGGTCGTCGTCTGCAGACGGTTGCGCGACGCGCGCGGCCCGGTCTCCTCGACCACCCGGCCGGCGTCGATCGAGTCCTGGACGTTGGCGACGATCAGCCGCTCGCCGAGCTGGACGACCAGCCGGTCGCGGAACTCGATCACCTCGGGGAAGTTGTGGCCCGGTGTCGACGTGCATGATCGGGAACGGGAACTTCCCGGGCCGGAACGCCTTCTCGGCCAGCCGCAGCAGCACGATCGAGTCCTTGCCGCCGCTGAACAGCAGCACCGGCCGCTCGAACTCCGCCGCGACCTCGCGGAAGATGTGGATCGACTCGGCCTCGAGGGTCTCGAGGTGGGAGAGCTCGTAATGGAACGGGTTCATCGGGTCAGTCGGTCGAGGAGTCGGCGCTTAGACGTGGATTCCGCACTCGGTCTTGTCCTGACCGGCCCAGCGGCCTTCGCGGCCCGAGCCCGGGCAGCGTGCACGGGGCGCAGCCGATCGAGGCATACCCCTGATCGTGCAGCGGATGGTAGGGCAGATCGTGCTCGAAGATGTAGCGCCAGACGTCCTTCTCGGTCCAGTCGGCGAGCGGGTTGAGCTTCCAGATCCCGCGCCGCTCGTCGCGCTCGAGCTTCGGCGCGGCCGCGCGGGTCGGCGCCTGCTCGCGGCGGATGCCGGTGATCCAGGCGTCGACGTCGGACAGCCGCGCTCCAGCGCCGCACCTTGGCCTCGCCGCAGCAGCGCTCCGCCGTCCACGGCTCGTCCGGGCTGCGGGCGTCGAGCACCTCGATCTGGACGCCGAAGCGGTCCTCGAACGCCTTCCAGGTCGCGAGCGTCTCCGGGAACAGGACGCCGGTGTCGATCGTGAACGCCCGCGACGCTCCGGCGTCGATCGCGGTCAGCATGTGGAACGAGGACCGACTCCTCCTTCTGAAACGAGCAGGCCATCGTCAGCCGCGGGTGGAAGCGCTCCACGCCGTAGGCGAGCACCTCCTGGGCGGAGGCGCTGCTCGAGGTCGGGGACCGTGCGCGCTCACTCAGACCGCGCACTCCCCCTCGCCGCGCTGGACCACGAACGGGGCCTCGCGGTTGAAGTCGATGAAGTGGTTCATGTTCTCCAGGTTGAACTCGATCGGCATCGTCAGATCCTTGACCTGCGGCTCGAACTCCTGCGCGCCGACACGGTCGACGAAAGCGCGGAACGGCTCGCCGTCGGTCCGCTCGGACTCGTAGAAGCGTACCCAGCGCTCGACCGCCTCAGGCACGCGCTTGGCCGGCAGGCGCGCCTTCAGCCGCTGCCCGTAGCGGACCTCGCCGCCCTCGTATACACCGCCGACGTGCGGAATGTACGCGGGAATCGTGTGCTCGCCGACCTTGATCGAGGCGCCGTAGAAGCCGATGTCGGCGATGTGGTGCTGGCCGCAGCCGTTCGGGCAGCCGCTCATCTTGATGTGGATCCGGCGGGTCAGCGGATCGTCGATGCTCCATCTGCACGACCCGGTCCTGGATCGCCTGGTTGAGCCCCATCGAGCTGGTGATCCCGAGCTTGCAGGAGTCGGTGCCGGGGCAGCTGACGACGTCGGTGATCTCGTCGGCGCCGGCGTCGCCCAGCCCGAGCTCCCCCAGCGCGCGCCACACCTCGTAGACGGACTCGTCGCGCACCCAGCGCAGGACCAGGTTCTGGTGCACGGTGGTGCGCGGCGTAGCCGCCGCTGTAGCGGCGCATGATCGTCGCCGAGGCCGCGCAGCTGCTCGGGCGTCAGGTCGCCGCGGCGGACCTTGACCTCGACCGTGCTGAAGCCGCGCTGGCGCTGGGGCGCGACGTTGGACTCCAGGAAATGGTCGAACTCGCGGCGGTCGCCGTTGGGCGCTGGCGTAGGCTGCGCCGGCGGCCGGGCGCGTTGGCCTCCTCGTCGGGTCGAACAGGATCCCGTCGAGCGAGAAGTCGCGCTCGGCGACCCAGTCGCCCTCGAGCTCCTCCTCGACCAGCTCGCGGAAGGCGTCGATCCCGATCTTGTCGATCAGCACCTTGATCCGGGCGCGGGCGCGGTTGACGCGCAGGAAGTCCTGGCGGTCGAAGATCCGCATGCAGGCCTCGGTCACCTTCAGGTAGTCGCCGTTGTCGAGCTCGACGAACTCGTACAGCGTGGGCGCCAGCCGGGGCATGATCGAGGTGCCGCCGCCGACCCGGATCTCGACGCCGCGCACGCCGTCGCGCAGGCGCGGGATGAAGGCCATGTCGTGGATCTGGGTGATCGCGTTGTCATCGTCGGTGGCGGTGAACGCGGTCTTGACCTTGCGCGGCATCGCCTGGGTGGTCGGATGGCGCACGAAGTAGCGCACGTAGGCGCCGGCGTAGGGGGTGATGTCGAACAGCTCGCCGTCGAGCACGCCGGCGCGCGGGTCGCCGGTGACGTTGCGCATCGTGTTGCCGCAGCCCTCGCGGCTCGACAGGCCGGCGTCGCCGAGCTCGCGGATCAGCTTGGCGGCGTCGGGCAGCGGGCACGTGGTGCATCTGGATGTTCTGGCGGGTCGTGATGTGGCCCTTGCGCAGCGGCACGTAGCTGTCGATCACGTCGGCGAACGCCTCGAGCTGATCGGGCGTCACGCCGCCCATCGGGAGCTTGACGCGGATCATCTGCACGTCGGGCTGGCGCTGGCCGTAGACGCCCTGCTTGAGGCGGAACTTGATGAAGTCGTCCTCCTCGAGCTGGCCCTTGAGGTAGCGCGTCGACTCGGTGTCGAAGTCGTCGAACTCGCGCTCGAGGATCGGGATCACGTGCCCGGGGACGTTCTCGATCACCTCCGGGTTCTCGAGCGTGCCCGTGCGGGCTGCCGGCTGGGTGTCCAGAGATGCGGGCTCCATCGGGGTCCTTCCGGTAGGGAACGGTTTCGCCCGATCAGGGCAGGCCAGTGAATCTACCAAAAGGCAATCCGAATAAGACCAATTTCGCCGACGGCAGAAGCCAGCCCCCAGTCGGGGCCCCCAGTCGAGGCCGCTTTCAGCCCTTGATCTTGATCGTGACGGTCTTCCTGGAGGCTGTACCGAAGGTCGGCGAGAACTTCAGCTTGACCTTGATCGTCACCGACTTGCCCGCGCTCAGCTTCGAACGTTGAGCAGCCGAGAGCTTGACGTGGAGCACGAGCTTGCCGGGTCCGCGTGCGGTCGCGTGCTTGGACCCGTACTTGAGTTTGCCCGGACCGTTGACTGTGGCGGTGATCTTCTCGAGCTTCTTGCCCTTCTTGACGGACACATGCGTGATCTTGGCCGTCGTGACGCTCAGCGTCTTCGTGGTCGCGGCTGTCTGACCAGAGGCATCGGTCACCGTCAAAGTGACGGTGTGGTCGCCAGGGGAGGTGTAGGTGTGTGAGACCGAGCTGCCCGACGCAGCCGACCCATCGCCGAAGCTCCAGTTGTAGGACGTGATCGATGAACCCGTGTCTCCGGAGGCGGCGGCGCTCAGCGACACCGGGACTCCCGCGACTGGGAAGACGGTGCTCGTGGAGATGACGGCCGCCGGCGCGCCGACGACCGTGACCGTGACCGTCCCCGACGTACTCGCGGTTGTTCCGGATGCGTCAGTGATGGTCAGGATGACCGTGTAGGTGCCGGCGGTGGCGTATGCGTGGCTGGCGTGGACCCCCGCGGCTGACGAGCCGTCACCGAAGCTCCAGCTGTAGGACGTGAGTGAACCGTTTGGGTCACTCGAGCCCGAAGCGTTGAAGGAGACCGGAGTGCCAGGGTTGGTAAGAGAAGTAACCGGACTGAACGCCGCCGACATGGGAACGATCACCGTGTGCGAGACGGTCGTCAGGTTGCCGTAGCTGTCAACGAGCTCGAGCGTGACCGTGTACGCGCCCGGACCGGGAACGTGTGACTGACGGGCACCGGGCCGCCCTGGACAAAAGATCCAGAATTGTCGCCGAAGCTCCACGTCGTGCTCGAATACCCGGCTGAGCTCGAGCTGCCCGACGGGTCGAGCGTCACCGTATCGCCGGACTGGACCGAAGTGGCGAACGCTGGTGCGAGGGTGGCGTTCACCGGCTGGGATTCGCAATTGAGGTTGCCGTTGCTCCATTCAGTCTGGCTGTAGTAAGGGTCGCCGTTGATCAGCTGGTCGAACAAGGTCCCCGCCGACGCCGAGCCTCCGAGCACCGGCTTGAACGCGTCCGGATTCTCCCCCATCGCCGGATTGAACGAGGAGGCGTAGTAGTTGCAGTTGTCGCCGTCCTCGTTCCCAGAGCTGTTGTCCCACCAACCCCCGCCGTCGACCGGGTCTGTGATCGTCTCGTTGTACTCGTGGCTCATGTACTTGATCGCGACGTCAGCGATGTCCGCATTGGGCTCCTGCACCTCCGAAGTGCCGTCAGACTGGCAGAGCTTGGGATTCTGAGTGGAGCTGGCGCCATCGAAGAACAGCGGGATCGCCGCGTACAGCACGCTGTGAGAGGAGTCCGTAAAGGTCGAGTGATAAGCGCAGAACACCGTGCTCGTGCAGCCGCTCCCCTGCATGCAGATGTTCACGGTCCCTGGGGTGACGATGAAGTACACCGGCGCGTTTGCGCCGGACCCGGTGGGTAGCGAGTTCGCCGAGATAAACCGCGCGATCTCGGTCTGGAGCTGCGCGTCGGTGAGGCAGACCGGGTACGTCGGCTTGGTTTGCGTGCAGCTCGCCGGGTACGGCTGAGTGTCGACAAGCGCCTGGCTGGTCGCGGAAAACGTCTCGCTGGCGTCCGCAAATCCAGTCGTGTCGGTGAACTGCCGGCCGACGCCGAACACGTCAGTGGAGTCGGTGCTGTCGGCCGCGGTGTCCGTGAAATAGCGCTCAAGCAGCAGCTCACTCGCTGATGAGATACTGGAGCTCGGATCCCAGAAGATCAGATACGGGTCTGAGGAGTGCAGCACGATCCCGCCGTGGTATTCGAGCACGCCGGTGTCAGCCGAGCCGGCAGCGGTCACTCCGGAGCCGGCAGCGGTCACTCCGCTGCTAGCGAAGCTGCCCTTGAGCGAAGCCGGCTTCACGTTGACGTGAGGGGCTACGCCCGCGACCTGGTGGGGATTGACGTGAACCAGCACCGCGCCGGCGCTGGGCGCAAACAGGCACCCCGCCGCCAGCACGGCGACCAGCGTCAGCAGTCGATACCGATAACTTCCCAAGAAACCCAAACCCCCTTACGCCTGTACCTTCTTACCCCAGCGCCCAGACTCCGGCGGCCCGCCCCCGTCCGATCTGAAACGCCGAGAATAGCGCCCAGCCGAGGCGCCACCAAGTTTCTGGCTAATACTCCCAGGGAAGCGGCGCATCGAGACCGCGATGCACTCCCTCGTGCAGCGCCGCCTCGGCCCACCGGTTGCGGCGGGGGAGCGGCTCTGACGGGACGGGCGCCGTGTCACGCATGAAGCGCTCCAGTGCGGCGATTACCGCTGCCGCCTCTTCGGCGGAGGCGTCAGGAGCGACGATGGTCATCCTCGGGCGGCGGTTCACGATCGCCGCGAGGGTATCGTGCCCGCCCGGTGGCTGAGCTCGCGGTCCTCGATCACGACACCGTCCTGAGCGCGATGTCACCGCGGGCGGCGATCGAGCGCGTCCGCCAGTCGTTCCTCGCGCTCCACGCCGGCGACTGGGTGATGCCCGCCAAGGTCTACCTTGATAGCCCTCCGTTCGGGGACTTCCGGGCGATGCCGGCGCGCGGCGGCGGGCTCGCGCTGCTGAAGTGGGTCACCTCGTTCCCCGGCAACCCGGCGCGCGGGCTACCGACCGTCACCGGCGTCATCTGCCTCTCTGACGCCGCCACCGGCGAGCCGCTGATGCTGCTCGACGCCCGCTCGGTGACTGCCCTGCGGACCGGCGCCGTGGCGGCCGTCGCGACCGCGGCGCTGGCGCGGGAGGGGGCGGGAGTCGTTGGCATCGTCGGTTGCGGGCTGCACGGGGCGTGGGCGGCTCGTTGCCTGGCGGCCGCCGGCTACGGCCCGGGGATCTGCTTTGACCCGGCGGCGACTGCGGCGCAGGCGCTCGCCGCCGAGCTCGGCTGGCAGGCCGGGACGCGCGAACAGGCGGTGCGCTCGGAGATCATCTGCTGCGTCACGCCGGGTGCCGAGATCGTCTTCGACGTCGGCGATCTGCGGCCCGGGATGCACCTCAACATGCTCGGCGCCGACGGGCCCGGGAAAGCCGAGGCGACGGTCGGCGCGGTCGCCTCTTGCGCGCTGTTCTGCGACGAATGGGAGCAGGCCTCGCACGGCGGCGAGCTGACAGGCGCGATCTCGGCCGGGCTCGTCACCCGCGACCAGGTCACCGAGCTCGGCGCGGTGCTCGCCGGCGACGCGCGCGGCCGCCCCGGGCCCGAGGCGGTGACACTGTTTGACTCGACCGGCCTGGCGATCCAGGACCTGGCGGTGGCCGGCGCGGCCTACGAGGCTTGGCGTGCTGGCCGCGTGCCGACTCGCAGACCGATCACCGCTCTGACCAGGGCTGCGCTTAGAGCGGGATGTTGCCGTGCTTGCGCTTGGGCCCTGGCTGGCGCTTGGTCTGAGCGTCTGCAGAGCGGTGATCAGCTTCGGGCGCGTCTCGTGGGGGATGATCACGTCGTCGAGGTAGCCGCGCTCGGCCGCGACGTAGGGGTTGGCGAAGTGCGCCTTGTAGTCGTCGATCAGGTTCTGGCGGCGCTCGTCAGGCGTTGGCGAGGCGGCGAGGTCGCGGCGGTAGATGATGTTGACGGCGCCCTCCGGCCCCATCACCGCCACCTCGGCGGTCGGCCAGGCGAAGTTCATGTCGGCCGCCAGGTGCTTTGAGCCCATCACGTCGTAGGCACCGCCGTAGGCCTTGCGAGTGATCACCGTGATCTTCGGGACGGTCGCCTCGGCGTACGCGTACAGAAGCTTGGCGCCGCGGCGGATGATCCCGCGCCACTCCTGGTTGGTCCCCGGGAGGAAGCCCGGCACGTCGCAGAAGGTGATGATCGGGACGTTGAACGCGTCGCAGGTGCGGATGAAGCGGGCCGCCTTCTCGGAGCTGTCGATGTCGAGCACGCCTGCGAGCTGCGATGGCTGGTTGCCGACGACCCCGACAGCGTGGCCGTCAAGCCGCGAGAAGCCGCAGACGATGTTGCGCGCGTAGTGCTCGTGGACCTCGAAGAACTCGCCGTCGTCGACCACGTAGCGGATCACGTCACGCATGTCGTAGGGCTTGTTGGGGCTGTCGGGGACGACGTGTCGAGCTCGGGAGCCATCCGCGGGGGATCGTCGGTCGGCTGCACGCGGGGCGGCGTCTCGAGGTTGTTCTGGGGCAGGAACGAGAGCAGGTAGCGGGCGTCCTGCAGGCATGCGTCCTCGTCGTCGGACGCGAAGTGAGCGACGCCGGACTTCGTGTTGTGGCTCATCGCGCCGCCGAGCTCCTCGAACTCCACCTCCTCGCCGGTCACGGTCTTGATCACCTCCGGCCCGGTGATGAACATGTGGGAGGTCTCCTTGACCATGAAGATGAAGTCCGTGATCGCGGGCGAATAGACCGCGCCGCCCGCGCATGGACCCATGATCAGGCTGATCTGGGGGATCACGCCGCTGGACTGGACGTTGCGCAGGAACACGTCCCCGTAGGCGCCGAGCGAGATCACGCCCTCCTGGATCCGCGCCCCGCCGGAGTCGTTGATCCCGATCACCGGGCAGCCGATCTTGGCCGCCAGGTCCATGATCTTGCACATCTTCTCGGCCATGACTTCTCCGAGCGAGCCACCGAAGACCGTGAAGTCCTGGCTGAACACGCAAACCCGCCGGCCGTCGATCGTCCCGTGACCAGTCACGACCGCGTCGCCGTAGGGGCGGTTGCGCTGCATGTCGAAGTCGTGCGTGCGGTGGCGCACGAACGTGTCCAGCTCCTGGAAGGACCCCGGATCGAGCAGCTTCTCGATCCGCTCGCGAGCGGTCAGCTTCCCCTTCTCGTGCTGCTTCTCCACTGCCCCCTTGGTGGCGTGGTGGATCATCTCGTCGCGCAGCTCCTTGAGCTGGGCGAGCTTCTCCTCGTGCGTTTCGGGGGCCTTCTCGCGCATCCGGCGGCCGCGAGTCTATGGGACGCCGGGCGTCAGCGGCCGCCCATCGGTCGATGCCCGACGGGGATCAGGAGCGCGAGAACGGGCGGTGGTGCGCCATGCCGAGGCTCTCAAGTGCGGTCGTGAGCGCGTGCAGGGTGGGTTCGGGGGCGGGCTCGCTGGCTTGGGCGCGGGCGCCGCGTTGGCCTCGGGCTCCGGTGCGAGTTCGATCGGCTGCGGCTCGGGCTCGAGCGCGGCCGGCTCAGGATCGGCCGGCGCGGGCTGGTCTGGCGCTGGCTCTGGCTCGTGCTCTGGCTCAACAGCCGACTCCAGCGCGACCGCTTGTGCCTCCGCCACCGGCTCCACCTGCGGCCAGGCAAGCTGGCGCCTGCGGCCGAAAAGCCGAGCGAAGAACCCGATTCTTGGTTCCGGCTCAGGTTGAGGCGGATCGGGCTCTGTGACGGCCTGCGGTCGGGGCTCGGGTAGCGGCTGCTCGGCCGGCGGCTGCTCGGCCGCCGGCTGCTCGGCCGCCGGCTGCTCGGCCGCCGGCTCTCGGCCGCCGGCTGCTCCTCGACAACGGGCTCCTCGGCGGCGACCCGTTCGGGCTCCTCGGGGGCGGCGACGAGGACCGGATCTACCTCCTCGGCGGTCAGAATCACCCGCGTTCCCCATCCCGACGGTTCGAGCTTGACCGTGCCGCTGACTTGCTCGCCCTCCCAGGCTACGGCGGTTTCGGGCTCGAGCCGCGTGATCCGGATCTCTCCAAAGCTGTCGAGATGGCGGCTAAGCGACGTCGCGTCGCTGCACTCGGCCCACAGCTCAGGTGGGGATTTGAGCAGCGTGCGACTTGCCTCGTGGATTGTCATGGGGTTGGGGTTCGTCTGCGGCGGCACGACTCCTGCCGCGGTTTGGGAGCTTGCATCGGCGATCATCTTGGAAGCTGTGCAAAGACGCGAAGGGAGCGCAAATTGACTCTTGACAGAGCCGGCCTCGGCTGCATGGGGATGTCCGGCGTCTACGGTCCGGCCGCCGAGCAGGACAGCGTCGCGACGATCCATGCGGCGCTGCATGCGGGCATCACGCTGCTCGACACCGGCGACTTCTACGGCATGGGCCACAACGAGATGCTGATCGGCCGCGCGCTGGCCGACACTCCCGCGATGGCTACCGGCTGAGCGTCAAGTTCGGCGCCCAGCGCGGCCCGGACGGCAGCTGGCTTGGCTACGACGCCAGCCCTGCTGCGGTCAAGACCGCGGCCGCCTACTCGCTCAGGCGCCTCGGCACTGACCAGATCGACATCTACCGCCCGGCGCGGCTCGACTCCAAGGTCCCGATCGAGGAGACCGTGGGTGCGATCGGCGAACTCGTGCAAGCCGGCTACGTGCGCCAGATCGGGCTTTCCGAGGTAGGCGCCGACACGATCCGCCGCGCCGCCGCGACCCATCCGATCGCCGACCTGCAGATCGAGTACTCGCTGATCTCCCGCGACATCGAGCGCGAGATCCTCCCACCTGCCGCGAGCTCGGGATCGCGATCACGGCCTACGGGATCCTCTCGCGCGGGCTGCTGTCAGACAGCTTTGACCCGACGCGCGAGCGCGCCGCGGGTGACATGCGTGGCCGCTTCCCTCGCTTCAACGCCGACAACGCCGCCCACAACCTCGAGTTCGTGCGTCGGCTGCAGGCGTTCGCGGCGCAGCGCGGTGTCGCCGTCGCGCAGTTGGCGATCGCGTGGGTGGCCTCGCGCGGCGACGACGTGATCCCGTTGATCGGAGCGCGCCGCGTCGACCAGCTCGAGCAGGCGCTCGACGGTCTGGAGCTGAAGCTCGACGCCGCGGAGCTGTCCGAACTCGAGGACCTGGTGCCGGCGGCCGCAGCGGCCGGCTCGCGCTACGGCGAGGCGCAGATGGCCGAGCTCGACAGCGAGCGTGGCTAGTCGGTCTTGACTCCCGCTGTCATGCAGGACTAGGGTGGGCCCGAGAGGGGACATCGACTGAGGGGCAAGTGGAGCCCGTAGGCGAGAGCAGCGAGCCCACCCGTCCGAGCCGGGGTCAAAAATCCAAACCGGGGAGGGTTACATGAGTGCTTTTCGGCCGCACCGCCCGAGTGCGGCACTCGTCGTGTCGGTGGTAGCGCTGGTGCTGGCGTTGGGGGGAACCGCCTACGCCGGCATAAGCCTGGGCAAGAACAGCGTCGGCTCAAAGCAGATCAAGAACGGCGCGGTCACGACCAAGAAGCTGCACAACGGCGCGGTCACGACAGGCAAGCTGGCCAACGGCGCCGTGACGGGCAAGAAGCTGAACCTCACAGGCGTCACGGTCGCCTAGCGCCACCAATGCAACCAACGCCACCAACGCCACCAACGCCACCAACGCGACCAACGCCACCAACGCGACCAACGCTACGACCGCTGGGAACGCAAACACCGTGGACGGCGAAACGGTCAACAGGGTCGACCTCGCACCGCCGACGAACAGCAGCGCGACGATCTTCTCGGGCGATGGCCTCACGCTAACCGCCGTGTGCGACGCGAGCACTCACGTCGGCATCACTGCTCAGAGCACCGATGGAAACGCTGAGCTCAACTGGTTCGGGGAGGCGACCGGCGAGGTGGACGGCACCGGCACAAGCCCTGTCACTGTCCTGCCGACCAGCAGCAACGAAGGAAGCATCGACATCCAGTTCGCGACTACCTCAGGTCAGGCGGTGACCGCCGACCTCGGCACTGACTACGACAACGCATTCAACAGCGGGACTGACACCCAGTGCGGCGTGTGGGGAACGGTCGTCGCTGGCTGACCGCGGTGCTAGAGGGACACGCTACACACAAGCGTTGTGTGTTGACGGCGACAAACGGCCGCGCCCGTGATCCGGGTGCGGCCGTCCGCCGTACGCCGACGTCCTGTTTCGGGCTGGTGAGCACGTGACAGCCAGATGCCGGCCTTGTCCGAACCAAATCGTGATGCTCGTCAGCGGACTGGTGGGCCGGTCCCGGCTGCGGAGGTAACTCAGCCAAGCTGCGAGCAGCGGTCGCCGCAACGGCAACTTCACAGTCGCGCGTTTCAGGGGAGCAGCACCCGCACAAGGCGGCTCACACGATCAAGAAATCAGTGCAGGGTCCGATCAAGAAATCGGTGCAGGGCCATGCCCGCGCAACCACTGTGCAACGGCGACCACGAGCGCGCCCACACCACACATCAAATGCAGCGATCAGGCCCTCCTCGTCCTCCTCCTCCTCCTCGACCTCGAGCACTCAGAGCCCGAGGCGGACGAGCACCAGCGCTTCCGCCGATAAGAAACGGTCGAGCACTGCCTGCCTCCCGCAGCCGGTACTCGCCAGCTCTGCGGGCAAAGGCGGCAAGAAACCAGTGAAGGTCACAATCTTCCGGGGACCGTCGTCGCGGAAAGGCAGTTCGGGAAACCACCACGCACATATTGCCCACCCTTGCGTATCCTGATCGCGGGCAAATCCGTCGAGCGCTCATAAGATTCCACACGACCGTCGAGGCTCGCACGCCCGCGACTCCGGTGAGCATCGCGTGAGCGATGCCGGGCTGACGAGCACCGGAGCTAGAACGACGGGCGGTAGTCGCCGAACACGTCGCGCATCGCACCGCAGACCTCGCCCAGCGAGCAGCGGTCCTTCAATGCGCTGCGTAGCACCGGCAGCAGGTTGTCCGAGCCGCGCGCGCACTCGCGCACCTGATCGAGCCGGCGCTGCACCAGCTCGGCGTCGCGATCGGCCTTGAAGTCCTTCAGCCGCTGGACCTGGAGGCGCTCTGACTCGGGGTCGACGCGCAGGATGTCCGTCACCTCCGCGCTGTCCTCGACGAACTTGTTGACGCCGACGACGATGTCCTGCTCGATCCGGTAGCGCTCGTGGTAGCCGAACGCCGACTCCTCGATCTCGTTGGTCATGAAGTCGATTGCGTGAACCGAGCCGCCGAGCTCGTCGATCTTGGTGATCAGCTCCTCCGCGCGGGTCTCGATCTCGTCGGTCAGCGCCTCGACGTAGTAGGAGCCGGCGAACGGGTCGACGGTATCGGCGGCGCCGGACTCGTAGCCGATGATCTGCTGCGTGCGCAGCGCGATCTTCGCGGCGCGCTCGGTGGGTAGCGCCAGCGCCTCGTCAAAGCCATTGGTGTGCAGCGACTGGGTGCCGCCGCAGACCGCCGCGAAGCCCTGCAGCGCGACCCTGACGATGTTGTTCTCTGGCTGCTGGGCGGTCAGCGTGACGCCACCGGTCTGGGTGTGGAAGCGAAGCCGCCATGAGCGCTCGTCAGTCGCGGCGAAGCGCTCGCGCATGATCTGCGCCCACATCCGCCGCGCGGCGCGGAACTTCGCGACCTCCTGGAAGACGTTGTTGTGGCCGTTGAAGAAGAACGCCAGCCGCGGAGCGAAGCGGTCAATCTCGAGGCCCGCGTCGAGCGCCGCCTGAACGTAGGCGATCCCGTTGGCGAGCGTGAACGCGACCTCCTGGACCGCCGAGCAGCCTTTCTCGCGGAAGTGGTAGCCGCTGATCGAGACCGTGTTCCACTTCGGTACCCGCTCGTTGCAGTACGCGAACAGGTCAGTCGTCAGGCGGATCGCGCCGTCCGGCGGGTAGATGTAGTTACCGCGCGCGATGTACTCCTTGAGGATGTCATTCTGGGTCGTGCCGCGGAGCTGCTCGGACGGGACGCCCTGCTCGTCACCCACCAGCTCGTAGAGCAGCAGCAGCACGCTCGCCGGCGCGTTGATCGTCATCGAGGTCGACACCTGGTCAAGCGGGATCTGATCGAACGCCGTGCGCATGTCATCGATCGTGTCGATCGCGACCCCGGTCCGACCCACCTCCCCCAGACAGCGCGGGTCATCGGAGTCGAGACCGAGCTGGGTCGGCAGGTCGAACGCCATCGAGAGACCGGTCGAGCCCTTCGAGAGCAGGTAGCGGTAGCGCTCGTTTGACTCCTTGGCGCTCGCGTAGCCCGCGTACTGGCGCATCGTCCACAGCTGCTTGCGGTACATCTCGGAGTGGATCCCGCGCGTGAACGGGTACTCGCCAGGCTCGCCGAGCTTGGAATCCAGCTCCGGCGGGAGGTCGTTCTCGTCGTATGCCGGCTTGATCTCGATCCCCGAATCGGTGAACCGACGTGGGTCGTCGGGTCCGACGATCGGGGCGATTGTGCGGTGCTCGTCGGCGGTGGCCATCGGCGTCGGAGGTTACCGGCCGCGCTTTAGTGAGGCTCCCGGAAACAGCTAGCCTTAAGCAAGTGCAGGTAAGGGTTCGTCTGTTCGCTGGGCTGCGTGAGCGCGCGGGCGCCGACGAGTTGGCGCTCGAGTTGCCCGAGGGCGCCCGGGTCCGAGACGCGCTGCACCAGGTGGCCGAGCTCACCGCCGGGGTCCCGGTCGTGATGGCGGTCAACCAGGAATACGCCGGCGAGGACGAGCCGCTGAAGCCGGGCGACGAGCTGGCGCTGATCCCGCCGGTCTCGGGAGGCGCGGTGGGGATCGCGCGCGTGCGCGTAACTGACCAGCCGCTGTCACTCGACGCGTTGCTCGAGCACGTCCGCGATCCGCGGGCCGGGGCGGTGGTCACGTTCCTCGGCGTGACGCGCGAGGTGGACGAGCTCGACTACGAGGCCTACGCCGAGATGGCGCAGCGCAAGATCGAGGAGATCGTCACCGCCGCGGTGCAGCGCCACGGCGTGTGCGCGGCGGCGGCGGAGCACCGGATCGGGGTCGTGCCACTGTCAGAGCCCTCAGTCGCGATCGCGGTCTCGGCGCCACACCGCGAGGCGGCGTTCGCGGCCGGGCGCGAGATCATCGACCAGATCAAGGCCCAGGCGCCGATCTGGAAGCGGGAGGACGGCGCGTGGGTGGACGGGGTCAGGCCGAGCTGAGGAACCTGCCGGCGGTCCACGAGCTCGCCGCCCAGCTCGATGCGCCGCACGCGCTCGCGGTCGCGGCGGCGCGGCGGGCGATCGACGAGCACCGCTCGATGATCGTCACCCGAGGCGAGGCTCCCGGTGACCTGCTCGAGTGCGCTCGCCGGCAGCTCGCCGGGCTGTCGGCGCCCTCGCTGCGCCGAGTGATCAACGCGACCGGTGTGATCGTCCACACCAACCTCGGCCGCGCGCCGCTGTCGGCCGCCGCGCGCGATGCGGTGACGCGGGCCGCCGACGGCTACAGCAACCTCGAGCTCGACCTCGAGTCCGGGCTGCGAGGCTCTCGTCACGAGCACGTCGCGGGGCTGCTCGGTGAGCTGACCGGAGCGCCGGCGGCGATGGTCGTCAACAACGGCGCCGGGGCCGTGCTGCTGGCGGTCGCCGCGCTGGCCGGCGCCGGACGCGCGGTGGTCGTCTCGCGCGGCCAGCTGGTGGAGATCGGCGGCGGCTTCCGGATCCCGGAGGTCATCGGCCACGCGGGCGCCGAAATGATCGAGGTCGGGACCACGAACCGCACCAACCTGACCGACTACCAGCGCGCGCTCGCCGCGTCCGAGCTGCCGGTAGGCGCGGTCCTGCGCGTGCACCAATCGAACTTCAAGACCGTCGGGTTCGTCGAGCAGGTCCCGATCGAGGAGCTGTGCGCGCTCGGGCCGCCGGTGATCGACGACCTCGGCTCGGGGGTGCTGTCAAGCGCCGACTCGATCGAGGCGCTCACAGAAGAGCCAGACCTAAGGCGCTCGCTGGCCGCCGGGGCAGCGCTCGTGTGCTGCTCGGGAGACAAGCTGCTCGGCGGACCGCAGGCAGGCCTGCTGCTCGGGACCGACGAGGCGATCGCGGCCGCCCGCAAGCACCCGCTCGCCCGGGCGCTGCGTATCGACAAGCTGTCGCTGGCGGCGCTCGAGGCGACCCTGGTCGCGCACCGCAACCCCGCCACCGCGAGATCCGAGCTGCCGGTGCTGGCGATGCTCGATGCGCCGTCCGACGTGCTCCGCGCCCGGGCGGAAAAGCTGCGAGACGGAATCGGTGAGCCGGCGGAGCTGATCTGGACGGCGTCGCGCGCCGGCGGTGGCGCGCTGCCACTCGCCGAGCTCGAAGGGCCGGCAGTGGCGCTCGAGTCGGGCGCCCGGCCCGAGGAGGTGATGGCACGCTTGCGCGCCTTCGAGCCGCCGGTGATCGCGCGGATTCACGACGGGCGGGTGGTGCTCGACCCGCGCACGCTGACCGAGGCCGAGGTCGACACCGTGATCGAAGCGGCGAGGAGCGCGCTGCGCGGGGAATGAGCGACTCGCCGCTGACGCTGGGGACCGCCGGCCACATCGACCACGGCAAGACCGCCCTGATCCGCGCACTGACCGGCGTCGAGACCGACCGGTTGCCCGAGGAGCACGCGCGCGGGATCTCGATCGAGCTCGGCTACGCGAGCCTCGGACTGCCCGGCGGCACGCGCATGTCCGTGATCGACGTGCCGGGCCACGAGCGCTACGTGCGGACGATGGTCGCTGGCGCGACCGGGATCGACATGTATCTGATGGCGATCGCCGCCGACGACGGAGTGATGCCCCAGACGCGTGAGCACGCGACCGTCCTGCGCGCGCTGCGGGTACCGCGCGGTGTCGTCGCGGTGACCAAGAGCGATCTGGCCGATCCCGAGCTGGCGATGCTCGAGGCCGGCGAGCTGCTGCCTGGCGCCGACGTCGTGGCGGTCAGCGCGCGGACCGGAGCGGGACTCGACGAACTCCGAGCGTCGCTGGCCCGGACCGCGTCCGGGGTCCGGAGCCGCGCACAGCAGGATGGAGACACGCGGCTGCACGTCGATCGCGTGTTCACGATCAACGGCGCCGGGACGGTCGTCACCGGGACACTGTGGGCGGGCTCGATCACGCGTGGGGAAATGCTGGCGGTGCTGCCCGGACCGCGGCGTGCCCGGGCGCGCGAGGTCCACGTCCATGACGTGTCAGTTGAGAGGGCCGCGGCCGGTCAGCGGGTCGCGGTCAACCTCGCCGGGGTGTCCGTCGACGAGATCTCGCGTGGCGACGTCCTCGTGGCGGTCGACGGGGAGCTGCGCGAGAGCTACGTGGTCGACTGCGAGCTCGAGTTCGAGTTCGCGGGGGCGGTGTCGGCAACCGGCGTCCGGGTCCAGATCCACCATGGCACGCGCGAGTCGCCCGCCCGGCTGACGTGGCTCGGCGGCCGCTTCTGGCAGGTCCGCCTCGAGCGGGCGCTGATCGTCGACGCCGGCGACCGGATCGTCGTACGCCGGATCGCGCCGGCGGACACGCTCGGGGGCGGACGGGTGCTCGACCCCCACGCGCGCAAGCACGGGCCCAGCCGCAACCTCGTCAGCCGCCTGACGGGTCTCTCCAACGGCGAGCCGATCGTGATCGAGCCGGCGGCGGTCGTGGCGCCGCGGGTGCAGAAGCTCGCGCCGCCGCTGCCCGCCTCGGCGCTGCCCGCCTCGGCGCTGGCGCTCGAGGCCCGGTTGCGGGATGCGGGCTTCGCGCCGCCGCTCGACGCCGAACTCGACGCCCGCGATCTGACGGCACTGCGCGAGGCCGGGCGGGCCGTGCGGGTCAGCCGCTCGCTGCACTACCACCCCGATGCGATCGACGCCGTCAAGCAGTTGGTGATCGAATCCGCCGCGCGGGGCGGCGGCGCGATCACGATCGCGCAGCTGCGCGATCAGCTGGGGACGTCACGGAAGTTCGCGCAGGCGCTGCTCGAGCACCTCGACTCCGAGCGCGTCACGATCCGCCGTGGCGACGAGCACTACCTGCGCGGCAGGCGGGAGGCGCGCTGATCGGAGATCACCGCACCGAGGAGTTCGTCGACACCGGCCTGCACTACCGGCCGGGGGACCCCGTGCGCGTCCGCGTCGTGCGCCGTGAGCATCGGATCTCGGTCAGCGACGACGGCGCCGCCGTGGCGCGTTTCGGGCATGCGACGGAGACCGGGACGGCAGCCAGGAAGGTGCTCGCGGAGTTCGACGTCAACATCAGCACCGCCGGCATCGTGTCACTGCCGGTCGTCCCCGTCGGGCCCTCGTTTGACGAGGTCGTGCGCAGGGTCGGCGAGGCGTCATTGGCCCTCTACCAGGAGCTGCTCGACGGGTGAGCGCGGCGGTGGGCATCGCCTGGCGCGCCGCGCCCCGCTAGATTGGCCTGCATGGCCACCTGCCTGGTAACCGGCGGCGCCGGGTTCCTCGGCTCGCACCTCTGCGAGGAGCTGCTCGCCCGCGGCAACCGCGTGATCTGCGTCGACAACCTCGAGACCGGCTCGCTCGCGAACATCGAACACATCCGGAGCGAGCAGTTCGTCCATCTCAGCCTCGACATCATCGAGCCCTACTTCGTGGACGAGCCGATCGACTCCGTGTACCACCTCGCCTCGCCCGCTTCGCCGATCGACTACCTGCGTTTGCCACTGCACACGCTGAAGGTGGGCTCCTACGGCACCCATCACACGCTCGGGCTCGCCAAGCGGCACCGGGCCCGCTTTTTGACCGCCTCGACCAGCGAGGTGTACGGCGATCCGCAGGTCCACCCGCAGCCCGAAAGCTATTGGGGTCACGTCAACCCGATCGGACCGCGCGGGGTCTACGACGAGGCCAAGCGCTACGCGGAGGCGCTGACGATGGCCTACCACCGCCAGCAGGGTGTCGACACCGCGATCGTCAGGATCTTCAACACCTATGGTCCGCGGATGCGCCCCAACGACGGCCGCGCGATCCCGACCTTCCTGCGCCAGGCGCTCCAGGACCGGCCGATCACGGTCTTCGGCGACGGCTCGCAGACGCGCTCATTCTGTTACGTCGACGACCTGATCCGCGGCATCATCGCGCTGTCTGAGTCGGGGCAGCACAACCCCGTCAACATCGGCAACCCGCACGAGTTCACGCTGCTCGAGCTGGCCAAGGAAGTGATCGCGGCGACTGGGTCGAGCTCTGAGATCGTGTTCGAGGCGCTGCCGATCGACGATCCCCAGGTGCGCCAGCCCGATATCACGCTCGCGCGTGACGTGCTCGGCTGGGAGCCGACGGTCAACCTCGCCGACGGGCTGCGCCGGACGATCGAGCAGTCGGGCGTCGAAGCGCTGGTCGGGGCGCTGCGCTGACGCTTGGCCGTAACTTCGCGAGCCAGATACCGTTACGACTTGGAGGGGGGATTGCGACCGGCCCCCGCTTGGCAAGTGATCGACCAACACGAGGCTATCCAGGACCGGGCCGACGGCGCGCATGCTGAGCCGCCTGGGCCCGAGCTGCCCGAGCGAGACGTGAGGCGCAAGCGACCGCCGCTGGTCAGCTTCCTGCTGCGGCTCGAGACGCTGCGCAGGCTGCTGCGGGTGACGACCCTGCTGGCGCTCGACTTCGCCGGCGTCGCCGGGGCGCTGCTGACCGCGCTGCTCGTCAAGCTCGGGCTGCAGAGCCATCTCAGCCTGCATGTGGCGTGGGACGACGCCAAGCCGACGCTCGCGTTCGCCTACCTGCTGACCGTGCTGCTGTTCGCGCGCGCCGACCTGTACGCCGACCGGCCGCGACGGCCCGGGCTGGCGAAGATCTCGAGCGCCCTGTTCCAGGTCACGGTGGTCGCGCTGGTCTACGCGCTGGCGACCGGCAACCACTTCACGAGCTACTACATCTTCTACGGCTCACTGTTCTTCGGGATCGTCTACGTCGCTGGGCTGCGAGCGATCTACACGCGGATCACCGGCCATCTGCTCGACCGCGCCGGCTACCGGCGCCGCGCGTTGCTGATCGGTTCCGGACACCACATCGAAGCGGTCGCGCACGCGTTGCAACGCGGTCCGCGCACGCGGGTCGAGCTGGTCGGCTTCATCTCGCTGACGCCGCGGCCCGAGAACGGGCTGCGCTCGCTGGGCGAGCTTGACCGGCTCGAGGAGGTGCTCGACACCGAGCGGATCCAAGAAGTGATCATCGCCGACCCTGACTTCCCCCAGGAGCAGGCGCTCGAGGTCGTCGATGGCTGTCACCAGCGCGGCGTGACGGTCGTCGTCGCGCCGTCGACGATGGAGATCCTGATCGACAGGGCCGAGTTCGTCCCCGGCGAGTCAGTGCCGCTGTTCACGCTACGGCCACCGGTCTTCGAGGGCTTTGACTACGCGGTCAAGCGGACCTTCGATCTCGTGCTCTCGATGCTGCTGCTGGTGGTGCTCTCGCCGGTGCTGCTGGTACTGGCGATCGCCGTCAAGCTCAGCTCCCGCGGGCCGGTGATCTACCGCTCGATGCGGCCCGGGATGGCGGGGGCGCCGTTCCGATGCCTGAAGTTCCGCACGATGCGCGACCACGCTGACCAGAGCCAGGATGATCTCGAGCGGTTCAACGAGCTCTCCGGAGCGCTGTTCAAGATCCGCGACGACCCGCGGTTGACGCCGGTCGGACGGGTGCTGCGCCGCTTCTCGCTCGACGAGCTCCCGCAGCTGGTCAACGTGATCCGCGGCGAGATGTCACTGGTCGGGCCGCGGCCGCTGCCGATGCGCGATTTCGAGCGGCTCGATGAGTGGCACAAGAAGCGCTACCTGGTGCTGCCCGGAATCACGGGACTGTGGCAGGTGTCGGGGCGCGCGGAGCTCGACTTCGACGACCTCGTGCGGCTCGACTTCCTGTATCTCGAGCACTGGTCAATCTTCCTCGACCTCTCGATCCTGCTGAAGACGATCCCGCCGTGCTGAGCCGGCGGGGCGCGTTCTGAGCCGCGGGCGGCACGGCTTGAGCGGGCGCGGCACCAGCTGAGCGGGCGCGGCGCGGGCTGAGCGGGCGCGGCGCTGTAGGCTCTCGGCCGCATGCCGCCCACTGACCGCTTCGTGATCAGCTTCGCCGCCGAGCCCCCGCAGGAGGCGCTCCCCTACGGGCGCTGGGCCGACACGCTGCGCAACCACTTCCTCGCCGCCTGCGGCGAGATCGACTCCGAGGGCGAGGACCTCGGCGAGACGGGCGAGATCGCCTGGTATCCGGACCGCACCTACGGCGGGCGGACCTACGTGCCGGCGGTCGCGCGGACGACGACCGGCCTGGAGCTGTTCGGGTTCGTGTCGTTCACCGAGGACGCCGGCGGGCCTAGCAACTTCAACGCCCGAGCGGACTTCACCGCCGAGCTGGCCGAGTCAAACCCCGCCTGGAAGCTCGACCTCAACGACGACGTGATCGCGGTCTGGCGCGGGGAGCAGGGCAAGAGCGCCGACATGACGCTCGTGTGGGGCGTGCCGCTGGTCGCCGGGGGCGCGATCGTGACCGCCGAGCTCGCCGGTCTGGCGGTCGATCAGTGTGAGCTGATCGAGGAGCGCTTCACGCTGCTGGCGCCCGACAACTACCGCTCGGACTTCCTCGAAGTCAAGCTCTGGAGCAAGCGCGGCGAGGAACTGGCCGCCGAATCGCTCTACGTCGACGACGACGAGGAGGAGGACGACGAGGACAGCGAGGGGGGCACCGGCGAGGAGTGATTGCCGGAGGTGAGCGCGGCCGGCAGCCGGTGGCGGATCTCCTCGTCGGTGAGCGGGAAGTGGCACGCGACCGTGCCGACGGCGCCCTTTCTCTCCAGCGGCGGCTCGTCCTCGGAGCAGATCGGCTGGGCCTTGGGGCACCGCGTGTGGAAGCGACACGCCGACGGCGGGTTCGCGGGGCTCGGAACATCGCCGGTCAGCAACTGGCGGTTTCGATTGCCGCCTGACGGATCGGGAACCGGGACCGCCGACAACAGCGCTCCCGTGTAGGGATGGCGGGGGCGGGTGTAGAGCTCGTCACTGGGCGCCAGCTCCACGACCTTGCCGAGGTACATGACCGCGACCCGGTCGCACATGTGACGCACGACTGACAGATCGTGGGCGATGAAGATCAGCGTCAGCCCCAGCTCGCGCTGGAGCCCGAGCAGCAAGTTGAGCACCTGCGCCTGGATCGAGACATCGAGCGCCGACACGGGCTCATCGGCGATCAGCAGCTTCGGTTCCAGCGCGACCGCGCGCGCGACGCCGATCCGTTGGCGCTGACCACCAGAGAACTCGTGCGGGTAACGGTTGTAGTGCTCGGGATTGAGACCGACGCGGTCCATCAGGTCCTGCACCCGGCGCTTGCGCTCGCCGCCGCCCTTATAGAGCCCGTGGATCACGAACGGGTCCGAGATGATCGAGCCGACGGT
Organism: uncultured Solirubrobacterales bacterium; assembly: GCA_963703825.1. GTDB lineage: Bacteria > Actinomycetota > Thermoleophilia > Solirubrobacterales > Solirubrobacteraceae > Palsa-465. The sequence continues at coordinate 54,626 of CAVPFS010000023.1, read as the reverse complement.
CTTGCGCGGATTCAGTGACGAGTACGGATCCTGGAAGACCATCTGCATGTCGCGGTGCAGCGCCTTGAGGTCGTCGCCCTTCTGTTGTCCGACCTCCTTGCCGTCGAAGACGATCGAGCCCGAGGTTGGATCCATCAGCCGGCACAGCAGGCGGGCCGTGGTGCTCTTGCCACACCCCGTCTCACCGACGATCCCGAGCGTCTCCCCCTGCTCAACCTCGAAGCTGACGCCGTCGACCGCCTTGACCGCACCCACCTGGCGCTGCAACAGGACGCCGCGCTTGATCGGGAAGTGCTTGACCAGATCCGTGACCTCGATCAGCGCGCTCATCAGTCGCTCTCCTGGCCGACGGCCTCGGTCTCGCCCTCGTTAGCCACGGTCGGGGTGGTCGTGCCGGTCTCCGTCGGCTCGCCGGTCCCGGTCGGCTGGCTTGTCCCGGTCGGCTGGCTTGTCCCGGTGGTCTCGCCGATCCCGCTGGGCGCGCCGGTCCTGGCGGGCGCGACGTCGGGCGCGGGTACCGGGCTCGACTCGGCAGCGATCCGCTTCAGCGCATCGGGATCGCGGCCTTCGCGCAGGCCATCCCAGATCCGCTGACGCACCGGGCCGTCTAGCAGGCACGCCACCGCGTGGCCGGCACCGTTGCCGTTGATCGGCTCCAGCCGCGGGTCGACACGCTTGTGGGAGTCCTGCACGTAGGGGCAGCGCGGATGGAAGTAGCAGCCCGGAGGCCTGTTGATCAGGCTCGGCGGACGGCCGGAGATCGGCACCAGCTCCTCGCCGCGCGGGTTGTCCAGGCGCGGGATCGACTTCAGCAGGCCCCAGGTGTACGGGTGTTGGGGCGCGTGGAAGATCTCCTCGGCTGTGCCGCGTTCGACGATCCGTCCCGCGTACATGACCGCGATGTGGTCCGCAATCTCGGCGACCACGCCGAGGTCGTGGGTGATGATCACGATCGCGGTCCCGAGCCGCTCCTGCAGCTCCTCCAGAAGGTGCAAGATCTGAGCCTGGACGGTCACGTCGAGCGCCGTCGTCGGCTCGTCCGCGATCAACAGCTTCGGCTCGTTGGCGAGCGCCATCGCGATCATCGCCCGCTGGCGCATGCCGCCCGAGAACTCGTGCGGGTACGCATCGACGCGGCGCTTGGGATCCGGAATCCCGGTCAGCTCCAGCAGCTCCGCCGCGCGCGCGCGAGCCGCCTTCGTGGAGACACTGTTGTGGGCCTGCATCGCCTCGACCAGCTGCCACCCGACCTTGTAGAACGGGTGCAGGGCCGAGAGCGGGTCCTGGAAGATCATCGCGATGTCGTTGCCGCGAATCGAACGCAGCTTGTCGTCCGAAAGCGAGACGAGGTCCTGGCCGTCGAACATGATCCGGCCCTCGATCGTCGAGCCGCGGGTCCGGGTCAGCCCGAGCGTGGTCAGCGACGAGACCGTCTTGCCCGAACCGGACTCGCCGACGATCCCGAGCGTCTTGCCCTCCTCCAGCTGGTAGGAGATGCCGTCGACGGCGTGGACGATCCCGTCGTCCGTCCGGAACGAGACCCGAAGGTCTTCGACGCTGAGCAGCGGATCGCTCACGACGGAATGATCCGGCGCACCCCGGTCACGAGTATCGGACGCGCGGGTCGAGATAGGCGTACGAAATGTCCACGAGTATGTTGGCGAAGACGATGAAGAACGCCGCCAGCAGGACAGTTCCCTGCACGATCGGGAAATCCGAGTGAATGATCGCAGTGTAATTCAGGCGTCCAATCCCGGGGATGTCGAACACCGTCTCGGTGATCACCGCGCCGCCGAGCAGGGTGCCGACATCGAGGCCGAAGATCGTCACCACGGGGGTGATCGCCGAGCGAACGCCGTGCTTCCAGACCACGCGGCGCTCCGATAAGCCCTTGGCTCTCGCGGTGCGTATGTAGTCCTCGCCCATCGCCTCGATCAAACTCCCGCGCAGCAGGCGCGAGTAGATCGCCGCCGAGGTCCCGGCGAGCACGATCCACGGCATGATCAGAGACGTGAACCAATCGACCGGGTTGACGGTCAGGCCGACGTAGGAGTTGGCGCCCGGGAGGATGGGCCAGATCCCGATGTCGTCAGCGAACAGGAACAGCATCACGAGGCCGAACCAGAAGACCGGCATCGAGACGAACACGAGCGCGATCCCCATCGAGCTGCGATCGAGCAGCGTGCCGCGCTTGATCGCCGAGATGATTCCGATCGGGATGCCTGCCAGCAGCCACACAATCGCGGCGCCGATGGTCAGCGAGAGCGTCGCCGGCAGCCGGTTCGTGATCAGGCTCAGTACCGACGCCTGGGTGTAGTAGCTGTAGCCGAAGTTGAAGTGAAGGATGATCCCCTTCATGTAGAGGTAGAACTGGGTGTAGACGGGCTTGTCGAGCCCCAGTTCCTTGGTGATGTAAGCGATGTCCGCCGGGCTCGCGTCGCGGCCGGCGCGCAACTGGGCCGGATTGGCCCCGGGCAGGACCGTGAACAAGATGAACGTGAGCGCGCTGACCAGCATGAGCAGCACGATGCCCCAGAGGATGCGGCGAATGATGTAGGTGGCCATGGCTTCGGATCCGGGTCGGGCAAGAGGACGGCGGGCCCCGCCGCCAGACGGCGACGGGGCCCCCGCATCGAGTTAGCCGTTCTTCAACGAGGTGAAGTCGAAGTCCCAGCTGCCTTCATTCCAGAGGTCGTTGACGCCTGCGACGTCAGCGGCCCTGATGTTGGGCTGGTTATCGAAGTCCTCCGGAATCGCGGCGGCCTGGTCGACGAGCATCTTGTCGACGTTGGCCCATGCCTGCGCGCGAGCGGTGGGATCGACCACCAGGGACGCCGACTTCATTGCGGCGTTGATCGACGGGATGTTGACCTGACCCGAGTTCGAGTTGTTGGTCGAGACGATGTTCGGTCCGTAGAACGGCACCCAGAGCACCGTCAGCGGATCGGCAAAGTCGCGGATCCAACCGCCCGTCGGGCAGACGTCAATCTCCTGCTTGGGAACACCGCAGTACTTGGAGTACATGACTGACTGGTCAACCAGGCTCACGTGCGTCTTGAAGCCAAGCTGGGTCAGGTCACTGTTCATCAGCTGCGTGACTGCGGGGTCATTGCCGTTACTGGTGCCGACCACCTGCACGACGCTGGTCCCCGTGTACTTACCGGAGCTGTAGCCGGCCGCCTTCATGTACTTCTGCGCCACGGCCAGGCTGCCGTTGACGTTCGCGTTCCACGGGACCTGCGGTCCCGCGTAGCCACCGGCCTGGGTGAAGCCGTTGACGCCCGGATAGATGAAGTGCGTGCCCGGATACGCGACCAGCGAGCCGCCGATGATCTTGATGATCCCCTCGCGGTTCAGGTTCGCGTACACCGCCCGGCGCAGGTTGACGTTCTTGAACGGTCCATGCGCCTGGTTCAGGGTCACATAGTGCATGCCCGAACCAGGGGTGAACGTGATCTGCGACGGATACTGCTGGTAGGCCTGCTTGACGATCGACTGCGTCGGCGTGTCGAGCTGGACTGCGTTAGTGCCCTTGAGCACCTGCTGCCCGATCACCGTGGCGTCGCCGCCGATGTTGATGTTGATGTGGTCCAGGTAGGCCGGCCGGTAGTCCGTGCTGGCTTTCCAGTTCGGGTTGCGAACCAGCGTCAGCGACTTGCCGGTCTGATAACCGATGCCGGAGAAGTAACCGGTCTTCAGGTCGCTCTGAATCATGTACGGGCCGGTCGCGACCAGGTACTTGGTCCCGTAGCTCGTCGGCGACTGCTTGTCGAGCGGGCCGGCGAAGCTCTGCGGCACCGGTGCCGAGAGCGGCAGGCTGAGCGCGGAGACCAGGAACGAACCGCTCGGCTTGGTCGTTTTGAACACGATCGTGAACTTGTTCGGGGTCGTGATCCCGGGGATCGGGCCGCCCTTGTACGAGCTCGACGCGCTCCCGACGAGCGGCGCCGGGGCCGCCGCGCCGAGGTAGGCCGCGAAGTACGGGTTGGCCACGTTCGGGTTGGCGCCACGCTCGATCGCGTAGGCGACGTCCGCCGAGGTGACCTCGCGGTTGACCGGCGGGCTGAAATAGACGCCCTGGCGGATGTGGACGGTGACGGTCTTGCCGCCATCCGTGATGCCGCCGTTGGCGGTCGTTGGGATCTCGGTCGCGAGGTCCGGGCTGAGCGTGTTCTCGGTGTTCGGCATGTAGGAGAACAGCGGCCGCTGAGTCGCGTACGCGACCGAGTAGTCGAGCGAGAAGTAGGCCTCACCCGGATCGAAGTGGATGAAGTCCTCACTTGAATAGACGGTCAGTGTGCCGCCCTTCTTCTTGGTCGGTCCGGTTAGGACCTGGCCGACCGGGTTCTCGCCGGCCTTCAACGGGATCGCCGGCGTGCCGCTGCTTGCGCCCGATGTTCCCCCAGATGAGTTCGAGCTGCTGCTGCTGCCGCATGCGGCGACACCAACCGCCAGCAAGCCCGTGACCGCAAACGCGGCCAGGCTGCGTGGACTACCCCTCATAGATTGCCTCCTATGGATGTTGAACAGACGCGCGGACCTGCAGACAGAGGAGGTTTCCTCATCGTGAGTCCCCGCGTGGGTTGAGCGCGTCCAGCAGGCCGTCACCGACCAGGTTGAACGCGAGCACTGTGAGTAGAAGAGCTATGCCCGGGAAGACCATGTACCACCAGGCGGTGTTGAAGATCGCAGAGGCGTCGGAGATCATCTGGCCCCAGCTCGCGGTTGGGGGGCGGATGCCGACGCCGAGGTAGGAGAGTCCCGCCTCGAACAGGATGTTGGTCGGGATCAGCAGACTCGAATAGACGATCAGCGGCGCGACCAGGTTGGGCAGGATCTCCTTGAACAGGATCCGCGAGTTCGACGCGCCGAGTGACCGCGACGCCTCGATGAACTCCTTCTCGCGCAGCGACAGCACCTGGCCGCGGATGATCCGGGCTATGTAGGTGAAGTTCGCCAGCACGATGATGAAGATCACGGTGCCGAGACCGGGCTGGATGATCCCGCCGGCGCAGCCACGGACGCCGCACGCGGCGCCGATTCCGAGCCCGAGGACGAGCACCGGGAAGGCGAGGAAGACGTCGACGGTGCGCGAGATGATCGTGTCGGCCCAGCCCCGGAAGAAACCCGCTACCAGGCCCATCACCGTGCCGAAGACGGCCGCGATCGCCGTCCCGAGGATCCCGACCTCGAGCGACACGCGGGCGCCGTAGATCGTCCGCGAGAGGACGTCGCGGCCGAGCTCGTCGACGCCGAACGGGTGCGCGGAACTCGGGCCGGTGGGGCTGCCGAACGCGTCCAGCGCATTGGTGTTGTTGACGTACGGGCCCGGTACGCCGAGGAGCTTGACGACCAGCGGCGCGGCGATCGCGATGATGATCAAGAAGATGATGAAACCCGCCGAGACCATCGCCACGCGGTCCTTGCGGAAGCGACGCCAGAAGAGCTGCAGGGGCGAGCGGGCGGCTACGTCACCGGGGACGAGCTCGACGCTATCGATGCTCCCCTCGGACTCGACCAGGAACTCGGTTGCGCCGATGCTCATCGACTCAGCGGCGTCCCAAGCCGCACCTCAACATCTCCCATTTGCAGATCGAACCACATGCGAGGCGCCGTGTCACTCAACATTAATGGTTCCTCAACGAAGTTATGGGGCGGGTACGCTGCCGGGCCCGGCCCTCGTAGCTCAATGGATAGAGCACGCGCCTCCTAAGCGCGGGATGCAGGTTCGATTCCTGCCGGGGGCAAGTTGGACCGTGCCGATTCGGGCGCGGAGCGCCCATGCTACGGTCCGCTCGCCTCGTGTCCGAGAGCACGCTCAAAGACGCGCCGAGCGTTTCCTCGCCGCCGATTCCTCTGATCGATCCGCGCAGCAGCCGTGGACGGTGCGCCTGTTCATGCGCCGCCATCCGTGGTGGATCGCCGGGATCGCAATCACGCGTGCTGTCGGCGGTGATCGTGTTCGCCGCCGGGACGCGGCCGGGCTTCGACCCCTACGGATGGCTGGTCTGGGGCCAGCAGACGCTGAGCCTGAGCTGGACACCAATGCGGCGCCGTCGTGGAAGCCGCTGCCGTACCTGTTCACGGTCCCCTACGCGCTCGCCGGCCACTATCAGCTGCGGCTGTGGATGATCACCTCGGTCGCCGTCGCCGCTGAGCGGGCGTGGTGTTCGCGGGCCGGATCGCCTACAAGCTCGTCCGACCCGCCGCCCGCAGCGCCGGTGGGCTGGATACCTGGCAGCCGCGTTCGCCGGCCTCGCGCTGCTCGGTATCCAGAACTACGCGCACTACGTCCTCAGCTCGCAATCGGACCCGATGATCGTCTCGCTGTGCCTGGGGGCGATCGACTGCCACCTGTCCAAGCGCCCGCGGGCCGCCTTCGTGCTCGGCCCGCTGGCCTCGCTCGGCCGGCCCGAGGTGTGGCCGTTTCTGGGCCTGTACTCGCTCTGGCTGTGGCTGCGGCTGCCGCGGACCGCGGCCGCTGGTCGGCGGGCTGGGTCGCGCTCGGCGCTGCTGTGGTTCGGGATCCCGGCGATCACCTCGCGCACCCCGTTCGTGTCCGCCAGCAACGCGATGGACTCGGGCCGGCGGCTGACCACTAACCAGGTGGGCGGCACGATCAGCCGCTTCCTGGGTTTGAACGAGCTGCCGGTCGAGCTGGCGGCGCTGCTCGGCGTCGGCTCTCGCCGCGTCGCGCGCCGCGACCGCGTCCTGCTGGCGCTCGCGGGCGGGATCGCTATGTGGGTCGTGATCGAGATCGCCTTCGCGTTGCACGGCTGGCCGGGGCTGGCGCGCTACATGTTCGAGGCCGGCGGGGTGCTGGTGGTGCTCGCGGGCGCCGGGGTCGGGAGGCTGCTGATCGACCGGCCCGCCGTGGCCGGGCGTGCCCTCGTGGTCGGGGGCCTTGCTGGTCGGGATGCTGTTCTTGAGCCTGATCCCGGCGGCGCTCTCGCACGCGGGGGTCGAGCACAAGGACCTGCGTGAGCAGCGCAAGCGGACGGCCGAGATCAACGACCTGACAACCGCGATCGACCAGCTCGGCGGGGCGGCACGGCTGCGCGCATGCGGCGAGCCGCTGACCCGGCTCGAGTATCAGACGACGCTGGCCTGGACGCTGCACATCAACGTCAACCGGGTCGGCTTCAAGTACTCGCAGGCGATCGCGCACGGCAATCCGATCGTGCTGTTCACGCTGGCCGGGATCGGGTGGCTGATCCAGGCCGACCACCAGGTACGGCGTCGTGCCGGCGTTGCTCGGGTGCCGTAGGTCCTGGGGTCCGTGGCTCGAGTGGCCGGGAGCGGCTGTTCCGGGCTTCCCGGGCGGGCGACATTTCCAGCGAGCATGCGCTGATCGCGGTGGGCTCGCTCTGCTGGTTCCAGGGGGTGGAAATAGCACAGCGACCTCTGGCGGGGTGGGGTGCTCGCTGTAAAAAGTCCGCCGCCGGGTCCGGTCAGCGGGTTTGGGCGGTGCGGTGCTGCGGTCAGCGGTCCGGGCGCTCCGGATAGAGCTCGTCGATCGTCGTCAGCGCGACGAACGGCGCCCCGGCGGCCTGCTCGATCGCCTGCGCCCCGCCGGCGAGCCGGTCGCAGATCGCGAGCACGCCGCAGATCTCGTGGCCCTCGGCGCGGACCGCCTCCAGCGCGCGGATCGTCGAGCCGCCGGTCGTGACCACGTCCTCCACCAGCATGCAGCGGTCGGCGGCGTCCAGCAGCGGGCCCTCGATCCGCCGCGCCAGACCGTGCCCTTGGCCTCCTTGCGCACGAAGAACGCCTTGACGTCGGCGCCGCCGGCCAGCGCGGCGCAGGCGATCGGGTCAGCGCCCATCGTCATCCCACCGACCGCGGTCGCCGACCCACTCGCGGCCTGGGCGGCGACCAGCTCGGCAAGCGCGGCAAAGCCGGCCGGGCGCAGGATCGCCCGCTTGGCGTCGACCAGGTACTGCGCGGTCGCGCCGCTGGTCAGCACCACCTCGCCGATCACCAGCGCGTGCTGGCGCAGCTCGGTCAGCAGGCGCTCGGCGTGGCGCCGGCACTGCTCGGGAGCGCTAGCGTAGACGTCGACGATGTCGCCGTAGTTGAGCCAGTCGAAGACCGAGATCGCGTCGATGATCGGCAGGCGCATGCAGCCGTGGCTGGCGGGGTAGTCGGGCGCCGGGTCGTAGCCGTGGATCGCGTAGCCGCCGTGAAGAAGTCCGAGTAGTACATGCCATCGGGCAGGTAGCCGGGGTCGCGCAGGTAGACCCGGAACTGGCCGAGGATCGTCGGCGTCGACGGCTTGCCCGAGCTGATCGGGTAGATCCGGTAGACCTTCGAGCCGTCGATCACGCCAGCAGCTGGTCTGCCAGATCGCCCTCGACGTGCTTGCCGTCGTGGGGGTAACGGACCTTGAACGTGCCGACGCCGTTCGAGCAGCGTCGCTGACGCGTCGCGGGTCGAGCGTCTGGCGGACGCCCCAGCCGAGCAGGCGGTGGTAGGCGTCGAGCGCCAGGCCCGTGTGCTGGTCGTAGACGCCGGTCTGCGGAACGTAGACGTGCAGCGCGGCGAGCCGCTGCTGGATCAGCTGCGACGAACGGGCCGCGGGCGCCGAAGCCGGCGTGCTCGGCGAGCGCGAGCACGCGTCGCTGGACCACAGAAGCCGAGCATCTGCGGCGTGCGGGCATGGCTCACCTTGACGTTGAGCAGCCCGGCGCGCGGGCTGGACAGCTTCTCGGTGAACGACCGGACTGGCCATCTGTCGAGGGCTTGATCCGCAGCCGGTCGGTCTTGACCAGCTGGCGCGCCGACGAACGACCGCACCGCGACCCACTGGCCCGCCACGTACGGACGGACCACGCCCTGCGACCTGCACCGCGCGGCCGGGAACCGAGACGGCTTGCCGCCCGACCGTGAAGACATCGGGGAGAACGCAGCGTGGCGCTGCCGCCTTGACGGCGGTCGCCCGGGGTGGGAGCCGGGTGGCTCGGTCGGAGCGGTCGCGGGCGGTCGAACGCGGGCGGCGACGGCGGTGGCACTGCCGACCGAGGAGCGATCGCGGCGCGCGCAGGCCACGCGCGGATGGGACCAGATGACGGCGCATGAAGAGAAAGTAAATCAGTCAACTGTTTCGCGGACACGACAGGATCTCAGGCCAGGCTGGGTCGTGGCGCAGGCACCGGAGCGGCACCGTGATCGCGGCGATCAGGAGCCACGAGCCGAGCGAGCAGGCCGACGATCTCCGGGGGATCTCCAGCCGAGCTGGTTGACCCCCAGCGCGAGCGCGTTGTTGGCGCTGTGCAGGGCCATACAGGGATACAGCGAGCCGGTTCGCCAGCGCACGATGCAGAGCACGAAGCCGAGAAAGCCGAGTGGGATCAGGTATTCCGAGAGACGCCGACCCGAGATGGGCCAGCCCGAACAGGATCCCGGTCACGAGCGCCGCCAGCCAGGTCCCGATGTCGCGCCCGGCCACGAGGATCCGGCACCGCCGCAGCGCGCCGAACAGGAAGCCGCGGAAGAAGAATTCCTCGGCGATCGGCGCGATCACGCAGACGAACACGGCCGCCGCCACGAGCGCCGCGGTGCTGTGGGTGACCCCGAGCTCGCTCGGGCAGCTTGTCGCTGCCGTGCAGGTGGAAATCGTCGCGTAGACCGCGGTCAGCGCGTAGTAGCTGACGGCGGCGAGCACGAACGCCTCGGCCGCCGCGAGCCGGGCGGACGCGGCGAAAGCCGAAATCGGCCGGGCTGGCGCCGGCCGCTGACCGAGGCCAGATACAGCGCCGCCGCCACGAACCCGAGGTCGAACACGATGTCGGCGATGATGCTGACGGCCGGCGTCGGGTGGTTGACGCTCGAGCCGGCCGATCAGCAGCACGACATCCACGCCGATCGTGGCGAGCGAGCCCGAGCCCGAAGCCGAGCGCGATTCCGGCCGGCGCCATCCACAGGCGCAGCTGCTGCGACGTCGCCGCTCGGCGGGATCTCGGGGCTCGGCGGATCGACGCTCGGGCGACGGTGCCGGCGCCGAGGAGGGCGGATGGCTCGACATGGCTGGAGCAGGTTAGGGGTCGCCCACGCTGCACAGCCGCAGGTCGGCCAGGCTCGCGATCGTCGGCACCTCGCTGTCAGGCTCCGGCCCGCCGTCGCGGCGCAGCGAGCACCGCATCCGATCCCGGCGGCCGCGGGCGCCGCGGTAGTCCTCGTCGAGGCTGTCGCCGACGTGCAGCGCCTGCCGGCGCGCGTACCCCCGCCAGCGCCAGCGCGGCCTCGAAGATCGCCGGCTGCGGGCTTGGCGCGCGCCCACCTGCGCCGAGGTCACGACCCCGTCGAGCAGCGGCGCCAGTCCCGCGCGCTCGAGCACGCGCGCGCAGTGAAACGTCCCAGTTGCTGACCACCACCACCCGCGGTCCCGCGTCGCCGCGGCCCCCCGAGCGCCGGGCGCGCATCGGCGAAGGCATCGAAGCGCAAGGATGCCAGCAGCGCCTCGGTCAGCGCCGCGCCGCTGACCGCCGGCAAGCCGGTCGCTGCCGGCAGCGCGCCGCGCAGGCTCGGCGGCAGCGCGCGCGCAGCGCGGCCACGGTGCGCCGCGTCACGGCCCTCGTGCATGTGCGCGCGGTAGTAGGCGATCTCGGCCGCGATCGCGCGCTGCGCCTGCTGCGCGGAGACCTCGAGCCGAAGCGCTCGCGCAGCTCGCGGCGCCAGTGCGGGCGCCGGCGGCTGGAGCGCGATGAGCGTCCCCATCGCGTCGATCATCAGAGCAGCGCCTGGCCGCATCGTGACGCCGCGATCTTGCAGGGCTTGGCAGGACCCCGAAGCGGGGGCCGAAAGCTGCCGGCGGCTAAACTGGCCGACCCACCCTTGCGTCGCCGTTCAGCGCCAGTTGGCCGACGCGCCGGCGCCCGCTGCTGCCCGACCAGATACCCATGAGCCGACGCGAACGACAGCGGCGCCGCCGGCGCAACCGTGGATCGCCCATCAAGCGGGTCGTTGCGATGACCGGCGTGCTCTCGTCTGCGCGCTGGCTGTCGGTGCGCTGGCGATCGCCGGCTGGGTGGTCAACGTCGCCGATTCGGCGCCCGACCTGAGTTCGCTGCCGGCCCAGATGCCCGGCTCGCCGTCGCAGGTGTTCGCCGCCGACGGGCAGTCGCTCGGCTACATCTAGTCGCCGACGTTGCGCACGCCGGTCGCTGGCACCGAGATCCCGCAGCATGCTCAAGGAGGCCACGATCTCGATCGAGGACCGGCGCTTCTACCAGCACGGGGCGCTCGACTACCAGGGCATCCTCCGCGCCGCGATCAAGGACGCCTGAACGGCGGCGGCGGCCTCCAGGGCGCCTCGACGCTGACGATGCAGCTCGTCGACAACGTCTACATGCCGCGCAGCTTGAAGTCCAACCACGACCTCAAGTACAAGATCATCCAGGCCAAGCTGGCCGAGCAGCTCGAGGCCAAGCACAGCAAGAACTGGATCCTCAACAGCTACCTCAACGACGTGCCGTATGGGACGGTCGGCGGCCAGACCGCGTACGGCGTCGGCGCCGCCTCGCAGATCTTTTTCGACAAGCCGGTGTCGAAGCTGACGCTCGCGCAGGCAGCGCTGCTCGCGGGGCTGCCGCAGGCGCCCTCGCAGTACAACCCGTTCCTCGACCGAGCCGCCGCGCGCCACCGCCGTGCTCGAGGTGCTCCAGTCGATGGTGACCGCCGGCTACATCACCCAGGCCCAGGCCAACGCGGCCAACCGCGAAGCCGCTGGAGGTCAAGGCGGGCAGGGACATCTACTCGGTTCGCAAGCAGCCGTACGTGTTCGACTACATCGAGCAACAGGTCGCCAAGGACCTGTGCCCCAGACGCCCGAACAACTGCCAGACGCTGCACAGGGCGGTCTGAAGATCTACACGACGATCGACCTGCGCAAGCAGGCGCTCGCTCAGCAGGCGATCCTCGACACCGAGTCGCTGCGCGTCGGACAGAACCCCGCCGGCACAGCGCAGCGGCGCTTGCATCGATCAACCCGGCAAACGGCAACATCGAAGCGCTGGCCACCTCGGCCAACTACAGCCAGACGAAGTTCTTCTACCCGACCGAGGCCCACCGCCAGCCGGGCTCCTCGTTCAAAGTGTTTGCGCTGATGACCCTGATCCACGACTACCACGGCGACCCCAACTCGACCTACTACACGTCGAAATTCCTGCCGGCCGGCTGGCTATCCGAGGACCCGACCTGGTCCGTGCACACCGCCGAGGAGACCTACCAGGGGACGATCAACGTCACCAAGGCGACGATCGTGTCCGACAACACCGTCTTCGCACAGCTCGCGGCCGACCTCGGGTGGTCAAAGCTCGACGCGACCGCGCGCGCGATGGGGATCACCTCACCGCTGGACGGCAACCCGGCCGAGGTGATCGGCGGCCTGCGAATCGGCGTCACGCCGCTCGAGATGGCCGACGCCTACGGCACGCTCGCCAATGGTGGCTCGCACGTGCCTGCGACGATCATCAACAAGGTCGTGTTCCCCGACGGCAGCGATCGCAACTTCGGTGATCCGCCGCATACGCAGGTGTTCACCGACGGCGAGGCGTACGCGGCGACCAGCGTGCTCAAGCAGGTGATCACCAGCGGCACCGGCACCGCCGCCAACTACGGCTGCCCGGCGGCGGGCAAGACCGGCACCGCCAACGCTCTGGAGAACGCCTGGTTCGTGGGCTACACGCCGCGGATGTCGACCGCCGTCTGGGTAGGCTACCCGCAGGGCAATCTCCCGATGGCGGACGGCTTCGGCGGCACGCTGGCGGCGCCGATCTGGCACGACTACATGCAAGCCGCGAGCGGCGGCTACTGCGGCAACTTCGCGCCGCCCACGACGCCGTTTGTGGGCACCGCGTTCTTCGGCCATTTCTCGGCCACCGGCCGCGCGCCCACGATTCCCGGCCAGACGGGCACGGGCACCGGCGCCCAGACGGGCAGCGGCGGCACCGCGCCGACCAGCACCAGCCCGTACAACAACCCCACCCTGTTCGCTGCGCCGCCCCAGACCAACGGGACCGGCACCGGCAATGGCAACGGGAACGGGAACGGGAACGGCAAGGGCAACGGCCACTCGCCCAGCGGCGGCACCGGCGTAAAGCACTGAGCCTGCTCTGAACGCGACTGCTGGTAGCGTTGTCAGCCGGTCCGCGCGCTGACGCGTGGCCGCAAACAGGTCAAGAGAAGATGCCCAAGGAAGAAAAGGTCGAACTCGAAGGCGAGGTTGTCGAGGCATTGCCGAACGCGATGTTCCGCGTCAAGCTCGACAACATGGATCGTGTCGTTCTCGGCCACGTGGCCGGCAAGATGCGGCGCTTCCGGATCCGGATCCTCCCGGGCGACCGGGTGCGGGTCGAGCTCTCGCCCTACGACCTGGATCGCGCCCGGATCGTCTACCGGCACCGCTGACGCCCGGGTCCAGCCGCCGATGCGTGAGCTCGAGCTGATCGAGTCCTTGCGCCGGGCGCTGACCCCCGGCGGCCCGTGGACCGTGCGCTGGCTGGGCGACGACGCCGCCGTGGTACGGGGGAGCGGCTATGCGGTCACGTCAGTCGACACGATGGTCGACGGGGTTCATTTTCGCTCGGCGCAGCTCGCACCCGAGCAGATAGGTTCACGCGCGATGGCCGCCGCGCTGTCGGATCTGGCGGCGATGGCGTGCGCCCCGCGCGAAGCGTTTCTGTCGCTCGGACTGCCCGCGGGCACCGAGCCCGAATCGGCGCTGGCGCTGGCGCTCGGAGCGCAGAGCGTATGTGCGCAGCATGGGGTCACAATCGCCGGCGGTGACATCACGGCCTCCGGCGCGTTGACCGTCTCGGTGACGGTCGTCGGCTGGTCCGCAGACCCCGGGGATCTAGTCGGCCGGGACGGCGCTCGGGCCGGCGATCTGGTGGCGGTCACCGGTTCGCTCGGCGGTGCTGGCGCCGGACTGGCGCTGCTCGACGGCCGGGCGTCCGGGGCCGGCCTGGCGCCCGATGTCGCGCAAGCGCTGCGCGGGCGGTACGCATCGCCGGTGCCGAAAGTCGACGAGGGCCGGCAGCTGAGCGCGCTCGGCGCCACGGCGATGATCGACATCTCCGACGGGATCGCCACCGACGCCCGTCATCTGGCGCTCGCAAGCGGCGTCCGGATCGAGCTCGAGCTCGACAGGCTGCCGCTCGATAACGGCGTCGCGGAGGTCGCGACCCAGCTAGGCGAGGATCCAGCGACGTTCGCCGCCACCGCCGGGGAGGACTTCGAGCTGTGCGTGCTGCCTGCCGGCAGCGCTGGCGGACTCAGCGTTGGCGCCAAGCAGCAAGCGCCCGGCGATCACCTGGATCGGACGGGCGCTCGAAGGTCAGCCGGGCCTTGAGTTCGCCGGCTTCACCGGCAAGCTCTCGGGCTACGAGCACTCCCCATGAGAGTGCTTGTGGCCGGAGCCGGTGATCTTGTGGTCCTCCATTAGCCGACGGACGATCGCATCCGCGACCGCGTGGGTGTCGACTTGATATTCGCCGCGACCAATCTGCTCCTGGATCTGACTCAGTCGCATGACGCCTGTCCCTTCGGTTATCGGCGGGGGCTGCCGGATCAACGCTGGCCTCTTTTTCGGCACTGGTGCCATACACCTCTATGCGCTGCGTTGAGACTGGACGTTCGTCTAGAGATTCACTGCCGCCGTCGCCAGAAATCACGCGGGACCGAGAGGTTTTACAGCTTTCAGGTGTGCGAATACAACGATCCGCTGCGCCGCACTGTAAAGAGGGTTGCATGCCGACAGGACGAGACGCTCGTAGCCGAGGTCGCGGGTGACGCCGATGTCCGTGGGAACGACGATCCGCTGGCCGTCGACGATGTAGGTAAAGCGGCCGTAGGGCATCGTCAGCATGACCTGGTCGCCGTCGGCCAGTTGGTTGAGCTCCTTGAACGGCGCCAGCCAGGTGGTCCGGTGGCCTGCGATCGCGACCGTCTGGCCCATCCCCGGCAGCGCCGTCGCGGGATAGTGACCGGGTCCTTTCTCGAGGCTCAGCGCATCGGTGCCTTGGACGACCGTGTAGTCGGCACCGAGCTTCGGGATCTCGATCCTGCCGACCGCGTCGCCGGTCTGCAGCTGGCGCTGCTCGCGCCGCGCCAGGTATGCGATCCGCTCGCGGCGTGAGCGCAGCCCCGCCAGCGCCTCGCGGTCGATCACGGACAGCGGTGCGGTGTTGTAACTGAGGTAGCGCTCGTCGACCTGGCCGCGCAGTACAAGGCCGAGCGCGGCGGTTACGGGCTCCTGCCAGATCAGCGTGATCCCGGCGTCGAGCAGCAGCAGCAGGCCAGAGAGGATCAGGACCGAGGAGAGGTCGAGCAGCAGCCTGCGGCGCAGCCGACGGCGGGGGCGCCGGCCGGTGGTCTGAAGAACGCTGTATCGCATCCGCCGCTAGCGGCGAAGCGCTGACTTTGTGCCCCCGAGCGACCCCGGCCCCGCGTAGGTCGCCGGGCCACGGACGGTCACCGGCACGTGCTCGGGCCGAGGCTGGCGGGCAAGCGCGACGCAGATCCCGCCGGCAATCACGGTGCAGCCGAGGAAAACGCTCCACTCGAGCGCCGCGATCGGGCTGACGACGTGACCGGCGACCAGCAGCGCCGCCGTCCACACGACCTGCAGCGGTCCGAAGCCGAGCGTGGTGGCGTAGTAGACGAACAGCAGCGCCACCGGCACCAGGCCGAAGAGCAGCAGCAGGATCCTGACCGGGGTCGGAACACGGACGTCGGGCAGCGTCGCGACCATCCACAGGTGCAGGGCCGGCACCAGCAGCGCGGCGGCGAACGGGTTCGTGAACCAGACCGCGACAGTGACCAGGCACATGACCGCCAGCAGCGCGATCGCGGCCCCGCAGAGCGTGCCCTCGGGGTCGCGTTTACGGGCCGGGCCGGCGGCGAAGCGGACCGCGATCGGGATCACGAGCACGAGCGCCCCGAGCGCGAGCAGGCCGCCGATCAGCAGCACCGCGACCCCGTTGGCGTGCAGCGGTATGGCGCCCGGCGGCACCGCGCCCGGCGGCGCGACCGAAATCGTGCCGACGAGCCGCGCGGCGAGCACGACCGCCACCACGACGGCGAACGGGAGCGCGGCCGCGAGCACCGCCGCGAACCATCGCCAGACCCGGTAGCCGCGCCGGCGGGCGCGAGCGAGCCCGTCGATCGTCGTCAGCAGCACCGGCACGATCAGCGCCAGCACGAACAAAGAGATCGCCCATGCGGGCACGACGTCGTTGGCGATCACGACGTAGGCCGACGGGCTGGGGACGTTGGGGCCACCGTCAAGCGCCGAGATCGTCGCCAGCACCGCCCGGCCATTGGTGTAGAGCTGGTCGGGGCCCGAGACCGGCGCGTTGGGGGCCGGGCCGCGCTCGCCCGACAGCGATAGCGTCACCGCCGGGATCCCCTGGGCGTTGAAAGGCCCTTGCTGTGAGATCGTGAGCGGGAACGCGAGGTGCGCGAACTGCCCGAAAACGCCGGTGCTGCCCGAACCGATCCCCGCCTGCTGGTTGAGCTGGGCGGCGACCGTGTTGATCAGCGCCCGCGGCGCGACGTTCGGGCTCTCAGACCACGGGATGATCACCGGCTGTTGAACGTGCGCGCTGGCCAGGTCACCGAGGACCACCACCGCGTCGATCGGCCCCGGGAGCGTGTTCGCGAGCGCGATCGCGCCGGCGGCGCCCTGCGCGCCGCTGGTCGACGCCAGAACGACGCTCCGGTGCAGGGTCTCCCCCTCGAGGTCGCGGGCGAGCTCGATCAGGGTGGCTGTGCCCGACAGGCTCGCGAGCGCCGGCGAGCTGCGCGCGTCGCGCGAGGCGACGACCACGATGCTGCCGCTCTGGACCCCCGGTCGGGCGCCGATCACGTTCTCGAGCGTCTGCTCGCCGTCGGCGGTGCGGGCGGTGAACGTCGACGTCGTCGGCGTGAACCCGTACTGGCTGAGGCTCGAGCTGACCTGCACGGCGATGTCGCGGTCACTGGGCGAGCCTGGGCTTCGGTAGGGGTACTCGCCCGCGAGCTTCTTCATCGTCGCGTGAACGTTGCCCCCGTTGAACGCCTCGGGGGCCAGCGACGCGGGCAGTGGGCCCTGCTGATTCTCGAACGAGAACCCCAGCACCACAACGGCCAGCGCCACCACTATCAAGCCGGTCCGATAGATGCGCGGATCGAGCATCGATCCTCTTTATAGCGGCCTTCGTGGCGTGGCCGACTAGTCTTGCAAAGCAGATAGCGGTGGCCGATCGATCAGCGCGCATCCTGCTCGTGGACGATGAGCAGTCGATACAGACGCTGCTCTCCTACCCGCTGCGCAAGGAGGGCTACGACGTCGTTCAGGCGACGGACGGACGCCAGGCCCTTGAACGCTTCGACGAGCAGCCATTCGACCTCGTCGTGCTCGACCTGATGCTGCCCCAGATCGACGGGCTCGAGGTCTGTCGGCGCCTGCGGAGTCAGAGCTCGGTGCCGATCATCATCCTGACCGCCAAATCCGAGGAGATCGACAAGGTAGTAGGGCTCGAGCTCGGGGCCGACGACTACATCACCAAGCCGTTCTCGCTGCGGGAGTTCTCAAGCCGGATCAAGGCGGCGCTACGCCGCGCCGAGATGAGCCGGCCGGCCGAGACCGAGCCCGACGAGGCGCCGCTCGAGATCCGCGAGCTGCGGATCGACTTCCCCAAGCGCTCGGTCCGCGTCCGCGGCTCCGAGGCGCAGCTCACCTACGTCGAGTTCGAGATCCTGTCGGCGCTCGCGCGGGCGCCCGGCCGGGTGTTCACGCGCGACATGCTGCTGTCGCGAATGTGGGGTGACTCCGCGTACCGCGACCCGCGCACGATCGACGTCCACATCCGTCACCTGCGCGAGAAGCTCGAGAGAGACCCCAAGGAACCGGAATACCTGTTCACGGTTCGAGGAGTCGGCTACCGATTCCGTGACACGGAGCCATAGGTGTCGCTTCCGTTCACGATCTCGCTGCGAAACAAGCTGTCGCTGGTGTTCTTCGCGATCACGCTGCTGGCGATCGGCGTGCTCTACATGGTCGTCGCTCCGGGCCTCGAGAGCCGGCTGGTCAGTGACAAGCTCGGGCAGCTGGCCGACGCAGCCGAGGCCCACTCGGGCGCGATCAGCAACACGGTCGGCGGCTCCTATCAAGCGAGTGTCGTCGCAGCGCGGGTCCAGCGCGCGGCGCTGATGTCGGGTGATCGGGTGACGCTGCTCGCGGTCAACCGCTCGCAGGGCGGCCTGCAGCTGTTCCGCCAGGCCGACTCGACCAACCCGGCGACGACCGGGCGGCTCGCGTTCCCGGTCGCCTACCGGGCGATCGCGTCTGACCGGGTCGTGACCGGCACCGAGCACACGAGCTCTGGGGCGATCGCCGAGGCCGCCTACCCGATCTGGTTCGGGCACGAAGTGGCCGCGGTCGCCGTCTACTCGGGGGCGGTCGCCGACATCTCGCGCAACGTCGCGACCGTCAGGCACGAGATCCTGGTCGCGGGCGGGATCGCGCTGCTGCTGGCGGTGCTCTGCGGCTACCTGTTCGCCGGCGCCCTGGCCGAACGGGTCAAACGCCTCGAGCTCGCGGCCAAGCGCGTGGCCGCCGGCGAGTTCGGCCATCCGATCCCGGTCGACTCCGCAGATGAGCTCGGCCAGCTGGCGATCGCCTTCAACGAGATGCAGCACCAACTCGAGCAGCTCGAGCTCGCGCGCAAGAAGTTCATCGCGACCGCCTCGCACGAGCTGCGCACGCCGGTCTTCTCGCTGAGCGGATTCGTCGAGCTGCTCGAAGACGACGAGCTCGACGCCGAGACCCGCCGCCGCTTCCTCGAGCAGGTCCGAGACCAGGTGCAGCGGCTCGGAAAGCTGTCAGTGAACCTCCTCGATCTGTCGAAGCTCGAAGCCGGCTCGCTCGAGCTGCGCCCCGAGGAGGTCGACCTCGGCGAACTGGCGCGGTCCGTATCCGGAGAATTCGAACCGACCCTCGCCCAGCACGACTCACGGCTCGAGGTCCGGCTCCCGGCGCGGCGGATCGACGCACAGTGCGACCCGGTGCGCGTCGCCCAGATCGTGCGAATCCTGATCGACAACGCGCTCACCCACACGCCCCCGGGGACGCGGGTCACGGTCACAGCCGCACGCGACAACGGGCGCGTGCGGCTGGTCGTGCGCGACGACGGCGAGGGGATCGAAGACCGACTCCAGCAGCGGATCTTCGAGCCGTTCTACACCGCTGACGACGTGCAGGGATCGGGTCTCGGGCTGGCGATCGCGAGCGAGCTCGCGGGCCGTATGGCGGGCGTGCTGTCAGTCAGGTCGGACTCGGACTCGACCGAGTTCACGCTCGAGATCCCGGCTGAGCCCGCGTAGTGCCGCGATTTCCGAATCGCGACACTAGAACTCCGACGCCAGCTTGAGCCAGAACTCGCTGCGGGTCGGGAACGCCGGGATCGCGTGGGCGAGGAGCTCGAGCGGGACCTCGGCGACGACCGCGATCGTCGCCGCGTGCAGCGACTCGGCGATCTCAGGCCCGGTGAACGTCGCGCCGAGCACCACGCGGCGCTGCTCGTCAATCACCCAGCGGACGCTCGACGGCGCTCCCTTGCCGACGAAGCTCGCCCCGGGGACGCTGCCGACCTCGGCGTCGATCGCGACCGCCGGCAGCCCTTGGGCGAGCGCTCGCTCGAGCGTCAACCCGACGGCCGCGATCTGGGGCTCGGTGAACACGACCCGCGGCGTCAGCGGCCCGTCCCATTTCGCGGTGGCGTTCCGGTTCATGATCTGTGCCGCGGCGACGCGTGCCTGGTACTTGGCGGCGTGGGTCAGCAGCGCGCGCCCGTTGACGTCGCCGACCGCGTACAGCCAATCGCGGCCCGGCACCCGCATCCGGTCGTCGACCTTGATCGTCGCTCCCGGCTCGAGGTCGACGGTCTCGAGCCCGAGCCCCTGCGTGTGCGGCCTGCGACCCACGGCGACCAGCAGCTCGTCGCTCTCGAGCTCGTCGCCGTTTTCGAGCGTCAGCTTGAAGGTGCCGCGCGCGTCCCGGCTGGCCTCCGTCGCCTTGTTCTGAAGACGGACGTCGACGCCACGCTCGCGCAGCGCGTCGCGCAGCTGCTCGCTCGCGAACGGCTCCTCGTTGGCGAGCAGGCGCGGCAGCGCTTCGACGACCGCCACCCGCGAGCCCAGCGATGACCAGGCTTGAGCGAGCTCGCAGCCGACGACGCCGCCGCCGAGGATCGTCAGCCTGCCCGGTACGGCGTTTGTGGTCGTGGCCTGGCGATTCGTCCACGGCTCGAGCTCGCGCAGGCCGGGGATCGGCGGGATCACCGCACCGCTGCCGACCGCGATCACGACCGCGCGCCGGGCGGTCATCAGCCGGTCGCCGACTCGCAACCGGCGCTCGCCGTCGAGCTTCGCCGGGCCGCGGACGAGCTCGATGCCGCGATCCTCGAGCCACGGCAGGTGGGCGCCGTCGTCAAGGTGGTAGATGACCTCATCGCGGCGCGCCAGAACCACGGCCGGGTCTAGTTCGCCGCTGGCTGCCTCGCGCGCGCCCGGCACACGCTGCGTCTCGGCCAGCAGCTCGCCCGGGCGCAGCAGGGCCTTTGAGGGCATGCACGCGTAGAACGAGCACTCGCCGCCGACCAGCTCGCGCTCGACGATCGCGACGTCAAGCCCCCCGCCGGCCAGCTGACCTGCGCATGCCTCCCCGGCGGGCCCGGCGCCGATCACGATCACGTCGTGCTCGCTCATCGCGTCAACCGTAGTCGACGCCAACCTGTGCTTCAGGTCACTTGACCTCGCGCAGCCGTCCGGTCTCGACCTCGTAGACGAACCCGCGCACCGATTCCTTGCGCGGGATGAACGGGGAGGCCTTGATCCGCGCGACTGACTGGCGCATGTCACCCTCGAGATCCGAGAACGCCTCTGCTGCCCACTCGGGCTTGATCCCGGTCTCCTGCTCGATCGCCGCCTTGAAGTCGTCGTCCTTGAACGTGAGCATCCCGCAATCGGTGTGGTGGATCAGGATGATCTCCTCGGTTCCGAGCAGCCGCTGGGAGATCGCGAGCGAGCGGATCTCATCGTCGGTCACGACGCCACCGGCGTTTCGGATCACGTGCGCGTCGCCCTCCTGGAGGCCGAGCGCCCCGTAGACATTGAGCCGCGCGTCCATGCACGCCACGACCGCGACCTTCTTGCCAGGCGGCAGCGGCAGGTCGGCCTTGTCGAACGCCGAGACGTAGCGTTCGTTGTTGACAAGGAGTTCGTCTGTCTGGCTCACGGCTGCTCCTTTTTCGATCGGACTGCGCCTCTCTCGGCGCATACTCTAGCGAGTCAATTGACTTTCTAGTGTTTGTGCGATCCGGTTACGTTGTCGAGCATGGGTGATACCCCGACCGGCAGCGATCGGCACAGCCTTGTCCTCGATCTCGGCCTGCGGCTGCGCGACCGCGTGCTGCCCGAGCTCGGATCCGTGAGTGGCCGCTCGCACGCCGGCGAGGCCGCCGGCGGCGACATCACGTTCGCGGTCGACGAGCTCGCCGAGCGGGCGCTGGTCGAGTTCCTATCCGAGCGCGCGCCTCGGGTCGCCTTCTACTCCGAGGATCGCGGCCTGGTCGCCGACGGCGACCCGACCGAGGTCCTGATCGTCGACCCGATTGACGGCACCCGCCCCGCGATGGCCGGGTTCGAGGCGGCCTGTGTGGCGGTCGCGCTGGCGCCGTTGCAGGACGGCGAACCGACGATGGCCGACGTGGAGGTCGGCTGCGTGGTCGAGATCAAGAGCGGCCATTGGTTTCTCGCCGCGCGCGGCGCGGGCCTCGTCGGCTCGACGCGGCCGGTCGCGCTGAGTGCCAACCAGGACCCGCGGCGGATGTTCTGGGGCTACGGCTTCCGTGGCCGGCCGGTGCGGCCGACGGTCGAGGTGCTCGGCGAGCTGATCGACGGATCGTCGGTCGGCGGCGGCACGTTCGAGCTCGGCTCACAGGCATACGCGATGACGCGGATCGTGACCGGGCAGCTGGACGCGGTGGTCGAGGTCGGCTCGCGCCTGATTGACGAGTTGCCCGGAATGCGGGAAGAGTTCGAGCGCGTCGGCGACGGCGAGGTGCTCAACAACTCGCCCTACGACCTCGCCGCGCCGTGGCTTTGCCTGCGGGAGGCCGGCGGCGTCGTGTCCGACGGCTGGGGGCGCCCGCTCGACGACCACCGCCTGCTCGGGTCCGGCCACGAGTACCAGATGTCCTCGATTTCGGCCGCCAATCTCGGCCTGCACGCGCAGCTGGTTGCTGCGATCGACGCCGGCATCGAGCGGCTGCGCGCGCTTCGCGAGTGACCGGCCGGTTATCGTCTCCCGCGCACGCCCGCTCCTGCCCATGCTCCAGCCCGTCTCCGTCGCCCAGAAGCACCTCTCCGACTACGCGAGCATCGTCGGGCGCCCGCTCGTCGACGAGATTCGCGAGCGCGCGCAGCGGCTATCCGGCAAGCGGATCCTGCACGTTTCGGCGACCGCGTTCGGCGGCGGCGTGTCTGAGATCCTCTACACGCTCGTGCCACTGATGATCGACGTCGGCCTCGGGTGCGAGTGGCAGGTGATCTACGGCCGCGAAGAGTTCTTCAACGCGACCAAGCTGATGCACAATGCGCTTCAGGGCAGCCCACAGGGCCTCGACGACGCCCAGTGGGCGACCTGGCTGCGATTCAACGAGATCAATGCCCGCGACCTGAGCGGTGATTGGGACGTATGCATCGTCCACGACCCGCAGCCGGCGGCGCTCGCGTCGCTCGTCGGCGACCGCGCGAAGCACTGGATCTGGCGCTGCCACATCGACCTCTCGGCGCCGAACGACGACACGCTCGCGCGGCTGGTTCCCTACCTTGACCCGTACGAGGCCGCTGTCTTCCACATGCCGCAGTACGTCCCGGCGGGGATCGACGGCCGCGCGCACATCGTGCCTCCCGCGATCGACCCGCTGGCGCCGAAGAACATGGCCTTCTCGCCCGACGACGCGGTCTACATCTGTCAGCAGTTCGGGATCGATGTCGACCGGCCGCTGCTGTGTCAGGTGTCGCGCTTCGACCCCTGGAAGGACCCACTCGGCGTGATCGACGCCTACCGGATCGTCAAGGAGCAGATGCCCGACGTGCAATTGGCGCTCGTCGGTTCGATGGCGACCGACGACCCGGAGGGGTGGGACTTCTTCAACGCCACCGTCGCCCACGCCGATGGCGACCCCGACATCCACATCCTCAACAACCTCAACAACGTCGGCGCGATCGAGGTCAACGCTTTCCAGTCGCACTGCGACGTCGCGATCCAGAAGTCGACGCGCGAGGGGTTCGGCCTGACAGTCACTGAGGCGATCTGGAAGGCGCGGCCGTTCATCGGCGGCGACGTCGGCGGGATCCCGCTGCAGATCTCGGACGGGGAGACGGGCTTTTTGGTCTCGAGCGTCGAGCAGTGCGCCGAGCGCGCGCTCGAGATCCTCGCCGACCCTGGGCTCGGTCGCAGGCTCGGGCGGGCGGGCAAGGAGGCCGCAAGGCAGCGTTTCCTGATGCCGCGGCTGCTGCGCGACTGGCTGACCCTGTTCGAGGAGCTCGGCGAGTGAACGGGCGAGACGGCTGATGTCGACCGGCACGCCGCTGCTGCTGGTCTCAAACCGCGGGCCGGTCACCTTCCAACCCGGCGGCGAGATCAGGCGCGGCACCGGCGGGCTCGTGACAGCATTGATCGGACTCGCGTCGCACCGTCCCGTGACCTGGGTCGCGTCGGCAATGACTGATGAGGACGTGGACCAGGCCGAGCGCCACGGCGGCCGGCCGTTCCCGGTCAAGACGCCCGACGGCCAGGAGTACCGGGTCAAGCTCGTCGCCTCTGAGGCCAACGCCTACGACGCCTTCTACAACATCATCGCCAACCCGATGCTGTGGTTCATCCAGCACTACCTGTGGGATCTGAGTAACGCGCCGGATATCCGCCGCAACGAGACCGAGGCTTTCGAGTTCGGCTACAACGCGGTCAACGAGGACCTCGCGCGCGCGGTGCTCGAAGAGGTGGCCGAGATCGAGAAGCCGGTCGTGATGGTCCACGACTACCACCTCTACACGCTGCCGGGTCTGATCCGCCGCCAGCGGCCAGACGCGTTCCTGCACCACTTCGTCCACATCCCGTGGAGCCAGTCGGACTCGTGGCGCGTGCTGCCCAACGTGATCCGCCGCGAGATCTACGACGGCATCCTCTCAAACGACATCATCGGCTTTCACACCCGCTCCTACCGGCACAACTTCCTGCAGTGTTGCGAGGACCTGATGGGGCTCGAAGTCGACTTCGACGGCGGCGTCGTCAAGGTCGAGGGTCGCGAGGTCTGGGTCCGCGCCTATCCGCTGCCGATCGATTCGGGCGCCGTGCGAGCGGTCGCCGAGCGCCCGCGGGTGCGCGAGTTCGAGGGCGAGCTGCTGCGGCGGCGCCGTGACCACCTGATCCTGCGCGTCGATCGCGCGGATCTGAGCAAGAACGTGCTGCGCGGCTTCAGCGCCTTCGACGTGTTCCTGGAGCAGCACCCCGAGTTTCGCGAGAAGGTGACGTTCATCGCGCAGCTGATGCCGTCGCGGACAGACGTGCCCGAGTATGCCGAGTACCTGGAGCGGATCGAGGCCGTCGTCGCGGTCGTCAACCACCGTCACGGCTCGCCGGACTGGATGCCGATCCAGCTCAAGCTCCGCGACGACCTCGACGAGGCGGTCGCGGCGTACAAGCACTACGACGTGCTGATGGTCAACGCGATGTTCGACGGCATGAACCTGGTCGCCAAGGAGGGGCCGCTGGTCAACGAGCGCGCCGGCGTCTCACTGCTGTCTGAGAACACCGGCGCCCACGAGGAGCTCGGTCAGTACGCGCTGTCAGTCAACCCGTTCGACATCCAGGCGCTGGCGGACTCGATCCACGCGGCGCTGACGATGCCGGTCGAGGAGCGAAAGCGCCGACACGAAGGACTGAAGTCGATCGTCACCGCGCGCAACCCCGGAGACTGGATCGACGACCAGCTGGCCGACATCCGGGCCAAGGAGCGCAGCTACTCGGGCTGAGTTCTGGGTGGCTCGCGGCTTGGGGCTCGCGGCTTGGGGCTCGCGGCTTGGGGCTCGCGGCTTGGGGCTCGCGGCTTGGGGGGCTCGCGGCTCGTCCGTTACTCGAGCGTCCGGCCCGCGCTGAGGCGGGCGATGTAGTCGGCGATCCGTCGCTCACGGGCGGCCTTGGTCTTGACGTGGTGCAGACGGAACAGGAACGCATAACGGCGCGAGCCGGTCAGCGTGTCGAAGAAGTCGCGCGCCGCCGGGTTGTCATCGAGCGCTCGTTCGAAGTCCGGCGGGACCGTCGCCCTGCTCTGGGGCTCGTAGGCGGCGTCCCAGCGGCCATCGGCCTGCGCGGCCTTGACTTCGGCGTGGCCGGCGGGGCGCATCCGGCCGGCGGCGATCAGCTCCGTCGCCTTGCTTCGGTTGATCTGCGACCACTTGCTGCGCGGCCCGCGCGGTGTGAACCGCTGCAAGAAGAAGGTCTCGTCGTGGCCGCGGCGGCGGGCGTCGATCCAGCCGAAGCAGATCGCAGCATCGAGCACCTCCGGATAGGCGACCGTGGTCTGCCGCGCGCCCTTCTTGGCGATCTTCAGCCAGACGCCGGCCGAGTCGGCGTGGTTGGCCTCGAGCCAGCGCTCCCAGTCGGCGAGCGTCGCGCACTGGATGATCTGTTCGGCTGGCGCAGCGGAGCGATCGGGAGCGATCCGGGGATCTTCGCAGCCGGTCTGCGGCGGTTCGGCGTGCCGGGGCTCGGGCGAGGGTGATCACCCTAAAGGGATGATGTGGCCCGCGGCCGGTCAGAACAGGCTGAACAATGGCGTTGACCAGATCCGGTCGCGGCCGGGCGCGGACCCGATGAGCCGAACGCGGCTTGCGGCGGGCGCCGCGCTGATCCTTGCGGGCGGCGCGCTGATCCTTGCGGTCGTCGACGTTGTGGTCGAGTTCCCGCGCGGCCTGATCCTGCTCGGGTGCGCGGTGCTGGCGGCGGTCGCGGCTTGGTTTGGCATCTTGCGGCGCGGCCTGCCGAGGGTCGCCGGCCTGGCGTGTGCCGCGGTGTTCGTGATCGTCGCGCTGGCGCTGCTTGTCTCAAACGGCTTCGTCGTGACGGTGATCGTGTTCGTAGCGATCGGGGCTGCGGTCACGCTCGCGCGCGAGGCGTTCCGGATCCACGTGGCCGGCCCGCCGGTCAAGGCGCCCGAGCGGCCGGTGCTGTTCATGAACCCGCGCTCGGGGAGCGGCAAGGCGCAGCGCTTCCACCTCGCCGACGAAGCGCGCGCGCGCGGCATCGAGCCGGTGGAGCTGCGGCCCGGCGACGATCTCGAAGCGCTGGTCCGCGACGCGGTCGGGCGTGGGGCGACCGCGCTGGCGATGGCGGGCGGCGACGGCTCGCAGGCGATCGTGGCCGCGATCGCCGCCGAACTCGACCTGCCCTACGCCTGCATCCCGGCCGGGACCCGCAATCACTTCGCACTGGACCTGGGCGTCGACCGCGACGACGTTGTCGGTGCATTGGCTGCGTTCGTGGACGGCAGCGAGCGTCGGGTCGACCTCGCCGAGGTAAACGGCCGCGTGTTCGTCAACAACGTCTCACTGGGTCTGTACGCGGACGCGGTCGCGCACGAGGGCTACCGCGACGCCAAGCTCCGCACCCTGCTCGACACCGTCCCCGACGTCGCCGGGCCCGAGACGACCGGCATGGACCTCCAGTGGGCCGACCCGACCGGCGCAGCCAATCCGTCGGGCCTGGCGGTGCTCGTCTCCAACAACGTCTACCGGCTCGGGTCGCTGATCGGTTCCGGCACCCGGCCACGGATCGACGCCGGCACGCTCGGGATCGCGATCGTCGAGCCGCGCTTCTCAGACCGGGCGGCGTCACGCCCACGGGGGATCCTGCGCGAGTGGTCGGCGGCGACCTTCGAGGTCGACTCGGGGGCGCCCGTCCCGGCCGGGATCGACGGCGAGGCCGTCGTTCTCTCGTCGCCGCTCCGGTTCATCGCCCGCCCGGGCGCGCTCCGTGTCCGCATCGCCCGCGCGCACCCGGGAGCCTCGCCGTCGGCCGCGATCCCGGACGGGTCCTTGGAAGCGATCAAGGAACTCGCGCGGATCGCGGCCGGGCACCCGTCAGTTCAGAGCTGAGGGGACGTCGGCCAGCGCCGCTCGAGCGCGTGTGTCGTCGCCTGGGCGAGCGCGGCGCCCATCAGCGCGCCCGCGATCACGTCGCCGGGATAGTGCACGCCGGTGTGCACGCGGGAGTAGGAGACGGTCGCCGCCAGCGCCCGCAGTGCCGCCGCCTCGGATGGCAGCAGGCGCCCGACCCCGGTCGCGAACGCGAACGCGGCGGCCGAGTGGCCGGACGGGAACGATCGCGAGCTCGGGATCCGGATCTGGCGGGCGACCGCTACGTCGTGTACGGCACGGTCGGGCCGGCGGCGCCGGCTAAGTGGCTTGACGGCCAGGTTCGCGACCGCCGAGGTGACCGCGATCGACGCGAGCCCCATCGCCGCCGCACGCCTTCCGCGCGCCCCGCGCGTGACCGCCAGCACGCCCGCCGCGGCGATCGAGAGCCGCGAGTAGTTGGCGGCCGTGCTGAGGCGGCTCATCGCTACATCGAGGGTCGGCGTGTCGGTGGCGGCGATCGCTGCGTAGACGGCCGCGTCCACCTGCTCGATGTCGTGCAGCCAGGGTGGGCGCGCCATCAGGGGAGGATCCCACCTGGAGAAGCGCTCCGCCGGGTGGGACCGGCCGCGCGGGTTCCGTGCCAGGCCGCGGCGTAACGCGCGGCCGCGCGGGTGCCGTGCCAGCCCGCGGCGTAACGCGCGGCCGCGCTGGGCCGCGGCGGTCTGGCGCTCGGCCCGGAGTTTTCCACGGAATCGACCTGCTGGATGTGACAGATCCGGGACGGCGGTCCGGATTTGTCGCGAACATCGACCTATGCATGCGAAACGCACCAGATCCGGGACGGCGGTGCGGATTTGTTCCGAACCGCATGCCAGGCCGCCAAGCGCCGGCGTTGCACGGTCGGGCCGCTACCTTTGGGCCGTGGCCGACCAGACCGAGCCGGAGCCCCGGCCGGCGCCCAAGCCGGCGGTGCTGGCCAGCGACGCCGACCGCGAGCGTGGCGTAGCGCTCCTGCGCGACGCGGTCGTCGACGGCCGGCTGACGCTCGAGGAGTTCTCCGATCGAGTGGGTGCCGTGCAGCTGGCGCGCACCGAGCACGATCTCGACGCGCTGGTCGCCGATCTGCCGGCGCGGGCGACGCCAGCGACGCTGTCGACGACGCTCAGCCACCGGGTGCTGTTCTCGCAGCTGGTTCGCACGGGGACCTGGGAGCTCGGGCAGCGATCGGAGTACCGGTCGATATTCAGCACGATCCACCTCGATCTGCGCCACGCCAAGCTGCACGGGGACGTCGTCGAGCTCGAGATTTACAACCTGTTCGGCACGGTGACGCTGATCGTGCCCGAGGGGATCACCGTCAACGTCGACGGCGGCGGCATGTTCGCCAGCCAGGTGATCGATTCGCCGAGCGCCCCGCCCGTGCCGGGCTCCCCGACGCTGCGCGTCCGGATCAAGGGACCCGGCGGAACGCTGTACGTCCGCACGCACGACGAGCCACGCTGACGCCGTCGGTGGCTGATCCACCCTCTAGGCGACGCGATCCCGGCGCGTTTGCAGCCGCTATAGTCGGCCGCCGCCCGCCGCCGGGCTCGAAGCTATGGCAAAGCAAGCATCCCTCTACGACCTGATGCTGGTCCTCTCGACGACTGCCGAGGACGACCGCCGGGCCAAGATCCTCAGCGACGTCGAGTCGCAGATCACGTCCGGAGGCGGCGTCCTGGAGCGCAACGACAACTGGCGCACGAGGGCACTCGCCTACGAGATCCGCCACCAGCGCGAGGGCGAGTATCACCTGCTCCAGTTCACCGGCCCGGCCGAGCTGATCGAGCCCGTCTCGCACAACCTGCGGATCGATGACGCCGTGCTGCGCTTCCGGATCATCAAGGTCCTGCCCGGCACGCCGCCCCCGCCCGAGACCGCACCGCCGGTCGCCGCGGCCGCGCCGGCCGCTCCGGCTGCTCCAGCTGTTCCGGCTGCTCCTGTCGAGTCCTAGCCCGGCGTTTCGCGCCGTTCGCGCCGCAACCATCCGCGCCCGCGGGCGCCGCTCAATTGCCACAGAAGCGGCCCGACCTGTGTCGCCGAGCGCCGAAAATGCAACGTTTCAGTCCATTTTCCGCTGAGCACCAGGCCGTCCGTCTGGGCTCGCCATAGACTCGATCACGAGCTTTCAAACGTTCTCGAAAGGAGCGTCTGCGATGGCAGGCACCAACATCAACCGAGTGATCATCACCGGCAACCTGACCAAGGATCCCGATCTCGGATCGCTGCCCTCCAACGGCACCGCGGTGTGCTCGCTGCGGGTCGCCTGCAACGGCCGGCGCCGCAATCCGCAGTCAGGCGACTGGGAGGATCAGCCCAACTACTTCGACGTCACCGTCTGGGGCGCGCAGGGCGAGAACTGCGCCAAGTTCCTGAGCAAGGGCCGCCCGGTCGCGGTCGACGGCCGCCTGCGCTGGCGCGAGTGGACCGACAAGGAGGGCAACAAGCGCCAGGGTGTGGATATCATCGCCGAATCCGTGCAGTTCCTCGGCGGCCGCGATGACGCTGGCAACGGGAACGGGTTCTCGAGCAGCGCACGCGCAGCGGAGAGCGACGTCCCGATCGATACCGGCGATTTCGAGCGCACGCCGGTGGCCACTGGAGCGGAAGAAGACATCCCGTTCTAGCGGCCCGGAACCGCGCGACAGACCAACACAAGCTAGTCTCAACTACCGATGGCAAAGCAACGCAGACGACCGGTGCGCCGGCGCGACAGGAAAGGCGGGCCGACTTCGACCCGTCGCAAGTCGTGCCCGTACTGCCGCGACAAGGTCGAGCAGGTCGATTGGAAGGATGTGTCGACGCTGCGGCGGTTCGTCTCCGAGCGCGGCAAGATCCGCTCTCGGCGGATCACCGGTGCCTGCCGCCGCCACCAGAGCCAGGTGGCTCGGGCGGTCAAGCGGGCACGCGAGCTGGCGCTGCTGCCGTACGTCGCCGAAGGCAGTGAACACCGTGGTGGCCGCGGCGACCGTGATCGCGATCGCGACCGCGACCGCGACCGCTGAGCAGGGGACGGTACGGAGTGCCCCAGGCGATTCTGCTGGAGGATGTTGAGGCGCTTGGCGAGCGCGGGACCGTGGTCGACGTGTCGGCCGGCTATCTGCGCAACTACCTGCTGCCGCGCAAGCTGGCCGAGGCGGCGACTGACGCTTCGATCAAGGCCGCGCGCAAGCGCCGGGAGGACGTCGAGCGCGCCCAGCGAGAGGCCGAGGAGCGTTCGCGCGAGAGCGCCGCGGTGCTCGGGCGGACGGTGCTCACGATCCCGCAGCAGGCGGGTGACGACGGGCGACTGTTCGGTTCGGTCACCACGCAGGACATCGCCGACGCGATCCGCGACGCTCGCGGGATCCGCGTGGATCGACGCAAGATCCACCTCGAGGAGCCGATCAAGAACATCGGCACCTACATGGTGGTGGTCGAGATTGCCGATGGAGTGACCGCGGCGATCAAGACCATGGTCGTCGCCTCTTAGCTGTCTGTTGTTCGGGTGAGCCGGGGCGGGCCCGTCCTCACGGCGCTTTGCGGTCTTGGGCGCGTGGCGGTGCTGAGGCGCGGAACGGCACCGATAAGCGCGTGAGGGCCACCCCGCCCCGGATCATTTGGCTAAGGCACTTGCGGACCTGGCCCGTGATCGCCTTGCAAGAGCGAGAGCCCGTGGCGTATGCGGAGCTCCAAGGCGGCTGTGAGCCAGCGATCAGGGCGCCCGCGTCCCGCTCACGGCGGGCAGCTGATCAGCGCCGTGACCCCGGTCGCGTATCCGGCGTTGACCTGCGCGGTTGCCACACCGGGTTGGCAGCCGGGCAGGCTGGCGATGACGGTGTAGGTGCCATCGGGCAGCCCGCCAACTGCGAACTGGCCGCTCAGATCGGTGCTGCCGGCGCCGGTCACGGGTCCCGTCCACGTGACCGTGGCGCCCGAGGCGCCGGTGGTCACGTTGATGCCGCCTTGCCCGATGCCAGGCGCGTTGATAATCGCCAGCTCGGCGCTTCCTCCCTGGCCGACCGTTGAGCCGACCGCCCACGGGTTGCCCGCCGGGCGCGCGGCGATGGCGTTGAGCTGCCCGTCGATCGCGGGCGTGACTTGCGCTAGAGCGCCGGTGAGGGTGAGGCTCAGGACCTTGTCCGCGGAGGTGGCCAGCACTTGTGATCCGGCGGCGACCACACCCGTCAGCCCAGTGCCACCGCCGGCCGGTGTCGCGGTCCATTTTGCGCCGTTCCACATGGCTGCATAGGAGAGGTCGCAGATCCCTCCCTCGCCGCAGGAGACCTCCTCGCGTCCTACCGCCCACAGCCCGGCGGTGTTGTCGGCCAGGCCTGTGATGAGCGGGGCATCCGGCACCACCGGCAGCGTCGTCCAGGTCGTCCCATTGAACTCTTCCACCTGGTCGCCGCCGGCGACCCAGACCTGCCCTGGCGTGACGGTGACAGCGGACAGTGGACCGATGTTGGGAACAGTGATCTGCTGCCAGCTGCTGCCGTTCCAGTGCAGCACCAGCGACACCTCCGGAATGTTGCCGTCGCCGCCCACCGCCCACACGTCATTCGAGGTCCGAGCCGCGACGGCACTGAGCTGGTTGCTCAGCACCGGGCCGGCGGGATCAGGGGTAACACTCCGCTTCCAGGCCGTCCCATTCCAGTGATAAGCAAGAGTCTGGCTGGCAAGCGACGAGGTGTCGGAAACCGTCCCGACCGCCCAGCCATTGCCGGGGGCGACAGCGGTCACCCCGTTGAGCTGGGCCGTCTGCTGGCCGGACGGATACACCGGCCCCAGCGGTACGCTCGTGGCCCCCCACACGCTGCCATTCCAATGTTCCGCGTACGGCTTGGTCAGCAACGCAGTCGGCGGCTGTCCCGGGTTGGAACCGCCCACAGCCAGCACATCGCTTGAGGACGCCGCAGCCACACCAAACAGCTCCGCCGGCGTCCCCGCAGGGGCGCTGCTGGTCGTACCCCATGCCACCGTCGGTGACGCCGCCACGGCCGCCGCGGCTGACAGCGACGACGCCGCGACGCATCCGATCGCAACTGAAAACCCGACGCTGACTGCACGCAGCCCAACAGCGAGCAGACCAGATCTCAACCTCCCCATTGAGTGCTCTCCTCTGTCTCGAGCTTGGCGGGCTCCAGCGGCTCACCGGCCATCCATCGTAAGCGCCCCGTGGGAGGAATCAATTAACTTGTTATGAACTCGATTTTCGGTCCTCAATGCGATCGTGCTCGCCGAGGTAGCGCCGAGGTTCTCACGCGTAGAGTCGTTACGAGGTGCGCTGCCGTCGATCGTTGTCATCGAAGAAATCCCGTTTGACGCGAGCTTCCTCGCCGGCCATGCCCACGCCAACTACGGGCAGGCCTGCCGAACGCGCGGAGCGATCCTTCCAGACTTCCTCATCGGTGCTCACGCCGCTGTAACGCGGCGCCCACTCCCGACGCGAGACCCCGATGAGTGGCGAGCTACATCCCAGGTACAGAACTCATCGCTCCAGGCGTGACGAGAGCCTGAGCGCGGACGGAGCGTCCTACGCCCGCAAAAGGGCCGTCCCCGCCCAATTCTGGACACCCGGATCGTCGTGCCGAGCTGTCCGGTATCTGACGGCGCTCCACTTGTCGTGGTGTCTGCGCACTGATTGAATGCCTGCGCCAATTTCAACTGCATGACGGCGTGCCGGAGCCGTCCTGATGTAGAGGGAGGTTTCTGTGAGGATGCGAGGTATCACTGCGCTCGCGGGAGCGCTGATCGCGTGTGCGATGGCTGCTGCAGGAGCGTCGGCAGCGCCTTACCACGTCCTGGTCGGAGGCCGTTTCGCGCAGCCGCCGACGATCGCCCAGTGCGAGGCGGCCTTCGGCATCGAGTGCTATGGGCCGCCCCAGCTCCATCAGGCCTACGACATGAACCCGCTGTACCACGTCGGCCTGAACGGCGCGGGGAAGACGATCGCCATCGTCGACGCGTTCGGGTCACCGACGATCCAGCAGGACCTGCAGAGCTTCGACCAGGAGTACAACCTTCCGGCCCCGCCGTCGTTCCAGATCATCACGCCTGACGGACCGGTCAACCAGAACAATCCGGCCGCGTTCGGCTGGGGGGTCGAGACCTCCCTGGACGTCGAGTACGCGCACACGATGGCGCCCGGAGCGAACATCCTGCTGGTCGAGACGCCGGTCGCCGAGACCGAGGGAATCACCGGGTTCCCGCAGATCGTCGAAGCCGAGAACTACGTGATCCGCAATCACATGGGGGACGTCATCACGCAGAGCTTCGGGGCGACGGAGCAGACGTTCTCGAGTAAGCAGCAGCTCCTCAGCCAGCGCTCGGCGTACTTCAACGCGCTGGCGCACAACGTAACCGTTCTGGCCTCCTCCGGGGACTCCGGCGCAGCCGACTACGAGCTCGACGGCACCGACCTTTATCCGTTCCCGGCGGTCGGTTGGCCCGCGAGCGACCCGCTCGTCACGGGCGTCGGCGGGCTGCAGCTGCACCTCGACCAGGGCGGCTTCCGAACCCAGCCGGACAACGTCTGGAACGATCCGGCGACGATCTGCTCGCAGCCGTGCGCGGGGAGCGGCGGCCTGTCGTCAGTGTTCGAGCGCCCGGCCTTCCAGGATGGCGTCGCGGGGGTCGTCGGACGTCAACGCGGGATCCCGGACGTCAGCCTGAACGCGGCGGTCTCATCGGCCGTCAACGTGTTCATGAGCTTCGACGGGCTCACCCCCGGCTTCTACCAGATCGCCGGCACGAGCGAGGCCTCGCCCCTGTTCTCCGGGATCGTGGCCATCGCCGACCAGGCAGCGGGCCACGACCTCGGGTGGCTCAACCCGCAGCTCTACGCGCTCGGCGACGACTCGTCCTCGCCGATCAACGACATCACGCGGGGCAACAACACGGTCACGTTCACCGAGCCGAGCACCGGCCAGACCATCACGGTGCAGGGCTGGGACGCGACGCGCGGCTACGACCTCGCCAGCGGGCTCGGAGAGCCCGACGGGGCGCGGCTAGTGGCAGCGCTCGGGGGCTTCCGTGCCCAGGGGCGCCGGTCGCTGAGCCGCTGACCGCGAGCTGAGAGCGACTCGCCGCCTGGGCCCGACGCTCAGGCGGCGACCCTCTCTGAGCGACTCGCCGCCTCCGGCGCGAGGCAGTGCCCAAGCTCTCTGCGACCGTCCATTGCATACGCTGCGGCACGACTGCAGCACCCACCCGGGTGGAGTGGGCGGCGAGGCGATAAGGCAGCCTCAGGGGCCGTCCCGGGACCTGGACAGACGAGGCTAGGCGCGAAGGCGTCGCGTTGACACGCAATATCGCGGGTCGTACCTGCCTAGCGTGACCCGCTTACCGGGCCGCGAGCGATCACCGGCCCACATGAGCCTGTACATCGGCGTGAATCGGCCGTCGTGTTAAGGGTGCTTGACTTCGGGCTTGCACGGGATAGTGTCGCTTGTTGCAAAGCTGCCTATTCCTTTGCAAGGTTGTCGGGAGCGCGGAGATGGGCGCGCAACGCAAGCGACCTTGGAAGTACAGGGCTCACTTTAGGCTGCTTGCCTAACCGAAGGGGGCGGGGGTCAGCGTGGCGGCGGTTGCTGGTGGGCGGCGCTCGGGTCTGCCAAGGGGCAAACTTGGCCGGTCTCTATCACCCCGCGGAGTCGTTCGCAGGATTGCGCTGCTCGTAGCGCTCGCGATCGTCGCGTGCTGCGCATCGGCACCCGCAGCGCTGGGCTTTGGGCAGGTCACCGGCTCGCCGTTCACGACCGGATCGAACCCCTCGTCGGTTGCGTTCAGTCCGGGTGGGGGGCTGCTCGCGACCGCAAACTTCGGCGCCAACAGTGTGTCTGGGTTCTCGGTCGGTGCGGGCGGCGCGCTCACCCCGGTCACGGGCTCGCCGTTCACGACCGGATCGGGGCCGAACTCCGTTGCGTTCAACCCGGGTGGGGGGCTGCTCGCGATCGCAAACGCCGACGCCAACACTGTGTCGGTGTTCTCGGTCGGTGCGGGCGGCGCGCTCACTCAGGTCACGGGTTCGCCGTTCACGACCGGAAAGCAACCGCAATCAGTTGCGTTCAGTCCGGGTGGGGGGCTGCTCGCGACTGCAAACACCGGCGCCAACACTGTGTCGATGTTCTCGGTCGGTGCGAGCGGCACGCTCACTCAGGTCACGGGTTCGCCGTTCACGACCGGATCGGGGCCGACGTGGGTTGCGTTCAGCCCCAACGGAAGCCTGCTCGCGACCGCAAACCTTCTTGATAATGACGTGTCGGTGTTTTCGGTCGGTGCGGGCGGCGCGCTCACTCAGGTCACGGGTTCGCCGTTCACGACCGGAACGGAGCCGATCTCGGTGGCGTTCAGCCCGAGCGGGGG
This sequence comes from uncultured Solirubrobacterales bacterium, assembly GCA_963703825.1. Taxonomy (GTDB): domain Bacteria; phylum Actinomycetota; class Thermoleophilia; order Solirubrobacterales; family Solirubrobacteraceae; genus Palsa-465. Next base: position 19,058 of record CAVPFS010000023.1, on the reverse strand, counting down.
ACTGCTCGCGACCGCAAACCTTGTTGGGAATGACGTGTCGGTGTTCTCGGTCGCTGCGGGCGGGGCGCTCACCCAGGTCACGGGCTCGCCGTTCACGACCGGGACGGAACCGGAATCGGTTGCGTTCAGCCCAGGCGGGGGGCTGCTCGCGACCGCAAACTTCGGCGCCAACACTGTGTCTGTGTTCTCGGTCGGTGCGGGTGGCGCGCTCACCCAGGTCACGGGCTCGCCGTTCACGACCGGAAGGGACCCGGAATCCGTTGCGTTCAGCCCGAGCGGGGGACTGCTCGCGATCACAAACTTTGGTGGGAATGACGTGTCAGTGTTCTCGACCGCGATCAGCACTCCATCGGCGTCGATTAGCTCGCCGGCCGATGGCGGCACCTACAACCTCAATCAATCGGTGCCGACGAGCTTCTCGTGTTCGGAGGGGTCGGGCGGTCCGGGGCTCAGCTCATGCCTTGACTCGAATGGAGCTTCGAGCCCGGGCGCGCTTGATACTTCGACCGCTGGGACGTTCAGCTACACGGTCACGGCGACGAGCAGCGACGGGCAGACAGGGACCGCAAGCATCTCCTACACCGTGGTGGGTCCGCCGTCGGCGTCGATTAGCGCGCCGGCTGGCGGGCAGACGTTCAGCTTGGGTGAGTCTGTCGCGACAAGCTTCTCGTGTTCTGAGGCTTCGGGTGGTCCGGGGATCCAGTCGTGCGCCGATTCGAACGGGAGCACGAGCCCGGGAGTGCTCGATACGTCGACCCTCGGGTCACACACCTACACCGTGACGGCGATGAGCATCGACGGGCAGACGGGGACCGCGTCGATCTCCTACACGGTGGTGAGTCCGCCGTCGGCTTCGATCAGCTCGCCCACCGATGGTGGGACCTATAACCTGGGTCAGTCGGTGGCAACGAGCTTCTCGTGTGCGGAGGGGAGCGGCGGTCCAGGGATCCAGTCGTGCACCGATTCGAACGGGAGCACGAGCCCGGGCGCGCTTGACACGAGCAGTGCTGGGTCGCACACCTATACGGTTACCGCCACCAGCGCGGACGGGCAGACTGGGACCGCGTCGATCTCCTACACGGTGCTGGGTCCGCCGTCGGTGTCGATCGGCTCGCCCGCCGATGGTGGGACCTATGCCCTGGGTCAGTCAGTGGCGACTAGCTTCAGCTGTTCGGAGGCTTCCGGTGGTCCGGGAATCCAGTCGTGCACCGATTCGAACGGGAGCACGAGCCCGGGAGCGCTCGATACGTCGAGCCTCGGGTCACACACCTACACGGTCACGGCGACGAGCGCTGACGGGCAGACGGGGACCGCGTCGATCTCGTACATGGTGGCGGGTGCGCCGTCGGCTTCGATCAGTTCGCCCGCGAATGGCGGCTCATACAACCTGGGTCAGGTCGTGCCAACGAGCTTCAGCTGCTCGGAGGCTTCCGGTGGTCCGGGCATCCAGTCGTGCACCGATTCAAATGGGGCCGCGGCTGGTAGCGGCGCGCTTGACACCTCGACTGCTGGGACGTTCAGCTACACGGTGACGGCGACCAGCACCGACGGGCAGACGGGGTCCGCGTCGATCTCCTACACGGTGATTGGTCCGCCCACGGCCAGCATCAGCTCGCCCGCGAATGGTGGCTCCTACGGCCTGGGTCAGGTCGTGCCAACGAGCTTCAGCTGTTCGGAGGCGTCGGGTGGTCAGGGGATCGGGTCGTGCACCGATTCGAACGGGAGCACGAGCCCGGGAGCGCTCGATACGTCGAGCCTCGGGTCACACACCTACACGGTCACGGCGACCAGCGCTGACGGGCAGACTGGGACCGCAAGCATCTCCTACACGGTGAACCTGAACCCGCAGGTGGTTAGGTTCGGCAAGGCGCCGACCGGTCCGCTGGTTGGTGGTAGCGGTTCGGTATCGGCAACCTCGTCGTCGGGTCTGGCGGTGACGTTGGCGGTCGCGTCCTCATCGAGCGGGGTGTGCTCGATCTCGGGTGGTTCGTCGCTGTCGCCGGCGACCGTCAACTATCTGGCTGCGGGCAACTGCGTGATCGACGGCAACCAGTCCGGGAACGGCACCTACGCGGCTGCCGCGCAGAAGACGCAAACACTGACGGTCAAGCTCAACCCGCAGACGATCACGTTCGGCAAGGCGCCGACCGGTCCGCTGGTTGGTGGTAGCGGTTCGGTATCGGCAACCTCGTCGTCGGGTCTGGCGGTGACGTTGGCGGTCGCGTCCTCATCGAGCGGGGTGTGCTCGATCTCGGGTGGTTCGTCACTGTCGCCGGCGACCGTCAACTATCTGGCTGCGGGCAACTGCGTGATCGACGGCAACCAGTCCGGGAACGGCACCTACGCCGCTGCCGCGCAGAAGACGCAAACACTGACGGTCAAGCTCAACCCGCAGACGATCACGTTCGGCAAGGCGCCGACCGGTCCGCTGGTTGGTGGTAGCGGTTCGGTATCGGCAACCTCGTCGTCGGGTCTGGCGGTGACGTTGGCGGTCGCGTCCTCATCGAGCGGGGTGTGCTCGATCTCGGGTGGTTCGTCGCTGTCGCCGGCGACCGTCAACTATCTGGCTGCGGGCAACTGCGTGATCGACGGCAACCAGTCCGGGAACGGCACCTACGCGGCTGCCGCGCAGAAGACGCAAACACTGACGGTCAAGCTCAACCCGCAGACGATCACGTTCGGCAAGGCGCCGACCGGTCCGCTGGTTGGTGGTAGCGGTTCGGTATCGGCAACCTCGTCGTCGGGTCTGGCGGTGACGTTGGCGGTCGCGTCCTCATCGAGCGGGGTGTGCTCGATCTCGGGTGGTTCGTCGCTGTCGCCGGCGACCGTCAACTATCTGGCTGCGGGCAGCTGCGTGATCGACGGCAACCAGTCCGGGAACGGCACCTACGCGGCTGCCGCGCAGAAGACGCAAACACTGACGGTCGGGCAGTAAGCATTCGCTCCGTCGCCCCATCGGATGATGGCGTTGGCGAGAGGCCGTCGGAATATGCGGAAATGCTGTCATTGATTTCCATCCAAGGCGACTGTGCGCCTCGTCTCGCACGTGGAGCGCTCGGCCTGACGCCGGGTGGGTGAGGTCCCGCTATCGGCCTGGTCGCGTCGGCAGCACCCGACGAAACGCCGTCGCCAGGAATCAGCTCTCCAGGGCGCATAGCGGCGGCCTCATCCACTCCCTCCATCTCGTCTACCAAAGCTCTGCACGTGGGCCACAAGCACGTCGCCGACATCGCTCTCGCCATCAAGCCCGAACGTAGCGGCTTGCATGTGGCCGCATGGACCTGCTCGGTCAAGACGCCCAGCTGCTTAGTCAGCGCGTGGATCTGCTCGGTGAGATCAGTGTTCTTCTGCAGCAAATCGGTCTGAAACTGGGCGAGCTCATCGCGATGCTTCGCCGACGTCTCCTCATTAGCTGAGCCGCGGCACGCCAGCTAGCACCTGCACGGCGTCCGGGACCCCGATTCAAAGCGAAAGGCTGGCGAAGCGTCCCGGGCAGCGAAGGAGGACCGCTGGAATCGGATTGACGCAGCTGGTGCAGCATGCTACCTTGCGTCACATGGCAGCGAGGATCCGTGAAACGGCGATCTCGCAACTTCGGCGAGGCGTACTCGAATTCTGTGTGCTCGCGCTGCTGCGCGACGGCGAGCGGTACAGCTACGAGCTCGTCCGCGCGCTCGGTGATGCCGACGGCCTGGTAACGACCGAGGGAACGCTCTACCCGCTGCTCGGCCGGCTCCGTCGCGAGGGCGTGGTTGACACGACCTGGCGCGAATCGCCGTCAGGACCCCCGCGCCGCTACTACCACCTCACCCCGGACGGCCAAGCAGCGCTCGGCGGCTTCGCGATCGAGTGGACGCGATTCCGCGACTCGGTCGACGCCCTAATCGACACCGGAGTACTCAGATGACGACCGACACCCTCCACCCGCTCGCCGCCGAGTACCTAAAACGCCTGCGTCGCGCCGGACGAGGTCTACCGCCTGGGCGGCTGCGGGAACTGCTAGCCGAGATCGAAGGGCACCTCTCCGAGGCGATCGACCCCAGCGCGTCGGATGCGCAGGCACTCACCGTTCTCGACAGGCTCGGCGAGCCCGAGGCGATCATCGCGGCCGAGACGCCGGATCCCGACGGTCTCCCGGATCGTCGCGGAACCAGGGAATGGGCCGCGATCATGCTGCTCCTGTTCGGCGGTTTCATCTTCGGTTTCGGCTGGTTCGCCGGTCTGGTCCTGCTGTGGAGCTCGCGCGCCTGGACCACGCGCGACAAGTGGATCGGAACGCTCGTCGTACCCGGCGGCCTCGCGACCAGCGTAGTCATCGGGCTGATCTTGCTCGGGACGCCCACCAAAACACTCTGCCGCACGATCGTCGGCGTCGAACAGCACTGCACTACCACGCCCGCAACGAGCATCGCCCCACCCATTCTCGGAATCGTCGTCGTCGCGGTCCTTGTGCTGGCTCCGATCGCGACCGCGGTCTATCTCGCCCGCCGCGCGGCTAAGCCATGACAGAGCAAATCGAACGAGTCACCGCGGGTGAACCGTATGCACGGAGTGAACGGGAACGGGGGAACAGGCCCTCACGGCACGGCGCCCCTTACTAATAATGCACGCACGTCGCAGCACGCACCTCCCCTCGCTGACCGTCCTCGCCGCTCTGGCTGTGGTGTTACTCGCAGCCTGCGGCGGCTCGAACAAGCCGTCAAACTTGGGCTCGGCGAGCGGATCCTCGGGCAAGGCATTCAGGGCCTCGGACGCCCACAAGTACCCGGCGTGCATGCGCGACCACGGAGCCAACAACTTTCCCGACCCGCACGTCAACGGAAACCACCTCACACTACAAATCACCCCGTCGATCACCGCGTCCCCGGCATTCAAGTCGGCCCAGACGGCCTGCGCATATCTACTGCCGGCTGGAGCGGGCCAGACCAACGGCCTCAGCCCAGCCCAGCAGAAGGCTCGTACCGAGGGGCTGCTCGCGTTCGCTGCCTGCGTGCGCACGCACGGCTTCCCGAGTTGCCCGATCCCACCAGCCAGGGTCAGCTGACGCTCGAGATGATCAGACAGGCCGGCATCAACCTCCAGCAGCCGGCGGTGCTCCAAGCGGGAGACGCGTGCGTCTCCGTCAGCCACGGCCAGATCACGAAGGGCGACGTCGCGCAGGCGGTCGCTAATCCCAGCGCTTCCGGATCTCAGAGCTCGACGTCCGGATAGGACGCCAGAAGCTGTCCAGCGGCGCAGTCGGCCGGCACCAGAGACCGTTGCCGGGCGACGTAAGCTCTCGCCAGTCCGTGGCCGCATCGCCGCTGAAGAGGCTACGGACGATCTGCTCGAAGTTAGCTGAGCTCCCGCACGTCAGCTAGCACCTGCAGAACATCCGGGAGGGCCGATTGCCGGCTTGCGCTTTGCCACGGTTGCGATCACGTACTCGCCGTCGATCCCGTCGCCGCTCGCGCCGCGAGGCGGTCCTCACGCTGCGGTGACTGCAATGGGCGTGAAGGAGGAACGCCTGTCCCTCGGCACGACTCAGAGCGCGCCCTGCGTTTCTTGCCCCAGGCATCTGTGCTCTGGCGCCGGCAGGGCGCATCCAAGGCGGCTGTGCGCCTCGTCTCGCACCTGGAGCGCTTCGACGGAGCGCTGGGTGGGTGAGGTCCCGCCCTCGGCCTGGTCGCGTCGCCGGCGCCGATCAAGACGCCCGCGCCCCCACCAAGCATTCCCAGGCCGCCGGGCGGGCGCCTCATCCACCCACAGAACCGAGCCCAAAACAAACAACCGCACCATGCGGGAACCAAGGTGTCACAGACGCCGCCCCCAAACCTAGACTCGACTCCCGGCCCATGAGCACCGTTCAGAACATCGCCGTGCCGCCGCACAACCTCGAGGCGGAGAAGTCCGTGCTAGGGGCGGTGCTACTCGACGAGCGCCACCTGCACTCGCTGCTCGTGGAAGAGCAGCTGCGGCCCGAGCATTTCTACCGCGAGCAGTACGGCGCGGTGTTCGCGGCGATGCTGGCGCTCTACGAGAACGACCGCAAGATCGACCATCTGACGGTCTCCGAGACGCTGCGCCAGAACGGCAAGCTCGAGGAGGTCGGCGGGGTCGAGGTGATTGACGAGCTCGCCGGGTGGGTCCCGGCCGCCGGCCACGCGCGTGAATACGGGCGGATCGTCCGCGACAACGCGCAGATGCGCTCGCTGTTGACGACCTCCTACGAGATCCAGGCCAGTGTGCTGGCGCGCGAGGCGCCCGCCCGGGAGCTGGTGGAGCGCGCCGAGCGCTCGGTGCTCGAGGTCGCCCACGACGATCGCCAGAAGAAGATCCGCTCGATCGGGGACATCCTCCACGAGGAGACTGACAAGCTGCACCGGCTGTCAGTCGCCAAGACGCCGCTGACCGGCACGCCCTTCGGGCTTCAAGGACCTCGACGAGAAGACCGGCGGCTTCCAGCCCGGCAACCTGGTCGTGATCGCCGCCCGCCCGTCGATGGGAAAGTCGGCGCTGGTCGCCAACATCGCCGAGAACGCGGTGCTCGCCGGCCACGCGGTGGCGCTGTTCTCGCTCGAGATGTCCGAGTCCGAACTCGCACAGCGGTTCGTCGCCTCCCAGGCGCGGATCAAGGGCGAGGATCTGCGACGCGGCAAGGTCGCAGAGCAACGCTGGCCGAAGATCCTCGAGGCCTGCCAGCGTCTCTCGCAGGCGCCGCTCTGGGTCGACGACTCCAGCGACACCGGCGTGCTTGAGGTTCGCGCCAAGGCGCGCCGCCTGCACGGCCAGGTCGAGGGCGGGCCTCGGGCTGATCATCATCGACTACCTGCAGCTGATGCGCCATGAAGGACGGGTCGAGAGCCGCGTCGAGCAGGTGGGCCAGATCAGCCGTGGGCTGAAGGGCCTCGCCCGCGAGCTCGACGTTCCGGTGATCGCGCTCTCCCAGCTCAGCCGCGCGGTCGAGCAGCGCGGCGGCGAGAAGAAGCCGATCCTCTCCGACCTACGCGAGAGTCGGGCAAATCGAGCAGGACTCCGACCTGGTGATGTTCATCTACCGCGAGGAGTACTACGACAAGGACTCCGAGCGCCCCGGCGAGGCGGACATCATCATCGCCAAACACCGCAACGGGCCGGTGGGTGATGTGGTGCTGACCTTCCAGAAGGAGTATCCGAAGTTCATGAACTACGCCGGGGAGCGCTTCGCACCATGAGCCCTCACCGCGGGGACCGGTTCGCGCGATGAGCGACGCGTGCCCGTTCGATCTCTGCGACGGAACCGGGTTTCGCTACGACGAGGCGAGCAACACGGCGTATGACTGCCGCTGCCGCCCGCAGCGGGTCGCGCGCGCGAAGGCGCGCAGCCTGTCCGCGGTGATCCCCAAGCGATACCGGGACGTGGCATTCGAGCGGCCGCCGGTCAACGAGATCGACCCGGCGATCGTGGCGGCGACCCGGCGCTTCGCGGCCACGATCGAAGATCAGCTCGACGCCGGGCGGGGCCTGTGGTTCATGGGACCGCCGGGCACCGGCAAGACGACGCTCGCGATGCTCGTCTCCCAGGCTGCCTTGAAGGCGGGCCGCTCGGTGGCGATCTACTCGCTGCCGCGGCTTTTGAACGAGATCCGTGACACGCACCGGGCCGAGCGGTCCCACGTCAACCTGCTCGACCGGCTGACCGAGGTCGACCTGCTCCACATCGACGACGTCGGTGCCGAGCGCACGACTGATTGGGTACTCGAAGAGCTCTACTCGATCGTCAACGGCCGCTACGAGGACGAGCGCTCGATGGTGATCACGACCAACATTCTCGACCGCGAGGCGCTTTGCGCGCAGATCACCGAGCGCACGGTGTCGCGGTTGACCGAGATGTGCGACGAGCTGCCGCTGCTCGGCGACGACCACCGGATGGACCTGCGGACGGCGTGAGCGTCGGCGGGGCGAGCAGCGGCTAAGCCGACTGCGCGGCGGCCGCGACCGGCCGCCAGAGCCCGATGTAGCGCCCGAGTGTCGCGAACGCGACCAGACAGGCGAGCCCGTCTAGAACCCCGCGCGCGACGCCGTCGAATGGGTCTGACGTGACGGCTCCCGCGAGTGCGGCGAGGACGACGATCGCCCCGGCGACGACCAGCGCCAGCCGCCACGGGTGGCCGCGCAGCGGCACCGGCGCCCAGGGGCCGAGGTCCTCGAAGATGTCACCCGCCGCTCCGTCCGCCGCGGGCCGAACCCGCCGCGCCGCCACGAGCGCCGGCAGCGAAGCCGCCAGACCGACGACCGCAACGGCGGCGCAGGCGATGGCCAGCGTCACCCACCAACCGGGCACGCGGTGGCGCAGTGAGAGCGCCAGCACGCCCGCCGGCGACCATCGTCACGAGTCCCGCACCGACGCCGACCGTCGCCCGGCGCCGGATGACCTCGGCCTCGGCGCCGGCGATCACGCCGTCCCGGCGAAGCCGGAGCGCCCGCACCAGCGCCAGGCCGCCGGCGACGAACGAGACCTGGGCCGCGCAGGCGGTCAGCGCGGCGGCGAACGTCGCCAGCCACGAGATGTGGTTGGAGGCCGAGGCGGGCGCCAGCATGCCCCGCGGAGCCGCGACGAACGCGGCCCCGAACAGCACCCCCGCAAGCGCCAGGGCGCCGAAGCTGACGAAGGCGGCGCGGCGCGCTCGAGTGGTGCCGAGCTCGTCGGCGAACTGGCGCGCGATCGCCTTGGGATCGCCGAGCTGGGCATCGGGATTACACGCCAGGTGGTCGTCGAACTCGGCCACGATCCTGCTCCGCAGCCGGCCGCCGATCCCGACCGCCGCCAGCTCCCGCGAGAGGTCAGACCGATAGCTCATTGCTTTCTGCACAAAGCTTATACCTAGTCATGCTAGGTGTCAAGCAGCGGGGCGGCGAAAGAACCTCCCAAAACCCCTGTTATACAGGGGGAAAGGGAGGCAGATTCGGTGGACATCCGGCCGCCCGAACCCCTCGTACACTGGATCGGGCCATGCCAGGAATCGTGATCGTCGGCGCCCAGTGGGGCGACGAGGGAAAAGGGAAAGTGACCGACATGCTCGCCGAGCAAGCCGACGCTGTCGTGCGCTTCCAGGGTGGCAACAACGCTGGGCACACAATCGTCCGCAACGGCAAGACCTGGAAGCTGCACCTGATGCCCTCGGGAATCCTATATCCGGGCAAGCTGTGCGTGATCGGCAACGGGGTCGTGATCGACCCGAAGGTCCTGACTGACGAGCTCGATGAGCTCCGCCGCCGCCGAGTCGACACGCGCGCCCTGCGGATCTCGGCCAACGCGCACCTGATCATGCCCTACCACCTGATGCTCGATCACGCCGGCGAGGCGAAGCTCGGCAAGCTCGAGATCGGGACCACCCGGCGCGGTATCGGTCCCTGCTACGCGGACAAGGCAGCGCGACTCGGGATCCGCGTCCAGGACCTGCTCGACGAGAAGATCCTGAAGAAGAAGATCGTTGCCGCGCTTGAGCCAAAGCGACTGTCGCTGCGGCCGTTCGCCAAGGACCCGGCTCTCGACCTGCAGTCGATGACTGACGAGTATCTGACCTACGGCCACGTGCTCGAGCCCTACATCGCCGACACATCACGGCTCGTGCTCGAACGGCTCGACGACAACGAAATGGTGGTTTTCGAGGGCGCCCAGGGGGCGCTGCTGGACATCGACCACGGCACCTATCCGTTCGTGACCTCGTCGAACCCGGTCGCGGGCGCCGCCTGCATCGGGGCCGGAGTGGGGCCGAAGGACATCGACGAGGTGTGGGGCGTCGCCAAGGCCTACGCCACCCGCGTCGGCGCGGGCCCGTTCCCGACCGAGCTCGACGGACCGCTCGCTGACGAGATCCGCGAGCGCGGCGGCGAGTACGGGACGACGACCGGCCGTGCCCGGCGCGTCGGTTGGCTTGACCTCGTGGCGCTGCGCTATGCGGCGCGGCTCAACTCGCTGACGGCGCTCGCGATCACCAAGCTCGACGTGCTTGCTGGGCTGGATCCACTGTGCGTCTGCACGCGCTACCGCAGTGACGAGGGCGCCGAGCTGGACTACTTTCCCTACCACCAGACCGTGCTCCATCACGCCGCCGGCGAGTACAAGAGATGCGCGGCTTCAAAGGCGACCTCAGCGACTGCAGATCAGAGTCCGATTTGCCCGACGCGGCACGCGAATACCTGCAGTTCGTTTCCGAGTTCGTCGGCGTGCCAATCGCGCTGGTGGGCACCGGGCCCGGGCGCGAGCAGGTGATCTGGATGGCCGGCGCCGAGGGCAGCGCGGTCAGCAGCAACGGCCGCCCTTAGAACGGTGAGCGCTCCGGTCCAGGCGAGGTCAGAGCGCTAACGCCAGCGTTCGAGCAGGTCCTCGTCGGACACCCGGCGCACGACTCGTGCCGGAACGCCCATCACGACCTCGCGCGGGCCGACGTCACGCGTGACGACCGCGCCGGCGGCCACGAACGCCTCCTCGCCGATCTCGACTCCCGGTGTGAGGACGACGCCGCCGCCGATCCGGCAGGCACGGCGCAGCGTCGGGCCTGCGAGCCCGACGCTCGGCGCGTGGCGCCCCATCGTGTCGTCGTTGGTCGTCGTTACGCCCGGGCCGATGAAAACGTCGTCCTCGACCACGGAGCCGGCGGTCACATAGACGCCGGTCGGATCAGCACCCGGTCACCGAGCTGGGCATCGAAGTCGACCGTGGACCCGCGACCGACCACGCTCCGCGCGCCGACCACAGCCCGCTCGCGCACCTGCGACTGGTCGCCGATGATCGCCTCGGCGCCGATCATGGCCGATGCGTAGACGACCGCGCCCGCGCAGATTGTGACCCCGTCGGCGACCCGCAACGGCTCACCAAGCCGGCCGGCGGCGCTCGACCCGAGTCGAAGCCGCGGGCGCTTGCCGAGCACCGCACCGTCCTCGATCACACAGCCGGCGCCGATCTGGGTGCCCGAGTGCACGACTGCCGCCGCGCCGATGCTCGTGCCCGGACCGACGCTCGTCCCGTCGTACACCACGGCGCCGGGCGCGAGCGTGACGCCGTCGGCGATCCCCGCCCCGACGGGAACACGTGCACGCCGAGCTCGCGCAGCGCAGCGCGGTCAGCCGGCACTGATCCGGCTCCGGCGGCGTGATTCGTCAAGCGACTCCTGCAGCGCCTCCAAGACCCGCACGACCCGCACGCCGCTGGCCCCGTCAGAGCGCGGCGGGTCGCCGGTCCCGACGACTCGATGAAGTGCTCACACTCCACCCGCAGCGGCTCGATGTTTGCGATCCGCGGTCGAGTAGATGTCGCCGCTACGAGTTATGTACTCGCCATAGCCACGGGCATCCTCGTCAAAGCCCTTGTCGTAGATCGTCAGCTTGCGCTCCAGCTCCATGTCGTCGAAGGTCGCCATCCGTCGCGAACCGACAACAGTGAAACGCCGCTCCTTGTGCGGATCCAGCCACGACAGATGCAGGTGCGCCGCGAGGCCCGACGGGAAGCGCATGAAGCAGAAGACAACATCCTCGACGCCCTCGCGAACATAAGCCTCGCCGTGGGCGGCGACCTCAACCGGCTCCTCGCCCGCGAGATGCAGCACGACTGACACGTCGTGGGCGCCAAGGCTCCAGAGCGCGTTCTCGTCGGCGCGGAGCTTGCCGAGGTTCAGTCGGTTGCCGTAGATGTAATAGATCTCGCCGAGCTCGCCGGAATCAGCCAGCTCCTTGAGTCGGGCGACGCCAGGGTGGTACTCGAGCAGGTGCCCCACCATCAACACGCGTCCGCCCGCCTGTGCGGCGGCGACCGCGAGCTCGGCGTCGGCGACTGACTGCGCGAGCGGCTTCTCCACGAAGCAGTGCTTGCCCGCCTCGAGCACCCTGACCGCGAGGCGGGCATGGCTCGGGACCGGCGTCGCCAGCACAACCGCGTCGAGCTCCGGATCGGCGAGCAGCTCCTGGATGTCGGCGACCACCGGCACCCCCGGGAACGGCCCCCGGCCCGCGTCGCCGGGGACTCCTCCGAGCCGTCGCAGCAGTAGGCGAGCTCGCATCCGCGGATCGCGGCGAAGTTGCGAGCCAGGTTCGGTCCCCAGTAGCCGAGCCCGACAACCCCTATGCGAACCGATGGCTCATTCATGCAAGACCCGGCAGCAGTGTAAGCGCGGCGACGACGCGCTCGCCGGCGCGCCCGTCGCCGTAGAGCTCGGGGTGCGTTGGCGGCGGCTCGCGCTCGAGCGCCGCGGCTGCGGCCTCCCGATCGAGGTCGACGAGCACGTTCCAGCCTTGCTCGACGGTCTCGGTCCACTCGGTGCTGGCACGCAGCGTCACGCACGGCACGCTCGCCAGATAGGCCTCCTTCTGCAGGCCGCCGGAGTCAGTCATCACCGCCTGGGCGTTGCAAAGCAGCGCGGTCAGCTCGAAGTATCCGAGCGGTTCGGTCAGCCTGATCGGAGGCGTGGCGCGCAGCTCGTCGAGCATCCCGGCCGCCTTCAGACGGGCCTCGGTACGCGGGTGAAGCGGCAGCACCACCGGCACCGGCGCCGCCAACAGCACCTCGACCAGCGCGGCCAGCCGCTCGGGATCATCGACGTTGCCCGCCCGGTGGGCGGTGGCGAGCACGTAGCCGCCGGGCTCGACGCCGTGGGCGCGGACGAGATCGGTCCGTTCGCGCGCCCGCGGCTGAGCCTCGAGCGCGACGTCGACCATCACGTCGCCGACCAGCTCGGCCAGTCCGGCGATCCCCTCGTGTCGCAGGTTGGCCATCGCGACTTCGCTCGAGCACAGCAGCAGCGAGCTCGCGTGATCGACGAGCGACGCGGTTGAGCTCTTCGGGCATCGAGCGGTCAAACGACCTCATCCCGGCTTCGACATGCGCGACGGGGACGAAAGCCTGCGCGGCCGCGAGCGCGCCCGCGAGGGTCGAGTTCGTGTCCCCGTATACGAGCACTGCGTCGGGGGACTCGCGATCCACCACCGGTTCGAGCGCGGCGAGCATCCGCGCCGTCTGCGAGCTGCCCGATCCGAGCGCGACGCCGAGCTGCTCGTCGGGCGCCGGCAGCCCGAGCTCCGCAAAGAACACCGCCGAGAGCCGATCGTCGAAGTGCTGGCCGGTGTGCACGAGCACCTCCGTGTGGACCTTGCGCAGTCTCGGTGAGACCGCCGCCGCCTTGATGAACTGCGGGCGGTTGCCGATTACGGTGAGGACCTTCACCCGCCGAGCTCTGCCTGGATCTGCTCGCTGACCGCGGCGGCTGTGCGGCGCGTGACCTGCCCCGGACCCTCGAACGAACGCTCGTCGACCGCAATCACCGGCTGCACCTCACGGGTCGTGGAGGCCATGAACACCTCGTCGGCGGCCAGCAGCTCATCGAGCGGGCAGGGGCGCTCCTGCGCGCCGGTGACCGCGATCACGACCGCCCGGGTGATCGACGCGAGGATGTGGTCATCGAGCGGCGGCGTCAGGATCTCTGCGCCCTGCACCCAAAAGATCGAGCTCGTCGGCAGCTCGAGTACGCGGCCGTGTGGCGTGACCAGCAGCGCGTCGTCATAGCCCTGCTCGCGAGCGAGCCGGCCGGCGAGCATGTTGCCGGCGTACGACAGTGACTTGACGCCGTCCAGCACGCGGGTCGGCGAGTACGTGATCGTCTTCAGCCGCAGCATCTCCGGAGTCTCGGGCAACCGCTCGGTCATCATCAGCCGGCGCCCGCCGCGCGTGACCATGATCCGCAGCAGATCGTGGTCCGGGCCGGTGCCCGCGTGCGCGAGCAGCCGGTGGGCATCCGCGCGCACCGCCTCGAGGTCCAGCGGGAGACGGAGATTGGCCGCCGAGCGCCGCAGCCGCGCCAGGTGTTCCTCGACCGCGTACGGCCTGCCGTCGTAGACGCGGATCACCTCGAAGGCGCCGTCGCCCCGGACCAGTCCCTCGTCCGTGATCGCGATCGTCGCCTGCGACCACGGGCATGATCTCCCCGTCGACCGAGGCCAGCGAGCTGACGCCCTGGGCGCTCACCCCCGGCGACTACTTCGCCAACGTGCGTCCAAACGTCCGCTAGGCGGACGATCGTCGCCGCGGCTGACGCCATGTCATTGACCGAAGCCCACTCGCGAACGGAGTGATACTCGTGGCCGCCGGTGAACAGATTCGGCGTCGGAAGGCCCATCTCGCTGAGCCGCGACCCGTCGGTGCCCCCGCGGATCGGGGTCCTGATCGGCTCGATCCCCTCCGCGCGGATCGCCCTCTCGGCCGCCTCGACGATCTCCGGGAACGGCTCGACGCAGGCAGGCCAGTCCCTCGGCAGCGAACGCCCCCAAGGCGTTGCGGACGGCCTGTGCGGAGCAGCCCAGGCCGGCGGCGATGCGGGAGGGACGCTGCCCTTGATCGCTCTGGAGCAGGATTTGGCAGCGACGCAGGGTGAAAGCATCGGCCGACCGGAGACCCTGACCAGCGCCAGAAGTTCCGGCTCGGACAATGGTCGAACGAACAGAGGTGGTTTCATACCTCATTTTACACGCGTGGCCGCTTCGCAAACCTGGCTACTTGAAACTGCACTAGGCACGCCCGCCAGCTAAATCTTCGAGGACGCAGTCGTGAACCCAATTCTACCGACGCTTCGGCCCGAAAAACAATGGGGGCCGGTGACATGGTGCGGCGGGGCTGGTTCCAAATCCCCCACTGGCTGATCGAAAACCACGGCCCCGCCATAGGGCCGTTCGGCATCGCCGTCTACTGCTGTCGCGCACCACGCCGACTAAGAAGGTAAGGCGTTCCCCGCCTACGAAACGATAGCGTCAGGTTGATGTTTGCACTCGCCAGGCCATGCGAACCGTGCGCGTGTTGGAGGATGAAGGGTTGATAACGGTCAAACGGAACTCCAAAAGTAACCTCTACTTTCTCAAAAACAGGAGTGACTGCCAGTCACCTCGGAGTGACTGCCAGTCACACGAGAACGATATGACAAAAACCAATGAAACCCCCCTCACCCCCCTAAGGGGGGCGAGGACAAGCGACGGCTTTCAACAGTTCTGGGAGGCATACCCTCACGCCGAGTCGAAGGCCAGCGCCCGCCGCGCCGTAGCCTCCGCGCACCCGCGCTCCAGGCCGTCATCCTCGACGGTGTGAGCGACAAAAAAAGTCGGATAGATGGAAAGAGAAAAACGGCCACTACATACCCAAGCCCGCCAGTGGCTGCGCAGCGAGGGGCGGAGACTCGGCCACCCCAAGTCACCTCGAACGGCGACGGTCTCAAAGCTTCGGACCTTGTCGCCGCCAACGGCGAGATTAAACGTCGCGTTGCCGATCAAAACGCAAAAGCCGCCCTCCCGCCGCTAAACTTCCGCCCCGACCGCAGCCTCACACCCAAACGGAAAGGTTAAACCCGAATGACCACACACGCCGCCAACAGGTTGCCGCCGCACTCCAAGGAAGCCGAGCAATCGGTTCTCGGTTCGATGTTGTGCGACAACCGCACCATCGACGACTTGGCGTTGAAGCTCCGCGCCGCCGACTTCTACGCCGACGCGAACCAGAAGATTTACGGTAAGCGATTAGGGACATGCCCGACCGCGACGGCCGGGCGGTTGACATGGTGATGCTAGCCGAGGAGCTCAAGCAGCGAGGCCAGATCGACGACGTCGGCGGTTACTCCGATCTCGGCCACCTTTGGGACGCCGCGCCCACGGCCGCCAACGCCGCCTATTACGCCGAGATCGTCAGGGAAAAGGCTAAGCAGCGCGGTCGGACGTTTGGGCGTCGATCTGGCCCGAATGGTGGAAGACGGCAACCGGGCGGACGAAATAGTGGAACACGCCGAGCGCTTTTTATTGCAGTTGAGCGATCCGGGATCGGCCGATTCTTGCACCTTGGGCGACGCGCTGAACCAAGCCGCGGACGCCATCGACGCACGGGCCAAGAGCAACGGCGAGTTGGGGGACGGCCTTTCAAGCGGCCTGGCCAGTCTCGACAACTTGACGGCCGGACTCAGGGGCGGCGAACTCATCGTCCTTGTGGTGCGGCCGTCCGTCGGCAAGACCGCCCTCGGCTTCCAGATTGCCGCGGCCGTCGCAATTGAGCAACGAAGACGCGGAACGTTCCGTGAGCCTCGAACAGTCGAGAGTGCAGCTTGCCGAGCGGCTGTTGTGTGCCGCGGCCGAATCGATTCCTTCGCCATGCGAAGGGGAAAGCCTCGCCCTGCCAGTATGAGGAAGTGCAAAGGATTATGAACGTCGGCGGGCGGGCGCCGCTGCGGATCGTGATGAAGGCACGGCGGATGCTGCACATCGCAAGCGAGGCGCGGCGGATGAAGCGGAGGGAAGGGTTGGGCTTGCTCGTGGTCGATTACCTGCAACTGATCGACCCCGAAGATTCGCGGGCGAACAGGACGGAGCAAGTGGGGACCGCCGCCCGCCGCCTCCAGGCCCTATCGCGTGAGTTGGAAATCCCCGTGTTGGTTTTGGCTCAACTCAACCGGGCCGTAGAGACGCGGCCGGGCAAGCGGCCCATTCTGGCCCACTTGCGCGACAGCGGAGAAATCGAGCAGCACGCGCTCTACGCTCTCGTTCACTCACAAGACCGAGGACCCGCCCGCCGGCCCGTACAACTGCATCGGCCTGGAAGTCGCCAAGAACCGCAACGGCCCGACGGGGCGGATGGGGTTGGCGTTTCACGGCCCACACATCCGGTTCGACCTGTTGGAGGAAAGCATGAGTTTTGAGAGTCCCTTTGGGAAATAATCATGGCCGTCGAAACGAGTCCGCCGACCTACGGATGGCTGGGCCGAAGTCACGCCGCGATCCGTGGCAACAAGCCGCAATCGGTGACACCGAGGCCGAGGCGTTCAACGGCCTGCTGGACACGCTCACTGACCGGCGGGGCGGTGAGTCCATTGTGTTGCCGCGGTCGGCATCCCGGCCCGACCGCCAACAGGAGGAAGAGGCAGCGAGGAAGCCATAGCGGCCCGTCTCACGGACGTGATTTCGCTCTGCGAACGGCTCAAAGCGTCCGTCGAGGCGGACAAGCCCGCCGCCATGCTGCCGACCTTCCCGCTCATGCGACTCGGCATCGACGTTGACGGCATGGTGCTTGCCCTGGGGGCCATGTTGAGCGTCTGCGGGCGCCGGACGCCGCCGGAAGCCAGGAGGTGGCCATGACCGAAGCGAATACCCCGACACAAGACCAATTAAAGAGGGCTAACGTATCATAATGCCAACGTATTCCCCGCGACCCCTGCTAATCGAAATCCCGCTGGCCGACGTCTACCGCTGCGCCCCGGCCCAGACCGCTGTCATCTACCAACCATGGGCCCCGGCGAATGGGACGGGACGGCGGACGCCGCGTACACCTTGGGTTTCGTGCTGTTGGAGTTCGGTCCCGACGGCGCCGTGTTGCGGGCTTACCGCAAGCCCTCCACAACGGAGAGGAGAGGCCCATGAACACCCCGGCAAACCGGCCAAACCCCGAATACCGCGTCCAGGTGTGCGCCATCGGGACCGACGGGTCGCCGGCCGTCAGGCTTCGCCGCTGGTTGAAGATCGGCCTAAGAGCGTTCGGCCTGCGCTGCATTTCGGCGGTCGAAGTGCCCGACCCCAGCAGAATCCCGCCGAGGCCGAGACACAGCCGAGACCCGGCCGGCGTGGGTAGCTCCGCGGCTTGGCCGCGATCAGTGGTAGAATGGCGCTGAGCCGCGACCCTCCAACCAAGGCAACAGCGAGGCGGTCGAACAGGAGACTCCTTAACAAGACCCGCGGCGTTCCCAACCGACAAGGAAGTCGTCATGGCCAAGCATCCGCCAGTTTCAATTTCGGCGCCAACGCCAAGAAGTCCAAAGGGCGATTGGCAGGAGCGTCTCGGTTTCGTGTCGCGCTCGCCACGCTGGGCGATCGCGCATAAATTCCCGGCCGAGAAGGCCACCACCGCGCCGTCAAGGTGCAGCATCGAGTATCCAGGTCGCGGATCGGCCTCCTCCACCCCAGGTCGCCAAGCTGAGCGACGGCGGCGGTCGCCGCCATGCAGATGACGTCAAGGACGCCGACAACGCCGGCAAGATCGCGCGGCTCGACGTGCGTATCGGCGACACGGTGCAAATCCAGCGCGCCGGCGACGTCATTCCGCAAGTGCTCGGCGTCGTCGAGGACAACGTCGGCTACCAGAAGGCCTACGAATTCCCGAGCAAAGAGCGGCAAACCTCCGTCGACCTCAAGCCCGTCACAGGTCAGGCCTGCAACGCACGAACCGGTCAAGGCTAACCAGGGGTAGGCGAGCGCGATCCGCCAGGACCGGGTGATCGAAGCTGCAGCCACGCAGCTCCATTCCGACCGCGGCCTCAACGTGGGTGAGGTCCAGCGTGCCGGTGATGCGCGCTCCGCGGAGACGAACACCCCGCGGATCCAATCGCAGGTCGCAGCGCTTCAACAGCAGTTCCCGCAGCAGCTCAGCGCGAATGGTCTGCTCGGGATCGTCGATCGCCGATAGCTGCTCGATGGAAAGTTGGCTGCACTCCAGCACATCTCCCGAAGCCGCTGCATCGACACTCCCGTTCCCGAGACTCAGTCACCCACCCGCTCGCTCACACCACAAGGATCGATTGCGCGCCCCTGAATGTCACAAACCAGTTGACCAAACCGGTCACCACCAATGGCGGCAGAATGTATAGAAGACCGGTGGGACTGAGGCTGCGCCCATCAACACGGATCGCTCCCCCCGCCGGCTGTCCGCCAGCCCAAGCTCCAATCGCAAGACTTGATCGTCACCAGCGTGGTTCGCTCGAAGTATCATATGATGATCCTATGATACCTGCTCGACGCAGTCGACATGGCATGCTGCATGAGGGGGAGCGGCGCAGATCAAGCAGCAGGCCAGTTCCGGCAGGTATTCCAGACGGTCCTCGTGGACGAGGCCCAATCGCTGGCGTTG
The DNA here is from genome assembly GCA_963703825.1 of uncultured Solirubrobacterales bacterium. Lineage (GTDB taxonomy): Bacteria > Actinomycetota > Thermoleophilia > Solirubrobacterales > Solirubrobacteraceae > Palsa-465. The sequence goes on along the minus strand of CAVPFS010000023.1, from coordinate 184 downwards.
GGACACGAAATGCTCGGGCATAAATTGATGGGCAGGCCATCAAGGACGTGTACGACAAACTCGTGGAGATGGATGGCAAGCTTGATGCACTCTGCAAGAAGGGGCGGTGAGCGTCACGGCAACGACTTACACTGAAGCGATGGAATGAACAGATTACAGGCAAGGTCGCTAAAGCCGGGGACGT
>CAVPFS010000022.1:0-113276 GCA_963703825.1 uncultured Solirubrobacterales bacterium | reverse complement strand
ACGACCGCGACGCTGCAACGGCGCGCGCGCGAGAACGGGCTCTGCTGTCGCGCCCGACCCGGGCGCCCCGAGCAGTCGCAGCTCGGCGGCAACATCGCGACCAACGCCGGCGGCCCGCACACGTTCAAGTACGGCGTCACCGGCACCTGGGTCACCGGGCTCGAGGTCGGTGCTCGCGCCAGGGGAGCTTGTCACCGTCGGCGGCCCGATCCGCAAGGACGTCGCCGGCTACGACATCAAGCGCTGCTGATCGGCTCCGAGGGGACGCTCGGCGTCATCACCGGCGCGTGGCTGCGGCTGATCCCGGCACCGGAAGCCAAGCTGCCCGTCGTCGCCACCTACGCCGACGCCGCAGCCGGCTGCGACGCGCTGTCGCCGTGCTCGCAAACGGCCTGCTCCCGGCCGCGCTCGAATTTCTGGACGACCGACGGGCCAGGCGGCTCGCGCCCCCTTCCAAGACAGAGCCGGCGCGTTCATGCTGATCGCCGAGGCCGACGGCTCGGCGGCCGAGGCGCACCGCCTGCGCGCCGAACTGACCGAGATCCTCGGCGAAGCCGCGCACGACCGTCCACGCGCCAGAGGACCGCGCCGCGATCGCGGCGCTGTGGCGCTGGCGGGCCGGCGTCTCGCACGGGTCGCCGCACAGCGCGGCGGCAACGTCTCCGAGGACATCGTCGTGCCGGTCGAGCGCCTATAGGAGGCGATCATGGCGACCCGGAGAGATCGGCGCGCGTCACGGGCTAGCTGCGTGCAGTTGGGGCCATGGCGGCGACGGCAACCTGCACTCGACGTTCATGATCGACCGCGACGACGCCCGTGAGCTCGCGCGGGCCGAGCCAGCATCGCAGGATCTGTTCGCGCTCGCCCGCGGCTCGGTGGCTCGGTGTTGGGCGAGCACGGGCTCGGCGTCACCAACGCGGCGCCGCCCGAGCATCCGCCCCGCACGCCGTCGATCAAGCGGCTCTTCGACCCGAAGGGACTGCTGAACCCCGGCAAGAAGTCTAACCGGCCATCGAAGCGGCCAGCGCCCGCGCCCGCTCGCGCCCGGCCGGCAACACCCGCGTCCGGATGTCGTGCTCGTAGACGTAGTAGTCGAGCTCGATCGTGTGCCGCGGCCGGTCAGACCAATGGCCGTGGCGGCGCAGGTCACGCTTGATCTCGGCCTCCATCTCGCCAGCCGCGGCAGCGCCCACGTGCCCGCCAGCCACTGCGCGGCGAACTTCGCCTGGCACTCCGCGAACTGGAAGATCGCCGGTAGCGCCTGACCGAGGCCGATGAACGCGAGGTCGTCGATCCCCGGCTTGAACATCCGCTTGTACAAGGGCAGCACGTTGCGGGGAGCGGAGATGAGCGACGGATCGAAGAACGGGAACGTGATCTTGTAGCCGGTCGCGTAGACGATCGCGTCGGCCTGCTCGACCGAGCCTCCGCGAACCGCACGCGGTCGCCGAGCAGCTCGTCGACGTTTGGTTTGGCGATCGCGTCGCCAGAGCCGAGGCGCAGCAGCAGCTCGCTCGAGACCGTCGGGTGGGCCTCGAGGAAGCGGTGGTTGGGGGTCGGCAGCCCGAAGTCCTCCATCCTCCCCGCCACGATCCGCGGCAGCAGGCCGACGAGCCGGTGCTGGAGGTCGAGCGGCACCCTGGGATTGGTCTTGAAGATCTGGTCGACCGGGCGCCCGAACGCGTACTTGGGGATCACCCAGGCGCCGCTGCGCGTCGACAGCACGACGCGCTCGGCGACCCCCTTGCGCGACAGCTCGGAGACGATGTCGACGCCGCTGTTGCCGATCCCGACAACCACCACTCGCTTGCCGTACAGGTCGAGTGGCTCGCCGGGATCGATGTAGTGGTGCGAGTGCACCGTCTCGCCGTCGAAGTGCCGGGGAAATCCGGACATGACGGATCCCATGGTGGCCGTTGCAGACCAGCAGCGCGTCGAACTCGTGCTCGCGCCGTCATCGGTGACGATCTGCCAGCCGCCGCCTCTCGCGCCGGCGTGCTCCGAGACCACGGTCTCGAATTCGATCCGCTCGCGTAACGCGAAGCGGTCGGCGTACTCGCGCAGGAAGCGTGGATCTCGGTGTGATGGGGGAAGTCGGGGTAACGCTCGTCCATCGCGAAGTCCGAGAAGCTAATCGCCTGCTTGGAGGTATCGATGTGCAGCGAGCGGTACGCCGAGGAGCGACCGTTGGGGTTGCGGAAGTACCAGTTGCCCCCGACCTCGTCACTGGCGTCAAAGCAGGTGTAGGGCACGCCCCAGTCGCGCAGCGCCTTGCCGGCTACGAGGCCGCTGACGCCGGCCCCGATGATGCAGGTGCGGGGAGCCATCAGCCCGCTCTGGGAGCGGTCAGCAGACCGTAGGCGTCCGGTCGCCGGGTGGTCAAGAACGGGAACAGCTCGAGCCAATCGCGGCGCTGGTCGAGGTCAAGGTCGGCGACCAGCACCGCCGGCTTGTCGCGCGGCGCCTGTACGAGCACCCGGCCGTAGGGGTCGGAGATGAAGCTCGAGCCGTAGAAGGTCAGCGGCGGCTCGGAGCCGATCCGGTTGATCGCGACCATGAAGGTCCCGTTCGCGACCCCGTTGCCGACGATCACCTGCTGCCACAGCGGCTGGGTGTCAAAGTCCGGGTGGTCTGGCTCGGAGCCGATCGCGGTCGGGTAGATCAGCACCTCGGCGCCCTTGATCGAGTACGCCCGCGCGAGCTCCGGGAACCACTGGTCCCAGCAGGTCGGCAGGCCGAGCTGGGCCTCGCCGTCGCCGGTCGGCAGCGCCACCAGGTGGAACGCGTCGCCGTCGGCCGGCCCCGGGCGGAAGTAACGGTCCTCGTAGTAGCCCGCGGTGATCGGGATGTGCATCTTGCGCGTGCGCGACACGAGCCGCCCGTCGGGCGCGACCAGCACGGCGGTGTTGAACCCGAGCCCATCGTCGCCGTCAGCTCGCTCGTACAGCGAGGCGTGCACGTAGACCCCGGTCTCCGATGCCGCCGCGCGTGCAAACGAGAGCGTCGGGCCGCTCTCGAGCTCCTCTGGAGCGGCACCCGCAGTCTGCGGGCCGTCAGGCGTGATCGCGAAGTACCGCGACAGAGTCAGCTCCTGCAGGCAGACGACCCGGGCCCCCTCGGAAGCAGCCGTACGGATCCCGCGCGCGAGCGCCTCGAGGTGCTCGTCGGCCGACGGGTGCCAGCGCTCCTGGACCAGCCCGATCCGCAGCGGCTCGCGCTCGGGCGGCCGGGTCCGCGCCGGCGACGGCGGCGGCGGGTAGGCGGTCAGCAGCTCCTGGGGCTCAGCCATCGCGCACGGGCACCTGCTGGGTTATGCAATGCGGACCGCCACCGCCGAAAGCGAGCACCAGCCCGGGGACCGAGACGACCTCGTGCCCCGGATAGGCGTCGCGGATGATCGCGAGCGCCTGCTCGTCGGTGTCTGCGCCTGCGACCGGCACGATCACACCACGATTGCAGATATAGAAGTTCAGGTAGCTGGCAGCGATCTCCTCGCCCGCCACCTGCGCATACGGCAGCAGCGGCAGCTCGGTCACCGAGATCCCCGCCTCGGCAGCCGGCGCGCGTTCTCGACGCAGTTCTCGTGGTTGGGGTTGTCGGGCGCGACCGCCTGCAGCAGCGCCCGGCCCGGCTCGATGAAGGCGGCAATCAGGTCTACGTGCCCGTCGGTGTCGCGATCCTCGAGCAGCCCCATCCCGAGCCACACGATCCGCTCGACGCCCAGTCGCGCGCGCAGCTCGGCCTCGATCTGCTCCCGCGACAGCGACGGGTTGCGGTTCGGGTTCAGCAGGCACTGCTCGGTCGTCAGCAGCGTCCCCTCGCCGTCGGTCAGGATCGAGCCGCCCTCGAGCACCAGCGAGGACTCGCGGACCTCGTCGCCGAGCCGCTGCGCGATCAGCCGGCCGACCACGGCGTCGTTGTCCCACGGCGGAAACTTCTCGCCCCAGGCGTTGAAGCGGAAGTGAACCGCCACCCGGGAGCCGTCGTCGCCGTAGGTGTAGATCGGGCCGCAGTCGCGCAGCCACGAGTCGTTGAGCGCCAGCTCGACGATCTCGACCGCGGAGGAGCACGCGGCGCGGGCATCGCGGGCATCGCCCCCGGCGTTGGCGATCATCGTCACCGGCTCGAACTCGCCGACCGCGTTCGCGACCGCCGCGTAGTCGGCGCGCGCCTGGTCGATCGTCTCGCCCCACAGCTCAGCCCGGCACGGCCAGCCCATCACGGTTCTCTCGTGAGGCTCCCATTCGGCAGGCGTGCGCATGCCGAGCAGACTAACGCTCGCCGTGTCGCCGCAGCGTCCAATTCAGTCGAGGTGCCGGCGGTGCGCGAGCGCCGCCGCCTGCGTGCGTCCCTGGACCCCGAGCTTGGCGAGGATCCGCGAGACGTGGACGCTGGCGGTCTTCTCGGCCATGAACAGCGCCGCGCCGATCTGGCGGTTGGTGGCGCCCTGGCGACAAGCGCCAGCACCTGGCGCTCGCGCGGCGTGAGGCCGAACGGATCCTGTTCGGCGGCAGCGTCGGCGCCGTTGGCCGACGCCTGCTCGGCTGCCGAGGTTGAGCCGCGCGCGCTCGGCGAGGGCCGTGGATCTCGGCCGCAAGCCACTTCGAGCCCAGCACGTTGGCGGTCGCGAGCGCCTCGCGACGCGGCGCGGCGGCGGCACGGTCGCCCGCCGTCACCTGCGCCTCGGCCGCGCGCCAGCGCGAGATCGCGACCGGATATGGCCGCTGGACCGCCTCCCACGCGGTCGACCGCCTTTGCCCACTCGCGGGCCACCGCGACCCCGAGCGCGGGCCATCTCGGCCTTGCCCTCAGCGAGATACGCTCGCTCGACGGTCCGCCCTCCTGCGCCGCAGCCTCGAGCCGGCTGACGTGCAGGCGGCAGCGGGTGAGCGCCTCGCGAAGCTCGGCCTTCTCCCCAAGGTCGCGAGCCCGCTGGGCACGATCGGCCTCGATCCGCGTCCCCGCGGCGGCGACGCGGGCGATCCGATTGACATCGTCGGTGCAGATCTCGATTCGCCCAAGCGCATTCTCAACCGCTGCCCGGGCGCCGTCGTAGTCGTGCCGGCGGCGGCGGAGCTCGGCCACCAACAGCCCGTACAGCGCGATCCATTGTGGCTCCGATGACTCGCAGACGAGCTCCTCGACCGACGACAGGCAGGCCTCGGCGGCGTCCTCATCCCCGACGCCGAGCGCCAGCTCGGCCTCGCGAAGCTGGCGGAACATCAACATGTTCCCTGCCACGCGCGACGCCGACGGGCCGAGGCTGTCGCGAGCCAGCGACCAATCGCCGACCCTGAAGGCGGCTTCCGAAATCGTCAACGTGATCCAGTCGTGGCTGCGCATAAAGCTCCGCGGCGTCAGCGCGCATGCCTTCCTGGGCGGTCTCGAGCGCCTCCGGCGTGCGGCCCGAGAGGATCAGCATGTCAGCGAGGTTCGAGTAGGCGGTCGAGATGCTGTCGATATCTTCGTTCTCCGTCGCGCAATCTCGATTGCCCGCCGCAGGCTGCCTACGCCCTCGTCCACCCGTCCGAGCATCGCCTGCGCCATCCCGAGCGTGTTGAGCACCTCGCACTCGGCGAGCGAGTCGCCGGCCTCGATCGCGGCCGTGAGCGCCACCTCGCCGTCGCCGATCGCATCGCGGTAGCGCCCGCGCAGGACACGCATCCGCGCCAGCCAAGCCAACAACAGCGCCCGTTCACGGCCCCCCTCCTCGGGGGCCAGCAGCGCCAGCGCCCGCTCTGCCGTCTCGATCGCAACCTGCCCCCTGTTCAGCGACCACAGGACCCGCGACAGGCGCCCGAGCACCGCCGCGTAGCGCTGCGTCTCGCGCTCCGGATCCAGCGCTTCGAGCGCGCGACCGAGCAGGACTTCCGCACGCGACCGGTCACCGGAGATGCCGTACGCCCTCGCCGCCCGCGCCAGCAGATCGACATGATCGATCTCTTGCGGTCGCGCGTCCTCGCTGACGCGCGGCCATAGCTCGAGCGCCCGTTCGAGCAGCTCGCTCACCTCGGCATAGGCGTGCGCTCGCCCGGCCAGAGTCGCGGCGTGGACGCTCGCCCGCAGAGCGGCCGGCTGCTCGCCGGCGGCCGCGTAGTGGCTGGCGATCATCGTCGCCCGATCGAGCTCGCTCTCCTCGCCACCCAGCTCCCCCGCCTCGAGGGCCTTCGCGAGCGACAGGTGCCACTCGCCGCGCTCGCCGGGCAGCAGGTCGTCGTAGAGCGCCTCGCGCAGCAGCGCGTGGCGGAAGCAGAAGCGCTCGTCGACGTCGGCGATCAGCACCTGCTCTGCGAGCGCCTCGCGCAACGCGGTCTGGACTCGTTCGCGGTCGGCGCCCAGCACCGCGGACAGTGTCGACTCATCGAGCGCGCGCCCCACGGCTACCGCTCGCGTGGCGCGCTGCGCCTCTTCTGACAGGCGCTCGATCCGGCCCAGGAAGGCGTCGCGCAGGCTCTGCGGAGGCGCGCCGCGCCCATCCATTCCGGCAGCCAGCAGTTCCTCTGTGTAGAGCGGGTTGCCTTCGCTGCGCATGTACAGACGCTCGAGCAGCTTCGCGTCGGGCGCCGCTCCGAGGATGTCGGCGAGCGCTTCGCTGAGCTCGTCGCGATCGAACGGCTCGAGGTCCACCCGGCGCGCCCGCTCAAGCCGATCCAGCTCGGCCAGCAGTGGGCGCAGCGCGTGTCGGCGGTGCAGCTCGTCAGAGCGGTAGGTCAGCAGCAGCACCACCCGCTCCTGGCGCATGCTGCGCGCCAGAAACGCTACGAACGTGCGCGTCGAGCTGTCGGCCCAGTGCATGTCCTCGAGAATCAGCACCACCGGCGCCGGCTCGGACAGGATGTCGAGCAGCTCAAGCACAGCCTCGAACAGGCGCACCTGCCCGGTCGGGTCAGGGCGGTCGTCACGGGGGCGTCCGTCGTCGAGGCCCGGAAGGATCGTCGCCAGCGCCGCGCGGCTGCCGGCGCTCAGCGCGTCGAGCGCCGGATGGTGGGCGCGGACCAGTGGTCGCAGCGCACTCAGCAGCGGCGCGTACGGAAGCTCCCCGTCTGACTGCTCTACGCCCTCGCCGCGCAGGATCAGCGCCGGCGGCTCGTCACCGTCGCCGAGCTCCTGCTCGAGCTCGCTCACCAGCCTCGTCTTGCCGACCCCCGAATCGCCTCCCAGCAGGACCAGCCCAGGCCGACCGGTGCTGGCCTCCTGTACGGCGAGCGTGAGCTGCGCGAGCTCAGGCGCCCGTCCGACGAAGTGCGTGCTGGTCAGCCTCGACCGCATCAGAGAAGTATCGCCTGATGCGCGCCACGACCCTGATCCGGGGCTGTGAGAACTCTGGCCGGCTCGCCCGACCGCTCCGGACGAGCTCATCGGCGCGGCTCGACGCCATGTATGCGCTGAACTGGGGGTGCATTCTGCGTTCCTCTCGATCGCTTGCAACGTGATCGGAGAATGAACTGAGACGCCGCCGCCCACATCGGGCAAACGGAGCCTGTTTGCGAGTCGGACCCCTTACTGGGGTCGCGCGACGCCTTAGTGGCTCTTACTCGGCGTCCGCGGACGCCGCCGGCGCCGCTGCGACGTCCGCCGAGCCGTTGCCGCTCCAGACATCAGGCCGCTCCTCGCCGGAGCTGAGCGGGCTCGCGTCTGAGCGCTTAGCGCTCGCGATCTCCTCGGCGCTGACGCTCTGCGGGTGGTGGCAGGCGGCCAGATGACCGTCGGCGTACTCGGTCAGCGGCGGCTCCGCGGTGCGGCAGATGTCAGTCGCTCGCGGGCAGCGGGTATGGAAGCGGCACCCCGAAGGCGGCCGGATCGGGTTCGGCGGCTCGCCCGAGACGACGTGGCGCGTGCGCGCCCGGTTCTCCTTCGGATCGGGGATCGGGATCGCGCTCAGCAGCGCCGAGGTGTAGGGGTGAATCGGCTTGCTGTAGAGCTCCTCGGCGGGTGACACCTCCATCAGCTTGCCGAGGTACATGACCGCGATCCGGTCCGAGACGTGGCGGACGACCGAGAGGTCGTGAGCGACGAACACGAAGCTCAGATCGAACTCATCCTGGAGGTCGTCGAGCAGGTTGATGACCTGCGCCTGGATCGACACGTCGAGCGCCGAGACCGGCTCGTCGAGCATGATCAGTCGCGGGTTGACCGCCAGCGCGCGGGCGATCCCGATCCGCTGGCGCTGGCCGCCGGAGAACTCGTGCGGGAAGCGGTTGATGTGCTCGCCCGAGAGGCCCACGCGATCGAGCAGCTCGCGAGTCTCGTCGACCATCTTATCCTTCGAGACGCCGCGCATCTTCAACGGCGTCGCGAGGATCTGCCCGACCCGCTTGCGCGGGTTCAGTGACGCCTGCGGGTCCTGGAACACCATCTGCATCTCGCGGCGGATCGGCTCGAGCTGCTTGCGCCCGGCGTTGGTGATGTCGTCGCCGCGGAACTTGATCGACCCCGAGGTCGCCGCGATCAGGCGCACGAGCACCCTGATCAGAGTCGTCTTGCCGCACCCGGACTCGCCGACGATCCCGAGCGTCTCGCCTTCGTTGAGGCGGAAGGAGACGTCGTCGACGGCGTGAACCTGACCGACCTTGCGGTCGATGATCACGCCGCTCTTGATCGGGAACAGGACCCGGAGGTGATCGACGGTCAGCAGCGCGCCATTGGCGTTCTCGGCCGTGGTCGCCGGGGCGGTCGTGGGCTCGTCAGTCATCGGTCGACGGCCCGGCCAGTCCCGATTTCACGACCTCCGGAGCGGCGAGGCCGATCTGATCGCCGACCTGACGGAGCCGGCGCTTCTGCTCGACGGTCAAAAAGCAGCGGTCGAGGCTCTCGGGGCGATCGGCGACCCGGCTCTTGAGCTCGGGGACCTCGCGGCAGGCCTCGAACGCGTGCGGACAGCGCGGGCGAAAGTGGCAACCCTCGGGTGGGCGTAGCAGCGACGGCGGCATCCCCGGGATCGCCGGCAGGCGCTGCGAGCGGTCGGCGTCGATCCGGGTGATCGAGCCCAGCAGGCCCCAGGTGTAGGGGTGCTGCGGGTCGTAGAAGATGTCGTCGAGCGTCCCCTGCTCGACCACGCGGCCCGAGTACATGACGATCACCCGGTCGGCGATGTCGGCGACGACGCCGAGGTCGTGGGTGACGAGGATCACGCCGGCACCGGTCTCGTCACGCAGCTGGCGCAGCTCGTCGAGGATCTGCGCCTGGATCGTGACGTCGAGCGCCGTCGTCGGCTCGTCGGCGATCAGCAGCCTCGGCGCGCACGACAGCGCCATCGCGATCATCACGCGCTGGCGCATGCCGCCGGAGAACTCGTGCGGGTAGGACCGCAGGCGCTCGGCCGCGCGCGGGATCCCGACCCGTTCCATCAGCTCCACCGCGCGGTCGTAGGCCTGCGCCTTGGAGATGTCGTGGTCGTGGACGCGGATCTGCTCGACGATCTGGTGGCCGACCCGGTGCACGGGGTCAAGCGAGCTCATCGGATCCTGGAACACCATTGCGATCCCGGCGCCGCGGATCCGCTGCAGCTGCTGCGCGGTCGCCTTGACCAGCTCGGTGCCCTCGAAGGTCGCGGTGCCCTCGAACCGGGCATTGGGCCCGCGCGTCAGCCCCATCAGCGTCATCGCGGTCACGGACTTGCCCGAGCCAGACTCGCCGACGATCGCCACCACCTCGCGGGGCGCGACCGAGAACGTGACCCCGTCCACCGCCCGGACGGTCCCGTCCTCGGTCGCGAACGAGACCTTCAGATCGTTGACTTCGAGCAGCTCGGCGGCGCCGTTGGTCGCCGTCATGAGGCGAGCCTGATCCGCGGGTCAAGGAACGCGTACAGGATGTCGATCAGCGCCGCCAGGATCACGACCGCGAACGCTGTCAGCATCACGATCACCAGGATCGGGATGATGTCGAGCCGGCTGATCGATTCGGCCGCCAGCTGTCCGATGCCGTGCAGGTTGTAGACCGACTCGGTCAGGATCGCCCCGCCGCCGATCACCTGCGCCATGTCAAGGCCCCACAGCGAGATGATCGGGATCAGGCTGTTGCGCAGCGTGTGACGCATCAGCACCTGGCGGTCGGAAAGGCCCTTGGCGTGGGCCGTGCGAACGTAATCCTCATTGATCGTGTCGAGGATCGTCGAGCGCAGGACTCGCGAATAGAAGCCGATGAACAGGACACTGAGCGTGAACCACGGCAGGACCATGTGCACCAGCCATTGGACGGGGTCCTGCGTCAGCGGCACGTAGCCACCGATCGGGAAGATGGGGTGCTGGTAGGCGAGGTAGTAGATCAGTATCGCTCCGAGAAAGAACGGCGGGAACGAGACTCCGAACATCGCCACGATCGTCAGGAACCGATCCGTGTATTTGCCGGCTTTGATCGCAGCCACCGTTCCGAAGATGATCGACACGAACAGCCAGATGAACCCCGCTCCGAGGGCGAGCGAGATCGTCGCGGGCGCCCCGGCCTTGATCTCCGAAAGGACGTTAAACCCCTGCGTGTAGGAGTAGGCCTGGTTGGTGAAGATGTTCTTCATCGTCCGCAGGTACTGGATCCAGACCGGCTGGTTGAAGCCGTACTTGACCTCGATCTGATGGATCTCGAATGGGGTCGCGGTGCGCCCGGCGAGCCGGAACGCCGGGTTGCCGTTCGGGATCGCCTCGAACAGCAGGAACGTGAGCAGCGAGATCACGAACAGCACGAACAGCATCGCCAGCAGGCGGCGGATGATGAAGCGCGTCATCCGGCGCTACCGATCAATGCGCGATCCGGACCTTTGCCCGCGGGTCCAGCGCGTCACGCAGGCCGTCACCGAAGATGTTGATCGACATCACGCACAGGACGAGCATGATCCCGGGCACGAGCACGTTGTGGAACGCGGCGGGGATCGTCGAGATCCCGTCGGAGATCATGTTGCCCCACGACGGCGCGGGCGGCTCGACGCCGACGCCCAGATACGAGAGCGCCGCCTCGAGCAGGATCGCGTTGGCGAGGATCAGCGGGATGAAGACGATGATCGTCGACGCGAGATTGGGCATGATCTCTGAGAACATGATCCGCGTGTGGCTGAGGCCCTGCTGGCGGGCCGCGTCAATGAACTCGCGTTCTCGCATCTGCAGGACCTGGCCGCGCACGGGCTTTGCCACGTAGGGGATGTAGACGATCCCGATGATGAAGGCGGGGACCCAGAGGTTGTTGCCGTGGATCGGACCGATCCCCCCGACCGCCAGCACGGTGCCGAGCGTGATCCCGAGCAGCACCGCCGGGTAGGCCCAGATCACGTCCAGGCCGCGGCTCACCACCCCGTCTATGGCGCCCCGGAAGTAGCCGGCCATCAGCCCCAGGATCAAGGCGAAGACCATCGTGAGGAGCGTCGCCACGGCTCCGATCTGGAGCGAGTTGCGCCCGCCGTACAGCAGCCGGACCGCGACATCGCGGCCGTTGCCGTCGGCGCCGAGGAAGTACTGGCTGTGCCACGTCGGACCCACGGGGATCCCGGTCACGCTGACGATGTCGACCTGCTTGCCGCCCACCTTGACCGTGCCGGTGATGTTTTCCGCCTGTGCCGTCGTATGCGCGACGTCCGCCGCGTAGACCGGCGCCAGCAGGCACAACAGCACGATCAGGAGGAACACCCCGCCGAAGAACAGGGCCACCTTGTTGCGGCGCAGGCGCCGCCAGGCAAGCTTCCAGGGGCCAATGCCTGGGGGTAGCTGCTCTTCGTCGGCACCGCCGAAGCCCGACAGCTCGTCGGAGAACTCCAGGCCGGTGCCGAGGCGTTCTGCTGAGGTGGCCATTTAGGTACAGAGAGCGGTTGGGCCGGGACAGCCTACTACTGCCCCGGCCCTCCGCAATCCGATTACTTCAAGGCGAACGAGGTCCAGTCCCAGCCGTAGATCGGGTTCATCAGCGCGGCCGGGTAATTCAGCCGAGCAGACGCGAACTTCGGGAACGTCTGATAGCCGAACACCGCGATGTACGCCTTCTTGGCGACGTACTGATCGAGCGCCTGCCACTGACTGGTGACGCTGCCGAGCTGGGTCGTCGGGACCGTGCTCAGCTTCGCGATCTGGCCGTTGATGTACGGATCGTTGATCTCACCCGGATTCTCGTTGTTAGTCGGCAGGATCCCCTTGCCGCTGACCAGCAGGTAGAAGTCGACCGGGTTGGGGAAGTCCTGGTTCCAGTCCGTGAAGCCGGTCTGGGGATGGAGCTTCAGCTCGCCGATCGTCGTGAAGTACGTCGCGTCGGCGATCACCTTCTGGGTCGCCTTGAACCCGATCTGGTTCAGGAACGAGGTGTAGTACGTCATCCACTGCTGGCGCGGCAGACGTCCCTGGCTCCAGACCGTGACCGGCTGGCCGGCCATTCCGGACTGCTGGACCAGCGCCTTGGCCTTCGCGAGGTTGCCCGTCCCCGGGACCCCGTACGGGCAGGTGGAGGCCGACGACGGCTGATAGCCGGGGACGTCGGGCGGCAGGAACAGGCAGGTGGGGTCCAGCGTGCCCGAACCGAGCCTGTTCATGGCTTCCTGGTTGAGGCCGGTCACAACCGCCTCGCGGGCGAGCTGGTTGTTGAACGGCTTCTCCTGCGAGTTCATGAATATGTAGTACGTCGAACCGCCCATGTTGATCTGCGAGAAGCGGTCGGCCGCCTTGGCCTTGATCTGCGGCAGCAGGCTCCCTGGGACGACGTCGGCCCAGTCGAACACGTCAGCGGTGTTGTTGAGCACGCTGAGCGCGTTTGACGGCACGTTGGTCGACAGCTTCACCTGGACGTTGACCTTCGCGGCCGGGATCCCCGGGATGTTCATCTTCGACCAGTACGGATTGATCTTCGACTCCCAACCCTGGTTGGGGACGATGTTCGTGGTCATGTAGGGCCCGACGCCAGGCGGCGGGCTGGTCGGCTCGTTCTTCAGCGGGGTCCCCGCCGGGACGAGCGCCATCGACGGGAAAGCGAGCACGTTGTCAAACGGCCCGTACGGCGCCGTGAGGTGGATCACGATCTTGCCGGTGGAGTTGTTGGCCTGGATCCCGGAGATCGTCTTCGCCTTGCCGTTGGCATAGGCGGTGCCACCGACGATCACGGGCGTGATGAACTGGCCCGAGCCGCCCCAGGGGACCTTGATCGCCCGCTGGACGGCCCACGCGAAGTCGGTGGCCTTGACCGGCTTGCCGTTGGAGTAGACGAGGCCCTTGCGCAGCGTGACCGTGTAGGTCTTGCCGCCGTCCGAGATCACCGGCAGCGCGGTCGCCAGGCCCGGGATCAGCTTCGACCCGGCGACGCCTTGCGCGTGGGCGTAGGTCGTAAGGCCGGTGTAGGTCACCCACAGGTCCTCAGCGCCCTGGGTCGTGTAGTCCATGGCGGGATCGAGCGACTGGGGCGCGCCGCCCATCAGCAGCGTGATCGTGCCGCCCGTCGGCGCTGCACCGCTGGAGCTACCGGAGCTCGCGGCCGCCGACGACGACGAACTCGATGAGCTGCCGCAGGCCGCCAGCGCGACCGTCGCGATGACCGAGAGCAGCAGCGCTGCATACGGTCTGGAATGCTTCTTCACAGATCCTCCTCCTCAGAGGTCGAAAAATTCCCAGGGTCGACAATCTATTGCCAAGTCGTGCCAGATGCGAGGCAGGATTTAAGTACCGGCGCTGCCCTAATAAACCCGCAACACGGCCGCATTAGTGACGCGGTCAACTGGTTCGGTGTTGCACTCTTTCTCGGTGTGATGACAGAATCGACCGCCAGGCGAAGAAATGGCGACGATTCCGAGGCCCTCACGACGACGGACGGACCGGCCACGCAGGCGGTGGCCGGCGTGCGTGATCGCGCTCGCTTGCGCGGCGACGATGGTCGCTGCCGGACCCGCGAGCGCGATGCCACCCACCTTCTTCAACCCGGTCGTCGAGGCCGAGAACTTCTCGATCACCCAGCAGCGCCAGGCGATCTACGACACCCCGCAGTACCAGAGCCAGCTCGCGATCGACAGCGCCGACAGCACCGCGCAGGCGCTGGCGACCGAGGCCGCCGACCCCGGCCGGTTCTTCACTGACGACCTCTGCTGGAACCTCAGCAACGGCTGCGCCGGCGACATCCGTCTCAACAACTGGGCGACCGACGGCTACGGCCTCGTGCGCCCGGTGCTGTTCACGGCCCGCGACGGCGCGACGATCTCCGGCCACGTGTGGGCGACTGTCGCCGGACCTGCCAAGCGGCCGGGGATCGTGATCACCAACGGCTCGGTCCAGGCCGACGAGCAGATGTACTGGTACGCCGCCCAGACGCTCGCCAAGGACGGCTACGTGGTGCTGACCTTCGATCCCCAGGGGCAGGGACAGTCCGACACCTTTGGCCAGTCGCCTGACCAGGACGAGGGCGTCCCGGCCCAGTCCGACGGGCGCCCCTTCTACGACGGGACCGAGGACGCGCTCGACTTCCTGCTGTCGACGCCCAAGCACCGCTACGAGCCGGTCCCGAGCTGCAGCACCGGAACGAGCCACGCGGGCAAGCAGAACGCGCGCGTCAAGGCCGGGCTTGATGCCGGCTACAACCCGTTCTGGCAGCTGCTGGATCCCGGCGAGATCGGGCTCGTCGGTCACTCCTACGGCGCCGCCGGCGTCTCCTACATCGCGCAGTGGGACCCACGCGTCAAAGCGGTCGTCGCGCTCGACAACCTCGGTGGCCCAGGTCCGGACGAGGGCGCGGTCCCCGGCAGTGGCCCCTCGCCGCAGGGCTCGATCGGCGAACAGGGCTGCCCCGCCGATCCCGCCGACCGGACCACGGTCCCGATCACCAAGCCCGGCCTCGGGATCTCGGCCGACTACGGACTACCGCCGACCCCGAACACGTCGCTACCCGACCCGGGCTTCAAGGAGCAGGAGTCGCTCGCCTACAGCCACGCCGGCGTCGACAGCGGTGAGATCGTGATTCGTGGCGGCTCGCATCTGGACTTCAGCTTCATCCCCAACCAGGCATTCGGCGCCTCGCTGCGGGGCCCCGACATCGCCGACTGGTACATGAGCGCCTGGTTTGACAAGTACCTCAAGCACGAGCCGGGCGCCGACGCACGGCTGCTGACCGAGCGCTGGCGCGACGACCCCGTGGAGGCGTCCGTGGATCCCAACCACGACGGCAACGCGTTCTCGTTCTACTACTACTCGCGGCTCGACATCGGCCTCGACAACGGCGGCCGTTGGGACTGCGAGGACCTCCGCGACGGCTGCCCAGGGATGGTGCCCACCAGCGAGGACGGCTGGAGCGGCAACTACTCCTACTTCTCGATCGACACCAGCCCCGACGCGGCCCGCGGCCCGGGCGACGTCGTGGAGGACAACAGCAGCCTGTCGGCTTGCACGAGCGGCCAGTCGATCCGCTTCAGGCTGCGCAGATTCGAGGGCCTGCCGATCACGAAGGTCAAGGTCTACGTGGGCCGGCGCCTGGTGCTCGTGCGTCGCGGCCGGTCGCTCAGGGCGGTGACGCTCGCCGGGCTGCCCGGCAGCGCCCGCCACAGGATCCGCGTGCTGATGTATACGCGCCAGGGCTTCGCGCGGACGCTCAGGCGAACGGTGTACGGCTGCGCGCACCGGCGGAAGCGGGCCGCGCACCGGCGCTAGCGGGCCGCGCACCGGCGGAAGCGGGCCGCTCACCGGCGCTAGCGGGCCGCGCGGGGGCTACTCGACCGTCAGCACCGCCTTGCCGGCCACGCGCCGGTCAAGCAGCGCCTCGATCGCATGGCCCGCATCGCGCCACGAGCGCACGAGGTCGACCTGGGGATCGAGCTTGCCGTCGGCGATCAGCTGCGCCAGCCGCCGCAGGTCGACCGACGCGCTGCGGGTGTGCTGCAGCTCGTCGAAGATGTAGAGGCCATAGAGGGTGGCACCAGGGGCGCGGGCGAACAGCTCACGGGTCGGGAAGCTGACCGGCTCGGTGACCGTCGAGGCGAAGCTGACCACGATCCCGCGGGGCGCGACCCGCTGCAACGCGACGCCGAGTGTCGGTCCGCCGACTGCGTCGAGGATCACATCAAAGGTGTCGCCGCCCGGCCCGATCTCATCGAGCACCTCGTCGGCGCCGAGCTCGCGCAGGCCGGCAGTGCGCCGCGCGACCGCGGTCACGTGTGCGCCCGCCAGCTTCGCGAGTTGGATCGCGAAGCGGCCCACGCCGCCGCTCGCCCCCGTCACCAGCACCCGCTTGCCGAGCACGAAGCCGCCGAGCTCGAGGCCGCGCAGGGCAGTCAGCCCAGCGACCGGGAGCGTGGCTGCCTGCTCGAAGCTGACCGCCTCGGGCAGCTCGGCGAGCTGCTCCGTCGAGACCGCCGCCAGCTCCGCCCAGGCGCCGGTCAGCAATAGCCCCACGACCCTCGCGCCGGCCGGCGGGCCGGTCCCGTCAGCCGCCGGCGCCGAGACCACTCCAGCCAGATCCCAGCCGGTGACCGACCCCTCGGGCATCGCCTCCAGACGCCGCGTCTCGCCGCGGTTGAGGCTGAACGCCCGGACCTCGACCAGCGCCTGATCGGGGCGCGGCTCGGGATCGGCGACGTCGGCGAGCGCGGCGAACGGCGGGGTTGACTGACAGACCAGGGCGCGAATCAGGCAATACTAGGCAGCATGACCGGGCGGCTGATCCTGATGCTGGCGGCTGTGAGTCTGGCGGCGCTTGCGCTCGCCGGGCCTGCCAACGCTGAGCTGCACGTCACCTGGATGAGCGGCTACCGGGCGCCGGGGACCCCGTCTCGCTACGACAAGGTGGGTGTGATCAAGGTCGGCCCGGCCCACGCGCGCAACGTACTCGTGCTGGAACCGGGGACATCCGCCGGCAGCGCATACTTCGTGCCGCTCGCGAAGTGGATCGTGGCCAAGCGCAAGGGGTGGCAGGTGTGGGCGGTGGAGCGCCGCGAGAACCTGCTCGAGGACCAGTCAGTCCTCGAGCAGGCGAAGGAGGGCAAGGCCAGCGCGACCGAGCTCTATGACTACTACCTCGGCTTCCTCGTGAACCCGAGCATCAAGGACCACTTCCAGTTCATCCCCGACTCGCGGGTCCAGTTCGCCAAGCAGTGGGGGATGACCGTCGCCGTCAACGATCTGCACCGCGTGATCGCGGCCGCCCACAGGCTCGGCGGCAAGGTCGTGCTCGGTGGTCACTCGCTCGGCGGCGGGGTCGTGACGGCGTACGCGACCTGGGACTTCGGCGGTCGTCCGGGCGCCGCCGGCCTCGCGGGGCTGGTGTACATCGACGGCGGGACCTTTGGGCAACCGGAGAGCGCCGCGACCGCGCGCCAGGCGCTGGCCACGCTCGACGCAGCCGCCGCCTCCCCGTGGCTCCCGTTCGGCAACATCCCGACGCCGCTGGCAGGGATCCTCAGCGCGACCGGCGCGACCGCGGCCCTGATCGACCCCAATGGCCCGTCGCTGGCCCAGGAGTCGGGCCTGCTGGGTCCGTTTGACCTCGCCCCGAGCGTGCCGGTCGACAACCTCGCGCAGTTCGGCTATGCGCTCAACGTCCCGACCTCGCCGAGTCTGTTGCTCGCCGCCCAAGCGCATCTCGGAGCGGGCATCGCGGCCGCCGGAACCCCGCCCTACACCTGGAACGGGGCTGGCGCGCTGACGCCGATCAGGCGCTTTGCGACGATGTTCGCGGGTGCCGGAGTCGCCGACGCCGACGGCACCGAATGGTACTTCCCCGAGCGACTGACGCTCGACCTCGGAGCGATCGCCAACGGCACGCCCAGCGCGGCCGAGCGGGTGCTGGGACTGCGGGCCACGATGGGGCGCGAGCTGCCGCATCGGCTGCTGATCTACGGTTTCGGAGCGCGCCTCGGGGGGCAACGATCCTCAACGAGGCCAAGCGGCTCGCCTCGCAATCCCACATCCCGATGAGCAATCTGACGCTGATCAACCGCCACAGCACCTACGCGCACAACGACCCGGCCGGCGCCTACCCGCGCAACGCCTTCTTCGCGCACCTGCTCCCGTTCCTCTCGAGAGTCGCCCGCGAGCGCTGAGTTGGCCGGCGAAGGACTCGAGGCGCTGAGCGCGCAGCTCGGCACGGACCTGCCTGCGGGCGTTCGCGAGCTCGACAACGAGCAGCTCGCAGATCTCGCGGCGGTGATCCGCGAGGCCCGACGGCGAGAGACCGTCGCGCTGGCGCAGGCCGGCGAGCAGGCGCTCAGACACATCCCACGGGTGCTGCGCGGCCCGGTCAGACGAGTGGCCGGTTGAGCCCCTCGTCTGACGCGCTCCAAGCGCGCGCCGAGATCCTCAAGCTCGCCCAGATCCTCGGCTGCGACCCGGAGCGGCTCGCGTATCTGGAGCACGTCGACGTCATCGATCTGCGCCTCGTGCGCGAGCGCACGACCGCGGTGCTCTGGGACGCCAACGGCACGGCGCTCCGCCGGCTCGCGGCGGCCAGCCGGCTGCTACCCGTGGCGGTGTCGGCGACGATCGCCGAGCGAGCGTTCGGCCCCCTGATCTCGGCGCGGATGGCGAGCGTGCTCGAACCCAAGCGCGCCGCCGACATCGCGACCAGGCTCCCGACCTCGTTTCTGGCCGACGTCGCGGTCGAGCTCGACCCGCGCCGCGCGAGCGCGCTGATCTCGCTGATCCCACCAAGCCAGATCGCCGCGATCACCGCCCAGCTGACAGCGCGCTGCGAGTACGTGGCGATGGGTCGCTTCGTCGGCCACCTGTCTGACGAGGCGCTGAGCGCGGCGCTCGCGGTGATGGACGACGGGACGATGCTCAAGGTCGGCTTCGTGTTCGACGAGAAGCGGCGGCTCGAGCGGCTGATGAAGCTGCTGGCGCCGGCGCGGATCGACGGCCTGATCGCGGCTGCCGCGCGCGAGAACCTGTGGCTCGAGGCGCTCGACCTACTCGGCAACCTCAACGCCAGGGGCCGCGTGAAGATCGTCGCCGGAGCGCAGGAGCTCGACGACGAGGCTGTGGCGGCGCTGGTCGCGACGGTCGTCGAGCACGATCTTTGGGATCAGGCGCGTGTGCTCGCCGAGCGGGTCCCGGCGCTCGAGCGGGAGCTCGCGCGGCGCGCGGGCTGAGCTGGGCCCGAGGCGACCGCGAGCTATTTTGCTCGTATCGCCACCGGACCGCCGACAACTGACGAGGGGATCAGCCGCGGACTGGTCCTGCTGCTGGCCTTCGCCTGCGGCGCCGCGGTCGCGAACCTCTATTACGCGCAGCCACTGCTGCACACGATCGCGGGCGCGTTCTCGGTGTCGGACGCGACCGCCGGACTGCTGGTGACCATGAGTCAGGTGGGGTACGTCCTGGGACTGGCGTTCGTGGTCCCGCTCGGCGACCTGCGCGAACGTCGTTCGCTGATCAGCGCAACGATGCTCATCACCGCCGCTGGCCTCGCCGCCGCGGCAGTCGCGCCGTCATTCGCGGTCTTCGGAGCGGCGCTCGGAGTCGTGGGTGTGACATCCGTCGTCGCCCAGGTGATCGTGCCGATGAGCTCCTCGCTGGCGGCCGAACACGAACGCGGACAGGTCGTCGGCATGGTGATGAGCGGTCTGCTGATCGGGATCCTCGTGGCCCGTACGGTCAGCGGGCTGATCGCCGGCGCGCTCGGCTGGCGAACCGTGTTCGTGTTTGCAACCGTCACGATGGTCGTGCTGGCGGCGGTGCTGCGGCGGCGGCTGCCGCGCGTGCCTCCGACGACCGATCTCAACTACGGCGGCGTGCTGCGATCAGTGCTGGTCCTGATCCGCGAGGAACCGGTCCTGCGCCAGCGGATGATGCTCGGCGCGCTCGGCTTCGGATGCTTCAGTGCGCTGTGGACGACGCTCGCGTTCCTGCTCTCCGCGCCGCCCTACGACGACGGCAACGCGGTGATCGGCCTGTTCGGGCTGGCGGGCGTAGCGGGTGCGGTCGCGGCATCGGTGGCGGGCCGACTCGCCGACCGCGGGCTCGGACCGCAGACGACCACCGCATCGATCTTGATCCTGCTCGTCAGCTGGGCAATCGTGGCCGCAGGCAGCACCTCGGCGCTGGCGCTGATAATTGGGATCGCCGTGCTCGACTTCGGTGCCCAGGCGCTGCACATCTCCAACCAGAGTGCGATCTACGCGCTGCGCCCGGAGTCGCGCAGCCGCTTGACGACCGCGTACATGGTCAGCTGCTTCATCGGCGCCTCGCTGCTATCGGCGGTCGGCTCGGCGGTGTACTCGAGCGGTGGCTGGAGCGGCGTCTGCCTGCTTGGCGGCGGGACCGCGGGACTCGCGGTCGTCATTTGGGCGCTGACCTCGCTGTCGCGGCGCTCGCGCCGCGATTCGCAGCCACGGCTCGAGCCCGCCCGAGGCGAGGTCGAGTGATGGCGGCCCGGCAACCGGCAGGAAAGCGCCAGTGAGCGCCGCCGCGGCCGCCCTCCCCGGGGCACAGAGCCGCAGCGTCCGGGTGGTCTTCACCGGCCTGATGCTGGTGCTGTTGATGGCGTCGCTTGACCAGACGATCGTCTCGACCGCGCTCCCCACGATCGTCGGCGACCTCGGCGGCCTGAGCCACATCTCGTGGGTCGTGACCGCGTACCTGCTCGCGCAGACGGCGGTCACCCCGGTCTACGGCAAGCTCGGCGACCTCTACGGGCGCAAGATCGTGCTCCAGGTCGCGCTCGTAATCTTCCTCGCCGGCTCAGCGCTATGCGGGCTCTCGCAGAGCCTGACCGAGCTGATCGTCTTCCGCGGCGTGCAGGGCCTCGGCGGCGGCGGGCTGATCGTCGGGGCGATGGCCGCCGTCGGCGACGTCGTTTCGCCCCGCGAGCGCGGCCGCTACCAGGGGTTGTTCGGCGCCGTGTTCGGGCTCTCGAGCGTGATCGGCCCGTTGCTCGGCGGCTTCTTGACCACCAACCTCTCCTGGCGCTGGATCTTCTACGTCAACCTCCCGATTGGGGTCGTCGCGTTCGCCGTGCTGGCGGCGACCCTGCCGTCGCGCAAGGACGAGGCCCACCACCGGATCGACTACCTGGGTGCCGTGCTGCTCGCCGCGGCGCTCAGCGCGATAGTGCTGACGTGCACGCTCGGCGGGACCGATTACGCCTGGGGCTCGCCGCAGATCATCGCTCTCGGGCTGTTGTCGCTGGCGCTGACGGTCGCGTTCGTGATCGCCGAGCGCCGCGCCGCCGAGCCCGTGCTGCCGCCGCGACTGTTCGGCAACCGGGTGTTCGTGGTCACGAGCGCAATCGGACTGGTGGTCGGCTTTGCGCTGTTCGGCTCGGTGACCTATCTGCCGCTGTTCCTGCAGGTCGTCAATGGCGCGACTCCCACCGGCTCCGGGCTGCAGATCCTGCCCCTGATGGGCGGCCTGCTGATCACCTCGATCGGTTCGGGACAGCTGATCACGCGAACCGGGCGCTACAAGCCGTTCCCGATCATCGGCACAGCCGTGATGGTGGTGGGTCTGGTGCTGCTCTCGACGATGGACGCCGGCACCACCCGGCTGCAGGCTTCGGCGTTCATGTTCGTGCTCGGCCTCGGCCTCGGCTCGGTCATGCAGGTGCTGGTGCTCGCGGTCCAGAACTCGGTCGACTACTCGGACCTCGGGGTCGCGACCTCCGGCGCGACGTTGTTCCGTTCTATCGGTGGCTCGGTCGGAACCGCCGTGCTCGGCTCGATCTTCTCAAACCGTCTCAGCTCGGAGCTTTCGGCCACGCTGCCGCCGGCGGCCAAGGGCGCGCTCGGAAGCGGCGGCAGCATCAGCTTCAACACCGCCAAGCTCGCGAAGCTGCCGCCGCCCATCCACACGATCTACATCACCGCGTTCACGAACGCGCTCAACATTGTGTTCGTGGTCGCCGCGGCGGTCGCCGCAGCCGCGTTCGTGTTGAGCTTGTTCCTCGAGCAGCGCCCGCTGCGCGACAGTGTCGCCGCCGGCAGCGGCATCGGCGAGAGCTTCGCGGTCCCCAAGCACACGGACTCGCTGGCGGAAGCCGCCCGCAGCTTGACGACGCTGATCGGCCGTGATGGCCGGCGCCAGCTGATCGAGCGGCTAGCCGAGCGGGCAGGCGTCGACCTGTCAGCCGCTGCGTGCTGGCTGATCGTGCGCCTGAGCGAGGATCCGACCGCCGACGTGCCGGCGCTGTGTGCCGAGTTCGACATTCCCCCCGAGGTCGGCGAGCGCGCCCTCGCCGAGCTCGAGCAGGCCGGGCTGGTCACGGTCGCGGCGGACGGCGAGCGGGCGGTGACTCCCGAAGGCACCGCGATTGCCGAGCGGCTGATCGAGGAGCGGCGCGCCAGCCTCGCGCGGCGATGCGACGGTTGGTCGCCCGAGAGCAATGACGAGCTTGATGCGCTCTTGCGCGAGCTCGCCCAGGAGCTGTCCCGCGAGCCCGCGTCCCACGAGGTCGTTGTACCTGCGTGAGTCAGTCAGGCAGGGGCGCGTGCGTGCGAGTTCGTGCCGGCCGCGCGAGCGCCGCGCAGGTCGGCCTCGATCGCCGACGCCGCTTGGCGAGTCAGCGGCAAGAAGTCGCGCCGCATCGTCGCCATCGTGCAGCGGCTTGCGTGCGCAGAGACGTTCAGCGCCGCGATCACCTCGCCCGACACATCACGGATCGGGACCGCCAGCGAGCGCAGTCCCTGCTCGAGCTCCTGGTCTGTCGCGGCATACCCCTGCTTGCGGACCTTGGCGAGCACCGCCCGGAGTGCGTCGGCGTCCTTGACGGTGTGCCGCGATAGCGGGCGCACATCGATCCGCTCCAGCCGCTTTTCGAGCTGATCGTCGGGCAGCGCGGCCAGCAGCACTCTGCCCATCGAGGTCGGGTACGCCGGCAACCGGGTTCCGACCGACAGCGTGATGCTCATGATTCGCCTGGTCGGGACGCGCACGACGTAAACGATGTTGGTGTCGTCGAGAACCGAGATCGAGGACGACTCGTTGATGCTCGCGACCAGCTCCTCCATGTGCGGCTCCGCAACCTCGGGCAGCGTCAGCCCTGACAGATACGCGTAGCCGAGCTCGAGCACGCGGGGGCTGAGCGAGAAGCGGCCGTCGGTGGCGTTGACGTAGCCGAGCTCCACCAGCGTCAGCAGAAAGCGCCGCGCCGCCGCCCGCGTCAGCCCTGCGGCCCTCGCCACCTCGCTCAGTCCGAGCTCGCGGTGCTCGGCGTCAAACGCGCGGATCACCGCGAGCCCTCGCTCGAGCGATCGCACGAAATTTGCGTTGCGCGGTCGATCCCCATTCACCATTTCGACCGGGCCTCGGGGCCCTCCTCCGTTCTACAAGCGCACAGTACCAGTCCTCCCGCGAGATGATCCGCGAACCCTGAGCGCGCCCGCTGGTGAGGAAGCTGATCGACCAGCGAAGGATCACGACGAGCCGGTTCTGAAATCCGATCAGGTACCAGATGTGGACCACCAGCCAGATCACCCATGCCGGCAGTCCGCTGAGCCGCACCAACGGCAGGTCGGCGACAGCGCGCCCGCGGCCGATCGTCGCCAGGTTGCCCTTGTCGACGTAATGGAACGGGCGCTCCTCCCGGCCCCGCAGCCGATCGGTGATCAGCCGCGCCGCGTAGACGCCCTGCTGGATCGCGACCGGCGCGACGCCGGGCAGCGCCTGCAGACCGCCGTCGCCGTCACTGACCCGGACCATGTCGCCGAGCACGATCACCTCGGGGTGGCCGGGCAGCGTCAGGTCTCCACATTCACCGTCACCCGGCCGGCCTTATCGACGTCGGCATGCGCGAGCCCGCCCAGCTCGCCGGCCAGCCGCGAGGCGCGCACCCCCGCCGCCCAGATCACTGTTCGGGCCTCGACGCGTCTGCTCTCACCGTCAGGACCCTGCAGCGAGACGCCCTCGCGGTCGATGTCGACGACCGTCTGCTTGACCATCGGCGTTACGCCGAGCTTGGTCAGCGACCGCGCGGCGCGCGTGGAGAGCGACGGCGGGAACGCGGTCAGGACCCGGTCGGCGCTCTCGACCAGCAGGATCCGCGCCTCCCCGGGGTCGATCCGCTTGAAGTAATGCTGGAGCGTGTCACGGGCGAGCTCGGCGATCTGCCCGGCGATCTCGACCCCGGTCGGACCGGCACCGACGATCACGAACGTCAGCTCCGCCCGCCGGTCGCCCTCGTCAGTTGAGATCTCCGCGCGCTCGAACGCGTCAAGCACGCGCGAGCGCACCGCGATCGCGCTCTCCAGGGACTTGACCTCGCCGGCGAACTCGCGCCACTCCTCGTGCCCGAAGTACGAGTAGCTGGACCCGGCCGCGACGACCAGCGTGTCGTATTCGATCTCGCCCGGCGCAGCGTGGTGCTCGTCAGTCGCGAGCCTGACGGTCCGGGCCTGGAGGTCGAAGCCGGTGACCTCACCGAGCAGCACGTTGACGTTGGGGTCGCGGCCGAACAGCGAGCGCAGCGGATAGGTGACGTCACTCGGCGACAGCGCGCCGGTCGCGACCTGGTAGGTGAGCGGCTGGAAGAGGTGGAAGTTGCGCCGGTCGATCAGCGTCACGCTGACCGGTGCCCGGCGCAGGTGCTTGACCGCTTGGATGCCGCCGAAACCGCCGCCGATCACCACCACTCGCTGCCGGGAGCCCACGTCCATCTCAGTCACCGTAGATGGCCGCCGCGCCCGGTGCATTGACCGGCCCTGGCAAGATGCGGGCGATGATCGGATCACCGCTGTGCTGGTGACCCGCCGCGACGGGTGCCTGGTGCTCGTCCGCCAGCCCGACCACGCCGCACTCGCCGGCGCGCTCGCCGAGCACTGGGGCAATCACCGGTTCACGACACCGGCCGCGCGCGAGGCGCTGATCTGCGCGGCCGCCCACCACGACGACGGCTGGCTCGAGCTCGACGGGCAGCCGATGTTCAACCGCGAACAGGCGCGGCCGGCCCATTTCGTGGAGCTGGCGCTGACTGATACGGCGGCGCCATACGGGCGCGGCGTCGAGTCCGTGTACGAGCGCGACCAGCTCGCCGGAGTGCTGGCCTCGATGCACTTCAGCGGCTTCTACACCAGCCGCTGGGGAGTCGGTGGCGGTGGGCAATCCGACAACCCGCTCGCGCTCGAGGTCGTCGCCGCCCAGGAGGCACGCTGGATGCCGGCGCTGCGGCGCGCGTGGGGCAACCGCGGCCGGCGCAGCGAGTTCGACGCCCACACCTGGCACGCCTACGAGGTGCTGCAGGCGCTCGACCTGCTGTCGCTGGCGCTCTGCGCGCTCGACCTCGAAGTTCCGAGCGTGGGCGAGCCACTCGACACCACCAGCACGCTCGCAAAGGTGAAGCAGCCAGCGGGCGGGCGGCTGGTGAGCGGCGTGCCGCTGGCGGCCGGCGGTCCGTACGAGACGCTGACGGTCGCGGTCGGCTCCCCGGGCGTGGTGACGGTCGATCCGTTTCCGTTCGGGGAGACATCTTTCGAGATAGTCGTGCGGCGGCGGGAGCTCGAGGACCGCCGCTACGCCGACGCGCAGGACGCGGCGAGCGCTTTCGCGGACGCGGACGTGCGCGTAGCTGCCGGTAACCCTTCGGCCGCGTTGAGCAGCGGCACCATGCAGTACGTGACAAATCCGCACCGCCCTCCCGGATCTGCAGCGTTTTGCATGCAGGGGTCCGCGTTCGCGACAAATCCGGACCGGCCCCGCGGATCTGTCACATCCAGCAGGTCGATTCCGTGAAAAACCGCGGGCTGAGCGCCGCGCGGCCCCGCCCGACCGCCCCGCGCGGACGTGCGCTACGCCGCGGCCTGGCGCGCCATCACCCGGTCGTAGTTGAGCCGCAGCAGTTCGATTACGTCCTCGAGGTCGGCCTCGCCCTCGATCCGCCGCGCGGCCGGTCCGACCCGGCCCGGGAAAACCGGGTGCTCGGTGATCCGTCCCTGCTCGGAGAGCTCGGCCCAGACGTCCTTGGGGAACGAGAAGTGGGCGGCGTGATCGCCGTGCAGATGGCCGATCTCGCGACGCCCGACCGTGAACGCCCACTCGCCGCGTCGGCCGTAGCCAGCCTCGACGCCGGGCCAGGAAGTGACTTCGTCTGTGATCCGCTGATTTGCCGATTCCATCTCAAAACTCCAATCGTTCGCTCGTCGCCACCTCAAGGTAGGCAGCGCGCCGCCCGAATGCCATCGTCAATTGGTCCTAAGCCCCGCCCGGCTCGGTGTGATCCAATGAGAGCATGAGCGTCGTCGAGCGCGTCAGCATCGCCGAGGCGCAGGGGCTCTGGGAGCCGGCCGGCGTCTACTGCAACACGGCCAGCTACGGGATCCCGCCCCGGCCCGCATGGGACGCGCTGCAGGCGGCGCTCCACGACTGGCACGGCGGCCGCACGAGCTGGGAGCACTGGGGACACAGCACAGAGGCGTCGCGGGCGGCATTCGCGCGCCTGGTCGGTGTCGACGTCGATCGGGTGGCGGTCGGGGCGACGGTCTCGGAGCTCGTCGGTTCGGTCGTGACCGCGCTGCCCGAGGGGGCGCGGGTGCTCGTGCCCGAGGTCGAGTTCACATCGACCCTGTTCCCGCTGCTGGTCCAGTCCCGGCTCGACGTGCGACTGGCCCCGCTGGCCGAGGTGGCCGAGGCGATCTCGAGCCAGGGCGCCGACGCGGTCGCCTTCAGCGCCGTCCAGATGAGCAGCGGCGAGGTGGCCGACATCGACGCAATCTTGGCCGCGGCGGCTGACGCAGGCGCGATCACGATCTGCGACGGGACCCAAGCCGTCGGCTGGCTGCCACTTGACGCGCGGCCCTTTGACGCGGTCGTCTGCACTGCCTACAAGTGGCTCGCGTCGCCGCGCGGGAGCGCGTTCCTGACGGTCTCGGACCGCCTGCTCGAGCGCGCGACCCCGCACAGCGCCGGCTGGTACGCCGGCGACGACGTCCACTCCAGCTACTTCGGGCCGCCGCTTCGCCTGTCGTCCAGCGCGCGCCGTTTCGACCTTTCCCCCGCATGGTTCTCGTGGGTCGGCACAGCCCCAGCGCTCGAACTGATCGAACGGATCGGCGTTCGGGAGATCCATGAGCACAACCTCGGGCTCGCCAACCGCTTCCGCGCCGGGGTCGGCCTTGAGCCCGGCGACAGCGCGATCGTCTGCGCCGACCTCCCGGGAGCCGACGAGCGCCTTCACGAGGCGGGGATCATCGCCGCCGTGCGCGGCGGCCGGCTGCGGACCTCGTGGCACATCTACAACACCGAGGCCGACGTCGACCGGGTGCTCGACATCGTCCGCGAGGGCGGGTCGTGGTAGCCCCGACCGCCGAGCAGTTGACCGAGCTGATGCCGTTCGCCGTCAGCATCGGGGTCGCGCTCGACAGCGCGACCGCGGACGAGGTGCGGGGGCGGCTGGCGTGGTCGCCCGAACGCTGCACGGCCGCCGGCGTGATGCATGGTGGGGCGCTGATGACGCTCGCCGATACGGTCGGTGCCGCCTGCGCGTTCCTGAACCTGCCGGCCGGCGCGCAGACGAGCACGATCAGCTCGACGACCTCGTTCCTGCGCGCCGTGCGCGACGGAGAGGTGACGGCCGTCGCGCGGCCGCTGCACACCGGCCGCACCGTGATCGTCGTGCAGACGGACCTGACCGACGACAGCGGTCGCCGTGTAGCGCAGGTGACTCAGACCCAGGCGGTGCTGAACCGATGACCGTGCGCCGGCTGACAGCTGAGGACCGTGAGCGCTGGCGCGAGCTGTGGGGTGGCTATCTGTCGTTCTACCGCGAGGACCTCGACGAGCGCGTGACGGCGCAGACGTTCGAGCGCCTCTGCTACGGCGAGCACGGGATGCTCGGCCTGGTCGCGGTCGACGAGGACGACCGCCCGATCGGGCTCGCGCACCTCGTGTTTCACCCGACGACCTGGAGCGCGGTGCTGTCGTGCTACCTCGAGGACCTGTTCGTCGATCGCGGCCATCGCGGCCGCGACGTGGCCCACGCGCTGTTTGACGCGATCTACACGACCGCGCGCGAGCACGGCTGCGATCGGGTCTACTGGCACACCCAGCAGTTCAACGGCGCCGCGCGCTCGCTGTACGACAAGGTCGGCGAACTGCGCTCGTTCGTCGTCTACGAGCACGATCTGGTGCCGTAATGCGCTTGGCATCGCGATGATCGGCGACGTTCTCTGGACCCCGCGCGAGAACCTGCGCCAGGCGACGGAGATCGGCCGCTTCATGACCTGGTTGCACGACCGGCGAGACCTGGAAATCGACTCCTACGAGGCGCTGTGGCGCTGGTCAGTCGATGACCTCGAGGGCTTCTGGAGCGCGATCTGGGAGTTCTACGGGATCCGCGCGCACGAGCCGTACACGCGCGTGCTCGCCGACGCGACGATGCCCGGCGCGCGCTGGTTCGAGGGCGCACGGCTCAACTACGCCGAGCACCTGCTCGGCCTCGACGAGGACCGCGACAAGACCGCGGTGCTCGCCCAGTCACAGACGCGACCGCAGCTCGAGCTGACGTTCGGCGAACTGCGCGAGCTCGCCGGTCGCGTTCAAGCCGGGCTCAGACACCTCGGCGTGGCACACGGCGACAGGGTCGTCGCCTATCTGCCGAACATCCCCGAGACGCTGGCGGCGTTCATCGCCACCGCCGGCCTCGGCGCGATCTGGGCAACGTGCGCGCCCGAGTTCGGTCCCCGCAGCGTCGTCGACCGCTTCGCGCAGATCGAGCCGAAGGTGATGTTCGCCGTCGGCGGCTACGGCTACCGCAACCGCTACGTCGACAGGCGCGACGAGGTAGCCGCGATCCGCGACGCGCTGCCGTCGCTCGAGCACGTGGTCTGGGTCCCCTACGGCGACGCCGAGCTTCCCGACGCAGTCGCCTGGCCCGAGCTCGTCAGCTCGCCGGCGCCGCCGCTGTTTGCGCCGGTGGCGTTCGACCACCCGCTGTACGTGCTGTTCTCGTCGGGCACAACCGGGCTGCCTAAGGCGATCGTGCACGGCCACGGCGGCCAGCTGATCGAACACCACAAGAACCAAGGGCTCGGCTGGGACCTGAAGCCCGGCGGCCGGTTGCAGTGGTTCTCTACCACCGCCTGGATGATGTGGAACGCGCTCGTCTCGGCGCTGCTGCTGCGCTCCTCGATAGTGATGCTCGACGGCGACCCGGCGTGGCCGGACCTCATGCAGCAGTGGCGCCTGGCGGAACGCAACCGCCCGACCGTGATGGGCGTCGCGCCGCCGTACCTGATGGCGTGCCGCAAGGCCGGGCTGGAGATCGGCAGCGACTGCGACCTGAGTTCGATCCGGGCGCTGTGCACGGCCGGGTCCCCGCTGCCGCCCGAGGGCTACCGCTACGTCTACGAGCAACTCGGAGAAGATGTCGTGCTGATCAACGGCTCGGGCGGCACCGACGTCTGCACGGGGATCGTGTCTGGGTCGTTCGCACAGCCCGTGTACGAAGGGGAGATCGCCGGCCGCTGCCTCGGCGTCGACACGCACGCGTTTGACCCGGCCGGCAACGACCTCGTGGATGAGCTCGGCGAACTGGTGATCACAAAGCCGATGCCGTCGATGCCGGTCGCGCTGTGGGGCGACCCCGGCGGCGAGCGCTATCGCGACTCCTACTTCGACCTCTATCCGGGCGTCTGGCGCCAAGGTGACTGGATCCGCTTCACGCAGCGCGGCAGCTGCGTGCTGACCGGCCGCTCGGACGCGACGCTCAACCGTGGAGGCGTGCGGCTCGGCACCGGGGAGTTTTACGCGCTCGTCGAGGAGTTCGACGAGGTCGCTGACTCGCTCGTCATCCACCTCGAGGATCCCGGCGGCGGCTCCGGCGAGCTGCTGCTGTTCGTGGTCGCCGCGTCCGGCGCGGTGATCGACGATGACGTTCGCGAGCGGATCGCGGCCGGGCTGCGTCGCGAGCTCTCCCCGCGCCACGTTCCGGACGCGATCGTCGCCGTCCCGGCGATCCCGCGAACGCTGACCGGGAAGCGGCTCGAGGCGCCGGTCAAGCGGATCCTGCGCGGCGCGAACGCTGACGAGGTCGCCAGCCGCGGCTCGCTGGCCGAGCCGGCGGCGCTCGATGCGTTTGTCGCGCTCGGACGCGAGCGGACCGGCATGGGTGCTGGATTAGGATGACGAGATGGCTCTAGCCGACGCGCCCGTCTCGCAGCCGCAGCCGGGGCGGGAGGTGTGGCGGATCCGGGGTGGCGACCCCGCGACGCGGATGCGCTCGTGGTCGGAGATCCTCGCGGCCACCCACCTGGCGTTTGATGTCCGCGCCACGCCGCGCACCCCGGAGCGGTTCCAGGGCGCTGTGACCCGTCGCGCAATCGGCGATCTGATGCTGGTCGACTGTGCCGCCTCGCCGTTCGTCGGCAAGCGCAGCCAGCCGGTGATCGGCGGCCGCGCGGCGGCCACCAACGAGGAGGTGTTCGGCTTCCAGTTCGTCTGCAAGGGCGTCGAGCTGGTCCGCGAGGGCGAGCGGGAGTTGGCGCTGAACGCCGGCGACATAGTGCTTTGGGACGGGATGCAGCCGACCGAGGTTGAGATCGCCGAGGCGTTCTACAAGCGCACGCTGCTGTTCCCCCGCGACCAGGTGATCGCGCTCTGCCCGCGGCTGGCCGAGGTTTCGACGCTGCCGTCGCTGCGCGGCAGCGTGCCGGCTCGGCTGCTGGTGCGCTACATGAACGCGCTCGCGCTCGAGTCGCCGCTGCTCGATCCGGCCGGCGGCGCGGCGGCCGCCAACGCCGCGCTTCGAGCTGCTGCGCGCGGCGGTCGAGCCTCACCTTCCGAGCGGCCGCGCCACGGTCCGGGCGGCGCTCCGAGTCGAGATCACCCGCTACGTCCGCACCCACCTGCAGGACCCCGCGCTCGGCCCGTCGTCGATCGCGCGCGCTTACGCGATGTCAGTCCGTGCACTGCACGCGCTGTTCGAGGACGCTGACGCATCGGTGGCCGGCCTCGTCCGCCGTGAGCGGCTGCAGCGCTGCCTCGAGGATCTCCGGCGGCCCAACGGTGGCTCGGTCACTGACATCGCGTTTCGCTGGGGCTTCTGTGACGCGGCCCACTTCTCGCGCGTGTTCAAGCGCGAGTACGGCGGGACCCCGAGCGAGGTCCGCCACGCCGCGCTCGCAGCCGACGACTGACCCAGGCCGCGCTCGCAGCCGACGACTCATCACCCCACCCCGGGCTGCCGACGGTCGAGGACCCGCACGGCCTTGCCCTCGCTGCGCGGGACCGCGCCGCGATCCAGCAGCGAGACCGCGATTCGCAGCCCCGTGTGCTCGCGCAGCAACACCTCGATCTGCCCCCGCAGTCGCTCCGGATCGGCGCCCTGCAGCGGCTCGCACTCGAGCGTCAGCTCGTCCATGGCACCGCGGCGCTCGACGATCAGCCGGTAGTGCGGGGCGGCACCGTCGACGCTCAGCAGCGCGAACTCGACCTGGGACGGGTACAGGTTGACGCCGCGGACGATCAGCATGTCGTCGTGGCGCCCGCGCAGGCCCGCGATCCGGACCATCGTGCGCCCGCACTCGCACGGCTCGACGATCAACCGACCCGCGTCGCCGGTGCGGTAGCGGATCAGCGGCAGCGCCTCCTTGGTCAAGGTGGTGAACACCAGCTCGCCCTCGGCGCCAGGCGCGATCTCGCCGCCGCTGGCGGGGTCGACGACCTCGACCAGGAAGTGGTCCTCCTGGACGTGCAGGCCGTCGCGCACGGCCAGGCACTCGGCCGCGACACCGGGGCCGCACATCTCCGACAGGCCGTAGAAGCTGACTGCCGACAGGCCGAGCTCGAGCTCGATCTGCGCCCGCATCGGCTCGCTCCACGGCTCACCGCCAAACAGCCCGAGCGCGAGCGGCAGCTCGGCCGGCTCGATGCCGGCATCGCGCAGCCCCTGCGCAATCACGAGCGCGTAGGAAGGCGTCGCGACCAGCACCTCGGAGCGAAGATCTGACAGCAGCATCGCCTGACGCGCGGTGAACCCACCGGACACTGGCACGACCGTGGCGCCGATCCGCTCGCCGCCCTGGTGAAAGCCCAGACCGCCGGTGAACAGCCCGTAGCCGTTTGCATTGTGGATCGTCATCCCCGCCCTGACGCCGGCCATCGTCATGCAGCGCGCCATCAGCTCGGTCCAGATATCGAGGTCGGACCGCGTGTAGGCGACGACCGTCGGCCTGCCGTGGGTGCCACTGGATGCGTGGATGCGGACGAGCTCTGAGCGGGGAACGGCCAGCAGCCCGAACGGGTAGCCGTCGCGCAGGTCGGCCTTGGTCATGAACGGCACTCGATCGAGATCAGAGAGCGATCGCAGATCCTCGGGCGCCGCGATTCCGGCCGCCGCAAGCCGCGCCGCACCAACCGGCTGGCTGCGCAGGACGCGCCCGACCACGTCGCGCAGGCGGCGCAGCTGCAGATCGTGCAACTGCTCACGAGGCAGCGCCTCGACCGGGTCTCGGGCCGTGCGCTCAGACCCGGCGGTGCGCGGCATCCCAGTGCTGCTCGAGGTTTGCCACCAGCGCCGGGCTGAGGTGGCAGTGGGCCTGCTCACGGGCGTAGGTGGCCATGTACTCGCGGAACACGTCGAGCGGCTCCTGCCCGACCCGCAGCGCGCGGCGGTTGGCGGCCGCGTTGATCAGTCCGGAGCTCGTCAGCATCTGCACCCGCGAATCCAGCGCCGCGTCCATCCCCCCCGCCTCGCTCACCTCGTCGACGATCAGCGCGGCATCGGCGTCGCCGGCGGTCCACTCCCGGCCGGACAGGATCGCCTGCCTCGCCGCACGATCCCCGACCGAACGCGGAAGCCTGAGGTTGGAGGCCCCGGGGATGATCCCCTCCTTGCGTGCCGGCAGATAAAGCCGCGAGCCGCGGTCGGCGATCACGTGATCGACGACGTGCAGCAGCTGGCAGGCCCCGCCGATCGCGTAGCGCTCGACCGCCGCGACCCACAGCTTCTCGACCGTTCCGTCGTCGGTCTCGAGCCCTCGATAGATCTTGCTCACGTAGCCGAGGTCACGGATCAGATAGAAGAGAAAGTCGATCCTGCCCTGGTAGAGGTGGGTCAGGTTGATCCCCGATCCGAAGACCCGCTCGCCGGCGTAGCGCGGGTGATCGACGACCGCTCCGCGCAGCACTCCCACCTCGACCGCCGGGTGTAGCAGCACGAGGTCAACCGCCGACTCGGTGGGTCCGAGCGTCGCGCCGTCCTCGGCGTTGAGATGGCGTTGGTTGCGCAGCTCGACGACCGCTGCACGCCCCTCCCTGGTGACCAACGCGTAGCCGAGATCCGCCACCCCGCAGGCCTCGAAGTCCGCCAACAGCTCAAGTGCCTGGGGCGTCGGCGCGAGCATCGACCTGACCAGGTGGCGCCCGGTGCGCGGCAGCTCGAGCACGTGGCTCACGAGCAGTCCCTGCGCGAGCTCGAGCCCGTGCTTTTCGGCCAGCGGGCGGGCGCGCTCGGCTTCCATCTCCGCCTCGCTCGGAACCAGGCCGGGCACCAGCGCGGCCGCTCGGTAGACGAGCTCCTCGACCCGGATCGGGGTGGTCGCGCCCGCGGTCAGCTCGTCGTACAGCGCGCCGGCGTGGACTGCGAGAAATGCGTCGCGGGCGCCGGTCAGGGCCCGCGCCAGCTCGGCGGCGGCGGCCCGCTCTGCCTCGGTCGCGCCCCGCAGCCGCTCGCTGAGCGTCTGGCCACGTGTCAGGAAGCCGCTCACCGCCGCGGCCGCCGCCTCAAACGAATCGGGCTTGAGGCCGCCGGCCAGCACCCACTCCTCCACCTCGCCGGCCCCCAGCCCGGCACGGGCCAGCGCGTCGGTCGGAAGGTCCTGCATGCCCGGAGGATAAGGTTGGCCGCAATGGGCCGTCTGATGGAGGGCAAGGCGGGGGTGGTCACCGGGGCCGCCAGCGGCATCGGGCGGGCCTGCGCGGTGCGGTTCGCGCGCGAGGGCGCCGCGGTGGTGGTCGCCGACCTGGAGAGCGCCCGTGCCGGCGCGCTCGAGACGGTGGCCGAGATCGAATCAGACGGTGGGCGCGCGGAGTACTTCGCCTGCGACGTCTCGCGCGCGGCCGACAACGAAGCGCTCGTCGACCGGGTCAGAGAGCGCTACGGCAGGCTCGATTTCGCGCACAACAACGCCGGCATCGGCGTCCACCATCTGCTGCACGAGACCTCCGACGAGGACTTCGACCGCGTGATCGCGGTCAACCTCCGCGGCACGTTCCTTGGTCTCAAACACCAGATCCGCGCGATGCTGGACAACGACCCGCCGCACCGTGGGGCGATCGTCAACACCTCGTCGAACGCCGGCCTGCGAGCGGTGATGATGCTGAGCGCCTACACCGCCTCAAAGCACGGAATCCTCGGCCTGACCAAGAACGCCGCCGTCGAGTACGCGGACGATGGAATCCGCGTCAACGCGGTCTGCCCGGGGGCGATCATGACGCCGCTGATGACCGGCCAGCCGCCCGAGCGCCGGCGCGAGATCCTCGCCCCGCAGGCGATGACGCGGTTCGGCGAGCCGGCCGAGGTGGCGGCGGCGGTCGTCTGGTTGTGCTCGCAGGAGGCTTCGTTCGTGACCGGGGTCGCGCTGCCGGTCGATGCCGGCTCGGTCGCGTGGGTCTCGGCCCACAGGGAGTGATTAGATTGGCGCGCGCCCGCGCGCGCTCAGACAAGCAACCGGAGGTCCCGATCGCATGGCCAACGTAGTCGGACAGAGGGTTCGCCGTCGCGAGGACCCACGCTTCTTGACCGGCAGGGGCAGCTACGTCGACGATCTGCGGATCGAAGGCGCGCTGTACGTCCAGTTCGTTCGCTCCTACGAAGCCCACGCGCGGATCACCGCAATCGACACCGCCGAGGCGCTCGCGGTGCCCGGGACCCAGGTGTTCACGGCCGCCGACGTTGACCTGCAGGTCTATGGACCGCCGCCGTTCATTCCGATCGACCCGCAGATGTTCCGGCCGTTCATCGCGTCAGAGAAGGTCCGGTTCGTGGGCGACATCGTCGCGGTCGTGCTCGGCGAGAGCCGCGGCAGCGTCGCCGATGCCGCCGAGCTGGTGGCGGTCGAATATGACTCGCTGCCGGCCGTCACTGACGCGCGCGAGGCGGTCCGCGACGAGGTGCTGCTGTTCGAGAGCTTCGGCACCAACACGTGCATCCACGTCACCCCGCCCGAGCCCGACCCGCAGCTGTTCGACGACTGCGAGGTCGTGATTTCCGGGACGATGGAGAGCCAGCGAATCTCGGCACTGCCGATCGAGCCGCGCGCGACGGTCGCGCAGTTCGGCGACGACGGACGGCTGACGGTCTGGCTCTCGACGCAGACCCCTCACACCGACAAGATGGTGCTCGGGCTGGTGCTCGGCCTCGAGCCCGACCAGGTGCGGGTGATCGCGCCGGACGTCGGCGGTGGCTTCGGCGGCAAGGGCCTCGCGGTCGAGGACATCATCCTCGGCTGGCTCGCGCGCGCGACCAAGCGGGTCGTCCGCTGGACCGAAACGCGTAGCGAGAACCTGGTCGCGATGCACCAGGGACGCGCTCAGTGGATCGACTTCGAGCTCGGCGGCAGCCGCGAGGGCGTCGTGCAGGCGCTGCGGATCAAGCTGCTGCAGGACGCCGGCGCCTACCCGGGCTTCGGCGCCTTCCTGCCCGAACCTGACCGCGCTGATGGCCAGCGGCGTCTACTCGATCCCGAAGATCGAGAGCGAGATCGTGGCGGTCGTGACCAACACGACGCCCACCGGGCCGGTGCGCGGCGCCGGGAGGCCGGAGGCGACGCAGATGCTCGAGCGCGCGATTGACGTGTTCGCCGCCGAGCTGTCACTCGACCCGACGGAGGTGCGGCGGCGCAACTTCATCGCCCGCCGACGCGTTCCCGATCCAGACGGCCTCCGGCGCCCACTACGACATCGGCGACTACGAGGGCGCGCTCGACCTCGCGCTAGAGCACTCCGGCTACGAGGAGCTGCGCGGCGAGCAGCAGCAGCGGCGCCAGGACGGGTCCACGCTCCAGCTCGGGATCGGCGTCAGCACCTACGTCGAGATCACGAACGGGATCAGCGAAACCGAGTATGGGGCCGTGGCGGTCACCACCGACGGCGAGGCGGTCGTCCGCACCGGCTCCTTCTCGCAGGGACAGGGCCACGAGACGACGTTCGCGCAGATCGTCGCCGACCGGCTCGGTATCCCGGTCGAGAAGATCACGGTACTCAAGGGCGACACGGACAAGGTCCCGCGCGGCACCGGCACCTACGGTTCGAAATCCACCCAGATCGGCGGGGCCGCGGCCGGCAAGGCCTCCGAGGCGCTGGTCGACAAGGCCAAGGAGCTGGCAGCCGACGAACTCGAGGCGAGCGTCGAGGACATGGTCCTGAACCTCGATCGCGGCAGCTTCCACGTCGCCGGCGCACCCGAGCCGGCACTCGCCTGGGCCGAGCTCGCCGGGCGGCTCGAGGAGGATGGGCGGCTCGAGGAGCTGAGCGTCGAAGCCGACTTCGAGCCCGCCCAGCCGACGTTCCCATTCGGCGCACACGTCGCCGTCGTCGAGGTCGACACCGAGACCGGATCGGTGCACCTGCGCCGGCTGGTCGCGGTCGACGACGCCGGAACGATCATCAACCCGATGGTCGCCGAGGGCCAGGTCCACGGCGGCGTCGCCGCCGGGATCGCCCAGGCTCTGTTCGAGGAGCTGCGATACGACGAGCAGGGCAACCCGCAGAACGCCAACCTGGTCACCTACGCGATCCCGGCGCCGCCCGAGCTGCCGATGTTCGACACGGTCGAGATGGAGACGCCGACGCCGATCAATCCGCTCGGCGCCAAGGGGATCGGCGAGTCGGGCACGATCGGCGCCACGCCCGCCGTGCAGAGCGCGGTGATCGATGCGCTCTCGCACCTCGGCGTGCGCCACATCGACATGCCCTGCAACGGGCAGCGGGTCTGGCGTGCGATCGAGGACGCCCGCAACGGCGGCTAGTCAAAGCCAGGGCAGCAGTTCCGAGACACGGTCGACGGCGGCGTCGGGTCGGCGGCGCTCGGGCACGTGGGCAAGGTCGATCGCGCCGCTGATCCCGCTGCGGACGAGGACCGTCTCAGAACCGCCGAGCTTGCCGAGCGCGATGTCCATCCCGAGGTCGTCGCCGATCACCGCGAGCTCGCCGGTCGGGACCCCGAGCCGCGCGCGTAGAGCAGCAACCGCGGCGCGCGACGGCTTGCCGAGCACGCGGGGACGGACGCCGCCCACCTTCGCGATCGCAGCGGTGATCATCGCGCCGCGGCTGAAGATCATCCCGTTCGCACCCGCGTAGCCGGGCACGTAGCTGCTGGTGAATAGCGGCGCGCCACTGCGCACGGCCCGCGCGGCGCGCTCGATCTCGGTCAGTTGCACCTCGTTCTGGTGGGCAACGAACACGACCTCTGCGTCCTCGCCGCCGGCGAGCGGCACGCCGGCCAGCTCCATGTGGTCGCTGACAGCATCGGATGCGAACAGCAGCGCCGGACGTCCGGCGTGATAGCGACGCAGGAACGCGATCGCGCTGTCGATCGGCAGCAGCACCTCCTCGTCTGAGACCGGCAGGCCATCGGCGCGCAGGCCGGCAGCGACGGTCGCCGCCGGGGCATGGCTCGCGTTGGTGAACAGCACCAGCTTGCGGCCGCTCGCGCGGATCCGCTCGAGCACCTCGACGGCCCCGGGTTGCGGCACAGCGGAGCCGTCGGGCCGGCGTGCGAGCAGCGTCCCGTCGACGTCGAACATGAACGCGCGAGTCTGTTCAAGCGACGGCGCCAAACAATCCGATCCGAGCCGGCGGCGACCTCGACGCTGGTCAGCTGGCGGCGGCGCTCGAGTTCGGCGAGCAGCGTCACGATCGGCGACCTCGCGGTTGCGGCCGGCACCCGGGGACCGTCCCCGCCCGCGCCGGCGGCGACCATCGCATCGACCTGCTCGGCGGGCATCGTCAGCCGCAGCAGCAGCTCCTCCTCCGAGATCCGGGCGCCGAATCGCTCGCGTGCTCCCTCGAGGCTCAGCGGCTGCAGCCCGGCGAGGTTCTTCGCCTGCGGCCGCGCGAGCACGCGGTCGGCGATCTGCTGATCGACCGGCGCCGGCGGCTCGCCGTAGTGGCCCAGGAAGTAGCGCACGGTCTCGTCGGAGACGTTGACCCAGCGCTCGCCGTCGATCACGTTGCGCGCCGCCTGGCTGGCGATGAACTGCGACACGGGCGTGACGATGATCGGGTAGCCCATCTCGGCCCGGACGAGCGTCACCTCCTCGAGCACCGCGTCGAACAGCTCCGGTCGCCGCAGCTCCTCGAGCATCCTCCGCGTCGTCGTGACCATCCCGCCCGGCAGCTGGTGACGGTAGTAGACGGCGTCGAACTCCTGCGCGGCGCCGGCCGGCAGCCCCTGTCGACCGCGAGCCGGTCGAAGTACGCCGAGACGAGCGCCTGCTGGCGCAGATCGAGCGGATGCTCGTAGCCCGACGCTTCGAGGTTTCGGGCGGTCGCCAGCACGTCGGGCTGCGAGGTCCCGCGTGACAGCGCCCCCGAGGCGGTGTGCAGTACCTCGAAGCCGGCGCGCACGCCCTCGACGTAGACGTACGGCGCCAGTCCGATCGTGCAGTGGCTGTGCAGCTCGACCGTGCGCTGTCCGGCGGCGGCCAGGAATGGGGGCGCCAGCTCGCGCACCGCGTCGGGCGTCAGCAGTCCGCCCGGGTCCTTCAGGTACAGCCGATCCATGTCCGCGCAGTCCGCAAGCGCCGCGGCGCGCTGCGCGTAGTAAGCGTGCGTGTGGACAGAGCTGATCGAATACGTGAGCCCGATCACGACCTCGTCGATCCCCTCCGCCCGCGCCATCGCGGCGAGCCGCTTGAGCCTGATCGGGTCATTCGAAGGGTCGGCGATCTGGAAGCGCCGGATCCCGTTGCGCGCCACCAGCCGGAACGAGAGGCGCATCACCTCCTCGTCGGCCGGGACCCAGGAGATGAACCGCATGCCGGTGGTGATCATCCCCAGCGGCGTGTTGGGCATCGCTTCTGACGCCAGGCGGATCCGCTCCCACGGATCCTCACGGTGAAAGCGCACCGAGACCGCCATGTGAGTGCTGGAGGTGAAATCGAGCGCGTGGTAGCCAACCCGGTCGAGAGTCGGCGCGATCGCCAGCACGTCCGGCGTTGTCAGCCCGGTCGCGCTCCACAGGCTCTGATTGCCGTCACGGAGGCTGGTGTCGACGAACTCGATCATCGGAGCGCGTGCTCGAGCCAGTCAGTCGTGATCGCGGCGGCGCGGAAGTCGGGGTGGCCGAGGACGCTGATCAGCAGCGCCCGGTTGGTCTCGACACCGTCGACGTCGAGCTCCTCGAGCGCGTCGAGCAGCACGTCGATCGCCTGCTCGCGATCGTCTCCGTGGGCGATCAGCTTCGCGAGCAACGAGTCGTAGTACGGCGACACGACGGTCCCGGGCTCGCAATGCGTGTCGACCCGGAGCCGGCGCCGTTGCGGGACCGCGAACACCCTGAGTGTCCCGGGCGACGGCATGAAGTCCCGGGTCACGTCCTCGGCGTTGAGCCGGCACTCGATCGCGTGCCCGCGCAGCGCGACGTCGTCCTGGGCGATGCCGAGCGGCTCGCCGTCAGCGATCCGGAGCCCGAGCGCGACCAGGTCGAGACCGGTTAGCGCTTCGGTCACCGGGTGCTCGACCTGGATCCGGCAGTTGACCTCGAGAAAGAACCACTCGCCGCGGATCGACGTCGAGCACGAACTCGACCGTGCCAAGGTTGCGATAGCCGATCGCGCGGGCGAGCGCGACTGCCGCGTCGCGCAGCCGTCCGCGCGTCGCGTCGTCGAGCACCGGCGCGGGCGCCTCCTCGACCACCTTCTGAAACCGGCGCTGAACCGTGCAGTCGCGCTCGCCGAGATGCAGCGTCCGCCGTGCTCGTCGGCGACGATCTGAACCTCGACGTGGCGCGCGCGCGCCACTAGTCGTTCGAGGTACAACCGCTCGTCGCCGAACGCCGCGCCGGCCTCGCGGCGGGCCAGGGCGAGCAGCGCCGTCGAGCTCGGCCTCGTCGCGGGCGTGCTTGATCCCGCGCCCGCCGCCACCGCCGGCCGCCTTGACGAGCACCGGATAGCCGATCTCGGCGGCCAGCTCGCAGGCCGCGCGGCAGTCCTGACCTCGCCACCGGGCAGCACCGGCACTCCTGCGGCGTGCGCCGGCGCGCGCGCCGCCAGCTTGTCGCCGGCGAGCGCGATCGCCTCGGCGGGCGGGCCCACGAACACGAGCCCGTGCTCCCGGGTCCGAGCAGCCAAGCGGGTGCTCTCGGACAGGAAGCCGTAGCCGGGATGGATCGCGTCGCAGCCGGTGCCGAGCGCTGCCTGAACGACGATGTCGTCGCGCAGGTAGCTCTCGCCCGCCGGCCCTGGGCCGAGGCACCACTACCCGGTCCGCCCGCCGCGCCGCGAGCCCGTCGCGGTCCGGCTGCGAGGCGCCGACCACGCACTCGAGCCCGAGCTCCCGGCAGGCGCGGACGATCCGCACCGCGATCTCGCCGCGGTTGGGGATCAAGACCCGCTTGATCACGGCCGCACCCTGAACAGCGGCGCCCCGTATTCGACCAGCTCACCGTTTCGAGCGGAGACCTCGACCACCGTCCCGGCGACCCCCGCCGGCACCGAGTTCATCATCTTCATCACCTCGATGATGCACACCGTCGTGTCGGGCCGACCTCGCTGCCGACGTCCACGAACGGCGCCTCGCCCGGCGACTCGGCGCGGTAGAAGGTGCCGAGCATCGGCGACTCGATCGTCACCAGCGAGTCACCGGCCGCGGCAGGCGTTTCAGCTGTGGGCGGCGCCTCGGCGCCCGCGCGCGGCCCGTCGGCGGCCCCCGCAGCTCCCCCTTTCGGACGTGCAGCGAGAACCCGGCGGTCTCGATCCGCAGCTCGGCGAGCTCGGACTCGTCGATGATCCGCAGGATCTCGCGGACGTCGTCGTGGCTCAGCCCCATTAACTCTCCTCGGCGCTCGCACGCCGAACGTGCTCATCACCATCGAGAGCGCCGACCGGGGCGCTGGGGTCGCCGCCGAGGCTGGCTTGGCCACCGCGGTCACGGGCCGCGACTGGAGCAGGTAGAGCTCCCCGGCGCGCGCGATTGCCCACTCGATGTCCTGGTGGCTGCCGAAGTGCGCTGGATTCGGCCGGCGAGCGCGAGCAGCGCGGTGAGCTGAGCGGCGTCGAGGCAGCGCCGATCTCGCTGCTGCTCCGGGACCGCCACCAGCTGCGTCCCGCGGCCTGCGGGGTGCGGGACGCACTGAACTTCCTTACCGGCGATCCGCTCGCGTACGACCTCGCCGGTCACCTTGCTCACCAGATAATCGTCGGGCGTGACGTCGCCGCCGACGACCGCCGCGCCCAACCCCCAGGCGGCGTTGATCGCGACCATGCTCGGGTCGCCGCTGACCGGGTTGCAGGTGAACATCACGCCCGAGACGGCCGCGTCGACCATCAGCTGCACGGCCACGCCCATCGCGGGCTCCGCCGGCTCGCCGAGCTTGGCGCGATAGGCCATCGCCGTCGGCGCGTAGAGGCTCGCCCAGCACCCGCGAACGGCATCCGCGACCGCGCCTGCGCCCCGCACCCACAGGTAGGTGTCCTGCTGGCCGGCGAACGTCGCCTCGTGGCTGTCCTCGCCGACGGCGCTCGAGCGCACCGCCACCGGCGGCTCGTCGGCCCCGAGGCTTCGCGCCAGCTCCTCGTAGCCGGCCACGATCTCCCGACGCACGTCGGCGGGCACCGGCGCGGCGCGGATCGCGCCGGCCGCCGTCTCGCCGGGCTCGATCCCCACCTCTGCCATCAGCTCGTGCAGCGCGGCGGTCGCCAGCGCGAACCCCGGCGGCACCGGGAGCTCGGCGGCGAGCAGCTCCCCGAGGCCGGTGCTTTTGCCGCCGAACAGCGACTCGTCGGCGCGGCGCAGTTGGTCCAGTGGGCGGGCGTACTGCGGGCTCGACGCGCTGCTCATCGATCGTCGAGCACGGTCACCACTCCCGCGGTGCCATCGACGCGGATCGTCTGGCCGGTCTGGATCATGGAGGTGGCGCGGCCGGTCCCGACGACCGCGGGCACCCCGTACTCCCGGCAGACGATCGCCGCGTGTGACATCACGCCGCCGACGTCGGTGACGGTCGCCTTGATCTTGGTGAAGATCGGCGCCCAAGCCGGGGAGGTGCTCCCGCAGACCAGGATCTCCCCGTCGCGAATGTCGGCCAGCTCGCCGACCGACCGCACGACCCGGGCGACGCCCTCGATCGTTCCGGCGACGCGGCCGCGCCGTTGAGCTCGCGACCGCCGTCCTGCTGGCGCGCCCACTCCCGCACCCGGTCTGTGGTCACGCCCCACAGCATGATCGTCATCGGATCGGTGATCACCTCGGGCGTCACGCCGAGCGCAGGCGGCGGCGTCCACTCGGCGAGCCGCTCGAGGATCCGCTTGCGGCGGGCGACGATCGGCGGCCAGTGCTGGGGACCAAGCGGCATCCCACCGGTCGCCCAGGTGAGCGTCAGCTCGTCGAGCGCCGAGGCGACCTCGTGGCGCGACAGCTGGAAGACATCCTCGCCGTCCTCGAGGAACCGATGCTCTGCCAGCAGCGCGCCGAACTCGCGCACCTTGTTCCACCACCTCGTGAGGAACCAGTAGTCGCAGAAGAACTTGTGCTCCTCGACGTATGGGAACACGGTCCGCGACAGCGCCAAGAGGTCGTTGAACGGCTGGCGCGTCTCCTCGGGCAGCAACGAGCTGTATTCCCGCGCCAAACGCTCGCGCTCGGCCGCGATCTCCTCCGTCGGGCGGTCGATCTGCTCGCCCGCGCGCAGTGCGCTCGTGTGTCCGATCAGCGCCGCGTAGGGAATGCTCGGATCGTCGAACCAGTTGCGGTAGTAGTGATAGAGGCCGTCGCCGGTGGCCATGTTGAACCACGGGTCCTTGACCTGCTCGAGCTCGGCGAGCCAGCTACGCCCGGCCTCGGTCTGCGACAGCTCGGCGTTGATCTGGTCCGGAGTCCGGCCCTCCACAAACGCTCCATCGACCCCGGTCTCGAGCGCCCGCCGGGCCAGCCGGCGCAGCTCGGCGTCGGGCTTGAACAGCAGCACGTCGATCCCGGCGACCATCTGCGCAATGTGCTGGTCCGGGATGTCGGGCAGGTTTGTCTTGCACAGCTCGGCGAACGTCGCGTAGGCGCCGTAGCCCAGCAGCAGAAACTCGAAGTGGTGCTGCCACATCAGATCGCCCATCCGCAGGCAGCGCCCGTAGGCGTCGAGCAGCTCGTAGAAGGCCGTGTTGCGATCGTCGCCGAACGCCACCTCGTCGGGCTCGTACTCGGGCAGATCGGGCACCCGCAGTTCGCCCAGCTCTGCGATCAGCGCTTCCATCTTGGTGCGCCACTTGCCGTACAGCTCAGACCAGTTCTCGTAGTAGTAGCCCGCCCGCTTCTGGAAGAAGCCCGCGCGCTCGGCGATCTTCTCGGGATCGGTGACCGGATTGCCGGAGATGTAGATGTAGCCGTTGACCGCGCGGTAGTCGATCCCCATCGCCGGCGGGACCGCGAACACGCGGTTCTGCCACGAGCCGACGGCCTGATACGGGGAGTCGATGCA
The DNA here is from genome assembly GCA_963703825.1 of uncultured Solirubrobacterales bacterium. Classification (GTDB taxonomy): domain Bacteria; phylum Actinomycetota; class Thermoleophilia; order Solirubrobacterales; family Solirubrobacteraceae; genus Palsa-465. The sequence goes on along the minus strand of CAVPFS010000022.1, from coordinate 69,788 downwards.
GATCACGTCGAAGGCGGGCATCGGCAACGGGAAGTGCATCGAGTTCCAGAACCAGAAGCGGTTCTCGTCAGTCTCACGCCGCCGTTCGTCGAACAGGGCGTAATACGGGTACATCTCCTCCCAGCCTTCGCAGCCCAGCGGGGTCTGCACCGAGTAGGGGCTTGGGAACGCGCTGAGCGCGGGCTCCGTGCTGCTCATTTGAAACCTCCCTCGCGACCGAGCGCCCTTATACGCCAGCCTAGCCAAGCAAGTCAACAGCTTTGCGCTTAAGCGCAGGTGTGCTTGAACGCCGGCGCTCGATCGGCCCGCACGCGTCGACGATCGGCATACGATCGCCGCCCGATGTCCTCGATCCGCGTCTGCGAAGTGACGGCCTTCGGCGGCCCCGAGGTGCTGCGAATCGCCGATCTGCCCGAGGATCGAGGCGTGCGCTACGAGATGCGCTCGTGCGCGCGGACGCCGCGATGCTCGCCGAGCGGACCCTGCAAGTCGCAAGCGGCCGCTTGCGAACCCGCGTCGCGCGGACGCTCGACCTCGCGGAGGCGGCCGAGGCGCACCGGCTGCTCGAGCGTGGCGGGCTGCGCGGAAAGGTGGTGTTGACGACCTGATGAGCAGATTCCTGTTGATTCACGGCGCGTTCGGAGGCTCGTGGGCGTGGGAGCAGGTGATCGCCGGGCTGCGAGCCTCCGGGCACGAGCCGGAGGCGATCGACCTGCCGGGCGCCGGCGCCGACCCGACGCCGCTCGCCGACGTGACGCTCGATCTGTACGCGGAGCGGATCTGCGACCAGCTCGCCGCCGGTCGGCCGGCGGTGCTGGTCGCCAACAGCATGGGAGGGATCGCGATCACACAGGCGGCAGCGCGCTGCCCGGAGCAGGTGGCCGCGCTGATCTACGTCGCTGCCTTCGTGCCACAGGATGGTCAGAGCTTGCTCGAGCTGACCGCGTTCCCCGAGGCCGCCGGCGATCAGGTGCAGGCCAACATGGTCATCGAGGGCGACCCACCGATCGCGCGGATGCCGGCCGAGGCCGCGCCCGAGGCCCTCTACCATTGCGCGCCACCCGACCGCGCCGCGTGGGCGGCGTCGCGCCTCGGCCCCCAGCCGGTCGCCGCGTTTGCGCAGAAAGTCGCGCTCGCTGGCGGGAGCGCGCGGTTCGCGGAGCTTCCCCGCGCCTACGTGGCCTGTCTCCAGGACCGCGCGATCCCGATCGCGATGCAGCGCCGGATGCTGACCGCCGCCGGCTGCGATCCGGTGATCGAGCTCGACACTGACCACTCTCCGTGGCTTTCGCGGCCGGCCGACGTCGTGGCAGCGCTGGACGACGATCGCCGGCGCCCTGACCTGAGCGTTTGAGCGAACACGTGGTTCGTCTAAACGCGCACGTTGACAAGCACACACGCGCGGGATGGCTGGACGGCCCGCTCGCTCGGCGTTAGCGTCAAACCATCCGATGGGCGAAATCGAGCTTGTCGACCTTTACTGGACCTCAGCGGGCCCGGTGGACGTCCACTACGGGCGCGAGTGGAGCACGTTTGACTGGCGCGACCGCTGCGCCCACGCTGCCCGCGTCGGCTTCCGCGGGCTCGGCCTGTGGCACACAGACGTCACGCACCAGCTGCAATCCAGCTCGCTGAAGGAGATCAAGGCGATCTTCGACGCCGCCGGCCTCGAGCACCTCGAGGTCGAGTTCCTGGCCGACTTCTTCGTCAAGCCCGGAGAGCCGGCGCGCGAGGCGTCAGACCGCTTACGCAAGCAGCTTTTCGAGACCGCCGCGGCGCTCGACGCTCACCACATCAAGGTCGGCAACATCCCCGGTACGCCGTGCGAGATGGGCAGGCTGATCGAGGAGTTCGCGGCTCTCTGCGAGGACGCCGCAAACCACACCGATGCGACGATCGCCTACGAGTTCATGCCGTTCGACGTCAATGTCAACACGCTCGACGCGGCGCTCGAGCTCGTGACCGAGGCCAGCCCGCCAACGGCGGCCTCGCGATCGACACCTGGCACATGTCCAAGCTCTCGATCACCCCCGACGAGCTGCGCCGGATCCCGCCCCACTACCTGTCCTGGGTCGAGCTGTCCGACGGCCAGTTCCAGAACATGGACGACCCGATCGACGAGACCATCAACCACCGTCGCCTACCGGGCGAGGGCGAGTTCGACATCCCCGCCTACGTGGAGGTCCTGCGCGAGGTCGGCTACGAAGGCCCTTGGGGCGTCGAGGTCCTGTCGGCGCAGTTGCGCAGTTGCCGATCGAGGAGGAGTTCGAGCGAGCCTACGAGACGACGGCCGCGCAGTTCCGCGCGGCGCGAGAGGAGCGATGAGGACAGACAGCCGAGCTTGACGGCGACCGGCTGATCTGGATGCTGACCCAGATGCTCCGGATCCGCGAGTTCGAGGAGCGGGTCAAGCGCACGTTCGAGGACCACCCGGGCGTGATCCGCGGCCACACCCACCTCGCCGACGGCGCCGAGGCGTCGATCGTCGGCGCGCTGGCAACGCTGCGCGACGGCGACCAGCTGATGGCGACCTACCGCTGCCACGGCTACCCGATCACGCTCGGGACGAGCACCAAGGCGATCATGGCCGAGATCTACGGCCGCACGGATGGCCTCTGCGGCGGCTACGGCGGCTCGATGCACCTCGTCGATCCCGGCCGCGGCTTCATGGGCACGAGCGGGATCGTCGGCCAGGGCATCCCGCAGGCCACCGGCGTCGCCTTCGCCGCCCAGCTCCGGAGCCGGAGCCGCCCAGGTCGTCCTGTGCTTCTTCGGCGACGGCGCCTCCAAGCAGGGTGCCTTTCACGAGTCGCTCAACCTCGCGTCGCTGTGGAAGCTGCCGGTCGTCTACGTGATGGAGAACAACAGCTACAACGTCGGCACGCGCTCTGAGCAGGAGGACGCCAACGCGGCCGCCGGCGAGCCGCTGTCGGTCAAGGCGAAGGCCTACAGCATGCCCGGGCGTCACGATCGACGGCGGCGATCCGATCGCCGTCTACGAGACCGTCGGCGCGGCGGTCGACCGCGCCCGCGCCGGCGACGGCCCGACCCTGATCGAGTCCAAGGTCTACAGGCTGTCGGCCCACGGCAACCTGATCGCGCCCCCCGGAGTGCCGCTCCACTACCCCGAGCACGAGGCGATCACGGTGTTCGGCAACCGCGAGGAGTACGAGGCGGCGCTGCGCGGCGATCCGGTCCCAGGTTCCGAGCGCGGCTGATCGAGCAGGGCACGCTGAGCGCCGAGCGCGCCGACCAGATCGCGCAGGATGCCCGCGACGAGATGGAGGCGGCGGTTCAGTTCGGGCTCGACAGCCCGTTCCCCGAGCCCGAAGCGGCGCTCAACTTCGTCTACGCCTAGGAGAGGAACGATGGCACGAGAGATCCCATACATCGCGGCCGTCAACGAGGCGATCGGGCTCGAGATGGCCCGCGACGAGACCGTCGTCTTCTACGGCCAGGACGTCGCACCGAGCGACGAGGATCCGCTGGTCAAGGCGTTCGGGCGCGATCGCGTCCGTGTGTCTCCGATCTCCGAGACCGCCGAGATCGGGATGGCGACGGGCCTGGCGCTCGCCGGCTACCGCCCGATCGTCGAGCTGCTGATGGCCGAGTTCATGCTGGTCGCGATGAACCAGGTGGTCAACGAGGCGCCCCGCTTGCGCTACATGAGCGGCGGCCAGGTCAAGGTCCCGCTGGTGCTCAAGGCGGGCTATGGGTTCACCGCCGGCTGGGCCGGCCAGCACACCGGTTCGATCTACACGATGTTCGCCGGCATCCCAGGCCTCAAGGTCGTGCTGCCGTCGACGCCCGCCGACGCCAAGGGGCTGATGGCGAGCGCGGTGCGCGACGACAACCCGGTCGTCTACCTGATGCACTACCTGCTGGTGCTCGAGCACGGCGATGTGCCCGAGGGCGAATACCTGGTCCCGATCGGCGAGGCGGCGGTCCGCCGCCCGGGCTCGGACGTGACGATCGTCGCCACCGGCTGGACGGTCGGCAGGGCGCTGGCGGCAGCCGAAACCTTGGCCGGGGAGGGGATCGAGGCCGAGGTGATCGACCCGCGGAGCCTGCAGCCGCTCGATATGCCGACGATCCTGACGTCGGTGCAGAAGACCGGCCATGTCGTGCTCGCCGACCAGGCCACCCGGCACGCGTCGGCGGCTTCGATCATCGCCGCCGAGATCGCCGAGCACGGCTTCTCGTCGCTGAAGGCGCCGATCAAGCTCGTGACCGCGCTCGATGCGACGATCCCCTACAGCGAGCCGATGGAGGCATTCGTGCTGCCCGACGAGGGGCGGATCGCCAACGCGGCCCGTGAGGCGCTCGGCACCGCGCCGGTTCCAGCCTGAGCGAAGCACGGCGACCGATGTCACCGGCGCTCGGCAGCAGGCGCTCGCGCTGCTGGCGACGATGTGGCGGATCCGCTGCTTCGAGGAGCGCGTCGCGAGGCTCCACCACAGCCTGCTCGGTGCACGGTCTGATCCACCTGAGCATCGGCGCCGAGGGTGTTGCCGCGACGGTCTGCGGAGCGCTACGGGCCGACGACAGCGTCTACAGCGGACACCGGGCGCACGGGCACGCGCTCGCCAAGGGAGCTTCGATGGAGGCGGTGATGGCCGAGCTGATGGGCCGTCGTGCCGGGCTCTGCAAGGGGCTCGGCGGATCGATGCACCTCGTCGATCGCGCCAACGGCCTGATGGGCGCGACCGGCGTCGTCGGCGGCAATCTGCCGCTGGCCGCGGGCAATGCGCTCGCCGCCCAGCTGCGCGGCTCGGACCAGGTTACGGTCGCCTTCTTCGGCGACGGGGCGGTCCAGGCCGGGCACTTCAACGAGACCGTCAATCTCGCCGCGCTCTGGGACCTGCCGCTGATCTTCGTCTGCGAGAACAACGGCGTCGCCGAGTTCACGCCGCGCAGCGCACACACGAAGGTGCAGAGCGTGTGCGACGTCGTGGCCCCGTACGGGTTCGAGTGCCAGATCGTCGACGGCGCCGACGTGACCGCGCTGTGGGGCGCGATCCGCGGCTACGTCGACGCCGCGCGCGCCGGCAGCGGGCCGCTGTTGTTGGAGTGCATCACGCATCGCCGCCACGGCCACTACGAGGGCGACTCGCAGTCCTACCGCGAGGAACTCGCCGACGCCGAATGGGCGTGGCTGGACCCGATCGCGCGCCTGCAGAGCACCTCATTCGAGCACGGATGGCTCGACGAGTCCGGCGCACGGGCGTTGCACGACGATGCACGCGCCGAGGTCGAGCGCGCGGTCGAGCTCGCACGCGTCGAGCCCGCCGCTGACGCCAGAGCTCGCGGCGCGGCTGGTCTACGCGCAATGAACGACCACGTTCGTGCGAGAGGTCAACGGCGCCCTTGCACGCGCGATGCGCGCCGACGAGCGCGTGATCGTGCTCGGCGAGGACGTCGCGCAGGGCGGCCCGTACGAAGCGACCGCCGGTCTGGCGCAGGAGTTCGGGACCACGCGGGTGATCAACACGCCGATCAGCGAGGGCGCGGTCTGCGGGGTCGCGATCGGCGCCGCGCAGGCCGGTCTGAGGCCGGTGGTCGAGATCATGTTCATCGACTTCATCACGCTGGCGCTCGACCAGCTGGTCAACCAGGCCGCCAAGGCGCACTTCATGTCCGGCGGCCAGCTGACGGCGCCGATCGTACTGCGCACGCAGGGCGGCGCCGGCGCGCGTGCAGGCGCCCAGCACTCTCAGAGCCTCGAGGCGTGGGTCGCCCATATCCCCGGCCTGAAGGTGGTGATGCCGTCGTGCGCCGCCGACGCGGCGGGATTGCTGGCGAGCGCGATCGAGGACCCCAACCCGGTCGTGTTCATCGAGAACAAGGCGCTCTACTTCCGCCGCGAGCCCGAAGCACAGGTCACTGACCCGCTGCCGCTGGGGCGCGCTCACAGGCTGCGCGCCGGGCAGCGATCTGACGATCGTCGCGCTGTCGCGGCTCGTCGGCGAGGCGCTCAGCGCAGCCGACCGGCTGGCCGCCGACGGGATCGAGGCGGAGGTGTTCGATCCCCGCACCCTCGTGCCGCTCGACATCGGACCGCTCGCCGAGTCAGTCCGCCGAACCGGCCGCGCCGTGATCGCGCATGAGGCGGTCCGCTCTGGTGGCTTTGGCGCCGAGCTGGCTGCGCAACTGCAGGCCGAGGCGTTCGACTGCCTCGATGCCCCGATCCAGCGCGTCGGCGCTCCATTCACCCCGGTACCGCTCAGCCCGGCGCTCGAAGACGCCTACCGCCCCGGCAGCGAGGAGATCTATACGGCCGCCCGCGTGGCACTCGAATGGGACCAGCCCGAATGAACCGGCGCGCAGGACGCCTCGGGCTCGGCGACCCGGGTTGGCGAACGCGATCAGCGAACCGCCCGGCACGCTGTCGAGCGCGTCACGATGCGCGATCACGATCTCGAGGTTCGTCAGCGACAGCCTCGCGTGCTCGCGCGCGACCGCCTCGGCCCGGGCGCTCTGGCGCCGTTCGATCGCCTCCACCAGCGCGCAGTGGTGGCGGTGAGCGATGATCAAGATGTCGCGCGACGCCGGGAGCTGCGCTTCGGCCAGCACGAACGCGCTCGGGCCTGCGAACGGCAGCGCCACGATCCCATCGATCGCGCGCTCGAGCACCGAGCTGCGAGCGAGCTTCAGCAACCGGGCGTGGAAGCTTTCGTTCAGGTGCAGGTAGCGCTCGAAGGACTCGTAGTCGGCGCGGTGGACGAGCTTCCCGATCGTGTCATTGATCGTCACCAGCGCGCGCAGCTCGCGCGCGGACACTCCGCGCTCGGCGGCGAACCGCGCGGCCGTGCCCTCGAGCACGCCCCGCAACTCGACGGCGTCCCGGACATCGGCCTGCGTGAACTCCCGCACGACGTAGCCGCCACCCGGCAGGTCACGCAACAGCCCCTCGTGCTCGAGCTCGGCGAGCGCGAGCCGCAGCGGGGTGCGGGAGACCCCGAGCCGCTGCACCAGCGGCAGTTCGGACATCCGTTCGCCGGGAACGCATGCGCCGCTGTAGATCAGCTCCCGCAGCTGCAGCAGCGCGCTGGTGATCTGAGTTCGGTTGGCTGGCCTGGACAAGGGGATCCACGCTGCCCGGGGCGTGGGCCTCCAAACCCGGTTTGCACGGCTCAACGCCCTGAGCGGGCAGCAGTCTACTGCGGGGCCAAAATCCTGCATGCAGAAACCGCGGTGAGTACCCCCTGCAAACGTTTGGTTGAGGGTGCGTTAACCGGTAGTTGCATGCAGCCGGACGCGCAATTAGTATCCGCCGACCTCGGCGGTTCCGGGGCCGGGTTCACACACTGAGGAGAGGAGTGGTCGGTGAGCACCAAGAACGTTGTGCCGCGAAGGGGGCTCTTGCTCACCCTGGTCGCGGTGCTCGCGCTGATCGTGCTGGCGGGATGCGGGAGCAGCAATAGCAGCAGCAGCTCGGGCGCCGCATCGGCGTCGAGCTCGTCGACGGCGGCGGCCTCGAGCGCGCCAACTTCGTCGAGCACGTCCTCGTGCGGGCCCAAGCCGGGCGTGGCGGCAACCGGCACGCCGATCAACATCGGCACGATTGACACCCACCAGCCGGGCACCGACTTCACTGACGGCCCGAACATGATCACGGCGTACTTCAACTGCGTGAACGCGAACGGTGGCGTCAACGGCCACCCGCTCAAGCTCTACGTCGAGCTCGACCAGACGAACCCGGCGCAGATCACCGCCGCGGCTCACCAGCTGATCCAGTCAGACCACGTGGTCGCGATCGATGGTGTCTTTGACCTGCTCGAGTGCACGCTTGACGCGTCGTACTGGAAGTCGCTCGGGATCTTCGAGATGGACGCCGGGATCTCGCCCGAGTGCTGGTCGACGGCGAACAGCGCCGCGGTCAACATGGGGCCGCGTTACAGCTCCGACGGCGCGGTGCAGTATGCGATCAACTCGGTTCACGCCTCGAAGATCGTGTTCGTCCAGTCAAACGTCCCTGGCACCGGCTACATCGCCGCGGGCCCGGCGGCGATCGCCGGGGCTTCGCATGTTCCGATCACGGAGCTGACCGAGAACGTGCCGATCACCGATGCCAACTCGGTCGCGCTGAAGCTCGTCGACCTGGCGGGCTCGAACGGTGCGGTGGTGCTCAACTTCACCCCGCCTGAGGCGCTCGTGATCCTTCAGGCCGCACAGAAGCTCGGCCTCGAGGACAGGGTCAAGTCATGGGGTTGCTCGACGCCGTGCAACACGGACTTCCTCGCCAAGTCGCTGGGTCCGAAGTGGAACCGCAAGCTGTTCGTCAACGCCGAGCTGGCTGACCCCGACGATCACAACGGCCCGGAGATGCAGCTCTACAAGGCGATCCTCGCCCAGTACGGCAAGAGTGTCGCCGGCGGCATTGGGTCCTTCAGCCAGATGGGCTTCGTGCTCGCGAAGTTCCTCGTCGAGGCGCTCGACAAGATCAAGGGTTCCTACACGATGTCGTCCGTCAACAAGGCGATCGTCGGGATCAACAAGTACACGACCGAGATGCTGTGCCAACCGTGGGTCTACGGGAACCTGGCGCTGCACATCCCCAACAACGTCGACTACACGACGACCCCCGACAACGGGCGGATGGTCACCGCGCAGGGTTGCACGGCGATCTCGAGTGCGGACCCGCAGATCGCCCAGTACCACAAGGCCGCGGCGGCCGCCGGCGTCGACTACAAGTAACGGAGACGAATCAGTCCAAACCACACGCCAGGGCGTCTAAGGTACGTCGACCATGCTTCTCGTGGGCGCGTTGTTCCCGAGCTGGCAGGACTTCCAGCCGTTCCTGATCACCGGGTTGGCACTCGGTGGGGTCTACGCCCTGTCGGGCGTCGGGATGGTGGTCCTGTACCGGGCGACGGGAGTGCTGTATCTCGCGTTTGGAGCGGTCGGTGCCTTCGGCGCCCTGGTCGCGTGGCAGCTGACTCAGTCGGGCTGGGACATCTGGCTCGCATACCTCGTGTCCGTCGCGATCTCGGCCGCGATCACGCTGGTCTACGGGATGATCTTCGGCCCGGCGCTGGCCGAGCGCGAGCCGCTCGTCAAGGCGACGGCGACGCTCGGCCTGACGCTCGTGCTGCTCGGCGTGATGGACCTGCTGTGGACTTCGAGCGGCGGCGCGTCACGTTCGATTGCGCTGCCGACTGACAACCACGGCTTCACGGTCAGCCAGATCAACGTGACCACGACCCAGGTCCTGTGCGTGGCTGCCGGGCTGACGCTGACGATCGTGACCGGTCTGTTTCTGCGTTACACCAAGCTCGGCACGGCGATGCGGGCGATGGCCAACGACCGCGAGATAACGGCCGCGCTCGGGGTGCCGGTCCGGCGCGTCGAGGCCGCGGCCTGGTTGGGCTGCGGCGTGCTCGCCGGGATCGCCGGTGTCGTGCTCGCCGACCTCGTCGCGCTCGACGCGACGACGCTGACATTCCTGGTGATCTCGTCCCTGGCGGCGGCGCTGATCGCGCAGCTGCGCTCGATCATGGTGGCGTTTCTGGCGGCGCTGGCGATCGGCGTCGTCGACGCGGCGATCGAGGCGAGCCCGAACCAGACGTTCTCCAACTTCCACGACATGGCGCCGTTCATCCTCGCTGCCGCGGCGCTGCTGATAGCCAATCGCAAGCGCGTGATCACGATCTCCAGGACGGGCATCTAGAACGATGGCGTCAGGGGTCGGCAGCGCCTCGCGGTCCTCGCTGCTGCCGGACCGGTGGGATGCTCGATCGCTGCGCCGGCCGGCGATCATCTTGGTGCTGTTGCTGGCGGTCCTGTTCGCGATCCCGGCTCTGGTCAGCATCTACTACGTCGATGCCGGCACTCAGGTCGCGATCTACGCGATCGTCGCGCTGGGGCTGAACGTGCTGGTGGGACGCGTCGGTCTGGTGTCGCTCGGCCAGGCCGCGGTGCTCGCGATCGGCGCCTGGGTGGCCGCCCGGCTGCTGTTCGCGACGTCGCTCCCGTTCGAGGTCGTGCTGCTGATGACCGGGGCGATCACGATGGTCCTCGGGACGCTGGTCGGTCTACCGGCGCTGCGCATGAGCGGCATGTACCTGGCGCTGATCACGTTGATGCTGGCGGGCGCGATCACGGTCGTGCTCGCAACGATCAACTTCCCCAACGGCGGCCACGGCTTCTCGGGCTACAACGGTGGCCTCCTGCATCTGCCGGCGATCCGCCGCCCGGGCATCGCCACCAGTGACCAGGGCTTCTACCGCTACTCGGTGATCTTCGCCGCGCTCGCGTTCCTGCTCGTGTTGGCGCACATCCGCACCCGGCCGGGCCGGGCATGGGCGGCGATCCGGCAGAGCGAGTCCGCGGCGCTGGCCGCCGGGATCAACACGACGCTCTACAAGATGTGGGCGTTCGCGCTCGCCTCGTTCATCACCGGTGTCGCGGGAGCGCTGCTGGCCGGCGGCGACCGGTTCCTGTACTCGATCGACTTCAACACACAGGACTCGATCACGATTCTCGCGGTGGTCCTGATGGGCGGCATCTTCAGCCTCTGGGGAGCGATCGTCGCCGCGCTGCTGATGCAGCTGCTGCCGGCGCTGCTCAACAGCTGGGGCGTCTCCCCCGACTGGCTGATCATCCTCTTCGGGATCGGCGTCCTGCAGGTGCTGACGACCGCACCCGCGGGCCTGGTCGACCAGGTACCGAGGGACATCGCGCGGCTGGGCCGTCTGATTCGGAGGACCGCCGGCGGTGGACTGACCAAACGCGACGCGCCTCCACCGGGCCAGGCACGATGATCGAGGTATCGGATCTGACGGTCAAGTTCGGCGGGGTGACCCCGATTGACGGGATCAGCGTCAAGTTCGAGCAAGGGACCTGCGGCCTGATCGGTCCCAACGGAGCCGGCAAGACAACCTTCTTCAACGTCCTCAGCGGCTTCGTCAAGCCGGCCGCCGGCACCGTGACCGCGTTCGGCGAGGACCTGCTCAAGATGGCGCACTTCCGTCGCGCGCGGTGGGGGGTTCGGCGCACGTTCCAGACCGAGCAGGCGATCGAGGAGCTGTCGGTCTACGACAACGTCGCGCTGGCGCACGAGCACTCGAAGGCCCCCGGTGCCTCGCGCCGCGATGAGGTTCTAGAGGCGATCTCGTTCGTCGGCCTCGAGGTCGATCCCGGGGCGCGCGTCGAGACGCTCGGGGCGCGGGAACGCCGGCTGGTCGAAGTCGCCCGCGCGCTCGTAGGTCATCCACGCGTGGTGCTGCTCGACGAGCCGGCCGCCGGGCTCCCGGACGAAGAGACCGCCCACCTCGGCGAGGTGATCAAGCGGATCCCGGAGAACAACGAAGCGGTCGTGATCCTCGTCGACCACGATATGAGCCTCGTCTCCTCCTGCTGCTCGGTCACCTCGGTGCTCGACTTCGGCAAGCTGATCGCGTCCGGCAAGACGGCCGACGTGTTGCGTGACGAGAACGTCGTCCGCGCCTACCTCGGGAGAGAGGCAAAGGAGTGAGCGACGCGCTGGCGCTGAAGGACCTCGTGGTGTCCCGAGGCAATCGCGATGTCGTCCGCGGTGTTTCGATCGACGTGCCGCCGGGAGAGGTGACCGCACTGCTGGGACCCAACGGTGCCGGCAAGTCGAGCATGGTGCTCGCGATCGGCGGTTTGCTGGCGCTGAAGTCCGGCTCGGTGATGCTCGGCGACCAGCAGCTGGCCGGCCGGCGTCCGGAACGGATCCGCGCCAGCGGCCTTGCGATCGTGCCAGAGGGACGGCGGCTGCTGCCAGACCTGACGGTCGAGGACAACATCCGCGTCGCCACCTACTCGCTCTCGGCTTCGAAGGCGAAGGCCGGTCGCGCGCGGGCGCTGGGGCTGTTTCCGGAGCTGGAGAAGCGGCTCAGCGCCCAGGCCCGGTCGCTCTCGGGCGGCGAGCAGCAGATGGTCGTGCTGGCTCAGGCGCTCGTCTCCGAACCGCGGTTCGTGATCATCGACGAGCTCTCGCTCGGGCTCGCGCCGGTGGTCGTGCAGCGGCTGATACCCACGATTCGCAGCGTCGCCGAGGAGGGCGCCGGGGTGCTGCTGATCGAGCAGTTTGCCTCACTCGCGCTCGGACTCGCAAAGCACGCGTACGTGATGGAGGGCGGGCGGATCCAGTACTCCGGCCAGGCCCAGGAGCTCCGCGACCAGCCCGGAGATGCTGCATTCGGCCTACCTGCTCCGCGTTAGAGAGAACGGGGCGCCGGCGGCCGCCGAGCAGATCCCAGCCGGCGAATGAGCGTCACCGAGCTCGAGCACGTGCTGGTGCTCACCTCCGACATCGAGCGGGCGCGCGAGTTCTATGAGCGCGGTCTCGGTCTACGAGTCGGCGACCGCCCGCCGCTCGAGTTCAGCGGCTACTGGCTGTATGCGGGCGCCACCCCCTGCTTGCACATCGCAGATCGAGCGTCATACCGGATCCACGCCGGGACTCTCGGGCTCGACGTTCCCGCAACCCCCCAGCCACCGGGGGCGGTGGATCACATCGCGTTCACCGCCCACGACTACGACGAGCTCGACGGCCGGCTCGCCCGCTCGGTGTCGATCCGGTCCGCAACGACGTCCCCGGGGAGGTCCGCGCCAGCTGTTCTTCGACGACCCGGACGGCGTTCGCGTCGAGATCAACGTCAAGGCTCCAACGACCAAGGCAGGTGCAGATGACTGAGGCACAGACAGCCAACGCCCCGCGGCGGGCCGCCGCACGACACCGCCGTTCAGAGCCGATCACGTCGGAAGTCTGCTGCGACCACAGCGGCTTCTGCGGGCGCGCGAGCAGTTCGCCAACGATCAGATCTCGGCGCCGCAGCTGCGGGCGGTCGAGGACGACGCGATCCGCGAGATCGTCAAGATGCAGCACGACGTCGGGCTGCAGAGCGCGACCGACGGCGAGTTTCGCCGCGCGTCGTGGCACATGGACTTCATCTACCAGCTTGGCGGTGTGGAGAAGGTCGCCGGCGACATCAAGGTCCAGTTCCACAACGCCAAGGGGGACGTCGAGTTCACCCCGGCCGCGATCGCGATCACTGACAAGGTTCACCTCGATCACACGATCTTCGCCGACGACTTCGATTCCTGAAGGGCAAGGTCGGCGCGGGCGTGACACCGAAGCTGACGATTCCGTCCCCGAACATGGTCCACTACCGCGGCGGCCGCGCGGCTCTTTGACCCGCGCGTCTACCCCGACGTCGATCAGTTCTGGAGCGATCTCGCAGCGCGCTACGCTGACCAGGTCCGAGCGATCGCGCAGATCGGCTGCACGTACCTCCAGTTCGACGACACCAGCCTTGCGTATCTCAATGATCCGCGCCAGCGCGAGGCGATGGATGCGCGTGGCGAGGACTCCGCGCACCTGCACGAGACCTACGTGCGCAACATCAACAGCGCGCTCGCCGGGCGCCCGGCGGGACTGGCGATCACGACCCATCTATGCCGCGGCAACTTCCGCTCGTCGTGGGCCGCCGAGGGTGGGTACGACTTCGTCGCCGAGGCGCTGTTCGGCGGCCTCGACGTCGACGGCTTCTTCCTCGAGTACGACGACGCCCGCTCGGGCGGCTTTGAGCCGCTGCGGTTCGTCGCGCCCGGCAAGCTGGTCGTGCTCGGGCTGGTGACCACCAAGCGGGGCGAGCTCGAGCAGAAGGACGAGCTCAAGCGCCGGATCGAGGAGGCCTCTCGCTACATCCCGGTCGAGCAGCTGTGCCTGTCGCCGCAGTGCGGATTCTCGTCGACTGTCGAGGGCAACGTCCTCACCTACGAAGATCAGGTGGCGAAGCTCGAGCTGATCGTCGAGACCGCGGCCGAGGTCTGGGGCTGAGGTGAACGCCGCCGTCACCGAGCGGGTCGGGACGATGACGATCGTCGCCCGGCCCGACCCGCCGGCGCCCGGGCCGGGCGAGGTGCTGCTCCGCCCCGAGGCGGTCGGCATCTGCGGCTCGGACTACCACTTCTTCTCGGGCGAGCTGTCAGACGCCGCCGGCGGCTCGCAGTTCCCGCGCGTCCAGGGACACGAAGTCGGCGCGACGGTCGTCGCGCTCGGCGCCGGCTGCCGCGCCGAGCTCGGAGTCGGCCAGCGGGTCGCACTGTGGCCGCTGCGCGCCTGCGGGCGCTGCTACCCGTGCAGCGTTGGGAGGCCGAATACGTGCGACAACTTCGAGCTGATCGGGATACACATCGACGGCGGTCTCCAGGAGCTGCTCTGCATCGGACAGGAGCAGGTCTTCCCGATCGCCGCCTCCGACGGCGCGATCGCGGCGATGGCCGAGCCGGCTTCGATCGCGGTCCGCGCCGCGCGGCGGGGTGCGATCGCCGCCGGCGAGCGCGTCGTCGTGTTCGGCGCCGGACCGATCGGTCAGTGCGTGTCGCTGGTCGCGATCGAACGGGGTGCCGAGGTGCTGGTGATCGACCCTCAGCTGCAGCGGCTGCAGCGCAGCCTCGCGTTCGGGGCAGAGACGCTCCTCTGGACCGATGCCGGCGACGTCGTCGCGCGGGCTCGCGATTGGGGCGGCGCGGGCGGACCGCCGGTCGTCGTCGACGCCACCGGCGTGCCGGCAGCCGTTCGCGCGATGGTCGACATCGTCGCCTCCGCGGGACGCGCAGTCCAGGTGGGGATGTCGACCGGCGAGGTCGCGCTGCGGATCGGCAGCCTGACCGAGAAGGAGCTCGACCTGCTGGGCGTCAGCTGCTGCGACGCTGATGATTTCGCGGAGGCGGTCGGAGTCGTGGAGCGAAACGGTGCGGCGATCGAGGGCCTGATCAGCCATCAGTTCCCGCTCGCGCAGGCGCCCGACGCGCTGCGCTTCGCGATCGACAACCCGACCGCCGTGATGAAGGTGGTGATCAGGGGTGAGTGAGGTGTTCGATTACGTGATCGTCGGTGCCGGGTCGGCCGGGTGCGTCCTGGCTTCTCGGTTGAGCGAGGATCCCGACGTTCGCGTCGCGCTGCTGGAGGCCGGCGGCGAGGACACGCAGCCGGAGATCCATGTTCCCGCCGCCTTCCCGGCGCTGTTCAAGTCGAGCCTCGACTGGGACCTGCTGGGAGAGCAGGAGCCCGGTCTCGACAACCGCCGCCTCTACCTGCCGCGCGGCAAGATGCTGGGCGGCTGCAGCTCGATCAACGCGATGATCTACATCCGCGGCAACCGCGCCGACTACGACGGGTGGGCGGCGGCCGGGTGTGACGGCTGGGGCTACGACGACGTGCTGCCGTACTTCAAGCGCTCGGAGGCCAACGAGCGCGGGGAGGACGCCTTCCACGGCGCCGACGGACCGATGGCCGTCTGCGAGAGCCGCTCGATGCAGCCGCTGGTCGACACGATGCTCGAAGCCGCACGCCGGGCCGGGCACGAGCACAACCCGGACTTCAACGGTGCTCGCCAGGAAGGGGTCGGGCGCTTCCAGCTCACGCAGCGCGATGGACTGCGATGCAGCACCGCCGACGCGTTTCTCGCTCCGGCCGCCGGGCGCGCGAACCTCGAGATCATCACGCGCGCGATGGCGCTGCGAATCGTGTTCGAGGGCGATCGCGCGGTTGCGGTCGAGATCGCTCGCGACGGCCGCGTCGAGCAGGTCCGCGCCGAACGGGAGGTGCTCCTGTCGGCCGGCAGCTATCAGTCGCCGGTGCTGCTGATGCTGTCCGGCATCGGACCCGAGGACCAGCTCGCGCCGCTGGGGATCGAGATGCGCTCCGATCTCCCGGTCGGCCACGGCCTCCAGGACCACTGCATGGCGCAGGTCAACTATCTGACTGACGAACAGTCCCTGTTCGGGATCGCGACCCCCGAGAACTTCGCGCTGCTCGAGCAGGGCCGCGGCCCGCTCACTTCCAACATCCCGGAGGCGGCCGGGTTCTTCCGCGCTCGCGACGGCGTCGACGCGCCCGACGTCGAGTTTCACTTTGCGCCGTCGATGTTCTTCGACGAGGGCCTGACCGCGCCCCACGATCACGGCTACTGCTTCGGGCCGGTGGTGATCAACCCCACCAGCCGCGGACGCGTGATGCTGCGCGCGCCGCTGCCCGATTCAAAGCCGCGGGTGCTGTGCAACTTCCTGACGACGGACGAGGACCGGGCGAGCATGCTGGCCGGGTTGAGGCTGGCGCTCGAGATCGCCGAGCAGGAGCCGCTGCGCGCGGTGCAGCGCGCGCCGTTCAGCGTCCCCGAGTCAGACTCCGATCACGATCTGATGGCGTTCGCGCGCCGCGCCGGGCAGAGCGTCTATCACCCCACATCGACGTGCGCGATGGGCTCGGTCGTCGACTCGCAGCTGCGGGTCTACGGCTTCGGCGGGCTGCGAGTCGTCGACGCTTCGGTGATGCCCGAGATCACGCGCGGGAACACGAACGCTCCCGTGATCATGATCGCCGAGCGGGCCGCGGATCTGATCACCGGGTGAGCCAGCTGCGTCCGCGCACGTACAGAGCCTCGACCTCGGGGCCGGTCAGCCCGGGCATGTCTGGCTTGACCTCGTAGCCGATCTGCGTCTGCAGATAGGCGAGATGGCGGTAGCCCTCCGGGAAGCGCTGCAGCAACTCGCGGTCGAGCTCGAGCCGCGCGCCCGGGTCCACCGGGTCGAGCCGGTCGCGCTCATAGATCGGCTGGCGCAGCACGATCCCCCAGCGGTCGTCGCGGCGTTCGAGGAAGTCGTAGAAGCGTCCGGTGCAGACCACGTCGACCTCGACGCCGTGCACGAGAGCGCGTTGCGTGATCGTCATCTTCGTCTGCGCGATCGCGCGCTCGCCGCTGACCTGTACCGAGCTGCCACCGAGGAAGTGCAGGATTCGAACGCCGCGCTCGAACCCCTCCCGGCTGACGCGGATGAAATCGGCGGCGGGACCCTGAAACCAGGTCGCCATCATCACGCCGTCCTGGTGCCAGACGGTCTCGAACCGCTCCCAGTCGCCCGCGTCGCGCCATAGGACCCAGTTCTGGACCAGCGCGCGGATCTCGCAGCTGTCGCTCACCGCGCTGCGATCCTACCCGCCGGCGGCGGCCAGGCGGCGGCGGCTGGACGCTCGTGCAGTGCGACCCCGTCAAAAGTGCATGGGCGCTTGTCGACCTCGTGCGGCCGGCGCTACGGTGCGCTCGGAGAGCGATGCAAGTCCTCGATCAACGCGACGCCGAACGGGTGGCACTCGTCTGCGAGCTGATCGTGCCGGGCTGCAAACGGATCGGCGCCGAGGTCTACGTCGACGCGCTGCTGGGGCGGATGCCCGCCGAGCCGCGCGCGGCCGCGCTGGCAGCATTTGCGACGCTCGAGCGGCCTGCCACCGCCGGCGCGCAAGCGCTTGCCGAGCACAGCCTGACGCCGGAGTTCGCGCTCGCCCGCGCGCTTGCGTGCGAAGCGTTCTACAGCGACTTCGTCGCGCCCGGCGCGCCGGGGCCGGGCGCCTGGCAGGAGATCGATTTTGCGCCGCCACTAGCCGCCCGGCTGCAGAAGGAGTGGTCCTACCTCGGAGTCACGGGGTGAGCGAGCACTTCGACGTGGTGGTCGTTGGCTCCGGCGCCGGCGGCGGCGTGATCGCCGGCGAGTTGGCCGATGCGGGCGCCGATGTCCTATTGCTCGAGTCCGGGCCGTACAGGACGGCCGCCGATTTCATGCGCTGGGAGGCGCGCGCCAGCCACGAGCTCTGGTGGCCGCCGGCGTTCGCCGAGCCGCCGGCCCAGCCGGATGGGTCCCGCGCCGCCGAGCCGCCACTGATCATGTTCCGCGGCCACTGCGTCGGCGGCACGACCTCGATCAACACCAAGGTCGCGCTGCGCCCGTCTGCGCAGGACTACGAGAAGTGGCACGCGGCCGGCGGTTTGCTGGGCGACAGCGGCGAGCCGTTCGCCGAGCACGACCTGCTCGCGCACATCGAGCGCGTCGAGGCCCGGTTGGGAGTCCGTGAGCGCGCTGACTGGCAGCAGTGCGTGAAGACCGTCGCCCCGGGGTTCGCGGCGCTCGACGCCGACCTCGAGCCCGTCATGTCCTACACGGACGAGAACTGCATGCGCTGCGGCTCGTGCCTGCAGGGCTGCCCAACCAACGCCGGCAAGTCGACGCTCAACACCTACATCCAGCCCGCGCTGGTCGCCGGCCGGCTCGAGTTGCGCGCCGGGTGCTCCGTCAGTCGCGTCCTGATCGCCGAGTCCGGCGACGGCCCGCAGGCGACCGGCGTCGAGTACACGGGAGCCGACGGCGGGGCGAACGTCGTCGGCGCGAACGCCGTCGTGGTGGCCGGCGGCGCGCTCGCGACGCCGCAGCTGCTGATCCGCTCCGGCGCGCGCGACGCCGGCGGCGGCAGCGCCAGCGGCGAGCTGATCGGCCGCCACCTCGGCTTTCATCTCGCGCGTCTGGTCGAAGGCCTGTTCGATGAGCGCCAGGACGCCCACATGGTCTACCCGATCACCGCGCACTGCATGAAGTTCCAGCGCGACGAGGATGGCGGCTTCGTCGTCGAAGCGGCGACGATCCAGGATCCGATCGGCTTCGCGACCGCGCTCTGCGACGAGCATGGGATCCCGCTCTGGGGCGAGGAGCTGTCAGAGGCGCTGCGCTCCTACCGCTACTACACGGGCCTGCTGACGATGGTCAATGACGCCAACCACGGCACCGCCTGGGTCGACGAGCTCGGACGCGACCGCTACTCGTTCGAATTCGACGAGCGCGAGCGCCGGCAGATCGACGGCTCGCTGCAGTTCGCGCGCGAGGTGCTGCAGGCGTCCGGCGCCAATCGCGTCTACCAGACCGGCCTGCTGAGCACGCACGTTCAGGGGGGCTGCCGGATGGGGAGCGACCCCGAGCGCTCGGTCGTCGACGCGCACGGCGAGTGCCATCACGTGCGGCGGCTGTTCGTCGGCGACGGCTCGGTGCTGCCACGGACCCTGTCGGTCAACCCGTCGCTGACGATCATGTCGCTGGCCTCGCGGCTCGCCACCTATTTGGCGAGTGGGGCCCACGGCTACTTCACCGGCGCCACCGTTGAGGTCGCCCACTAGTTTGAGGCGGATCGTGATCGCCGGCGCCGGTGGCGGCGTCGGAGCCTCGGTGGCGTTCAACCTGCTTCTGTCGCCGCTGCAATGCGAGCTCGTGCTGCTCGACAGCCGGCACGAGATGCTCGTCTCGCACGCGATGGACTACGAGCAGGTGCTCGAGCAGGGCGCCACGGGGAGTGTGCGCGAAGGCGACTACGCGGATCTCGCCGACGCCGACGTGATCGTCATTGCGGCGTCAGCACCACTGACCGTCAACACGTCGCGGATGGTCTACCTCGGTGCCAACGCCGCGATCCTGGCGCCGTTGCTAGACGAGCTGCCCACCGGCTGGAGCGGCGTCCTGCTGATCGTCACCAACCCTGTGGACCCGCTCTGCACGTGGGTGCAACGGCTAACCGGCCTTGACCGCCGGCGGGTGCTCGGCTACACGCTCAACGATTCGCTCCGGTTGCGCACGGCCGTCGGTCGCGCGCTCGACGTCCCCGCCGGTCGCGTGCGGGCGTGGACGATCGGCGAGCACGGCGATCTGGCGGTGCCGCTCATGGACCGGATCGAGCTCGACGGCCGTCCGGTGACCTTGACCGAGCGCCAGCGCGCTCAGGTGAGCGAGTTCATTGAAGGTTGGTACGTACGTCACGTGGCGCTCGACTCGGGGCGCTCGTCGACCTGGACCTCGGGCCTCGGCGTCGCGCGGATGGTCGCGGCCTGCCTCGGTGCAAGCGATCACGGCCTGTGGCCGTGCTCGGTGATGCTCGAGGGCGAGTACGGGCTGCACGGTGTCAGCCTCAGCGTGCCCGTCGTGCTCGCGGCCGGAGGCGTCGAGCAGATCCAGCAGTGGGACCTATCCGCCGGCGTACTCGATCGGCTGCGAGCGGGAGCAGAGTTCGTCCGCGCTGCCGCCGACCGCTTGCTCGACGGCGGATCAGACGAGCGCGACCTCGACCAGTAGCGGCTCCTTGCGATCGGCCAGCTCGGGCAGCACCGAGTCGAGCACCTCGACCAGCTCGAGGTGGCTGCTGACGTTGATCGCCGGACAGCCGAGGCAGCGCGCGATCCCGGCGATGTCGATTGACCCGAACGCCGGCCACGGACCTGGCGCGTTACGTGTCCTGGCGAGCCCGTCCATCACCGCATAGCGTCCGTTGGCCATCACGATCAGCAGGACTCCGACCTCGTAATGGGCGGCGCTCCACAGCGCCTGGATCGCGTACATCGCCGACCCATCGCCGATCACGCCGACGACGGGCCGCCGGCCGTGACCCATCCGTAGTCCGATTGCGCCCGAGACGCCGAACCCCAGCCCACCGTTGGCACAGGCGATGAACCCGCCCGGGTGGCGGATCGCGATCCGCCGGTACAGCTCGGGCTGGCTCGAGGGCGTCTCCTCGACCAGGACCGCTTCACGTGGCAGCCGCTGGCCCAGCTCCGAAAGCACGTGCTCGGCGGACAATGGCTCGCCGAGCGCCGGCGGGGGCGGCGCCGGAGGACGCTGCAACGGCCGCGGTGGTTCCCGATCGCGTTGCTGGATGCGCTCGGCGAGCGCTGAGCAGGCCGCCGCGACCGGAGCGACGAGCGCGAGCTCGCAAGGACTGCGGTAGGCCTCGGACGGGTCGTCGGTCAGGACCGCGACCCGGGTGCCCTCGACGACCATCGGGCCTGGATCGTCGAACAGATACAGACGAAAGGCGCTCGCGCCGACGGCCAGGACCAGGTCGTGCGGCGACAGCGTCTCGCGCATCAGCTCACGCCGCCACGGCAGGTGACCCGCGAACAGCGGGTGGTCCTGGGGGAACCCGGCGCGACGTGTGAACGACTCCTGAAAGACTGGGCAGCGAAGGCGCTCGGCAAGCGCGATCATCGATTCCCACCCCTCGCAGCTGTCGCTCCCGGCGCCGACCACCAGCGCCGGCGATCTGGAGCGGTCGATCATGTCCGCAAGCGGTCGCAGTTCGCCGGGCGCGATCGACGTCGCGTGCGCGGTTCGCTCCGGCCAACCGGCGCCGAGCGCGTCCGCGGGCTCGTCCCAGTCACCCATCGGGACCACGACGAGCGCCGGGCCGCGTGCCGCACGGGCCTCGTTGTGCGCCCGCGCGATCGCGCCGGGCACGTCCTGCGCGCGCGCCGGGACCGATGACCAGACTGGGTAGTCGCCGGCCAGCCGTTCAAGTGACCGGCCGGTGAGGAACGGCTCGTGGGCGAGCTGCCGGCGATCCTGCTGGCCGACAACGATCACCAGTGGGGCGCGGCAATCGCGAGCGTTGGCGATCGCGTTGACCGCATTGCCCAGCCCGGGCGCCGTGTGCAGGTTGACGAATGCGGGCTGATCGCAGGCGATGGCGTAGCCGGTCGCCATGCCGACGACCGCACCCTCGTGCAGCCCGAGGACGAAGTGGATGTCGCGTGGGAGTCCGACCAGAAACGGGATCTCGGTCGAGCCGGGGTTTCCGAAGATCGTCGACATGCCGAGCCGCCGCATGACGTCGAACACCGCGTCGCGAACCGTCTTGGTCTCGCTCGCGGGTTCGCCTCCGTCGGGCACCGAAGAAACGGCGGCTGTCTGCGACTCGCCGATCGTATGTCCCTCCGCTCCCGAAGCGCTCAACTCGTGGGCAAACTATCACGCGCGCTCTGAGAACAAGCGGGCACATTGCGGGCGCGGGGCGACGGCAGCAAACGGCGGCCAAGCACTAAGTGGAAGTGCCATTCGAGTAAGGCATCGGGACCGCCGATGGGCTGCGAATTGCCGATGTGGGCGCTCGCCGCTTAGCTCAGACTGACCGTCAGCCAGTCCAGAAGGCAAGCCCCAAGGAGACACCAGATGAAGACTTCAGCATCACGCACGATCCGGGTCCTGAACCGCGTCCACGAGGTCTGGTCTGAGCTTGACCGCGCCCAGCGCCGCCTGCTCGAGATTCAGAGCGGCCTCAGCGCGCGGCCGCGCGGAGACCGCCGCGGCGGCGAGCGGCGCTTCTAGCCTCGCTCGCTGTGGTCTGCGGTGCCCACCGGTTACGCTCCACGGCGGGCGACGAACGGAGGACTAGAGATGGCCGAGATCCCGACTCTGTACGTGTGTCACGGCGATGACGGCGGGCCACGGATGCACCCGTGTCGGCGCGTGCAGGAGGCGTTTCGCGAGGCCGGGGTGCAGTACGACAAGGTGATCGCCGCCCACGGGAGTCCGATTCCCTTTCTTCGCAAGGGCTCGCGTGACGAGCTGATCGAAGCGACCGGCTCGGACAAGCTGCCGGCGCTCAAGCTCCCCGACGGGACCGTGATCCACAGCTCGCGGGCGATCATCGCCTGGGCCAAGCAGCAGCAGCCGGCCTAGCACCGCGCGTCGTGGGCGCCCGGGCTGGCAAGATCGTCAGTTGGTGGAGACGGATACCTCACAGGGGCAGCCGGGTTCGCTGTCGGCCCGGATCAGGGCACTGCTGCAGGCAATCGAGCACGGCGACGAGGCCACGGTCGAGCAGGCGATCCTGCGCCTCAGCCGCTCGCGACGCGTGTTCGCCCCGCTCGCGTTCGCGGTCGGGGCATTCGTGCTGCTGTTCGACGGCCTTCGGCTGATCGTCTCCAACTGGCGGCTGATGCTGGTGCAGGTGCTGCCCGCGATGTGGATCTGGGTGGCGATGTTCGACCTCAAGCTGCACGTCCTGCACGGCAAGTCCTTCCACGTCGTGCGCGGGCCGGTCCTGGTCCCGATCGCGTTGGTGATCGTCGCGATAACGATTGGGAGCTTCTTCCTCAACGCGGTGTTCGCGTTCGCAATCTCGCAGCCGGGGCACGACCCGAAAGTCCGCCCTGCGGTCGCGCAGGCGCGCGATCACTTGGCAGCGATCGCCGCATGGGGCACGGTCGTGGGAGCCGCCCTCGCGTTTTCGACGATCGTCGTTACACGGTTTCACCGGCCGTGGTTCGCGCTCTGCCTCGGGGTCGTCGTCGGCGTGATGATGGTGTGTTACGTAGCCGTTCCGGCCCGGCTGATTGGCGCCAAGCGGACCCAATCCAGGCGCGACAAGGCCTGGACGACCGTGGTCGGCGGGGCGCTGAGCGCGACCGTCTGCACGCCTCCATACCTGCTCGGGCGCATCGGGTTGCTGATGTTGGGCACCAAGGCGCTGCTGATCCCGGGGATCATCGTGTTCGCCATCGGTATCACGCTGCAGGCCGGCGCGACGGGCGCGGTCCGTGCGATCAAGATGAGCGCGACCCTCGCCCCTCACGGACCGGGATAGCCCTCAGCTGACCGCCACCCCGCTCGGGTCCGCGCGCCTCGCGCTCGAGCCGCTCACGCCCGAGCACGCCGACGAGCTCGCGCCGCTGCTCGACGACGCGTCACTGCACCGCTTCATCGGCGGCCAGCCCGCCGACCTTCCGCAACTCCGGGCTCGCTTCGAGCGTCAGGCGCGCGGGTGCTCGCCGGACGGGACCCAGCGGTGGCTGAACTGGGTGCTGCGAGAGCGGGACACCGGCGACGCGGTCGGCACCCTGCAAGCGACGGTCACCGAGGGCGTCGCGGAGCTCGCGTGGGTCGTCGGCAGCGCCCACCAAGGGCGGGGGATCGCCACCGAAGCTGCAGGGCTCGTCGCGTCGTGGCTGCGCGAACAGGGGGTCGGGCACCTGCGCGCGCACATCCACCCCGACCACGAGGCGTCGATCGCGGTGGCGCGATCGATCGGCCTGCAACCGACCCAGGTGATCGTCGATGGCGAGGTTCGCTGGGAGTCATGACGGCGGTCGCGCCCGGTGTCGATCCTGGCGCTCGCGAAGTCCGCACGGGGAGTCGGCGTGCCAGCGCCTCGTGTTGGAGCGCGTGGTGTCAGAGACGACCACCGACGAGGCCGTCCCACGACCAGTGGGGGATCTGCAGCGCCTCCGGCACATCGTCTGCGGACCGGTGATAGCGCGCCATTGCGGTCGTGGTGGCCCACGAGAAGTAGTCGTGCAGCACCTTTCGGACGCGGTCGTCCTCGGCTAGGCCCACGTCAGTCAGCGCCTGATCGAAACAGGCGATTGCTCGACGATCCATCTCCTCGTGGGCGCCGTTGCCGCTGTGTATGCGCACCACGGAGGTCTCGTCGCCGTAGGCGGCTGAATACGTGGTGGGTCCTCCGAGCGCCTCTGCCCAGTACGCGGCGAGCCGCTCGCTGTGCTCGGGGTGAAAGCCGTGGCTGAACGCGTGGCTCACGACCTCGTCCGCCATCACCCTGTCATGCCACGCACGGGCCAGACGCAGCAAGCCGTCGTCTCCACCTGCAGCCTCGTACACCGTCCGCACCCCTAGAGATGGTAATCACGTACTCAACGGCGGCGAGTGCGCCGGCCAGCGGTAGGATTGCCGTCCGCGCGGCGACTAAGGGGTGATGCTGATGGGCGAGGTAGCTGGCCGACGGATGGCGGCTGAGATCGACGGCGATTTCGTCGTCTTCCTGATCGGCGCCCGGTTCAACGACAAGCTGCAATTCGCTCGCAGCCTGCTGGATTTGGGGGGCCGTCGCGGCATGAAGCACATGCTCGACTACCTGGTAGCTCGCCCGGAGAAAGGACTGCTCGCCTACGAAATGGGCATCCCCACGATCGTGCAGTACTGGCGATCGTTCGAGCACTTGGAAGCCTTCGCGCGCGATCGGGACGACCCTCACCTCGATGTCTGGCGCCAATACTGGCGCCGCGTCGGGCGCACGGGCCGCACCGGCATATGGCACGAGACCTACTTGGTCAGGGCGGGCGAGTACGAGGCCGTCTACGGGAACATGCCCGCGCATGGTTTGGGCAAGGCGGGCCGGCTGGTGCCGATGGCGGAATCCTCCACAGCCCGGGAGCGGTTGCAGCGCGCGAGCGTCTGAGCGCCAGTCGCGTGACGACTGGGGCGCCGAAGCCGTAGCGGGCGGGCGGGCGGCTGGGCAGTGAAGATCGTCCGCGGAAGCGCGCTTTCCGCGCTGAGCCGGACGCTGCTCGCGTCGGGGAAATGCTCGGCGTCGAGCGAAAGCGGTCCCCTACTTCACTGCTCAGGTCCGCGGAATGCAGCAGCCCGATCGCCTCTCAGCAGGTGGCGTGAGACTTCTACCTCTGCGTGATTGGGGCAGTCTTACCGACCCAACCTAAGCGAGTTTCTTCGTGCTATGCGGATCTGCTCATAGGACGAACTATGGGGACCCTGCAGCTATGCCGATTCGCCGCGCTGCCCACCGCTGATTCTCCGCTGGAAGCCCTTGGGGTAGGGAGGACGGTTGGGTAACGATCTGATTTGCGCTCTACGCTGGTCGTCGGTGCCCCTGGGCAGGCACCAACCGAGGCGGGCTCGCCGCCTCGCAACGCGAACTGCACGCGGGGTGCATTGCCGGCACCGATCCACGCGGGTTGCTCGATCCCCGCTCTTCGCGTCTCCCGAACTACGGCTCGCTGCTTTCGATCCTCATGATGCTGATCCTGATGGTTTTCAATGCGCGCGACTTCCCCCCGGCTGCGATCACGCCGTAAGCTCGCGGCGTCCACGCGTCCACGACCGCGCAGAGAGGTTATGCGTCGGGCGGCGGCTGTTGGCGGAGGTATTCGAGGACGATCGGATCGTTCGAGCCTCGTTGCTCGACGAGTTCGCCGGTGCACTGGCACATGTCGACGATCGCGCGTCGATCTGAGATTTCGACCACACGCCAGGTCGCGCCAAACGTCACCCAGCGTTCTAGCTCCTCGATCGTGAGCGGCGGCTTCACCTTCGAGCCTCGTCGGCCTCCATCATTGGCCACTCTGGAGCCGACCCAGGCGCGGTCGCGGCGGTGTTCTGATCTCTCCAGCTCGGCGGCGGCATTGACAGGGTGACGGTACAGCGGGTGCGGAGAGCGACCCGACCATGGCGCCGGCGACGGTCAACCGTCGTGGATCGTGCATGGAGTCGGTTCGCCATCAGGGTCGTATGGGCGAGGTCGAGACCCGTGGCGGGGCATTCTGGGCGGGTTGTCAGTCCGTGCGGACGGACTGGGATGACTCCGATATCGTATCACGATATGGAGAACAACTCAGACTCCGCGGGTCGTTCGCTCTCAGATGCAGAGCGCGCGCTAGGCCGAGGCGACCAGACCCTGACCGATGGCGATTATCGAGCGTCTGGCCGAGCTGCGTTATGGGTTGCGTAGCTTTCTGCACTGGAGCGCCGAGCAGGCCAAGAGCGCGGGGCTGACGCCCACCCAGCACCAATTGCTGCTCGCGATCCGCGCCTCGGAGGAGGAGCGCGGCCCGACGGTGAGCGACATCGCCGCGGTCCTGCTGATCCGCCATCACAGCGCGGTGGAGCTCGTCGATCGCGCCCAGGAGGCCGGGCTGATCGTGCGTCGAGCGTGATCCTGATCAGCAGTCGATGGTGCGCCTGCGTCTCACCGCTCACGGCGCGGCCAGCTGGAGTCGCTGTCTGAGCTGCATTTGCGCGAGCTGGCGCAGCTGGCGCCGACGATGCGAGCGCTGTTGGAGGCCATCGACGAGACCGAGCCGGTCGCCGGCGCCCCACACGAGCGGTGATGGCGCCGGTCCGGGAGCGGGTCGCCCATCTGGGGGACTTCACGCTGCGCCCGCGGGTGTTGCAGATCGTCGCTTGGGCGGTACCGATCGGCGCCGCCGGCGCACTCGCCGCACTCGCGCTGTGCGGCTGATCGGATTGCTGACCAACCTCGTCTTCTACCAGCGCGTCAGCACACGACTGATCGCGCCCGGCGCTGGCCACCACAGCCGCTGCTGATCCTTCTGGCCCCGGTCGTCGGTGGCCTGGCGGTGGGGCTGATGGCGCGGTTCGGTTCGGAGAAGATCCGCGGGCACGGGATGCCGGAGGCGATCGAGGCGATCCTCGTCCGCGGCAGCCGGGTCGCAGCCGCGGGTGGCGGTGCTCAAGCCGATCTCGGCGGCGATCAGCATCGGCACGGGTGGGCCGTTCGGCGCCGAGGGCCCGATCATCATGACCGGCGGCGCGGTCGGGTCAATCGTGGCGCAGACGCTGCACATGACGCCGACGAACGCAAGACGCTGCTCGTCGCGGGTGCCGCCGCCGGGATGGCAGCGACCTTCGACGCGCCGCTGGCATCGGTGCTGCTCGCCGTCGAACTGCTCTTGTTCGAGTGGCGGCCGCGCAGCTTTGTGCCGGTGGTGGCGGCGGTGGTCACCGCCACGCTGCTGCGCGTGCCCCTGATCGGCCCCGGGCCGCTCTTCCCGATGCCGCTCTCCCCACCTGCAGCTGACCGGCGGCGACGAGCTGCTGTGCCTCCCCGCCGGGGCGCTCGGGGGCCTGCTGGCGATCGCAGCCACCGGCCTGGTCTACGCGTCGGAGGATACGTTTCGCGCGGCTGCGTTCCATTGGATGTGGTGGCCGGCGATCGGCGGGGCGATCATCGGGATCGGCGGCCTGATCGAGCCGCGGGCGCTCGGCGTCGGCTACGACGTGATCGACCAGTTGCTCACCGGTCGCGCCGGCATCTCCCTGATCGTCGGGATCCTCGTGGTCAAGACGCTCATCTGGGGGCTGTCGCTCGGATCGGGGACCTCGGGCGGGGTGCTCGCTCCGGTGTTCATGATCGGCGGTGCGCTCGGTGCGCTGAGGGCCACATCCTGCCCGGGGTCACCCCGGGCTTTTGGGCGCTGGTCGGTCTCGCGGCCGTCGTCGGCGGGGTGATGCGCTCGCCGCTGACCGGCGTCGTGTTCCCGCTCGAGCTGACCCACGCCTGGCCCCTGCTGCTTCCGCTGTGATCGCGGCAACGGCCGCCTACACGGTGTCTGCGCTGTTGCTCAACCGCTCGGTCCTGACCGAGAAGGTCGCGCGCCGCGGCCTGCATCTCAGCCGCGAGTACGCGGTCGATCCGCTCGAGGTGCTGCTCGTGGACGAGGTGATGGAGCCTCGCCGGTCATCGCCGCGGCCAACGAGCCACTGATCTCCTTGCGCGCGCGCGCTGACCTGCAGCGCCAATGGCTCTACCCCGTCGTCGACGAGCAGTCCGGGCTGCTCGGGGTCATTCCCCGCCGGGATCTGGTGGAGCTCGACGGTCAGGGCTCCGCGCCCGCGGGCGAGGCGGCGCTGGCGCCCCGGCTCGTGACCTACCCCGACGAGACGCTGCGCGACTGGCCCGCCGCTTTGCCAGCGAGCACGTCACCACCGCCGTGGTCCTGGACCGCAACGACCCGTCACGCGTCGTCGGTCTGGTCACCGCCGAGCACCTGCTCCAGGCCCACCTGCGCGACCTCGTCCACGAACGCCATCGCGAGCGCTTTCTCGCAGCCCCGGCCACGCGCGTATCGTGCTACGATATCGTGACACGAGCATCGAAGGAGGCCGCTCATGGCGACACTGTGCAAGACCTTCCCGACCACCGAGTCCGCCCTTCATGCCGCCGAGGCGCTCAGGGCGCCGGTGTCCCCGCAGGCGACATCGTTGTGCTGATCGGGCATCGCTACCACGACGTCCGCATCGAACGCGTGGGCGGTTTTCGCGGACCAGTCGATCCCGATGCGCCATTTGGCAAGTACGCCGGTCCACCACGGCCGCGTTGGCGCGCGGCCGGAGGCTTCATCGCCCGGGCAGACGACCAGCGCCAGGGGTCGTTCGGCGATGTCGATCTCATCCTCAGCGTCAGGCGGGACGATGGGGACCAGCACGTCGAAGCAATCGGTGATCGCGGTGCCCGCCGCCTGCTGACCAAGGCGCAGGTGCCCGATGAGGTCGCGCAGCGAATGGTGCGCCATCTGCAGGGGGGCGACACCATCATGTTCCTCACGCTCGCCCACGTCGATCTCGGAACGGCGGAGGCACTCATCGATCAGAGAAGGGTGGCGGCATGAGCCTCCGCAACCGCTGGCACAACCGCACCCCTCACAGCGGCCCGCCCGTCGAGCCATGGGCACCCGCCGAGCACGATGTGACCCGCGGTCGATCGGCCGGAACAGCCGAGAATCCGCTACGCGACCCGACCCGCGGTCGATCCGCCGGAACAGCCGAGAATCCGCTACGCGACCCGACCCGCGGTCGATCCGCCGGCGCAGCCGACAATCCGACACGCGGTCCGTCGGCGGCCGGCGCCGAGGACTCCGACGACGACCCCACGTGCAGTAAGCCGTTGCAGCCTTCAGAACTGTGCCACAGCTGAAATGCATGCATTGCGGACTGTCGGTGCGTAGCCGCGGACCACTTGGCGACCGACACTTCTGCCCGCGGTGCCTGTCGCGCGGGCTCTGGCACCCGTTCAGCCTCGCACCAGCCACGGGCCGGATCCCGAACGCGGGGAAGGCCGACTGGTCTGCCCGTCCGGCAGATCAGTGGGCCCCTTCCGTCTGAGCGACTCGGTGCGATCCTGACGCGGTCCGCTTTGTCCCGCTCGACGTCCGTGCCAACGTTCAGCGTACAGGCGGACAGGCGGACGTTTGGATCAGCACGCTGGCACGGCCAGGCGGCAACCTCGAGGGTGTCCAGTTTCTGTGTAGGCGGCTGCAGCAGAGTGCTGCCGCTTCGTCGCCCCTGCGGCACTCTCGGCGAGGCTGCCGCTTTTGCGCGCCGATCTTCGCAACGGCAGCCGGCTCCCGGATGCTTGTGCCGTTCAGAAAGCGGGGCTGAGCACCCAGAGCGGCGATCGCCCTGCTCGTCGCCAAGTGCGCGCATCTGGGATCTGTGCTGGCGTGCCCATGGGGAAACCGAATGTTGGCCGCGCCCGCGGTGATGGCTGACGCGGACGCTCTGAATGTCGGACATCGCGATCGCGCGACGCTTGGGCGGTGGAACCACGAAACGATCGTGCGGTCAGCGCACACCCCGGGAGAATTGGAGGCCCACAAATCGCGCAAGGGCCGCCGAGCCCCGACGGGGGTCGTGTTGCTCTTGCGGTTGGGAGCCGGGCGTGGGCGCGACGGCGGCTGCCGTCGCGCCACTTAGTCGTTACTTGCCAGATCCGCTGTTCGAGCTGGCCACGATGCGAGCGGTTGGGTGCTGCGCGGTCACGCTCAGCAGGGTACGGCTCGACGCCGTCATCGGCAGGTATTCGTAGGCGGCGACCCGGACCCGGACCATGGAGCCGTCCCGTTGCGGGTCATCCATGTAGCGAGGCCGGTAGTTGTTGGTGGCGAAGTATCCGACCAGTCCATGTGGCAGGTCGATCTTGTACAAGGAGCTACCGCCGATCACGACCGTGCCGGCTAGTCGGGCCTGCCCGCTGGCAAGCTCCTGGCGGACTTCCGAGACGGGATCGATCGGCGTCGCAGGAGACGAGTCCGGCTGCTCGGTGATCGTGTTCGTCCCGGGGTCGTACTCGAACGAGGTGGTGCCGTTGTCGCTGATCTCGCCCTCGTGCCCGACCGGTCCCTTGATGACACGGCTTGCGTACGGGGGGCTGGTCTCCTGCCACCATTCGGCCGCGACCGGCACGCCGTTCTGCACGCCGACGACCTCCTCGTGGAGTATCGCGTTCGCCGGCCCCGTGAGAGCCGTGAGCGCGTGGTGGATGACCGCCGCGTCCGCAACGGCCGGTCCGCCGGATCCGGACGTGCCGACATCGGTGACGAGGGCGAGCGTTGCGGCCGCGGCTGCAACGGCGGCGGCACCAAGCGCGACCCGCATTGATAGCCGCCGCCGGGGCCGGGGAGCGGCCCTCGCAGCAAGCTGCCTGCGGACCGCACGGCGAACGCGCTCGTCTTCGTCGCGCGGGTCGGCGAGCCGTTGCAGATCGCGCTCGAGCAGTTCCAGCGGTGAGTCGTCATGCATCGTCATGGGGATACCTCCGTCGTAGCTCTTCGAGGATCCGGTGCATGCGGACACGCGCCGTCGCGGGGGCGGTGCCGACGATCGCGCCGATCTCCTCATATCCGAGATCCGCGCCGTAACGGAGCCCCAGCAGGTGCTGGTGCTCGGGTCGCAGCAGCCCGATCAGCGCGCGGAGCTCCTGAACTCGCTCGCGTTCGAGCACATGCTCCTCGGGAGTGGGGTCCGCGGCCGGTCGCTCCTCGGCGAGCGGCTCTGTGGGTCGGCCGCCGCTGCACGTCGCGTACCGTGTTCCGTGCGATCTGGAACAGCCAGCCGGCGAAACTGCCCTCCCCGCGAAAGCGGCCGAGCTGCTCGAGCGCCGTCGTGAACACCCGACTGGTCACGTCCTCGCAGGTGGCCGCGTCCGCCACTCGCAACCGCGCGTACCCGAGCACCCGATCGAAGTAGCGGTCATACAGCTCGAGAAACTCGCGCGGATTCGTTCGGGCCCTCGCGACAAGTTCGGCGTCCGGATCGACCGCACGGACACCCGCCGCGGGAGCGTCGGCGATCGCGTTCAACCCCATGACAATCTCATCCTCTCACCGCCCTCTCGGTTGGTCTGGCCCAGGGACGGGGAAAGACTCGATTCGTTACACGCGAGTCCCGGGACCGGAGTCAGCTGGCGATGTCGTGGAGCGTCTCGGCAACCTGGTCGGGGGCGGAGAACATCGCCCAGTGACCGGTCGGGAGTTCACGCAGGTCCCAGTCCGGATCGGCGAAAGGGGCGGCGCGAGGGTCTCGCTGCTCAATCAGCTCTCTCACCGCGGCGACGGTCATCCCGCCCGCCGCACAGAAGATCACCGAGCGACGCACACCCGGCGGCCTTTCGCGCTCAAGCCGCAGCGGCGAGGTGAAAGTCCCGTAGGGCTGTGGCGTGCCGCGTTGCGCTATCGCGGCGAAGTGTTCGTCGGTCAGTCCTGCGGTACTGCCGAACCGCCCCGTCTCGAGCGTCGTGCGGTCGGGGACCGGCCAGCGCCACCCGTCGCCGTGGCTCTCGACGGCGGAGCGCTGAGCCTCGCGTTCCTCGGGGGTCTGTACGTCGCTGATCGCCATGCCGTCGGGGAGCGGCGAGCAGTCCAGGTACACGACGGCGTCAAGTCGCTCCGGCCGGCGATCCGCCGCGCCGGCGACCACGAGGCCGGCGTAGCTGTGGCCGACAAGGACGGCGTCGCTCACGTCCTCGTAGTCGAGGACGCCGAGCACATCGGCGATGTGGGTGTCGAGATCGACGCTCTTATCCGCCAGGTGAACGCGGTCGCCGAGGCCGGTGAGCGTGACCGGATAGACATCGTGGCCGAGTGCACGCAGCTGGTAGGCGACGTCTCGCCATGCCCAGCCTCCCAGGCACGCGCCTGGAACCAGCACCAATGGACGGGGACTCATCGAGTAACAGCATTCCAGACTCCAGGATTCCGACGCGCCAACGGCGGGGAGCAGGGAAAACGAGGATGGCGAGACCGGGACTTGAACCCGGGACACCACGATTTTCAGTCGTGTGCTCTACCAGCTGAGCTATCTCGCCTGGCGGCGGCGATGCTAGCGAGTGTCGCAATCGCGAGCCAGGCGCTGGATGCGGACGGACAGGCCGCGCTGAGGGATCCGCTAACGCGCTGGGTCAGCGCGCCGCAGCGGGAACGATCGCGAACGAGTCGAACCCGACGGGCGTCTGCCGAACGACCGTGCTGTAGTCGACTGCGAGCCCCGGACGGACCGCAGGTGACGGTCATGAATCCGAACTCGCGGCGCTGATATGCCTCGAGCGTCAGCCCCGGGAGGCCGGCGAACGACGCCGGCAGGTCGGGCACCCCGTACCCGAGTCCGTGCAGCTCCTGAAAGCCACCGCTGCCCGCGACAACGTAGGGGATCTCGCGTCCCTCGTACACGCGCGCGAAGCGCTGGTAGTTGTGAGCGTGCGCGCTGAACACCGCATCCGGCGCGCGCCCGGCGCGCGAAGCAGCGGTCGAGCGTGTCGCGCAGCGTCAGGTTGGAGCCGTGCCGGCTGTCGGCCGAGAACACGGGATGGTGCATCGCGAGGATCAGCGTCACGCCGGCCGGCGCCGCCTCGAGCTCGCCGACCAGCCACTCGCAGTTGCTGCTCGCCGATCACGCCGCCCTCGGGCACGCCCGTGTAGAGCCCGATGATCGTCACCCACTCGTGCTCGAGCGTCCAGTACACGTTCGGTGTGCGGGCCGGTCCGCGGCGCGCGTGAGTGCCACGCGCGCGGCCGGGGCAGCAGAACTGCCTGCACGAACGCCTCGAGCGTCGCGGCGTCGCGAGCCCGGCTCAGATCGCCGTCGTGGTTGCCGGCGACCGCCACGATCGGCGCCTCGTACCCGGCATACGGCTCGAAGAACTGCGCTCGGTAGTTGGCCCGCTCTCCATGGAGGTAGACGATGTCGCCGAGGTGGTAGAAGAAGCCGCACCGGCAGGTCGCCGTCGAGCTCGGTGGCCATCGCCGCCGCGACCGCGCGCTGCGGGACCGGGTTTTGAAAGCCGCCGGTGTCGCCGACGCAGTGAAAGCGCAACGCGCCGGCCGCGCTCGATCGCGGCATCTCGCGCCGGAGCACATCGCCAGCTCGAGCCGATACGGCGGCGGCCCGATTGGCGGGCGGCAGCGCCACGGAGCCCGCGGTCGCCGGGTGGCGTCGCGTCAGCTGCTCATGCGCGACTCGGCCGGATCGCGGCGGCGAGGCTGGTGCAGAGCGCGGCGCCTTGCGGCCATGCGCTGACTGCAGCGAGATGCCGACTGGAGGCGATGACTCATTGTCAGGCCGCCTCCGCGGCGACTCGTTTAGAAATTGTGACCGTCATCCGATCGCAGCAGCTCGAGCGCGCCGCGCTTGGACAGCGGCTCGTTGAGGTTGCCGCACTTGGGCGACTGCACGCATGAGGGCAGCCGTCGCGGCACGGGCACTCGCCGATCAGCCGCTGCGCGTCGCGCGACCAGCCGGTCGAACTGGTCGTAGCCGCGCCGCGTGATCCCGACGCCACCGGCGTGGCCCTCGTAGATGAAGATCGTCGGACCGCCGGTCTGCGGGTGGGCGTTGGTCGACAGGCCGCCGATGTCCCAGCGGTCGCACATCGCGATCAGCGGCAGTACCGCGATCTGCCCGTGCTCGAGCGCGTGCAGCGAGCCGAGCAGCTGCGGCGGGCGGGAACGGCTCGGCGGCGATCAGCTCGTCGAGCTCGTACCAGAGCGCCTTGGTCGGGAACTCGGTCGTCGGCAGGTCGAGCGTCTCGAAGTCGATCACCTGCGTGGTCCTGAAGCGCCTTGCGCTGGTAGCCCAGCACCACCTCGGAGTACACGACCGAGCCGTACGAGAGCGTCACCCCGTTGGTCTCGCGGCGCTCGATCAGACGCTCGATGTAGGTCATGCTCTCGCGCTTGGTCTGCGTGAAGTAGTCACCGTCGAACGGCTCCAGCAGCGCCCGCCGCGCGCCGAGGTCGAGCTCCAGCACCAGGTAGGAGCGCCCGAGGTGCAGGTAGACCGCGCCCTCGTGCACGGTCGAGTAGGCGCGGCCGGCCTCGATCGTGCCCAGCACCTCGCCCGAGGCGGCGTCGATCAGCACGAAGTTGTCGGCCGAGGCCGAGCGCAGCGCCACCCGCGCGGCGGGATAGTCGTCGGCGCGCTTGGGCACGAAGCCGGTGGCCCGCTCGCGGAGCAGTCCGGCCTGCCGTCAGCGCGCGGGCGTGCTCGCGCCACTGCGCCCCCGAGGATCGGCTCGTCGCGTCGCTGAGCGGCGCTTCGTGGGCGGCGCACAGCAGGTGCTCGGCGTAGATCTCGCTGCTG
This sequence comes from uncultured Solirubrobacterales bacterium, assembly GCA_963703825.1. Classification (GTDB taxonomy): domain Bacteria; phylum Actinomycetota; class Thermoleophilia; order Solirubrobacterales; family Solirubrobacteraceae; genus Palsa-465. Next base: position 35,264 of record CAVPFS010000022.1, on the reverse strand, counting down.
TCCGGGTCGAGGATCGCCGCCTCGACGGGGCGCTCCAGGAACGTCTCGGGGTGGCGGCAGAAGAACTGATCCAGCGCGTCCTCGCCGGCGATGTAGACCGCCAGCCCGCGGCCGCGGCGGCCGGCTCGGCCCCACATCTGGCGCAGGCTTGCCACCGTGCCGGGGAACGTGACGCAGACGGCCGCGTCGAGCTCGCCGATGTCGATCCCGAGCTCCAGCGCGTCGGTGGCGACGACGCCGAGCAGCTCGCCCGTCGTCAGCCGCCGCTGGATCTCGTGACGCTGGGCCGGCGTGTAGCCGGCACGGTAGGGCGCGATCCGCTCGCCCAGTTCGGGCTTCGAGCCGGTCGACCGCGTGGCGCAGGATCAGCTCGACCCCTTGCGCGACTTCATGAAGCAGATCGTGCGAGCGCCGCTGGCGACCAGCTCGGAGAACACTTCGGCCGCTTCGTAGAGCGCCGAGGCCCGGACGCCCGAGCTGCTCGTCGAGCAGCGGCGGGTTCCACATCGCCACGCGGCGGGCGGCCTGGGGCGCGGTGTCGCGATCGACGAGGTTGAAGCCGTCGAGCCCGGTCAGCCGCTCGGCGAGCTCGACCGGGTTGGCGATCGTCGCGCTGGTCAGCAGAAAGCGCGGCTCGGTGCCGTGGATGGCCGCGGCGCGGCGCAGCCGGCGCAGCACGTTGCCGACGTGCGAGCCGAACACGCCGCGGTAAACGTGGGCCTCGTCGACCACCACGAACGCCAGGTTGGACGAACAGGTCGCCCCAGGCCGCGTGGTGGGGCAGGATCCCGAGGTGGAGCATGTCGGGATTGGTGAGGATCAGGTTGCTGCGCTTGCGGATCGCGGAGCGCTCGGGCGCGGCGTGTCGCCGTCGTAGATCGCCGGCCGGATCGCCTTGTGCAGGCCGAAGCGGTGCAGCGACGCGAGCCTGGTCCTGGGCCAGCGCCTTGGTCGGGTACAGATAAAGGGCTCGTGCCGTCGGATCCGAGGTCAGAACCTCGAGCGTCGGCAGCTGAAAGCACAGCGACTTTCCCGATGCGGTCCCCGTGGTGATGATCGTCGGTCCGTCGAACGCCGCGAGCAGCGCCTCGCGCTGGTGCTCGTAGAGGCGCTCGATCCCGGCGTGCTCGAGCGCCCCGGCGACGCGCCAGTTGAGCTCGGCGGGGATCGCGACGGTCCGAGCCGGCCGCGACGCCGTAGACGTCGTCGTGCACGAGGCGCTCGTCCTCGCGCCCGCTCGCAGCAGCGCCTCCCAGGGCTCGGTTTCTCGCACGGCGGCCACGTCTGATCTCAGTATGGCGGCCGGTCGCAGCACGATTCGGCGCGGGCCGCGCTGCTACGGTCGCGCCCGCGATGCGCTGCCTCTATGTGGACCTCGACGGCACCCTGCTGGGCCCCGACGCCTCGCTGCTCACCGGAGCCGACGGCCGCTTCAGCCCGCTTGGCGTGCGCGCGCTCGAGGCTTGCGCGCGGGCCGGAGCCGAGGTCGTGATCTACTCGGGACGCAAGCAGTCGAGTGTGTTCGAGGCCGCCCGGCTGATCGGCTCGTCCGTCGTTCATCTTCGAGCTCGGCTGCGGCCTGGTGATCGACGGCGAGCTCGAGTGGCTGACCGACGGTCTCGAGCCTTCGGCCGAGGCGGGCTCGATCTATGACCAGATCGAGGCCTCGGGTGCGCCGGCGCTGCTGCTCGAGCGCTTCGCGGGCCAGCTCGAGTACCACACGCCCTGGGCGCGGCCGCGATGTCTCGCACCTGTTCCGCGGTGACGTCGACCTCGACCGAGGTCAACGCGTTGCTGGCCGAGAGCGGCTTCGACTGGCTGCGGCTGGTCGACAACGGCGTCGATCCGCGCCGCGTCCGAGCAGATGGCCGGGTCTGCCGGTGATCCGCGCCTACCACCTGATCCCAGCGCGGAGCCTCGAAGGCGCGCGGCGTCGCCCGCCACATGCAGGCCCGGGGCTATGCGCGCGAGGACTGCATCGCTGTCGGCGACTCGCGCGAGGACATGGACGCCGCCTCCGTGGTCGACACGTTCTGGCTGGTCGCCAACGCGCTCGAGCGCGACCTCACGCTGGAGGCGCGAGTGCTCAGCCGCGCCGGGGTCCGGATCGCCGTCCGAGGGCTACGGCGCCGGCGTCTACGAGGCGGTGGTCACGACGCTCGCCCAGGGCGGCTAGGCGCGCTCTCGCCGAGCCGCGGGCGCCGACGAGCTCTCGGCGCTCGGCCGTCGTCTCGACACTGCTCGCGTCGTCGGCTGCTCGGCACCGGCCTCGGGTCCGAGCTCGCTGCTCGACGTCGTGCGCGTCACCCACCGCCCAACCAGCCGCTCGACGAGCTGCGCCTGGAAGTGATCTGACTCGAAGTCGCTAACGCTGACGCGCTCGGTGAACATGACCGGCGCGCTCGCCGTCGGTACTTGGCCTGTCAGCCGTCACGATGATCTGAGGCATGTTCCCCTCCTTCGAGATCGGCTTCGAGCTCGAGAGTTGCCAGCCACGCCTTCAGCCCCAGTAAACATCCTGTAGCCATTCCGCAGGCGACCCGTGAACGCTCCGCAAAGAGCGCCCTTGCGAACTTATGGGCGCTATAGCGCCACGAGACGTACATCCCCTCACTAGGCAGACGGATGCTCGTGTACGTGTAGATGCGTTTCCGCCTCGATCTGGAGGTAGATGCGGCTGCCGCTCCCATCTCGCGCGGACTCTCGCTGCCGGACTGCGACTTGGAGTTCGTCGAGATCGGCGAAGACTCCGTGCTGCCCTTCGCCGATCGCGTCGCGTGCCCGTGGACGATGACCGCCAGGTCGTGCCTTCGAAGTAGGTCAGGCTGGCGCCGGGGCGCGGCGCGCCAGGTGGCGGGCGCGCGTGCCGACTCGGCACGGTCGGGACGTAGAACGACCCGCGGTAGAAGAGCGCGTTGATCGGCGCGACGCGCGGCTCGCCGCCGGCGGTGACCGTGGCGAGTGCCACCGTCAGCGAGCCCTGGAGATGGTCGCGAGCCGCTCTGCCGACAGTGAGCGCTCGGGCATCTCAAACGAACTGCGCAGAAACGGACTGGCTCGCTCGACGCTCGCGTCGAGCAGGCGCTGGAGCCGCTCCAGGTCAGCCGCCGACTCGCGCATGGCGGTGAGTGTCAGGCAGCCCCGCGGGCGCGGGTGCGGTGCAGTCCTGCTCGCAACCGCATCGGCGAGCGCCGCCGGCCGCTTCCGCCATCTCCCCGAACGCGTCCGCGACCTGGCGGCGTCGGATCCGGTGATCGCGCGGTTGAGACCGGAGACCGCGGCGTCGAACCGCGCCCACAGGTCGGCCGGCCCGCGCCGGCCGGTGTCAGGCCGAAGCTCGTACGGCGGGGCCGCATTCTCCGCGCCGGGAACCGGGCGCCACAGCAGGCCGGCCGCGTGCGCGTGCTCCCATGCCACCTGCTCGTCGGCGGCCGCCTCCGAGAGCGCGCGCAGCCGCTGCGCGAACCCCGCGTCCGGGGGCGCGAGCTTGTGAGCGCGCATCGCCTGCGCCCAGCCATCGCTCGCATGGCGCACCGCCCGCATGATCTGTGCGCGCTGACGATCGAGTTCGTCGCCGAAGCTCATCGGCCATCGTCGGCAGGAGAGGCCGTGTCGTCGGCCGCCACGAAGCGCGCCGGCTCGGCGAGACCCGCCGGCGTCGCCGGCTCCGCCAGCCCGACCGGCTCGCCACCCCAGAAGTCGTCCGCGCTAGGTTGGGCCGACTCGCTCTGAGCAGCGGTACTGCCGCTGTAGCCCTGCGCGATGATCCGCTCGAAATCCGACCGCTTGATCCGCACCCGCCGCCCGACCCGGAGCGCCGGAAGCGAGCCCTGATCGATCCAGTTCCGGACCGTCTGCTGGTTCAGCTTGAGCGTCTGCGCGACCTCGGCGACCGTCAGATACGACTCATCTGGATCGGTGTGACCCACGCTTTCCTACTCTAATTGAGACAAACTGGAACCAATTCAGGGGATAGAATAGCGCCTACGGGAGACGTGTAGGCGTCCGAATACGAGAAAAGGTCTGCAAACCCCGTGGATCCAGAGGATCGCCAAACCGCAGACGAGGCCGTGATCGACGACAACGTCGTCCGGCTGCCGCGCGATTGGCTGGGGCCGAGAGACGAACTGATCCCGATCGGATCGTCAGCAAACGGACAATCTGGCCGTTCCGAAGCCGGCCTGCCTCCCACCGCGGACGACTTCTGGGGCGAGGAGTCGTCGCTGCTGCAGAGCGCGCTAGAGGCACCGCCCCGCCCTGCGCTGACCGACCAGGCGCGACCGGTTCCCGCGCCGGTCGTCGACACTCCGCACGCGCCAGGCCCGCCAAGGCGCCGGCCTAGTCGGCGGTCCGCGTTGGCGGCTGCTGCGTTGGCTTGCGGAGGGCTGGTTGCGGCGGCGACCGCAGGTTTGCTCGGCGGAGGCGCGCAGCGCCCGGTTGCCCGCGCCAGCGCCGGTACCGCCAGCACGACCTACATGGCAATGGCCAAGCGCGACCTGACCGCTCTGGCCTCGTGGGCGAAACAGCAGGAGCGGCAGGCTGCCCGCCATCGCCAGCGAACCACCGCGACGCGCGCTCGGCGGCGGACGGCCCCGCGCCAGCCTCGCCATGTCCATGTCACCCGACCGACCGTGGTCGTGGAGCAGGTCCACTACACCGCTGCCCCACCGGCCCAGTCCGGCAGCTATGCGCCCGCGTCGACGTCGTCGTCGTCGTCTCCGCCAGCGCAACTCACAGCTCGGCGTCGAGTTCCACCAGTCAGCCAGCCACCGGTGCCGATGGTGCGCTGGGTCCGGCACTTCCCCAGACGGATGACCCGCGAAAGAGAGCCCGCCATGAGCAGAGTCCTCGGCCACATCAGGAGCAACGTGATCGCTTATCTGGCGCTGTTCGTCGCGCTCGGCGGTACGAGCTACGCCGCGATGCGGCTGCCGGCGGGCAGCGTCGGTACTCGTCAGCTGAAGAACCATTCGGTCACGCCGATCAAGCTCGATCGGGGTTCGATCGCGGGGTACGTGCGGGACTACGCGGAGATCAACGCCCAGGGCAACTGGTCAGCTTCGCGTCCACGTGCGCGGCTGATCGGTCTGGGCGCGACTGGGCCAGCTCCCGGGTGGACAGATCGTTTTCGACCCACCCTATCCCCGCTTTGTGCTTTGCGCTGGTGACGTACCGCGGGCGGACCGTACGCCAGCGTATGCGACGGCGCAGGTCTCGGGCGTGCCTGGGCATACGACAGCGGTCACTGTGAGCCTCGCCCTCCGCAAAGCACGGATAACGCCCCTCCCGCATGTCAACGTCGCGGTGGTCTGCCCGGGGCCGTGACCACCGCTCAGGCTCGGTCACTTCGCGCGCTGCACTTGCCAGCTAGCGCTGGCACGAGCCGCCGTGCTGGCGCTGAAGCCTGCGTCGGCGCAGGGGCGGCGGCGGCGGACGAGACCGTGTACGTCTGCGAGGGACCGACCAACGGTGTCTTCGAGCCGTCGACGTATCAGCTCGCAGCAGTTCACGATGCCCTTCGCCTGCCCGCTGCAGATCACGACGACTGGCGGCGCGATGGGACAAGGCACGAGCGCGCATTGGGAGGCTGATGCACCCTCCGGCTTGACGATCGTCGCGGCAGGCGTCAGCTTGTCCTCGAACTACATCAATGACGGTAGTAACGGCCAATACGGCGGCGGTTTCTATTGGGACGGCGGTGGGGGCTCGCAGATCAACCCAGGCGAGTCGATCTTCTTCACGCCGCCTGGGTTTAGCTCCTCGACGTTCGGCTTCTTCGTTGTATGTGGGCTGTCGACGTGCGATCAGTACGGCGGGAACATCACCCTCTATTCGGCGTCGTTTGTCGTCAGCGAGTCCGCACCCCCGACGATCTCCGGCAGCTGGTACGGGCTGTGGGCGGCGACAGGCTGGGTCCGCGGCGTGTGGCCCCTGTTGTGGAGCGCCAACTCGGCAAGCGGCGTGTGCTCCCTGACCGCGTCGCTGGCCGGCCAAGCTCTACCAAACGAGACGGTGACGCCAAACGACGATGAGTGGCAGCAGTGCCAGATCCCGTACGGGCAGTGGCTCGGCGACACCGTGTACACGAACGAGTATCCGAACGGCATTGACACGCTCCAGATCGGCGCGAGCGACGCAGCCGGGGAATCTTCGTCGGCGAGCGAGAAGGTGCACATCGACAATCAGCTGCCCACGGTGGCGCTCTCTGGCCCGACCGACGCACCCTCGACCGCCGGCACCCAGTACGTCACAGCCACAGCCGCGGCTGGACCGTCGGGCGTCTACGGGATCGACTGCACAGTCGACGGTGGCCCGGGACAGTGGTATCAGGCCGCCACCGCGCGAGTGCCCGTGAACGGCGTCGGCGAGCACATCGTCCGCTGCTACTCGGAGAACAACGCGGTCACGATGACCGGCGTGCGGGCTGTCTCGGCGACGGAGTCGTTTGAGACCAAGATCGGCGTGCCGACAGTGACCGCGATCGCGTTCGATCGCCTCGTTGACAAGCTCCGCTGCCACCGAGTCCACGCCCGGCATCGATCCAAGACCGTGACCAAGTGCCACCCGCGGACCAAGCTCGTCCGGCGGAAGGTGACGGTGACCGTCCGCCGCCACGGGCGCAGAGCGCATGTTCGCCGGACCAAGAAGGTCCGGGTCGTGGTGCTGCCACACGTCGTCGCCTCGACTCAGCGCGTCGTCGGCCACGGCAAGGCGACGACCGTCAACGGCTGGCTCGGGCTCAACACCGGCGCCGCGCTCGCCGGCCAGAGCGTCGAGGTCCTCGCCGCCCCCGACAACGGCTCCACCGACTTCACCCCAGTCGCGACCACGACCACGCTCGCCGACGGGAGCTGGAGCGCGACGGTCCCGCCAGGCCCCTCCCGCGTGATCGAAGCGAGCTATGGCGGGGCGGCGACCACGGAAGCGTCGCTATCGGCGGTCGTGCACGAGATCGTGCCCGCAAAGGTCGAGCTGGTCAGCGTCACACCGCGCAAGGTCGCCTGGGGCCAGAAAGTGCGGATCGTCGGGCGGCTGGTCGGTGGCTATCTGCCGCACGGTGGAGCGCTCGTCCGCCTACGGATCGGCATCGGCTCGGCGCACACGACCTACGGCGTGCACGAGCACGTAGCCGGCAACGGTCGCTTCAAGACCTCCTACACGTTCGGCGTCGGCAGCCCCAGCGAATACCGCTCCTACTGGTTCCAGATCGCGTCGCTGCCGATGGGCGACTACCCCTACGCGCCGTCGAACAGCCGGAAGCTATCGGTGCTCGTGGGTGGTCATCCCGGCTGACCGCCGTACCCCACCAGATGAAGCCACTGGTCGATCAAAGCGACTCCCGGTACCCTCAACGGTAGTGGTCGGCGACATCCTTCAGCCAACGCATCTGATTTTCGTGCTGATCGTCGCCTTGCTGGTGCTCGGACCGAAGCGGCTGCCCGAGGTCGCACGGACGCTCGGCAATGGCATCCGCGATTTTCGCTCGGCGATCAGCGGCGAGGAGACATCGCCGCTCGATGATGGCCATACCACCCGTCTTCCCCCCGACTACACGCCCGATCACCCGTCCCGGCCGACCACCCGTCCCGGCCGAGCCACCCGTCCCGGCCGATCCACTCGTGCACGCGGACCATCCCGTGCAGGCCGACCCTCCCACGCAAGCCACGGCCCCGACGCCGCCGGCCGTCATCACCGAGGTCGAGCCAGCGCCACCTGCGGCGCACGAGCCCGAGCCTGCGCCGCACGAACCCGAGCCTGCGCCGCACGAGCCCGAGTCTGAGCAGCCGCAGGCCGAACCGCACGCCCACTCGACTCCCGAGCCTCCGACGCAGGCACTCCCGCCCGAGCCTCAGGGCGCTGACCACTCAGAGCCGGCGACCACCGAGCAGCGCCCCGCCTGACCGGCGCCCGGCCTCGCGCCCGCCCCACCGAGTATTAGCCTCGGCCGATGGCCGATACGGAGACCGTTGCGCTCGTAGCGCTGCTCAGGCTCGGCGGCCGTCCCTGGACCGCCTACGCGGAGCTGGTCGAGAGCCAAGGCAGTGCCCAGTCGGTCCTCGAGCGACAGCTCACCGAGGCCGATGCTGGCCAAGGCACTCTCGTCAGCGCGACAGACCCGGACGAGCTTCTCGCAGAGCAGCCGCCGACGCTCAGGCATGGGAGACCGACGGCATCCGGCTGGTCACGGTGCTTGACCCCGACTACCCACTCAACCTGCGCGCTGTCTACGACCGTCCGCCTCTGCTGTTCGTCGCGGGACATCTGCGCCGAACCGACGATCGGTCACTCGCGGTGATCGGAACCCGCACCCCGACATCGCGCGGCACTGACCGGGCCCGCAAGATCGCCGGCCACCTCTCCGACAACGGCTACACCGTGATCTCCGGTCTCGCCAAAGGCATCGACACGGCCGCCCACACCGAGGCGCTGACCAAGGCGACCCGCACGGTCGCCGTGATCGGCACCGGGTTACACCACAGCTACCCGCCGGAGAACGCCGAGCTCCAGAGCGAGATCACGCGCAAAGGCGCCGTCGTGTCCCAGTTCTGGCCCGACGCCGGCCCGACCCGCGAAACGTTTCCGATGCGCAACGCAGTCATGTCCGGGCTCGCGCGCGGGACGATCGTCGTTGAGGCGTCGTCGACGAGCGGTGCCCGCATCCAGGCGCGCCGGGCGCTCGCCCACGGTCGCCCGGTGTTTCTCGCCGACACGCTGTTGACAGAACCCTGGGCACGCGAGCTGGCAGGGCGCCCGGGAACGACCGTGTTCGACAACCCAGACGAGATCACGAAGAAGCTCGAGCGCCTCGACCCGATCGGCGTGCTCGAGCATTGACCGCCGATGGCGAACGTCACCGAGCTGTCTGACGCCTACGCGAACTTCATGCTCGGCCCGCTCCCCGGCCCGGCCGTCTGCGAACTCTGCTTCGACCTGACCGGCGGCCACCTGCGCTGCTACGGCTGCGCCCATAACGGGCAGTGGCTCGATCTCGTCGCGCCGATCTCGTACAGCGTCGCGCACGAGCAACTGCACCACGCGCTGGCTGGCTACAAGCGTCCGCCCGAGGAGGTCGCCAAGCGCTTCGAGGTCGAGCTTGCGGCCGTCCTCTGGCGCCACCTCGCGGCCCACGAGCAGTGCGTCGCGCTCGCGACGGGCGTCAGGCAGCAGTTCGACCTCGTGACGACGGTTCCGTCGAGCTCGCCCTCCCGTGCTGAGACGCACCCTCTGTGCCGGATCGTCGGAGAGCTCTGCGGACCTACCCGTGACCGCTACGAGCGCCTGCTGCTACGAACGAACCGCGGAACCGTTCCTCACACGCCGAGCCTTGAGAAATTCGAGCCGATCCGCGACCTCGACGGCGCCAACATCCTGCTGATTGACGACACCTGGACCACCGGCGCCAACGCTCAGAGCGCAGCTTCTGCGTTGAAGTCGGCCGGAGCCCGGAAGGTCGCGGCGGTGGTGATCGGCCGGCACCTGCACCGCGACCATGGCGACAACAACCGTCGCCTGAGAGCGCTACTCACCCCGTTTCAGTGGGATCGATGCGCCGTGCACAAAGGCGCCACACCAGGCCGGCGCTGACCGGAAGCCGGTCTACCGCCACCACTCGCCGAGCACGCGGCGCCAGTTGTCCCAGGCGATTGCTTCCAGGTCGCTGTCACCGAAGCCCTCCTCGCGCAGCGCGTCGAGCACTCGAGGGATGCCTGCTACGTCGCCGACGCCGACGGGAATCGTCGCACCGTCGAAGTCGGACCCCAGCCCGACATGTTCGACGCCGACCCGCTCCGCGATATAGGCCGCATGACGGGCGATCAGCTCGATCGGCGTGTTCGGGTCGTCGGCGAAGTCCTCGCGCAGGAATGGGCACGCGAACACGATCCCCACCAGCCCGCCGGAATCAGCGATCGCGTCTAGCTGCCGGTTCGTCAGGTTGCGGGAGCTCGCGCACAGCGCATGCGCAGCCGAGTGAGACGCGACCAGGGGCCCGGCGTCGATCCGCCCCACATCCCAGAAGCCGGCCTCGTTGAGATGGCTGAGGTCGACGACGATCCCGAGCTCGCCGCAACGTCGTACGAGTCCCTTGCCGGCGTCGGTCAGACCGGGACCCGTGTCGGGCGACGACGGCCAGATGAACGGGACGCCGTGGGCGAATGCGTTGGGGCGACTCCAGACCGGCCCGAGCGATCGCAGCCCGGCCGAGTACCAGAGCTCGAGCGCCTCGAGGCCGGGGTCGATCGCCTCGGCGCCTTCGAGGTGCAGCACCGCGACCGGCGGGCCGCCGTCCGTGCGGGCTTCGTCGAGGTCGTTCGCCGCGCGAGCGATCCGAACGTGACCGCCACGCTCGAGCGCGGCGAGCCTGCCGGCGGCCGAGGATGCGAACGCGGCCGCGGTCTCGTGCGAGACCTCCTCAGCGAGCTCGATCTCGAACACCCCGTCGGAGCGCTGCACCGGCTGCCATCTGTCTTCCGCGCTGGGCGTGAATACCGCGAAGATCCCGCCGCGCATCCCGCCCTCGCGCATCCGCGGCAGATCGAGGTGGCCCTCGGTCCGGCCGTCGGCGAGCCCCGCGTAGTCCTCCCGGGTCAGCGAGTCGTTGTGTCCATCGAACACCGCCAGCACGGCGCCGAACCTATCGCGTCGCGGCCGGTCGGTGAACCTACACCGGTGTAGTTCGCCGTGGTACCGTCGCCCAGCGATGTCGCCTCGACCTTCGGACGCGCCGCATCAGCAGCGCCGCCGCTACGCGCCCCGGCTTCCGCCCAGCGAGCGCCGCGAACAACTGCTTGACGCGGCACTGAGTGTGATCGTCGAGCACGGTTACGAGGGCGTCTCGATCGAGTCGATCGCGCGCGCCGCCGGGGTCACGCGCCCGGTGATCTACGACCACTTCGAGAACCTCGGTCAGCTGCTGCAGGCGCTGATCGACCGCGAGGAGCGCTACGCGCTCGAGCAGCTCGCCGTTGCCGTTCCCGAAGCTCCGGGGGCGGACGAGCGGGAGCCCGCGGAGTTGTTCGCGGCCGCCGTCGCCCGGTTCCTTGAGGCCGTCGTGAGCCGGCCGGAGACCTGGCGGATCATTCTGCTGCCACCCGAGGGGACACCGGCCAACGTCCGCGATCACGTCGAGCGTAACCGCGCCGCGACACTCGACCGGATCGCAGCTCAGGTCAGGTGGGCGGTGCAGCGGGCTGCGATGACCGACGAGATTGACGTCGAGCTCGTCGCGCGCGCGATCCGAAGTCTCAGCGAGGAGGCCGGCCGGATGGTGCTGACCGACGTGCGGAATTACCCGCCCGAGCGCTTCGAGCGTTTCGCGCTCGCGGTAATGCGAAATCTCTGGTCGCAATGAGTGACGCGATCACGCAGCGGTCTGCAGTGCAGCTGGCGGCGGCGATCCGCAACCGCGAGCTGACCGCGGTCGAGGTCGTCGAAGCGCACATCGACGTCCACCAGCGGATAGGCCCGGTGATCAACGCGCTCGCCGCCGAGCGGTTCGACGTCGCGCGGCGGGAGGCGGCGGCGGTCGACGAACGAGTCCGCGGCGCCGGCCCCGACGAGCAGCTGCCACCGCTGTTCGGCGTCCCGTTCACGGTCAAGGAGTCGATCGCGCTGACCGGGATGCCCCAGTCGGCCGGGCTCGTGGCGCGAAAGGGGCTGCTGTCCGCGAGCAGCACGGCTCCGGTCAAACGGCTGGTCGACGCCGGCGCGATCGCGCTCGGCGTCACCAACACATCCGAACTGACGCTCTGGATCGAGTCTTCAAACCACGTCTACGGCCGGACCAGTAATCCATTTGACCCCAAACGGATCGCGGGCGGATCGTCGGGCGGTGAGGGGGCGGCGGTCGGCTCGGGCGGGTCGCCGTTCGGCCTCGCGTCGGACATCGCCGGCTCGATCCGCATTCCGGCGCTGTTCTGCGGCGTGTTCGGCCACAAGCCGTCCTCGGGCGTCGTCCCGACGACCGGCAACTTTCCGCCGACCACCGGCGAGAACGCGCGCTATCTCGGGATCGGCCCGATCGCCCGCCGAGCCGAGGACCTGATCGCAGTGCTGCGGATCATCGCCGGGCCCGATGGGAAGGACCGATTCGCGCGCGAGGTCAAGCTCGGCGATCCGGCATCGGTGTCGCTCGACGGGCTGCGGGTGGTCGTGACGGAGGACACGTCACTGCGCCGGATCAGCCGCGAGCTGCTTGACGCGCGCGAGCGTGCGGCCGGCGCGCTGGTGGCGGCGGGAGCGAAGCTCGAGCGCGTGTCGCTGCGATCCTGGCGCGGGGCGCTGCTGCCGTTCCTCGCGACGCTCGCGGCCGGCTCTGAGCGCACGATGCTCGAGCTGATCGTCGAGGCCGGAGCGGCGAAACCCGGCTGGCGGACCGTCATCACCCCCGGCGGCCCGCACACGCTACCCACGAAGATCACGCTGATCTCCGACCTGCTGCCGAGCCGGGCGGGGTCGCGCGGCGAGCGGCGGATGCTCGACCGGGCGCGCGAGCTCGCCGCCGAGCTGACCGAGACGATCGGCGACGGCGTGCTGCTGCACCCCGCCCACCGGCGAGTCGCGCCGCTGCATGGCGGCACGCTCGGGCGCCCGTGGCTGCTGAACTCGGCCGCTGTCTTCAACCTCGCCGGCGTGCCGGTCACCGAGGTGCCGCTCGGACGCTCGCGCGCCGGGCTTCCGCTCGGCGTACAGGTGGCGGCCGGGATCGACCGCGACCACGTCTCGATCGCCGTCGCCATGTATCTCGAGCGCGCGTTCGGCGGCTGGTGCGGCTCGGAGCTCGCGGAGACTGCGCGCCGTCCTTAAACGCGACGGGGACCCGCTTCCTGGGGTCCCCGCCGTCGATGCTCGCCAGGCCGGCCTCACGGCCGGGTTGAGGGCGAACCCAGGAGCATCGCTTTCGCCCCCAAAACCCACCCCACCGCCAAAAGTTGCGACTACCTCGTGATCAGCCCCGCCTTGTCATACTGGAGTCCCCGTCAGGGGGCGTAGCTCAGTTGGTTAGAGCGCCGGCCTGTCACGCCGGAGGTCGCGGGTTCGAGTCCCGTCGCTCCCGCTTTAGAAGTGCCTGCAGAGACGAGATTTCTCAGCGGTGGCAATGTAGCCGCTGCGTATGGGGTCAACGGGTGCGAGTCATTGGTCAGGCAGCGCGCGCACCTCGAAAGGGTTTGATCTCCGGTCAATCACGCCGGAGGTTCGGAACCGCAGTCAGGAGGCTGCGAACATGCGCAGCAGCGTCGACGGTTCTCGCCGGTGATCGGGTTATCGCCCGAAGCGATCGCGAAGCCGAACGCGCCCAAGGGCCGAATCGATCGTGGCGTCTGACTAGACGCGGTTGCGGTATCTGACGTCGGTGAACGGCCAGTCGGCGGCGAGCCAACTGTCCACGATGTCGTGCAGCACGGAGTCAAGCTCTGCCCGACTTGCCGTCACCCACGACCGCACCTCGGTGATGGCGGGGTCCGCCCGCGACGGGTAGATGTAGACGCAGCCGACGACGACGTCTTCATCATCGAGGACGGTGTACGTGAAGCCGACTCGTCGCTCGAAGTCCTCGGCATGCCTTCGCAGGTCGCGGAGGTTCTCGTCGAGTGACATTCCCTCAACGGGTGGCCATCGCCAGCTTGAAAACCCCGGCGTGGCGCGGATGTGCTCGATGCTCGACATCCAGGCACGGTGGTCGGCGTCGTTGTGCTGGGGTCCGAGCGGCTCCAGGCGGAAGCCCGGACCGGTGAAAGTGAGCGGGACGATGTAGTCATCCGGAACGACCGAGTGGGTCACATCGCGAGCTTACCCGCGGCCCTGAGGGGCTGTGCCCCACAAGGCGCCCCCGTCGGAGCACAGCTCCGGCTTGTCGCCTTTGCGCAAGTCGCGAACGGGCCGTCGCCGTAACGAAAGCAGAAGTCAGCGACCGGCTCGGCGGGCGATTGCGTGTAGCCCAAAGCGGCGGCGCATTAGGGTGAGGTGGCCTCGGGAGGGCCGTCGCCGACGACGACAAACTCCAGCGCGTCGGCGAAGTCGTCGAAGCACGGTCGGCAGACCCAGTCGAATCCGGACCCGCTCGGCTCAACAGTTGCGTAGCCCTCGAAATAGATCGTGTGCTCGTCTCGCGCCAGCCACTCCTTGCCCTCCTCGGACGAGGGGACGAACTTTGCCCAGCAGAAGACACAATGGTCATGGTCCCAATCGGGCTTTGGCGCGACGTACTCCCGCCAGCGAAAGCGGCTTCCGCTAGGTGCGCCTGGGCTGGTCCGTCGCCAGTCATCGGCTGCTGCGGGCATCACCCGATGCTATTCGCAGCGCTTCCGCAACGATGTCGGGTAGGCCGAGCGCCTTGCGGCGCCCGGCCCCCCTCAGAACCGGACGTGCCCGTTTCCGAGCATCCGGCTCAAGCAAACCCCGTGGGCGTCTTGGTGTGCGGAGGTGCCGGGCGGCTGCTGGTGTGGCAGTCGGTGTGGATCAGGCGGTAGCCACCGGTGTCCGGTATCCCGGACGCCTGCACGATGGTTCGTGTGCGGGCGTTGTGCAGCCATTGCTCCCACGCGTGCGTGGTTTGCGGCTGGTGATCGGCGGCGAAGAGGGTGCCCTTGCAGATGTGGCACCGGCCGTCCTGGGCGGCGAGTAGCCGCTTGGTGGTCGGGTTGATCGGCAGGGGTGTCTTTCGCCGCCGCCGGGCCCAGTATTCGTTCAGCGCGGGGTCGTCGGGTGACGCTCCGTGTTTGACGATCTGGTTCCGGATGATGTTGGTCCAGCTGAACCGGTGGAGGTAGGCGCCGCTTGAGCGGTCGCCGAATACCCAGCGGTCCTGCCGGGCCTTGTTGAACCGGCCGAAGTACCGGGAGAACACCCAGCGTTTCGACCGGCCCTGGTGGCTGAAGACGGCCCATTTGTAGGTGAGCCGCCACAGGTAGTTATCGAGCGCGTGGAACACGCGCGCGGAGACCTGTGTCCGGTAATAGGCCGCCCATCCCCGGATGATCGGGTTCAGGCGCTTGATCACTGCGGCGGCGTTGGTCCCGCGCAGGGACCGCAGCTCGACGCGGAGCCGTTCCCGGATCCGTCTGACGGCCGCTTTGCTTGGCTTGACCAACGGTTTGCCGTGGTATCGGCGGACGTTGAATCCCAGGAAGTCAAAGCCCTCGTCGAGGGTGACGACGCGCGTCTTGTCCTCGTTGAACGCCAGACCCCGGGGCGCCAGCCACGCGGCGAGCCGTGCTTTGATCTCGAGCGCGTCCTGCCGGGTGTGGCAGTGCACGACGAAATCATCGGCGTATCTGATCAGCACCGGCGAGTCGACCCTGACCCAACCGGCGGGCAGGTATCTGACTCCGGCGGCCTCTTCCATCCCGTGCAGAGCGATGTTCAGCAGCACGGGGCTGATCACCCCGCCCTGAGGAGTCCCCTCCTCAGTCGAGCTGGATCGACCGTGCTCGACCACGCCCGCCTTCAGCCATTGCTGGACCATTTCCCTCGCGGGAAACGAGCCGAGCATCGACATCAGGTGGTTGTGGGCGATCCGGTCGAACGCCCCGGCCAGGTCCGCGTCGAGCACCCAAGGCCGCTTCGGGTCTCTGCCCTTGACGACCTCGAACACCGCTCGGATCGCGTCCTGACAACCGCGGCCGGGCCGAAATCCATAGGACCTCGGTTCGAACCGCGCCTCCCATTCGGGCTCCAGCGCGTTCACTACCCGAGCCTGTTGAGCCCGGTCGAGGATCGCGGGGATACCGAGCGGGCGCCGCTTCCCGCCTGCCTTTGGGATGTACACGCGCTTGACCGGCAAGGCCTTGAACGTGTCCGGTTGATGCTGCACCCTTGAAGCCAGTTCTAGCTTGGCTTCTGGGGTCAGCACCACCTCGCCGTCCACGCCCGCCGTCAAGCGACCGGCGTTGCGCTCGGTCACCCGCCGCACGCTCAGAAGCGTGTTCGCACGCGACCGGAGCATCAACCTCTGCAACCGGCGGACCCGTTGAAGGTCCCCCGTCCTTGACGCCATGAAGATCCGCTGACGCAAACGCCGTACTTGATCCTCAACCCGACGCCAGTCGATCTGGCGCCAATCGAGGAGCTCGCCCTCTGGTCCACTCACCACCGCCGAGGCGGGGGCGTCCAGCTTGTCCTTCGGTTCCGGGGTCATCGTCGTCTTTCTCTTCACAGGCTCACCTGACCGCGTCAGCCCGCTTTCGCGTCCGGACACCAGGCCCGGTATCCGGCCAGTTATCCCAAGACCACCAACCGGAGGGGGCTGGCCAACACGTCCTGGGTTTCCTGTCGCCTTTCGGCCACCGGCATTCGCTTCTCGGTCATCCGATTCCCGCCGAGGAGTTGGGCCCTCCTCACGGTCGGCTTACCGACCCACACCTCGGGTCGGACCTCGACGGGGTTACCGCGTTCCGCACGCACGAGCTGCGACCGGGGTGGGTGCCCTCTATACCCCGGGGACGACGGTGCTCACCCCGGACTGGAGATCGTGCCCAGCCGGCGCCAGCCGCTTCCCAACGACTACGTCCCATTCCCCCGGCTCCAACACTCCACCTGCCGAGGTTCCGCTTGACGAGGCATCAACGAGGGTTCAAGCAATTCACCCGTCCGGTCTTCCCCTCGCCCGCCAACGCCCGGATGGAACGAGCAGCAGCTTCGGCTTTCCCCCAAGCTTCGCACCCCGCCGACCAAGAGCCGGACGACGCACGTCAGGGGCGGGGACAGGCCATCGAGCACGGACCTGGACAACGCTCACGACATCAGCCGAACCTCCAATCCAGCGTTATCACTCAATGCGTGCGACCTCGCGTCGCACCGATCAGAGCGGCACTCTGGGACGGCTGGCGATTCTGCTCTAACGCGCCGAAAAAGGGCGGTGGTCGACTTGCGAAGTTCTCTGCGTGCCGCAGACACGGATTCCGGCGGAACCATCCGGTCAGAGTCCGGCTGGCGAAGCGGGCTAAGCGCGTTACAACCCGGGTGCGGGTAGTAACGTGCCACGGCATGTGGCGCATCGTCGCGGTTGTGGCGGCCACGTGGTTGGTGGTGGCTTGTGGATCGACGCGATCGAGCATTCGTCAGGTCGCGAGCCCGACCTTGGTCGTTCCGGGCGGATGTGGCGCAACCAAGCTCCGCCGCGGACGACCTCCAGGGTGGACGGCGCCTGCATTCGCCGACAGTAGCCCCGGGCCGCCGCCCTGGCCGCACGCGCTCAGCAAGCGCGGCAATGTAGCCGCGATCGTGTTCGGGAATCCACTTCGTGCGGGCGATCCCACTGATCACACGAACAAGATCCTGTGGATCATGCGTTTGCCGCGACTCGGTTCACCGCTCACGATCGAGGCAACGCCCTTGCATGCCACCGCACCGCTGATCAGGCGCTCCTTGCCACCAGACTCTAGCCCCGGAGAGATCTACCCCTCGGATGTCAACGTTCCGACGGCAGGTTGCTGGCAACTCACCCTGCGCTGGGCCGGACACACCGATTGGATCGACCTCCACTACAAGGCCTAGCTGTAGTTCCTGATCACGTTGTTCCGGTCTGAGGGGTAAGCCATCCGGTGCTCCTTGGAGGCTGAAGGTGCTCAAGCCATCAGTCCCAAGGAGGACACCGGATGAAGATGCACGCTAACGCCAGGCTCAGTCTGAAGGGCCGCGAGTTGTTGATCGAGCGCGTGGAGAGGGCGGGGTGGTCGCTGAGCACGGCCGCCGAGGCGGCCGGGATCAGTGACCGCACCGCGCGCAAGTGGATCGCCCGCTACCGGGTCGAAGGAGCGGACGGGTTGGTGGATCGGTCCTCAGCACCGGTGCTCGTCGCGAACCGCACCGAGGAGCGCCGGGTCGAGGTGATCGCCGCGCTCAGGCGGCTGCGGATGACGGGCGCGGAGATCGCCGAGTGCCTCGAGATGGCGCTCTCGACGGTGTCGGGGATCCTCACCCGGATCGGGCTTGGGAAGCTCGGCCGGCACGGCCTGGAGCCCGCGCAGCGCTACGAGCGAGCTCGACCGGGTGAGCTGCTCCACATCGACGTCAAGAAGCTCGGGCGCATCCAGGGCGGCGCTGGGCACCGCATCACCTCACGCCCAACCGACGCTACACCGGCCAGCGCACCGACGCGGAGGGCAAGACGCGCAACGTCGTGGGCTGGGAGTTCGTGCACGTCGCGATCGATGACGCCACCCGCCTGGCCTACGTCGAGGTGCTCACCGACGAGAAAGCGGTCACGGCGATTGGGTTCCTTCGCCGCGCCGTCAAGCACTACGCCACTTACGGCGTCACCGTCGAGCGGCTGCTCACTGACAACGGCTCCGCCTACCGCGCAACCGTGCACGCGATCGCGTGCCGGACGCTCGGGATCCGCCACCTGCGCACCCGCCCCTACCGCCCCCAGACCAACGGCAAAGCCGAACGGTTCATCCGCACCATGCTCGGCGGCTGGGCCTACGGCGCGATCTACCGCGACAGCAACGAACGAAACGCCGCCCTCGCCGGCTGGCTGGACTTCTACAATCGCCGCCGACCACACGGCGCCCTCAGCCACAAGCCACCCTTAGCCCGCCTCAACGAGCTGAACAACCTCCTCGGGTCCTACACCTAGCCGAGGCGTACGCGAATGGTGTCCGGCCCTACCACGAGGCAGGGTTCGAACACTTGGCGACCGGCGCCAGTGGCCTCCACTCGCGCCACACAAGAACCGCTTTGCACTTAGTGGCTTCTGCTCCGGGGCTAGATCGAGCGCTGTCGAGATTCGATCAAACCGCCACTCTCGACGCGGTCGCGAATTAGGGGTTTTGCCGTCAGCGGCAGGGCGTGTTCGGTCCCGCTCCGGCGCTTATCAACACCACGGTGCTGTGAGCAGTAACGCGGTCGTGGCGCCCGGAGCCCTGGATGCCCGCGACGATCTTTCCGTTCGCCGTGCTCACCTGCCCTACCGGGAGGCGCGGGAGCTTCGCCGAGGGAGGTGTCCCTTGCGGCACGCTAGTTTCGATGAATGCTCGCCCGTAAAGGTGCCGCGCACGGGCCACGGTGTCGCCCAGCGTTAGCCCTCTGGCGGTGGCAAGGAGAACCCCGTGGCGCTGCCGCGCTGGCCCCTCTGCATTCGTCAAGTATGCGTAGCCCACAAACCGGAAGTGTTTGAAGGAGAGGTTGAGCTCGGCACTCGACACGTCCTGGCTTCTGATGTTCAGGCCGATCCAGTCGGTACTGCGCCCGAATCCGCAGATGCCGGGGATTGTCTCGTGAGGCGGCCCGAGGAGGCGCTCGAGCTCTGCGACCACCGTGGAGCGAGGCTGGCCGAACTTGACGCCCCCGATGCCGTTGCCCTCGAGCAGACGCCGGACGTCCGCGCTCGCGACGGGGCGAGTTCCGTGAGTCGCCGCCGGCGGGTCCTGCTTTGGTTGCTTCCCGCCGCAGGACACGAGCAGCAGCGCCAACGACGCAGTCAATGCCACTCGGCTGGCTGGCCTCGCTAAGAGTGAACCGATCATCGACTGCCGCCCGACGTACTACAGAATACGGTTGTGGCCCCACCACAGGTCCGACCAGGGGCAGCGTTCGGGCTTGAGTGGGCGAGCGACCAGAAGTGCCCGCGCCTTCCCCTTCGGGCTACACGCAATCACCCGCCCGAGCCAGGCGCTGACTTGTGCTTTTGTTGCCAGCGACGGCCGTTCGCGACTCGCGCAAAGGCGACGATCCGAAAATGCCCGACCGTCGCTGAACAGCGCAGTGGTTCGTGGGTGCGTCGGCGAGAATGGTGGCAATGAAGGATGGCGTTGAGAAGGACCCGGTCTTGCGGTTGGTCGACACGGTTATCGCCGATCTTGCTGTGCGACCGGCGAGGTATGTCGGTCGCCGTGCGTGCGACGGGGATGCCGAGACGTTTGTAATTCAGGATGGCGAGGAGGGTCGTCTACGACTCGCGCTGCCGGATCTCAAGTCGCCGGGCTCGGTCGTAGCGATGACTGAGGCGGCTCAGAGCTATTTGTGCAGCGAGCTCGGCGAGCCAGTCCCGCGCTGCCCATTGCACAACCACCCGCTTGGTCTGGCCGTGCTCGACCGGGGCTTTGAGTGGACCTGCGCCGCGGGCCGGTGGCGGTGCTCACTGGGCGACTACGCGGAAGACGCATGGCCGCACTTCGACAGCGGGCAGCTGCCGGGGATCCTGGCGGGGCGGCTTGCTCGTCGCCAAATAACCGGGGTGCGCTCGATCGGGGTCACCGAGAGCGACGGCGAACAGGTCGCCACGTTCGGTGTGTCCGAGCTGGAGCTCACCCCGGAGCTCGTCGCTGCGTTGCGCGACGCTGCGGCACCGCTCAGGATCGAGATCGACGAGCGGCGCGGGCTCCCGAGACGAGTCATCATCCCGACCGACATGCGCTCCGACAGCGTCCCCGGCGGGTCGGAACTTCCTGGCCTCGACGATGCCGCTGCACGCGATGTAACGGTCCGAATCGAGCTTGCTAGGAGCTCCGTTCGGCGGGGTTGTGAGCTCCACTTCGAAGTGGTTAACGACGGCACGACCTCGATTCTGATGGGCGTCGACTATGGCCTGGAGCGGCGCGAGCGGCGCGCTTGGAAGGCGGTCGATCCCGGCTGCTGGTTTGTTGCCGTCGGCTTGATCGTCGCTGCTGGGCAGCGTACGGAGCTGGTTGCGAGGATTCCGGCGCGCGCTGTCCCCGGCTCCTACCGTCTGCGCAAGCCCGTCCGTGTGCCTCGTTCACCAGAGGGGCAGGCCTGGGGGCCCGACGCGGACGATCTCCACCTCGAACTGACCGCCGAGTTCACCGTCACCGACGCCTGATCCAAATCCGGCCGCGCCAGCCCGCGTGATCGCCCTCCCCGCCGTCCTCGGCGATCGAGATCAGGGCGTGTACCCCGGCGTGGAACTCGGTGCCGAGCGCGGGCGCCAGGTTGCGGTAGTGGACGAGGCGGGTCCGCCGGGCTGGCGGCTAGAGCTCGCGCAGCCCGGCGCCGAGCCCGAGCAGCAAGCCGCCCGGCTGGACGGCCGGGCTCGAGGTGAGAAACAGCGGGACGCCGGTCTCGGGCGCGGTGATTATGTCGATCACGTCGCCGAACCCGTCGAGCACGGTACCGAGGCGATCGCCGGCCGCGACTGTCTCGCCGACGTCAACCGCAGGCTGCCACCAGCCGCCGGTCGCGGTGCGCAGCCACAGAAACCGCTCGACCAGCTGCTGACCTGCCAGCGGCGGATCGGGCTCGCCGTCGAGCACGCCCGCCGCCCGCAGCGCGCTGCGCAGACCACGGATATGACGCTCGACCTCGGTCCGCTCGAGCAGCCCCCGGCCTCCGGCCTCGGCGATAAAGCCAGGGATCCCGGCCGCGGCAGCGGCCGCGCTTGTCGTCCCACCGAGCGTGTCAGTGGTGTCGCACACCACGTAGCGCAAGCCGAACGCTCGGGCGAGGCGCTCCGCGCTCTCGCGCACCGCCGAGTCGTCGTAGAGCGCGAACGGCTCCAGCGCCTCGACCATGTCACCGCCGTGCAGGTCAATCAGAACGTCGCTGCCGGTCACGAACTCTGAGAACACGTGATGGGCCAGGACCTCGCTAAACGACCCGTGCGGATCCCCCGGAAACGAACGATTCAGATTGCGTCCATCCTCGGGCACCACAAACGGCGATCGCGCCACAAACGACGTCGGCGACACGATCGGCACCGCGACGATTGACCCCAACAGCACTGAGACGTCAAGCGCACGCATGAACTGCACCACGGCAGCGATCGACGAGTACTCGCATCCGTGCACCCCGGCAAGCAGGCATACGCGCGGCCCGTCGCGCGCGCCGGACGCCTCGAACACCGGCCATTCAAGCCCCGCCAGCGCCGGGGCCGAGAAGCGGACCAGGCGGCGGGTGACCATGCCCGAAGTCTCTCAGCCTCGCCATAGAATGGCCCCATGACGGGCTTCGGTGCAGACGAGGGGCTCGCGCGCGAGCACGACAAGGACCTCGCCCGGTTTCCGCACGACCTCGAGACCTACGCGCACATCGAAGGGCTAGTCGGCGAGGAGAACGAGCTCCTCGAGGAAGCGGAGGAGGGCCGCAGGGAGGAGCACCGCGAGCGGCTCGGAGCGATCAAAGAGGAGCTCGATCGCGCCTGGGAGATGCTTCGCCGGCGCGCCGAACGACGCGCCAAGCCAGGTACCTAACTCGATTGCATCTGGCTCGTCTCAAGCGGGCGGGCAACTCGTGACAACGCGTGCACGAGCGATGATGAGCACACGAGTTGCCTTGCTCCAGATGCGGATCAGCCGATGCGGATGAGTTTCTTATTGACGAACTCGTCGGCGCCGTATCGGCCAAGCTCGCGACCGAAACCGGAACGTTTGACGCCGCCGAACGGCAGCTCGGCACCATCGGCGCCGACGACGTTGACGAAAACCATGCCGGCGTCGATCTTGTCCGCCACCCGCAGCGCCTGCTCTGGATCATTGGTCATCACGTAGGACCCCAGCCCATACGGGGTGTCGTTAGCAAGCTCGATGGCCTCGTCCTCCGAGCCCACGCGGTAGACCTGGGCAATCGGGCCGAAGAACTCCTCGCGATAGGCGTCCATGCTCGGCGTGATGTCGGTCAGGACGGTGCTCGAGAAGAAGTTGCCCTCGTGGTCTCCGCCGGCCACCACCGTGGCGCCCTGGTCGATGGCCCGCTTGAGCTGCTCGGCAAGACGCTCGGTCGCAGTCGATGAGGAAAGCGGCCCGATCGCCGTCTCGGGCGAGGTCGGATCCCCGGGCTTCACGGCGGTCAGGGCAGCGGTGAACTTCTCCAGGAACGGCTCGTAGAGCTCACCGGTGACGATGAACCGCTTGGCGGCGTTGCATGCCTGTCCGGTGTTCTCAAGCCGGGCGCCCACTGCCGACTGAACGGCCGCGTCCAGATCGTCGGTGCCGAGCAGGATGAACGGGTCAGAGCCACCCAGCTCCAGGACCACCTTCTTGAGATTGCGCCCGGCGATTTGCGCCACCGCCGTGCCGGCGCGCTCGGACCCGGTCAGCGACACGCCCCGGACGCGCGGGTCGGCGATCACCCACTCGATCTGCTCGTTGGTGGCATAGATGTTGATGTACGCATCTGCAGGGAACCCGGCCTCGCGGAAGATCTGCTCGATCGCCGCCGCCGACTCGGGGCACTGTGGGGCATGCTTGAGCAGGATCGTGTTGCCGATCACCAGATTCGGACCGGCGAACCGCGCCACCTGATAGTACGGATAGTTCCACGGCATGATCCCCAGCAGGACGCCCTGGGAGCTACGGCGGATGAACGCCGATCCCTCTCCGGCCAGCAGCTCGATCGGTTCATCGGCCATCAGCTTCTCGGCATTGTCGGCATAGAAGCCGTAGATGTCGACACAGAAGTCGACCTCACCGAGCGCCTGCTCGATCGGCTTGCCCATCTCGCGCACGATGATCTCGGCCAGCCGCTCGCGTTGCTCGCCGTGCAACTCACCCACCCGCCGAACCAGAGCCGCCCGCTCCCCCACCGTGGTCACGCTGGACCAGTTGCGATGAGCCTTGTCCGCCCTGGCGATCGCGTCCCTGAGCTCCTCATCGCTGATCGTCGGATACTCCTTGACGGCCTCACCCGTCGCCGGATCGACCACCGCATACACGCTCATACTCACTCCTCGCTCTCTCCGTTAACCGCCAAGCCCTCACCAGCTCCCGCAACGCCACTCGTCTCGACGCCCACGGGACGTTGGACACACGAAGCTTACGCCGCGGCGGCCACACTGGAAGCCCAACACAGACCGCCCGGCCCCTCACAGGCCCAGCTGACCACGGTTCGGATCTCAGCCTCCCCGCGCGGCCCTCTGGATCCTCGTGATCGTCTGCGTCCGCGGTCCGCTTTCACGCCACAACCGCGTCGCCGCGCGCGGATCATCGGATTCGATCCTCAGCCTGGTCCGAGCTGGCTAGTCCCAGCGGATGTCGAGCGCGGCGCGAGAGTCTCGAGATTGGCGGTGGCTGTCGGGCAAAGGGTGCCGTCCGGGCGGGTTAAGAAGATTCCGGCATGGCTCAAAACTTCATTGCTTGTGACCGGGGGCAGTCGATGTTGTTGCCGCCGGATTTGACGGATTGGGTGGCGGATGATCACCTGGTGTGGTCGATCCTGGGGGCGGTCGATCAGATGGATCTCGGCGCGTTTTATGGGGCGTATCGCGCGAATGGTCAGGGGCGGGCTGCCTACGAACCGTCGATGATGGTCGCGCTGATGATCTATTCGTACGCTCGCGGGAACCGGTCGTCGCGGGGGATCGAGCGGGCGTGCCGGGAGGATGTCACCTACAAGCTGATCACCGCGATGGCGATCCCGGATCACTCGACGATCGCGGAGTTCCGCTGCCGGCACGAGAAGGCGCTCGGCGAGTTGTTCACCGCGGTGCTGGCATTGTGCGATGAGGCTGGGTTGGTCGAGGTCGGGGTGATCTCGATCGATGGCGTGAAGATCCGTGCGAACGCGTCGCGGGGCGCGAACCGCACCTACGAGAAGCTTGTCGCGGACATCCTCAAGGAGGCCGAGGAGACTGACCGCTGGGAGGACGGCCTGTTCGGGGAGGATCGCGGCGATGAGCCGCCCGAGCATCTACGGACCGCGGAGGGGCGCCGGGCGGCGTTCAAGGCGGCAAAGGAACGGCTGGCGCAAAAGGCCGGGCGCGGGGAGGAGCCGGAAGTCGCGCGGATCGAGCTTGACCCAGACCAGGTGTCGGCCGGCGGGGGTCGGCGCGGTTGGCAGCGGGCGGCCCACAAGGAGCTGATGCAACGGCGCGAGCGGGACGCGAAGCCAATCGCGCGGTCTCGAGCTGAACGGTTGCTCGAAACGCTGCATCGGCTCGAGGAGAACCGCCAAGTCGAGATCGGAGCCAATGCTGCATACGAGGCGTGGCACGCAGAGCGCCGCGCCGGCGGCGTGCCCGGGCAGAAGCTCGGGATGCCGCCCAAGCCCGTCACGCCGCCTGCCGAGCCAGAAGGCGTGATGAACAAGACCGATCACGATTCGCGGATGATGCGCACGCAGGGACAGCCAACCGTTCAGGGTTACAACGCGCAGGCAGCGGTCACTCGCGCACAGATCATCGTCGCCGCGGAGATCGCGGTCGAGAGCCCCGACTTCGGTCACCTGGAACCCTCCGTCCGCGCCGCGCTACGCGAGCTAGAGGATGCGGGCGTGACCCAGCGACCGAAGACTGTCCTGGCCGATGCCGGTTACTGGCACACCAAGCAGATGGAGAACATCGTCAGCGACGGCATCCAAGTCCTCGTCCCGCCCGACGCCGGACTACGAGCGGGCACCAGGCCCGGCTGGGACGAAGGTCTTTACGCGTTCATGCGTCGGGTTCTCTCAAGCGAGGCTGGCCATGAGCTCTACAAGCACCGCAAAGCGACCGTCGAGCCGGTGTTCGCGCAGAACAAATTTAACCGCGGCTTTCGCCGCTTCCAGCGACGAGGAAGATCCGCGGTGCGCTCGGAGTGGCGCCTGCAGGCAGCTGTCCACAACCTCCTGAAGCTGCACAGCTACTGGATCGACCCGGCGATCGCCTGATCGATCGCGGCGAGCCACCGCGACAACCTCAGACTCATCCATGACTCAGGGTGATTCGTCCCGGCTGGCGATTCTTTGCCCGACAGCCACCGCCAGAAGCACAACGCGTCCCGGCGATCCGAGCAAGTCAGTTCTCCAACGCACCTAGGGGCGCCTCAACAGCAGCCAAAAAACGCATTCGTCCGTCGAGAAACGCGGTCTCCACTGTGACGTCGGGATCAACGTTCGACTGAGAGAGCAGTGCGAGCACGTTGCGGCCCGTAGCCTCATGGATCACCTGTTTGTAACGGTCGGCCATGATGTTGTCGAAGTCCGCGCGCAGCGTGATTACACCCTGAGGCTCGCCACCGTCGATCATGGCTTTCTCCAATGGCGTGAAGCCGCGGCCGCGGATCACAATGACGATCATGTCTTCGACCGCTTACGCCTTAACCTCGATCGACTCGCGACCGTAGTGCTCACGCACTAAGCCAGCCATCGAGGCCGAGATCGCCGCCAATCGCTGATCCGCCAACTCGGGCTCCAAGACGCCCATACCAACCTCGGTCTCCGACTCTTCTCCTAGGGAGACCACCGCTGGGCAGAGAGAGGGAGAGACCCACGAAGGCGTGCACACCGAGCTTAGCGCCTTCCCAGACGACGACGTCGATCTCAACAGCCCTGCGAGGAGATCGAAGTCTGATCTGCGAGGTTCAGGGGGTGATGACCGTCTTTCCGTCGGCGTGGGCGTTGCGGTCAGCGCCGGCACGTCCTCCAGCTCGATACGGTTGATCGGCGGCACGACGATGGTCGCGCTTGAACTCGCGGCGCCATACGGCGTCATCGGGCGGGTGGGTGTGCGGCTGGCGTAATCTGGGGGTCGGGCGACTTCACGTGACACCGAGCTACGCGTCCGCTGACGCTGCAAGCGCCGTCCCCGAGTTCAGGGCGTCCAGTTCTCGGCGAGCGGGGTGAGCTGGAGCTCGTGTGTCGCGGAGCGCGCGTCCTGGTTGGCTAGGAAGAGGACGGCATCGGCGATCCTACGCGGGTCGGCCAGGGCTTCCGGCGAGACACCGCCGCGCGTGGACCCGTCGAGCGGCTGGATGCCCGCATCGACGATTAGCAACGCGACCTGGATGCCGCGTGGGCGCAGCTCGAGCGCAGCCGCGTTGGTGATCGCTCGCACGCCGAATGATCCTGCCGCCCACAGGCCGCGGCCCGGCAGCGCGCGCCGCGCCGAGCCGCCGGTGACCTGGACCAGAGTCGCCGGCCGGTCCTGCGCGATCGCGAATCGCCCACTGGCGGACAGGAACGAGAAGGCCGCGCGCGCCGGAGCCGCCGCCCACGAGTCAAAGCCGTCGAGGTCGGCCTCGGCAATCGGGCCGCCGCCGAAGGGCCCGGTCCGCTCGCCGCCGTATGCGGCGGCCGCGTTGAGCACGAGCTCGACTCCACCGTGCGCAGCGGCCGCCTGCTCCAGCACGCCGTAGACGCTCGCGGGGTCCGTCACGTCGGCCTCCAGCGCGAGCGCGCCGGCCGCGCTGACGCCGTCCAGGGTGCTCCGCGACCGCGCGACCCCCGTCACCGCCCAGCCGTCGCTCACGAGCAGCTCGATGACCGCGCGACCTAAATTGCGCGCTCCGAACACAACCGCACTTCGCTGCTTAGCTTGGATCTCGCTCATCGAATCGCTCGATTCCGTCGGGATGTCGGTTCAAAGCCGTGTGGGGTCAACACGGGTGTCGTTTCCAGGGTCGTCACTCGATAAACGGGATTGTCTGCACCGCGTGGGTGATCTGTCATCGCTAGATCCCGGTGATGCGTCCTCACCCGGCTGGCGGCAAAACTTACTGCGTCGATCCCAGTCCGCGACGCAGGAGTCTGGAGGCCGGAAGTGAGTGAGCTTCAAGGGCACCGGAACCTGACCGAAGGGAGATCCTCGGTGAGCACCGAGCAGCAAGAAACCCTCGACGCCATCCTGCGGCAGTCAGCGTTCCCCGTCGGCAGCAGTGTCGACGAACAGCGGCGACTGCTCCGGGAGTTGCTATCGGCGCAGCCGCTGGCCGCCGACGTGACCGTGACCGCAGCCGCACTCGGCGGCGTCCCAACCGCCGAGATCACGGTCGACGGAATCGAACCTCGCCACGTTGTTCTTTACTTCCACGGCGGCGTGTACGTGATGGGGGGCGCCTTCCTCGCAGCTGACCTCGCCTCGCAGGTCGGCAGGCGGACGCACGCCAAGGTCATCTCCGTGGACTACCGGCTCGCCCCCGAGGATCTGTATCCGGCGGCGGTTGATGACGCTCTTGCGGCCTATGACGGGCTCCTGCTCAACGGCATCGCCCCTTCGGACATCGCCTTCGCGGGAGAGTCTGCCGGCGGCGGACTCGTCCTCGCCACGCTGGTCAACGCCCGCGACCACGGGCTGCCCCTGCCAGCCGTTGCGTTCGTCATGTCACCGTATGCCGATCTCACCCTGGCCGGGGCGACGATGGAAACCAAGCGCGACGTCGACCCGCTGCTCAGCCGGGAACTCCTCGGCCTATTACCCGATGCTTGACGAAGCGGCCGCCGCGCTGGACAGAGCCGGACAGCTCCTCTCGGTGCATCTCGCCGGCGCAGAACGCGTCACCGCATAGCGACGAGATGGCGTGGCAGACGAGCACCGCGGCCGTGCGAGCCGCGAGCGGCTGGTGGTAGAGCAGATGACCGGCCAACTCGACGTAGAGTGCGGGTGATCGCCATGCGCGTCTTCATCTGTTCCCGAGATGACGTCGTTACTCGCCTCGACTGTGATGGCGCGTCGACTGACGCTCAGCCAGTGCTCAAAGGGGTCCCGGTCCGCTGCGTCGCCGCGGATCGCGAGCGCGTGATCATCGGCACGCAGGGCGCTGGAGTGCTCCTCAGCAGCGACGGCGGACGGCGATGGGAGCGGATCGAGATGCCCGAGCGTGACGTCTTCTCGGTTGCGATCGGCCGTGCGGACGGAACGCTCTACGCCGGCACCGAACCGAGTCGCCTGTTCGTCCTTCGCGACGGTGCCGAATGGACGGAACTTGAGGCGCTACAGGACATCCCCTCCCGCGAGCGCTGGAGCTTCCCGCCCAGGCCATGGACCCATCACGTCCGCTGGATCGCACCGGACCCGCATCGGCGGGAGCGGCTGCTGGTCGCCATCGAGCTTGGGGGCGTGATGCTGAGCGAAGACGGCGGCGAGAGCTTCAGCGACCACCGTCCCGGCGCGAAGCGTGACGCTCACGCGATCACGTGGCATCCCCTCGCGGACGGACGGGCGTACGAGGCCGCAGGCGACGGCGCCGCGTGGAGCGTGGACGGGGGGCGCAGCTGGTCAGCGCTCGATGCGGGACGTGAGCTCGGCTACTGCTGGGCGCTCGCCGCTGACCCCGATGATCCCGACCGCTGGTACGTCTCGGCCGCGTCCGGACCTCGTGAGGCGCACACCGCCGGGCGAGCGCACGGGCGCCTCTACCGCTCAGACGGGGACGCTTGGCGCGAGCTGCCCGTGCCCGGCGAGTCGATGCCGTACACGCTCGCCGCCCTGGGGGACGAGCTCGTCTGCGGCATGGCCGACGGGCGGCTGCTCCGCAGCCCCGATCGCGGCGAGAGCTGGCAGGAGCTCGCCGTGACAGCGCCGATCACCGCTATGGCCATCGCGGCGTGACGGTCAGGCGCAGGCCAGAGGGCGCTCGTGGCCGGCCGAGCGTGAGTGATGCCTGATCGGGCTGTCCATGTCGAGGGGCTGGTCAAGCGTTTTCGGACGACCACGGCGCTTGCTGGGGTTGACCTCGATGTCGAGGAGGGCACGGTCTTTGGGCTGTTGGGACCGAACGGCGCCGGGAAGACGACCCTCGTCCGCGTGCTGGCCACGCTGCTCGCTCCGGACGCCGGACGGGCCGAGGTTTTTGGCCGCGATGTCGTGCACGACGCCGCAGGGGTGCGGGAGCTGTTGGGGCTGACCGGTCAGTTCGCGGCGGTCGATGAGATGCTGACCGGCCGGGAGAACCTCCAGATGTTCGGGCGACTGTTCGACCTCTCGGCCGTGGATGCTCGCCGGCGGGCGAACGAGCTGCTCGAGCGCTTCGAGCTGGCCGATGCCGCTGACCGCCCGGCGCGCACGTACTCCGGTGGGATGCGCCGACGTCTCGACCTCGCGTCGAGCCTGATGACGCGCCCGCGCGTGCTGTTCTTAGACGAGCCGACGACCGGGCTGGATCCACGCAGCCGCAATGAGATCTGGTCAGTCATGCGCGAGCTCGTCCGCGAGGGGACGACGCTTCTGCTCACCACTCAGTACCTCGAGGAGGCAGATCAGCTCGCCGACCAGATCGCCGTGATCGACCATGGTCGGGTTATTGCGCAGGGCACGGGGAGCGAGCTCAAGGACCGGGTCGGCGGGCAGATCCTGGAGGTCGAGCTCGTGAGCGCGGCGGAACGGGACGATGCGCGGGCGGCGCTTGCCGGGATAGGTTGCGGTGAGCCGGAGCCTGGAGAGCGGCTCGCGCAGCTGACGCTTCCGGCGCCCCGGGATGGGCTCGAGATGATCGAGGACGCGGCCTCGGCGCTACGCAAGGCGCAAATCGCGGTCAGCGATCTCGGGCTGCGCCGGCCGACGCTTGACGACGTGTTCTTGCAGCTGACAGGCGCGCCGCCGAGCGAGAACGGGGCCGGGGCTGACGTCGTGACTGGTGACGGGCAGCCTGATCAGACCGGCCTGAGCGTTCCTGCTGCTCGCGCCCGCGAGCCGGTCCGCGCGGTCGCGAGGCGACCGTCGCGGTGGCGGCGCGTCTCGCCGCGGGAGCTCCGCGCGGATTTCACCGACGCGTGGGTGGTCAGCGGGCGCAACCTGCGCCACTTCGTCCGCCAACCGGACCTGCTGGTCTTCTCGACGATCCAGCCGATCATGTTCGTGCTGCTGTTCACCTACGTGTTCGGCGGCGCGATCAGTCACTCACTGCCGCCCGGTGTGAGCTATATCGACTACCTGTTGCCCGGCATCCTCGTTCAGTCGGTGACGTTCCGGGCGAGCATGACGGCGATAGGTCTGTCCGACGACCTGAAGCTCGGCGTGATCGACCGCTTCCGCTCTATGCCGATGGCACGCTCCGCCGTGCTCATCGGCCGTACCGCGGCCGACTTGGTCCGCAACGTCCTGATTATCGTGCTGATGATCATCGTCGGCTACATCATCGGCTTCGGCTTTCAGGCCGGCGTCGTACAGGCCCTCGGGTGCATAGCGCTTGTCAGCGCTTTCGGTCTCGCGCTGAGCTGGATCTTTGCCTTCGTTGCGTTCACGGTGCGCAGCGCCGAAGCCGCCCAATCAGCCGGCTTCGTGATCCTGTTCCCGCTCGTGTTCGCGAGCTCCGTGTTCGTGCCCGTCTCGAGCATGCCGAGCTGGCTGCAGACGTTCGCGAAGCTAAGCCCGGTTACGCTGACCGCGAACGCAGCGCGGTCCCTGGCCCTGGTCCCCGGAACACCACCCTCCCTCGGCGGCGCAATCGCTTGGATCGCCGGCCTCCTGGCCGTGTTCATCCCGCTGTCGGTGTGGCGCTACCGGCGCATGACCTGACGCCGCCCACGATCAATCTCGCCACGGCAGCGCTTCACAGCGTTCAGCGGAAGCGGCGAGATTGTCCAGCGAGGGCGGCCCGCCGCGTGATCTGCAGTGTTGGCCACATCGGCGCTGATGACCCGGACGGCGGTGTCAGTCCGACTCACCGCGGGCGCGCCCGTAGCGCTCATAGATCACGCGCGAGCCGAACGTCCTGGTCTCGACAAGGGCCAATGGAACGTCTTCGGTGACCGGCGGTAGGAACGGCGTGCCGCCACCGACGAGGACCGGATGGCGGAACATGCGCAGCTCGTCGACGAGGCCGAGCTCGATCGCTGCCGCGGCCAGGCCGGCGCCGCCGATCGAGACGTCCTTGTCAGTCGCGTCGAGCGCCGCAGCGACCTCATCGGCCACCGACTCCTCGGCGAGCCGGGCGTTGCCCTGAACGCGACGGAGCGTGCGGCTGAAGACGACCTTTGGGATCGCGCACCAGACGTCGGCGAACGCCGCCCCGAGCTCGTCATCGCGCAACGACGGATCCGTCTCCCACACCAGCATCGTCTCGTAAAGCCTGCGGCCGCACAGATAGCCGCCGAGCTCGCGTATCTGCGCGATGTGAAAACGAAACTGCTCCTCGCTAGGGACCGTCCACCCGAACGCACCGTCGCGGTCGGCGATAAAGCCGTCCACCGAGACGCCCATCGAGTAGATCAGCATCGCTTCAAGCTCATCACACCAGCGGTCCACGCGATCGTACGGCATTGCCGACGACGCACTGAGATCCCGGAAGCGGCCGGGCCCATACGGACACTCTCCCCAACGCCGCTGGGCGGCGGGTGCCTAATGCTCCCAGGAAAGGGGCCCGCGAAGCTCGCCTGGTGGTAGATACGATCGTGGCTATGTACCGCCTCGGTGTTGCCCCGGCTCTGCTCTTCGGCTTGGGCTGGCGAGTACCTCGGATCTGACGCATCCCAGCGTCAGACAGCCCTCCCGTCCGACGGCTCTCAGTGGCCGCCGACTTGCGTCCATCTGCTGCGGCCCATCGCCGCGGCTTCCCGAGGAGACCGCCCGCCGTGAGCTCATCCGCCCCGCTTGACCCGATCCACGATCCGCCTGCGCGCGCAGTCGGGCGCGAGACATCTCCGAGGCGGGGAGGCATGCGGTTCGGCCTGTTCGGCGGCGCCCAGGCGCGACGTGGCGACGGCGATCCGGCGCGAGGCTTCCGGGACTACGTCGATACGTGCGTCGAGGCCGAGGCGCTCGGGTTTGATTCGAGCTTCCTGGTTGAGCACCACTTCAGCGGCCTGGGGCAGGTGTCGGCCTCGCTCGAGTTGCTTGCATGGGTGGCCGCGCGCACGACAACGATGCGGCTTGGTACAGCGGTCATCGTCCTGCCCTGGCACGACCCGGTGCTGCTCGCCGAGCGGGCGGCGACACTCGATCTGATGTCCGGCGGCCGTTTGGAGTTCGGCGTCGGCAAGGGCTACCGCCACTCCGAGTTCGCCGGATTCTGCATCCCGTACGAGGAGGCGCAGGCACGCTTCGAGGAGGCGTTGCAGGTCATCATCAAGGCCTGGACATCCAACGCGCGGTTCCCGCACAACGGCAGGTTCTGGCAGTACGAAAACATCATCGTTGAGCCTCCTACTTTGCAAAAGCCGCATCCGCCAGTGTGGATCGCCGCTGGCAAACCCGATTCGATACGCAGGGTCGCCGCGGGCGGCTGGAAATTGCTGCTCGACCAGTTCGCATCAACTGAGACCGTTGGCGAGCGGCTCGCGGTGTTCAGGGCAGAGTGCGAGGCGCGCGGCCGCACCTTCGACCCCATGGACGTTGCGGTTGCACGTAATTTCTACGTTGCCCGCGACACGGCTGACGCGGAGGCTGCGCTGGCGCGGCTCGCGCAGGCGCATGCTGGCATGGTCGCTCTATCGCAGCATCCGGACGGGCGCAATCAGTCGCACGTCACGGCCTATACCGGCGCACCTGGCGCGACTGAGGCGAGCGCGCTTTACGGTTCGCCCGACCGCATCGCTGCAGAACTCCAAGCCTTGCGCGCGGTCGGTGTCGAGCACGTGCTGCTCCATGGTGGAGGGTCCACCAGGCAGAGCGTCCGGCGGTTCTCCACCGAGATCATGTCGGCGTTCACTCGTGCACCTCGACAGCGGTGACTGGCGGCGCCGATACCGCCACCTGCTCGCTCGCACCGAGCTAGCCGTCGGACCACGCCAGATTACGGCGACCAAGTGGACGAACCTGCGCGGGCCCGCCGGCCGAGACCCTCACCTGGTGAGCGGAGCCGGCGGCCCGAGGTGCCTGGGAGAATCAAGGTATGTGTTCTCCGCAGGCACTGAGCGAAGCCGACCGACGGATCGTCGCCGCGTGGGCGGCGGACTGCGCGCAGCGGGTGCTCGGACTATTTGAAGCGGAAGCGCCTGGTGATAGCCGTCCGCGCGACGCCATCACCCGAGCGCGGGCGTTTGCTCGTGGTGAGCTCGACGTCGCCGACGAGATCCGTCGTCGCTTTCTCGGAGGTGCCGCGGCGCGCGACACCGGCACGCCAGCAGCGGCGGCTGCCGCCAGAGCAGCTGGGCAGGCCACGGCGGTTCCCCACATGGGCGCGCACGCCTTAGGCGCCGCCGCCTACGCCGCGAAGGCGGCGGGGGTTGCCGCCCCCAACCGCCCAGCGGCTGTCAGCGACGAGATCCAGTGGCAGCTCAGTCACATGTCGGCGGCGACCAGGACCGCTCTGCGGCAGCTCCCACCCGTGGGGGAAAATAAGTCCGGACCGCTTGGGCCGGGACTTCTCGCTTCGGGCCTGCTTGGCACGATCATCCGCGATCTCCAGGCTGGCCTGGCGGGCGCCTACAACAGATGAGGATCTCTGTCTGAATTGGCGTCGGACTGACGGGATCGCGGGCTCGGCAGGCCGTCGATCGGCGGGGTGCACCAATGGCCAACCATGCAGACGATCTTGACGTGCTCGACCGGGCCAGGACTGCCTCCAAGCGTGAAGCGATCGACGATCTGGGCCGGGAGGCCGCATTGCGGGCAGTCGACGGCGATCGCAGCGACCGTCTTGATCTGTTCTTGGGTGGCGCTCATAGCCCCTCCTTCGTAGACGTTCACAGTGTGATGCGGCGAGCCTAGGTGTTGGCCGTCACGCTGTCATGACGCAAGCTGATCGGCTTGCCCCGTCGACTCGCTGCCACAAGCGGCCGCGTCGATGATCAGATCTGACTAGTTGCGTAGACCGGGAGAGAGTTCGCGCCTCGGATCCGGAAGCCAGCAGTCCTCAGACGGTGCGAGAATCGGCTAGTGGACGCGGGGCTGCTTGAAGTTCGAAACGTGACCTACCGGACGTTTGTCGAACTGGGTCGCGGTCCGTCGGCTGACGAGGTGGCGCGTGCGGCGGCCCGGACGCGCGCCGAGGTCGAGGCTGGCTGGCGCGAGCTTCATCGGGCGCATGCGCTTGTGCTCAACCCGGCGACCAACGAAGTTCGGATGGCCAATCCGTTCTCAGCGGTGCCGACCGCGTACCGGGTTCAGGCCGCCGGACGCTGGTGGTATGGCAATTGCGCGTGGGACGCGCTCGGCATTTGCGCAGCATTGCGCGTGGACGGCCGCATCGAGACGTCCTGCCCGGACTGTGGTGAGCCGATCGCGTTCGACGTACGCGGCCAGCAGCCCGATGACGAATGCCTCCTGTTTCATTGCCTGGTTCCCGCCGCGCGCTGGTGGGACGACATCATCTTCACCTGAAGCACGATGAATCTCTTCCGGTCGGAAGAGCACATCGACCGCTGGCTCGGACGGCGCGATCCGGGAGCCACGATCACAATCGCGAAGCTGAGCGAGCTTGCGCACGAATGGTGGAGCGATCGACTAGCAGCCGACTGGCAGCCTCATGGCCGCGAGCACAACCAGGCGATCCTTGACGAGCTTGGCCTGACCAGCAACTTCTGGCGCCTTCCCTGAGCACGTCAAGGCACCGAGCGGCGGCGGCCGGCGACCTCGGCGCCGACGAGCGCCTGTTCGACGGAGTGCAAGACCCCGGCCTTCAGCCGGTCGAGGTGATCCACTCCCCGCTTGCGACGCACGTTCGCTACCGCGTCGGCCGCTGACTCGCTTCCCTCACGGCAGAAGCAGATCTGACAGGCGACGCGATCAGTCAGTGTCAGCC
>CAVPFS010000021.1:0-238264 GCA_963703825.1 uncultured Solirubrobacterales bacterium | reverse complement strand
GCGTGTGGTTCTCGATCTGCCGGATCCGCTCGCGGGTCACGTTGAACGCCCGGCCCACCTCTTCAAGGGTGTAGGGCCGCTCGCCGGTGAGCCCGAAGCGCATCTCGATCACCTCGCGCTCGCGCTCGGGCAGCGCTGCCAGCGCGCGGCGGAGGTTCTCGCGCCGCAGGTGCTCGGACGCGAGCTCGAACGGCGACTCGGCCGTCTGGTCCTCGACGAAGTCACCCAACTCGGAGTCGTCCTCCTCGCCGATCGGCTTCTCGAGTGAGATCGGCTGCTGGGCCATCCGCAGCACGTCGCGGACCTCGCGGACTGACGTCTCGAGCTCGACGGCGATCTCCTCGGGGGTCGGCTCGCGCCCGAGCTGCTGGACGAGCTGGCGCTCGACGTGGACGACCTTGTTGAGCTTCTCGACCATGTGGACGGGGATCCGGATCGTGCGGCCCTTGTCCGCGATCGCGCGCGTCACCGCTTGCCGGATCCACCACGTCGCGTAGGTGGAGAATTTGTAGCCGCGGCGGTAGTCGAACTTCTCGACCGCGCGGATCAGCCCCATCGAGCCCTCCTGGATCAGGTCCAGGAAGGTCAACCCGCGACCGAGGTAGGACTTCGCGATCGAGACGACCAACCGGAGGTTGGCCTCGATCATCTGCTGCTTGGCGAGCATGTCGCCGCGCTCGATGCGCCGCGCCAGCTGCACCTCCTGCTCTGCGGTCAGGAGGTTCACGCGCCCGATCGAGCGCAGGTACAGGCGCAGTGAGTCGAGGCTCGGCTCGACCGTGAGGTCGACCTTGACCTTCTTCGGCTGCTCGCGATCCGGCCTCGGCCGCGCTCTGCGCCGAGCCTCGACGCTGCCGGCTTCGAACGGGCCGGCCGGCCGTCTGACTCGACGACGTCGATTCCGTGCTCGTCCAGGTAGGCGTGCAGCTCCTGGACCTGCTCCTTCGTGACCTCGGCTTCCTCGAGACACGCCTTGATCTGGCCGAACGTCAGATAACCCCGTTCCTGCCCCTCAGCGATCAGCGTCCGCAGCTCGTCAAGCTCCGCGATCGGCGCGTCGTCGCTCAATAGAACGATCTGGTCAGCGCTCACAGCCCCTGAGCTCCTCCTTACGCGGTGTAGAGCTCCCGACCTATCGGGAGGCCCCTCTCCTCTCTCGTAACTCCTGATACGACCGCGGAGTGATACCACAATTCGGGTCGCTTTCGAATCCGGCCCGTGCGCGAGCACTCGACCTCTCTACTCTTAGGGAGCAGTCCGGGCGTGAGCCCGTCACCGAGAGGCCCGATGACGATGACCGACATCCAGCAATCACCCGAGGCGCTGATCGACGTCCAGGCGCAGCCGCCGGCGCTTGCGCTGAGCCTGTCGCGCGTCGGCGTGACCGGCGTCGAGAAGGTGATCCGCCTGCGCCAGAACGGAACCGAGCAGCTGTTCTCGGCCCGCTTCGAGTGCGTGATCGAGCTCGGCTCCGCTCAGAAGGGCGCGCACATGTCGCGCTTCGAGGAGGTCATCAACGAGTCGATCGGCGAGGTGCTGCTCAACGACTCGACTTTCAAGGCCGAGACGCTCGCCGAGCACATCGCGCAGTTGGTGCGCGACGCGGCAGGGTGCGCGACGGGCCGAGGTCAGCGTCGAGGCGCGCTTCCCCGAGCACAAGCCGGCCCCGGTCTCGGGCGTCAATACGCAAGAGCTCTACACGCTGCACGGCGTCGCGGTGGCGACCGAGCTCGGCACCCGGCG
This sequence comes from uncultured Solirubrobacterales bacterium, assembly GCA_963703825.1. Taxonomy (GTDB): domain Bacteria; phylum Actinomycetota; class Thermoleophilia; order Solirubrobacterales; family Solirubrobacteraceae; genus Palsa-465. Next base: position 236,521 of record CAVPFS010000021.1, on the reverse strand, counting down.
CCTGGTCGGAGTCACCGCGCAGGGCATCACCGCGTGCCCGTGCGCGCAGGGCCTGGTCGCCGCCAAGGCGCGCGAGCGGCTCGAAGCACATGGCTTCGACGAGGACGAGATCGAGAAGATCCTCGAGTCGGTCCCGGTCGCGACCCACAACCAGCGTGGCCTCGGGACCCTGCACGTCGGTTGCACCGAGCTGTGCGAGGACGAGATCGACGCCGCGACGCTGCTCGAGATCGTCGAGCACTCGATGTCGTCTGAGATCTACGAGCTGATGAAGCGCTCCGACGAAGCGTTCGTCGTCGAGAAGGCCCACCGGCGGCCACGGTTTGTGGAGGACTGCGTGCGCGAGATGGTGCGGGGCGTGATCGATCGCTTCCCGGCACTCGACGACCGCGCTTTCGTGTCAGCCAGCCAGGTCAACCTCGAGACGATCCACCAGCACAATGTCGTCGCCGAGCGGTTCGGGACGCTTGCGGAGATCCGCGAGGAGTTGCGGACCGGGGTGCCGTCGACGCGCCAGACCCCACTCAGCACCTGGCTGAGCGCGACACCGTAAGCGGGCGAAGATGCAGGCGATCCTGCTCGAGCGCCAGGGCCAACCGCTGAAGGCCGCCGAGCTGCCGGATCCGACCCCGAGCGACGGTCAGCTGCGCCTGAAGATCTCGGCGTGCGCCGTCTGCAGGACGGATCTGCACCTGCGCGACCACGAGATCGAGGCGACCAAGCTGCCGGTGATCCTCGGCCACCAGATCGTCGGGCGCGCCGACGACGGCCGCCGGTTCGGGGTCCCGTGGCTGGGCTGGACCGACGGCAGCTGCCACTACTGCACCACTGACCGCGAGAACCTCTGTGTCAGCGCGCGCTTCACCGGGCGTGACATTGACGGTGGCTTTGCGGAGCTGACAGTCGCCGACGAGCGCTTCTGCTTGCCGCTGCCCGACGGTGTCTCAGACGAGCAGGCAGCGCCGCTTCTATGCGGCGGGCTGATCGGCTACCGCGCGCTGCGCTTCACCGGCGATGCACAGCGGCTCGGCCTCTACGGCTTCGGGTCGGCGGCGCACATGATCTGCCAGGTCGCCGTTCATCAGCACCGCGAGGTCTACGCATTCACGCGTCCAGGAGACGAGAGCACCCAGGAGTTCGCGAGCTTGCTCGGTGCGACGTGGGCCGGCGGCAGCGACGAGCAGCCACCCGAGCAGCTCGACGCCGCGATCATCTTCGCCTCCGCAGGCGAGCTCGTGCCGGCGGCGCTTAAGGCGATCGCGCCCGGCGGCAGCGTCGTCTGCGCCGGCATCTACATGAGTGATATTCCGTCACTGCGCTACGACGACCTGTACGGCGAGCGCCAGATCCGCTCGGTCGCGAACCTCACCCGGCAGGACGGCTACGAGTTCCTCGAACTGGCCGAGCAGGTCCCGATCCACGCCACGATCACCACCTACCCGCTGGCCGAGGCCGAGCGCGCGCTCGCCGACCTGCGTGCCGGCGCGTTCGAGGGCACGGCAGTATTGATCCCATAGGGTCCGCTCGCTCACCGGGTCGCCGGCTGACGCCACTCAGGCGTCATGTGAGCCCGTCGGCGGTCGGCGGCACACGACCAGAAGTCGCGCATGTTCTAGGGTGTTGCCCATGCCCCTAGTCCCGATGGTCATCGAGCGCACAGCCCGTGGCGAGCGCGAGTTCGACATCTACAGCCGCCTGCTCAACGAGCGGATCGTCTTCCTCGGCACGCCGATCGACGATCAGATCGCGAACCTGGTCGTGGCGCAGCTGCTGCACCTCGAGTCCCAGGATCCCGACAAGGACATTTCGATCTACATCAACTGTCCCGGCGGATCGATCTATTCGGGCCTGGCGATCTACGACACGATGCAGTTCATCAAGCCCGAGATCCAGACGATCTGCATCGGGATCGCGATGTCGATGGGGTCGCTGCTGCTGGCCGGCGGCGCGAAGGGTAAGCGCTTCTCGCTGCCCAACAGCCGGCTCCTGATCCACCAGCCCTCGGCGGGCTTCGAGGGTCAGTCGACGGACATCGAGATCCACGCTCGCGAGATCCTCAACATCCGCAAGAAGATCGACGAGCTCTACGCCCTCCACACCGGCCAGAGCGTCGAGCAGGTGCACTCCGACATGGAGCGCGACCGCTTCTTCAAGGCCGACCAGGCGGTCGAGTACGGGCTGATCGACCGCGTGATCCACCACCACTGACACCACGGAGGCAGAACACGATGGCAATCGCTGAGCGGTCTGCAACCACTGCATGGGATGGTGACCTCGCCCACGGCAACGGCATCCTCAACGGCGCCAGCGGCGCGCTGACGACCTCTCGGTCACGTGGGCGTCTCGGACCGAGCGCTCGGACGGGAAGACCAGCCCCGAGGAGCTGATCGCTGCGGCGCACTCGTCGTGCTTCTCGATGGCGCTCTCGCACGAGCTCTCAGAGGGCGGGCATAGCCCCGAGCACCTCGACGTCAGCGCCAAGGTGACGCTCGACCAGCGCGACGGCGCGCCGACGGTCACGACCTCCGAGCTGACCGTCCGCGGCCGCGTTCCCGGCCTCGACCAAGCGAGCTTCGTGCAGGCCGCGCAGAGCGCCGGCAAGAACTGCCCGATCTCGCGCGCGCTCGCCGGCGTCGAGATCAGCGTCAGGCGACGCTCGAAGAGCTGGCCGCTCACGCGACCGGGTGCTCGATCTCGCCGAGCCCCTCGATCTCGATCCGCACGCCGTCCCCGCGGTGCAAAAACTGCGGCGGGTCCATCGCCATCCCGACGCCGTTCGGCGTGCCGGTCAAGATCAGATCGCCCGGCATCAGCGCACACGTCTGCGCGATGAACTGCACGAGCTGATCGCAGCCGAAGATCAGGTCAGAGGTGCTGCTGTCCTGGCGCAGCTCGCCGTTGACCCACGTCTGCAGTCGCAGGCTGCCGGCGTCGGGCACTTCGTCGGCGGTCGTCACCCAGGGGCCGAACGGGCAGAACGTGTCGGCGCCCTTGGCGCGCGTCCACTGCGGCTCGCGAGCCTGCAGATCGCGCGCGGTGACGTCGTCGGCGACGCAGTAGCCGCCGATCTGCGCCGCCCGCGCCGATCACGATCGTCAGCTCGCCCTCGTAGTCGAGACGGCGAACGACTTCCGGGCAGCGCATCGGGCCGCCCGGCGGAGCAACCGAGCCCCGGACCTTGACGAACACGATCGGCGACTCGGGCGGCGTCGCGCCGGTCTCCGCAACGTGGCGGGCGTAGTTGAGGCCGATCGCGTAGATCGTTCCCGGCGCAGGGATCGGCGCCAGCAACGTCACATCGCTCAGCGGCCACGACTGAGAGCCATCCGAGGGCTGCGCTCCGGCCAGCACGTCAAGCACGCTCAAACCGTCGGCGAACGCGACCACCCGATCGGACTGCACTCGCCCCGCCAGCGCGTCGCCGCCGCCGGGCGCGATGAACGTGGCGAGCTTCACGCGCCGGAGGCTATACCCCGGCGCCCTCGTGCACCTTGCTGTCCTGCTCCACGTGCGTGACCGGCAGCCCAAGGCCCCGCGTCTTGCTGACGAGATCGAGCTTCAGCCACTTCGAGACCCGCTTTGGCAGCGTCGAGATGATGATCTCGTCGTAGTCGCCGAGGTTGACCGCGTCCTGGATCGCCATCAGCGGCTCGGCGTCGCCGAGGCTGCCGGTGACCTCCTCGCCCGCCACCTCGCTGAGCTTCGGCAGCGCCGCCCTCAACACCTGGGCGGCTTCGTCGTCGTCGGTGTCCTCGGGGTCGACGACCTTGTGCATCCCGTGCGCGAGCCGCGGCACGACGAGATGGAAAGTGGCCGGGCCGCTCCGGGCGCGGTCGCGGACGGCGTCGAGCAGGGCGGGTGTCGCGGCCGTCTGGTGGGCAACGACGAGAACGTGAGCCGGTTCTGACATGCCATCACCTCCCACAGTGATGCGGTTGATCGGGTGCGGCCGAGTATCCCACCGGCGCGCTGACAGTCAACCGAGGTCAGTCGACCCTGTACGCGCCGCCGGCGACAACCACCGCGCCGCCACCAACCCTGACGCGCTGCAGCTGCTCGCTTGACCCCTCGGCGACCGCTCTCAAGACCGAGGGCCGCGCGATCTCCTCGCCCTGGCGGATCTCGACCCACTCGCCAAACTGGGTTCGCCCGTGCCTGGCGAGGTGGACCGCGAGCGGCCCCGCGGCGGAGCCCGTCGCGGGGTCCTCGGCGACGCCGAGCCCGGGACTGAAGTTCCGCGTCTTGACCTCAGTGCCCGCGTTGGAAAAGCAGTTGACGCCGATCGGTCCGAGCCGCTTGAGCTCTCCGAGATCGGGCGACAGGGCAGCGACCGCCCCGCGACTCTCGAGCGCGACGAACACATGCAGCGGACCGTTCTCGTACACCTCGAGCGGGAGCTCGGAGCGCTCGATGCCGAGCGCTGACAGCAGCTCGGCAGCGCGATCGAATGGCTGCCAGACCGGAAGCGGCTGGTCCATCTCGCCGTACACGACCTCGCCGTCGCGGCGGCTCAGCTCAAGCGAGATCACGCCTGCTCCGGTCTGCAGGCGGACGCGTTGCAGGCCGTGCAGCTCGCCGATCACGAACGCCGCCCCGAGCACCGGGTGGCCAGCGAACGGAAGCTCGGTCGCCGGGGTGAAGATCCGCGCCCGTGCGTCGGCGCCGTCGGATCCATCGGCCCCATCAGGCCCGTCGAACAGAAAGACGGTCTCTGAGAGGTTGAGCTCGCGGGCGATCCGTTGCATCAGCTCGTCACTCAGCCCCGCGGCCTGCGTGAACACGGCCACCGGATTGCCCTCGAGCGGGACGTTCGTGAACACATCGACGACCTCGTATGGCCGCATCTCAGGGCTCATCCGTCGGCCATCTCCAGCAGCGTCTCCACGGTCGTCCAGTTTCGCGCCGTCGCGGTCACGCCCAGGGCCTTGCCGGCGAGCGTGTTCCAGAGCTTCGAGCGCGCGACCCCTTCGGGGTGCCAGGCGAAGATCTCGCGTCCGGAGATCACCAGCGCCTCGGGCTCGGCGACCAGCCCGTGCAGGCGCTCCGTGACCTGGTCGTCGAGCTCGTCGTCGAGGAAGCTGACCTGATAGCGCTTGGGGTCCTTGGCGACGTCGCTGAGCGGGTTGCTGGCCACGACCGCGGCGAGCTCGTCACGCGAGCGGACCACGACGTCGACTTCGAAACCGAAGCGCTCGGCGATCACGTCCTGCGTTTCGCGCCCGAGCTTGGCCGGCGATTTCGTGCTCGTGAGCACCACGTTGCCGGTCTGGACGTAGGTCTGGACGTCCTTGTAGCCCGCATCGGTCAGCGCCTCGCGCAGCGCCGGCATCGCGACGCGCCGGTTGGGCCCCAGGTTTATTCCTCTCAGCAGCAAGATCTGTCGCACGGCCCTCAGTCTAAGGACTACAAATGCGGAGAACCGGTAACGTCGGGGCCGTGCAGCAGGCGCAGCTGCAGGATCAACATTCGGGTGCAGTCGTATCCACGTCAGGTGTCAGCCGCCGCTTCGGCGACGGCGAGACGGCAGTCACTGCACTCAACGACGTGTCAGTCGAGATCGAACGCGGCAAGCTGACCGCGGTGATGGGGCCGTCGGGGTCGGGCAAGTCGACGCTGATGCACATCCTTGCGGGATTGGACCAGCCGACCGACGGTACGGTGCAGATCGACGGCACTGACATAACCCGGCTCGGCGACGATGCCCTCACGCGCCTGCGTCGCGATCACATCGGGTTCGTGTTCCAGTTCTTCAACCTGCTGCCGATGCTCGACGCGCGCGAGAACATCCTCTTGCCGCTCGCGATCGCCGGACGCGAGCCCGACCCACAGTGGTTCGGGACGGTGATCGACGAGACCGGCCTGCGCGACCGCCTCAGTCACCGCCCCTCCGAGCTCTCGGGCGGGCAGCAGCAGCGGGTCGCGATCGCCCGCGCGCTGCTCAGCCGGCCGACCGTCCTGTTCGCGGACGAGCCGACCGGAAACCTCGACTCCAAGGCCGGCGACGAGATCCTCGCGCTGCTTCGGCGCTCGGTCGACACGGTGGGCCAGACGGTAGTGATGGTGACCCATGACCCGCGCGCGGCCGCGATCGCCGATCGGATCCTGTTCCTCGCCGACGGCCAGATCGTCAAGGAGCTGGGCAAATCGACCGAGGGCGAGATCATCGATGCGATCAAGGACCTTGGCGACTAAGTGACGCGCGTCGCGCTGAGAGGCCTCGCCACCCGCCGCCTCCGCGCCGCGCTGACCGCGTTGGCGATCGTGCTCGGAGTAGCGCTTGTCGCCGGCACGTTCGTGCTCACGGACTCGATCACCGGCGCCTTCAACTCGATCTTCCAGACGATCTACAAGAACACCGACGCCACCGTCACCGGGCGCAACGCGATCGACTCGAGCGCCAACGGCGGTGCCGGCGGCGGGAGTGGCAACGGCAACAGCGTGCCGGCGTTCTCGCAGGCGCTGCTTGGGCGGGTGCTGGCGCTGCCAGGCGTCAAGGACGCAGTGGGGGACGTCTCGGGCAGCCTGCAGGTGGTGGTCAACGGCAAGGCGATCACCTCAGGCGGGGCGCCGAACCTCGGCTTCAGCGTCAATCCTTCAAAGCCGCAGTTCAGCTCGCTGAAGCTCGTCAGCGGCAGCTGGCCAGGCCCGACCGGCGTCGTGATCGACACCGACACAGCGTCGAAGAAGAACCTCCACCCTGGCGACACGATCGGAGTCCAGGGGACCGGGAAGGTGGTGGCGCTGCGGATCTCCGGGCTGGTCAAGTTCGGTTCGGCGTCCTCGCTCGGAGGCGCGACGCTGGCCGGGCTCGCGCTGCCCACCGCCCAGAGGCTGCTAGGCGAGGTGGGCAAGCTCGACGAGATCCGCGCGGGCGCCAAGCCCGGGATCAGCCCGCAGCAGCTCGTCAAGCAGATACGTCAGATCCTGCCGCCCGCCACGCAGGTCCGCACCGGCGCCCAGCAAGCGCAGCAGGACTCGTCCTCGATCACGAGCTTTCTCTCGTTTTTGAAGACGTTTCTGCTCGTGTTCGCCGGCGTGTCGCTGTTCGTCGGCAGCTTCGTGATCGCCAACTCGCTGTCGATCACGATCGCCCAGCGGACGCGGGAGTTCGGGACGCTACGGACGCTCGGCGCCTCCCGGCGCCAGGTGCGCCGCGCGATCCTGATCGAGTCGCTGATCATCGGCAGCTTCGCCTCGGTCGTCGGCCTGTTGGTGGGGCTCGGGCTCGCGCAACTGCTGTTTGCGCTGTTCAACGCGGCGGGCTTGACGCTGCCCAACAGCGGCACAGTGATCGAGGCGCGCACGGTGATCGTCTCGATCCTCGTGGGCGTGGTGGTGACCGTGCTCGCGAGCCTGCGCCCGGCGATCCGTGCCACACGGGTCGAGCCGATCGCGGCCGTGCGCGAGGGCGCCACGATTCCAGACGGGCGGCTGGCCAAGTACCGGACCGCCGGCTCGGCGGCGACGGTTGCCCTCGGCGTGGTGGGGCTGCTGCTGGGGCTGTTCGTCGCCAGCGGCACGGCCCCGGTCCTGATCCTGATGGGCATCGGCGCCGTGCTGATCTTCATCGGCGTCGCGCTGCTGTCGGCGCGGGCGGTGCCGACGCTCGCGACCTGGCTCGGTTGGCCGGCGACCAAGATCGCCGGCGCCACCGGCCGCCTCGCCCGCGACAACGCACGCCGAAACCCGCAACGCACGGCATCCACCGCCTCGGCGCTGATGATCGGCCTCGCGCTGGTGACGTTCGTATCGGTGCTGGCGGCCGGAATCATCTCCGACTTCAAGGGCGCGGTCGACTCGATCTTCACCGGCGACTACGCGATCACCGCGCAGAACAACTTCTCGCCGATCTCGGTCTCGGCCGGGCAGGCGGCGACGACCGCCCCCGGCGTGCTAGCGGTCGGCAACGTGCGGGCCGGCGAGGGCCAGGTGTTCGGCTCAAATGAGCAGCTGACCGCGGTCAACCCCCAGGTCGCGGCGGTGGTCCGGCTCGACTGGACGCACGGCTCTCAGGCGGTATTCGCGACGCTGGGCTCAAACGGCGCTTTCACCAGCAACTCCTACGCATCCAGTCACCACCTCTCGATCGGCTCGCCACTGGTCGTCACGACCCCAACCGGAACCCACATCCCGCTCGTCGTCAAGGGCATCTTCAAGCCTCCCAGCGGCGGCTCGCCGTTCGGCTCGGTGACGATGTCGGCGGCGACCTGGGACCGCTTCTACCAGCAGCCCCAGAACCTCTACACGCTGGTCAGGATGTCCGGCGGCGAGACGGCCGCCAACGAGGCTGCGCTGACGCACGCGATGGCTCCGTTCCCCAACGCCAAGGTGCAGACGCGCCAGACGTTCATCAACAACCAGATCTCGGGCCTCTCGAGCATCCTCAACATCCTCTACGTATTGCTCGCGCTGTCGATCATCGTCAGCCTGTTCGGGATCGTCAACACGCTCGTGCTGTCCGTGTTCGAACGCACGCGAGAGATCGGGATGCTGCGCGCGGTCGGCGCCAGCCGGCGTCAGATCCGCCGGATGATCCGCTACGAGAGCGTGATCACGGCGATGATCGGCTCGGTGATCGGGATCCTGCTCGGGATCGCCTTCGGCGCGCTGCTCGCCGCGCGCGATAGCTCCTCAATCGCGTTCGTGATCCCCGTCGGCTCGCTGATCATCTTCTTGATCGCATCGTGGATCGTCGGTCTTCTGGCCGCGATCTTCCCGGCCCGCCGAGCGGCGAAGCTCAAGCCGCTCGAAGCGCTCGCGTACGAGTAGCAGCGGTCAGAACAGCGGTTCCTGACCCGGGATCCGCTCGCCGCCGCTGTGACGGCCGCCGGGGGTCGCGGTGCCGAGTCCGATCGCGACGTCCTGGGCGATCGCGCCTTCCGAGCGCGACGCGATCAGCGGCTCCTCGATCCCCTCCACGTGTACGAGCGTGCGCCGTCCGTCGCCGCGCTCGGGGCCCTGCAGCGGCACCAGCGCATAGATCCGGTCGGCGCGGACGAACTTGCCGTAACCCAGGGCGACCATCGGTGCGGCGCGAGCCATGACCCGCGGATCGTATTACGGTCGCTCAGGCCAGGACGCTGCTGAGCCGGCGCTCGAGCGTCGCGGCGAGAACTTCGCGCATCCGGCCCTCCTCGAAGCGCTCGACCAGCGCCGCAAGGAAGCCCTCGATCACGAGCCGCTTGGCGACCGGCTCGGGCAGCCCGTGCGAGCGCAGGTAGAAGAGCTGCTCGGGATCGACCTGCGCGACCGCCGCCGCGTGCGTGCAGCGGACGTCGTTGGCCTGGATCTCGAGTCCCGGGATCGCGTCGGCGTGGGCGCGCTTTGAGAGCAGCAGGTTGCGGGACTCCTGGAAGGCATCGGTCTTCTGGGCACCGGGGTCGACGATGATGTTGCCCTTCCAGACCGCGCTCGAGCGTCCCTGCAGCACGCCCCTGAATGCGAGGTCCGAGGTGGTGTTGGGAGCCGCGTGCTCCTGGGTGGTGTCGAAGTCGATGTGCTGGCGCCCGTGAGTGGCGTAGGCGCCGGTCACGCGGGCTTCAGCACCGGAACCAGCGAGCCGGGTTTCCATCCGGACGTGGCCGCTGGCCGAGCCGAATCCGAGCGCGACCCAGTCGAGCGACCCGTCACGTTGCACCTGCGCCCGCTGGGCGCCGAAGATCCAGCTGCGCTCGGCCAGGTCCTGCCCGCACACGTAGCGCAGCCGTGCGTTCTCACCGACGATCAGCTCGGTGACGACGTTGAACACTCCGTCGAGATCGTTGTCAGCGGACAGGAACTGCTCCCAGACCTCGGCCTGAGCGCCGTCCTCGATCACGATCAGCGTACGCTGGTTGACCAGCGTCCCCGCGCGCTCCTGCACGGCGCTGAGCGCGATCGGCGCCTCCAGCGCCACCCCGCGGGGGACGTAGACGAAGGTCCCGCTGCGCTCGCCGGCCTCGTTGAGCGCCACGAACACGTCGTCCCGCGCGGAGACGAGCGAGCCTAGATGCTTGGACACGAGCTCGGCGGGGGCCTGGTCCAGAGCGGTCACGATGACGCCCTCGGGCAGCGCGGGCGCCGCGGACAGGCCGCCGAACAGAGCGTCGGCGGGCGCCCGATCGGACGCGAGCGCGCGCTCGTAGCCGGCCAGGTCGAGGCCGGAGATGTCAGTGAACTCCCAGCCGGGGCGGCCCTTGAACTGGGGCAGCTCGAGCGCGGAGAGATCGGCGCTAGCCAATCGAGCCCTCCATCTGAAGCTCGATCAGGCGGTTCATCTCGACCGCGTACTCCATCGGCAGCTCCTTGGTGATCGGCTCGATGAAGCCGTTGACGATCAGCTTCGAGGCCTCCTCCTCGGAGATCCCGTGCGACATCAGGTAGAAGAGCTGGTCATCGCCGACCTTCGAGACCGTCGCCTCGTGACCGACGTTGACGTCGTCCTCGGAGATCCTGATCGTCGGGTACGTGTCTGAACGGGAGTCCTCGTCGAGCAGCAGCGCGTCGCAGACGACCTTCGAGCGCGCACCGTGGGCGCCCTTGGCGATCTCGAGCAGCCCGCGGTAGGAGCCGCGGCCGCCGTCCTTGGAGATCGACTTGGCGAAGATGTTCGAGGTCGTGTTCGGCGCCGCGTGGATGATCTTGCCGCCCGCGTCCTGGTGCTGATCTTTGCCGGCGAACGCGATCGAGAGGATCTCCCCGTGGGCCCGTTCCCCGAGCAGATAAACGCTCGGGTACTTCATCGTCAGCTTCGAGCCGAGGTTGCAATCCACCCACTCGACGGTCGCGTCCTCGTGTGCGACCGCGCGCTTGGTGACCAGATTGAAGACGTTCGTCGACCAGTTCTGGACGGTGGTGTAGCGGATCCGCGCACCGGGCTTTGCGATCAGCTCGACGACCGCGGAGTGCAGCGAGTTCGACGAGTAGGTGGGTGCCGTGCAACCCTCGACGTAATGCACGTAGGAGCCCTCGTCGGCGATGATCAGCGTGCGTTCGAACTGACCCATCGACTCGGTGTTGATGCGGAAGTAAGCCTGCAGAGGCATCTCGACGTGCACACCGGGCGGCACGTACACGAACGACCCACCCGACCAGACGGCGGAGTTCAGCGCGGCGAGCTTGTTGTCATTGGGCGGGATGATCGTCGCGAAGTACTCACGCACGAGGTCCTCGTGCTCGCGCAGTCCCGAGTCCATGTCCTTGAAGATCACGCCCTGCTTCTCGAGATCCTCGCGAACCTGGTGGTAGACGACTTCTGACTCGTACTGAGCACCAACGCCCGACAGGAATTTGCGCTCCGCCTCGGGGATCCCGAGCCGATCGAAGGTCTTCTTCACGTCCTCGGGCACGTCGTCCCACGAGCGCTCGGCGCGCTCGGACGCGCGCACGAAGTAGTGGATGTCGTCGAAGTCGACCTCGGCCAGCATCGGCGAGCCCCAGGTCGGCATCGGCCGCGCGAGGAAGTGCTCGAGCGCCTTGACGCGGAAGTCACGCATCCACTGCGGCTCTGACTTGAACTCCGAGATCTTCGCGACCAGCTCCGGGGTCAGCCCCTTGGGCGCCTTGTAGAGGTAGTTCTCGGCGTCATGGAAGCCGTAGCGCTCGGTGTAGTCGGCATTGATCCCGCGCAGCTGCTCGTTCTCGGTCAGAACGGGCGCCGCTGCGGCGTCAACGATTTCAGGAGTAGCCACTACTCCACCTCCAGCTTGATCGTGTCGTTTTCGATGATCACCGGGAACGTGTCCACAGGGACGTAAGCAGGCAGCGTCTTGGGCTTGCCGGTCTTGAGATCGAACAGCGAGCCGTGGCGCGGGCATTCGACCGTACACGTCTGCTGATCGAACTCGCCCTCGACCAGCGGCCCGTCGTCGTGCGAGCAGCGATCCTCGATCGCATACACCGTGCCCGCGCAGTTGAAGACGCCGATCTCGAGGTCCTCCCACTCGACCAAGCGCTTCCCGCCGGGCGGGAGCTCGTTCACGGGGCACACTTCGATCACATGCGGCACGGTTTAAATCCTAGCGCACAGGTGGGTATTGCTAAGCGGCCGCGTCGCTCTCGGGCGTCTCGGGCTCCCAGCCCACCGCGTGCCCAAGCGAAGCGCTCTTGAGCACCTTCAGGGACAGCAGCGCGCACTTCATCCGCTGTGCCGAGATGTCGATCCCGAGCAGGTCCAGGACGAATGAGCGATCGAGCTCGAGCAGCTCGGAGACCTTCATCCCCTTGACCTCTTCCGAGGCCATCGACGCTGCCGCCTGCGAGATCGCGCAACCGTGGCCCTCGAAGCGCAGATCGGCGATCTTGCCGTCGTCGATCGCCAGCTTGACCGTCAGCTCGTCGCCGCACAGCGGGTTGAGATCGTGGAACTCGAGGTCGACATGGTCGAGCTCGGGCTCGGGCGGGCTCCAGTTGTGCGGCCGCTTGTAGTGCTCGAGGATGTTCTCGCGGTAGAGCTCGTCCATCTGTCTCTCACCTACGCTAGCTGCAGTACGCGGGAGACCGTCGCGAGTCCGTCGATCAAGCGGTCGGTGTCCTCGAGGGTGTTGTGCACCGCGTACGAGCGCGCGCGTCGTCGCGTTGACGCCCAGCCGGCGCATCAGCGGCTGGGTGCAGTGGTGACCGGTGCGCACGCAGACCCCCTCGCGTCCGAGGATCTCACCGACGTCGTGCGGATGGGCTCCCTCGAGCACGAACGAGATCAGGGCGCCGCGGTCCTCTGCCGCCACCGGCCCGTGGATCTGGATCCCGGGAACGTCCGCCAGCCGCGCGAGCGCGTCTGCGATCAGCGCCTGCTCGTGCTCGCGGATCCGCTCGATCCCGATCTGGGCGATCCAGTCGACGGCCGCACCGAGCCCGATCGCCTCGGCGATCTGGGAGGTGCCCGCCTCGAACTTGTGCGGCAGGTCCGTCCAGGTCGACTCGGTCTCGCCGACGGTCTTGATCATGTGGCCGCCACCGATGAAAGGCGGCATCCGCTCCAGCAGCTCGCGTCGACCGTGCAGCACCCCGATGCCGGTAGGTCCGTAGGCCTTGTGCCCGGTCCAGGCGTAGAAGTCGGCATCGATCGCGTGCAGGTCGACCGGCAGCTGCGGCACCGCCTGGGAGCCATCGACCACCACCACCGCCCCGGCGTCGTGGGCGCGCGCGGCGATCTCCTGCACTGGGTTGATCGTGCCGAGCACGTTCGAGACGTGGGCGATCGCGAGCAGCTTCGGTCCGCGCGCCAGCAGCCGGTCGAGCGCCTCGCGGTCGAGCTGGCCGTCGTCGAGCAGCGGCACGTAGGCGAGCTCGGCCTCGCGCTCGGAGACCAGCAGCTGCCACGGGACGATGTTGGAGTGGTGCTCCATCTCGGTCAGCACGACCAGGTCGCCAGGACCGACGTTCTGGCGGCCCCATGTGTAGGCCACCAGGTTCAGCGCCGCGGTCGCGTTGGCCGTGAAGATCGTCTCCTCGATGGTGCTATGGAGCCACTGCGCGATCCGCTCGCGGGATCCCTCGTAGAGCTCGGTCGCCTCGACGGCGAGCGGGTACACGCCGCGGTGCACGGACGCCCGTGAGTGCGTGTAGTAGCGCGTGATCGCGTCGATCACGGGCTGCGGCGTCTGCGAGGTGGCAGCGGAATCCAGATAGCAGAGCGGGCGGCCGTCGAACTCCCGGCGCAGCACCGGGAACTCGGCCGCCAGCTCGGGGATGGCCGCGGTGGTCGTCACCTACGCGACTGCTTCCTCTAGCTCGGAGGTGATCCACCCGTAGCCCTTGGCCTCAAGCTCGGCGACCAGCTGGGGGCCCCCCTCGCGCACGATCCGGCCCTGGTACATGACGTGCACGTGGCTCGGCTTGACGAAGTCGAGGATCCGCTGGTAGTGGGTGATGATCAGGACGCCGAGGTCAGGCCCGGCGACCGAGTTGACGCCGTCGGCGACGACCCGCAGCGCATCGATGTCGAGTCCCGAGTCGGTCTCGTCGAGGATCGCCAGCTCGGGGTGCTGGAGCGCGAGCTGCAGGATCTCCATCCGCTTCTTCTCACCGCCCGAGAAGCCCTCGTTCAGATAACGGGATGAGAAGTCGCGCGGCACGTTGGTGAGCTTCATCGCGGCCTCGACCGTCTGGCGGAAGTCCTTGAGCGAGATCGGCTCCTCGCCGTGGGCGTCGCGGTGAGCGTTGAGCACCGTGCGCAGGTACTTGGTGACGGTCACGCCGGGAACCGAGACCGGGTACTGGAAGGCCATGAACAGCCCCATCCGCGCGCGCTCGTCAGGGGAGGCTTCGGTGATCTCCTCGCCCTTGAAGAAGATCTGGCCGTCGGTCACCTCGAGGCCGGGATGGCCCATGACCGCGTTTGCGAGCGTCGACTTGCCGGAGCCGTTGGGGCCCATCAGCGCATGGATCTCGCCCTTGGAGACGGACAGGTCAAGGCCGCGCAGAATCGCCTTTTCACCTGCGCGGACGTGGAGGTTTCGGATCTCTAGATCTGGCATCACTTGACTTTCGATTTTGTTAGACAGCGGGAGCGTGCGCGCCGAGTTCCCGCAGAGCGGGGACCGGTTCGGCGTCCTGGCGGGCCGAGAACTCGACCAGCTCAGCGAGCGTGGTCGTCTGCAGCGAGCGGATGATGCCGCCCTGCACGCGCATCCACAGAAGCTTGGTCGCGCAGCCGCGCCCGGCGTCGGGCTCGTGCGAGCACAGGACCCGCTCGGTGTGCTCGTGGACGAAGCACTCCATCGGCGCGATCGAGCCTTCGAGCGCCTGCACGACCTCGTCCATCGAGATCTCGGTCGCGGGGCGAGCCAGCCAGTAGCCGCCGTGCGCGCCACGGGCGCTCATCACCAGCCCGGCCTTGCGGAGCCTCGCGACCACCTGCTCGAGGTAGGCCAGCGGCAGCCCCTCGGCGTCAGCGATCGCCTTCAGGCTCGTCGGGTGCTCCGGAACCTGGCGCCCGAGCTCGATCATCAGGCGCACGCCGTACTCGGCCTTAGAAGAGAAAATCATCGGATCTAAATCCTACCAGGGCGGTAGGTTTAGCTTCGGCGCGCGTTTATGTAGGGTCCGGCCATGGATGTAGGGGGGCTCGCGACAACGCGCGACGTTGACGGCGCAGCACAAGCGGCAAAGAGCAGCGGTCGACTCGGCATCGACACCGAGTTCATGTCCGAGGGGCGCTACCGCGCGCTGCTGTGCCTGGTGCAGGTGGCGGTCGACAACCCAGACGGCCGCCATCCCCCGCTGATCCACCTGATCGATCCGCTCGGCGAGGTCGACGTCACCCCGCTCGCGCAGCTGCTCGCCGACCCGACGGTCCAGATCGTGCTGCACGCCGGGCGCCAGGATGTAGCGATCCTGCGACGCGCCTGGGAGACCGAACTGACCAACGTCTTCGATACGCAGATCGCGGCCGGGTTCGCCGGCGCGAGCGCCCAGGCCGGCTACGGCAATCTGCTCGGCTCGATCCTCGGGGAGCGGGTCGGCAAGACCGCGAGCTACACCCGCTGGGACGCGCGGCCCCTGACCAACGAACAGCTCGGCTACGCGGCCGAGGACGTCGCCCACCTGCTGCAGCTAGCCGACGAACTCTGCCGCCGGCTGACCGAGACCGGCCGGCTCGGATGGGCACGCGAGGAGTGCCGCCGCCTCGAGGCCGCAACTGACGAGCGCGACCCGTACACGGCCTGGGAGCGCCTGCCCCGAGTCGGCCAGCTCGACCCCCGCGCGCGGGCGATCGCGCGCGAGCTGGCAGCCTGGCGCGAGCGCACGGCGTCCGAGCAGGACCGCCCGGTCGGCTCGGTGCTCGGCGACCCGGCGCTGGTCGAGCTCGCCAAGCGCCACCCGTCGACCCCCGCCGGGCTGGAGCAGATTCGGGGGCTGCACCCGCCGGTGATCAAGCGTCGCGGTCAGGCGATCCTCGAGGCGATCGCCCGCGGCCGGCAGGCACCGCCGATTCCCCGGGACCAGGCCCGCGCCCGGTCAGAGCCGGGCGACGCGCCGCTGATCGCGCTCGCCGAGGCGCTGCTGCGCGCCCGCGCGCTGGATGCCGGACTGGCCTACGAGCTGATCGCGTCGCGGGCCGAGCTCGAGCAGATCGTTGCCGCCGCGCGGCGCGCCGAGCCCGAGCCCGACGTGAGGACCCTGACCGGCTGGCGTCGCGAGCTGGTCGGCGACGACCTGCGCGACCTGCTGGCGGGCAACAGCGCGGTCGCGGTCGGGCCCGACCGCCGCCTCGAGCTCACGAGGAACCGGTCTCGAGCATGAGCGACAGCGCCGGCTTGCGCGCGAACATCGTCTGCGACATCGCGCGTCCGATCGCCGGCGAGCGCTTGATCCAGCCGAGATCGAGCGCCTGCAGGTCGAGCGCCGCGGTCGCGTAGATCAGGCGCAGCTTCGCGCCCGGCGAGCTCGCGGCGCGCTCGAGGCCGATGTCCGCGTTCGACATCGACCAGCCGATCGAATGCAGGTAGCGCTTCTCGGAGTCCAGCAGCGCCTGGGAGCTGCCGTAGCGATCGCTCACGACCACCAGCTGGATCGCGCAGTAGGGGTTGGCGCCACGGTCACAGCGTCGGACGTGGGCAACGACCTTGGTGCCCTTGATCAGCGGCACGCCCGCCAGGTTCGGGGCACGGCTGCTCTGGCCCGACCCGCAGCCTGCCAGCGCGAGTGCGAGCGCGACCGCCGCGGACGGGACGAGCTTCTTCATGCGCCTTGGCGGTTAGCGTACCCGAGCGTCCCAGGGCGCCAGCGCGGTCGCGATCTGGTCCGCTGACAGCCCGGCGCCCAGGCAGCACAGTAGGGCGATCCGCGCCGCGACCGGGGACAGGAACGGGACGCAGATCGCGCCGGCGCCGCGCAGATCGGGCTCGGCCCCGTCGAAGCCGTAGGTCGCGAACAGCATCTGCGAGCGCTCCGGTCGGCCGGTCACCAGCACCGGCTTGTGCTGGACCAGCTCGCGCAGCGCCTCGAGCATCCCCGGGGTGACGTGGCCGGCGCCAAACGTGACCACTACGACACCGTTGGACTGCTTGCCGGCAGCACGCAGCAGCGCACCGTCGTCTCCCAACGACGCGGTCACGATCGCGACCCGGTGCGAGAGCTCGCGGGGCGTCAGGTGAGGTGCCCGGATCGGCGTCGCGTGCAGCCACACGCGCCCCTCGACCAGCCGCCCGATCGGTCCCGCCGCCGGCGAGCCGAACGCCGCCGGACCCGTGCTGTCGACCTTGCGGACGCTCATCGCAGCGTGGATCTCGCCGCCGAACACGACCACCACGCCGAGCCCGGCAGCCTGCGCGCTGCCCGCGAGCGCGATCGCGTCAAGCAGGTTGGCGGGTCCGTCCGCGCCGGGATTGCTCGCCGGCCGGTTGGCGCCGGTCAGCACGATCGGCGCCTCGCCTGAGTAGGTGAGGCTGCACAGCACGGCGAGCTCCTCGAGCGTGTCAGTGCCGGTCGTGATCACGACCCCCTCGCCGCCATCGGCAGCGCCTCGCGCCCGGTGGGCGAGCTCGAGCGCCTGCTCGAGCGAGATCTGCGGCCCGGGCAGTGCCAGCACGTTCTCGGCGCTCAGTCTGGGCACGGCGGCGAGCTGCGGTAGCGCCTCGAGCAGCTGACCGGCGTCGAGCGCCGGCACCGCCCGCTCGCCGCTCATCGCGATCGTGCCTCCCGCCGCGAGCAGCCGGATCGGACGGACCGCTGAGCTGAGCGCCTGCTCCATTGGCCCGGGCACCCTAGCCGCTGGGACCTTCGGTCGCCAGTGCCACCCCCAGCCGCTGGGACCCTTGGTCGCCAATGCCACACCCAGCCGCCGGGACCCTTGACCGCCAGTGGGATCGCTCCGCGCCGGGCTAATCTTGGCTCGATGGTGACGATCAGTGAGCTATTGGCTGACCCGGAGCTGCTCGAGACCGAATGGGACCTGGAGCCGCTCGTCGACGGCGAGCACGAAGCGGGCGCCAAGCGCCAGCTCGACGAGGCGCTGCGCCGCGCGGGCGAGTTCGCGGCGACTTACGCGGGCAAACTCGGGGCCCTTGACGCTGCCGCCCTCGCGACGGCGATGCGCGAGCTGGGGGCGATCACCGAGCTGGTCGGCCGGGCCGGCTCCTACTCCGCGTTGCGGTTCGCGACGGACACCGCCGACCCGGATCGGGGAGCGCTGCTCGCGCTCGTCCAGGAGCGCGCGACCTCGATCGAAACAACGCTCCTGTTCTTCGAGCTCGAGTGGGCCGAGCTGCCCGACGAGCGCGCCGACGAGCTGCTGACCGACGATGCGCTGCGGTTCTGCGCCCACCATCTGCGCAGCGCTCGCCGCTATCGCCCGCACCTGCTGACCGAGCCCGAGGAGAAGATCCTCGCCGAGAAGGCGATCGCCAGTCAGAGCGCCTGGAACCGGCTGTTCGGCGAGCAGGTCGCGAGCCTGCGCGTCGACCTCGACGGCGAGCAGCTCGGCCTCGAAGTTGCGCTCAGCCGCCTGCAGTCCGCCGACCGCGCGGTGCGCCGGGCCGCCGCCGAGGGCGTGTCGGCGACGCTCGCGCCCGGGCTCCGTACGCGCGCCTTCATCTTCAACACACTGCTTCAGGACAAGGCGATCGACGATCGCCTGCGCGCCTACCCGCACTGGCTCGCGAGTCGCAACCTCTCAAACGAGGCCTCCGACGAGTCCGTGATGGCGCTGATCGAGGCGGTCCGTAGCCGCTTCGACATCCCGCAGCGCTGGTACGCGCTGAAGGCGCGGCTGCTCGGGCTGGACCGCCTCGCCGACTACGACCGCGCCGCCCCGGTGCTCGACGAGGAGCTCACGTTCTCGTTCGCGCAGGCACGCGAACTGGTGCTCGAGAGCTACTGGGCGTTCTCGCCGCAGGCCGGGGAGATCACGCAGCGGTTCTTCGACGAGCGCTGGATCGACGCGCCGGTGCGCCCGCACAAGCGCGGCGGAGCGTTCTGCGCCTACACGGTCCCGGGCGTGCACCCGTACGTGATGCTGAACTTCACCGCCAGGCGCCGGGACGTATTGACGATGGCCCACGAGCTCGGCCACGGCCTGCACGCGGCGCTCGCCCGGCCTCAGGGTGTCTTTCACCAGTCGACGCCACTGACGCTCGCCGAGACCGCCTCGGTGTTCGGCGAGGCGCTCGTGTTCGGACGGCTGCTCGAGGCGGCGGTCGACGATGACGCGCGGCTCAGCCTGCTCGCCGAGCGCGTGGACGGAGCCGTCGCGACGGTCTTTCGCCAGATGGCGCTCAACCGTTTCGAGTACCTGGTCCACACGCGCCGGCGGACCGAGGGCGAGCTGTCCGTGCAGCGGCTCAACGAGTCCTGGCTCGAGTCCCAGGCCGAGCTGTTCGCCGACTCGGTCCAGATGACTGACGGCTATGAGACCTGGTGGTCCTACGTGCCGCACTTCATCAACACGCCGGGGTACGTGTACGCCTATGCGTACGGCCAACTGCTGGCGCTGTCCGTCTACAGCCGCTACGCCGAGATCGGCGAGGCGTTCGCGCCGAGCTATCTCGGGCTGCTCGCGGCCGGGGGCTCACGCAGTCCCGAGGAGCTGGCGGCGATGGTCGACATCGATCTCACCGATCCTGGCTTCTGGGACTCGGGGTTGAAGCTCGTCGAGGGCCAGCTGAGCGCGGCCGAGGCGCTCGCGGCCGAGCGTTAGCGGGGCCGCGGCCACCTCGCGGCCGCTGCGCTAGTCGGGCCCGGTCGACTCCGCGTCGTGCGCGGTGACCAGCCGTTTGGGCGCCTGCAGCCGCCAGGCGTCCTCGATCAGCTCTGCGAGCTCGACCGGATCCACCCGCTCGAGCCGGATCAGGACCGCCGGATAGCCGTCGTAGTGCGGGGTCGAGAAGAACGTCTCGGGGTCGCCCTGGAGCAGCGCCTCACGCTCGCCGAGATCGGTGACGCGCATCACCAGCGCGTCGGGGTTGGTGCGCATCCGGCAGACGAACTTGCCGCGCACCTTCAGCGAAGGGGTGCCCCACGAGGTTCCCTGCTCGATGCCCGGGAAGCGCGATCCGATCGCGAGCACGTCGTCCCAGGTCGGCATCGCTTAATCCAGTGCCTCGCCCGGCGCGTTCGCGAGCGCTCCTGCTGGCGCTCGACGACGTTGGCGATCAGCTTCATCACCTGCTCGATCCCAGTCGCCTTGGCTTCGCCCTTGGCGAACGCCTCCTCCCAGTCCTTGACGTGGCCCTTGGTCGCGAGCTCGTTGAAGACCGAGCGGTGGATCGACAGCCGCACCTTGGCGTCGGCGGCGATGTCCTTGGTCACCTTCGGCCCGGGCAGCTCGACGCGGTAGAGCTGCACGTCGCCGCGGCCGCGCAGCTCGAGCCCGGCGACCAGCTTCAGCGGCTGGAGAGACGGAACCTCGTCCAGGAACCGCTTGACGGCGGTCTCGATCAGCGACTTGGTGTCACCGGGCGTGGTCACGCTGGGTTTCAGATCTTGTGGCGCTCGAGCAGCTTTCGCCCGATCACCATCCGCTGGATCTCCGACGTGCCCTCGCCGATCAGCAGCAGCGGCGCGTCGCGGTACAGGCGCTCGATCTCGTACTCCTTCGAGTAGCCGTAGCCGCCGTGGATCCGCAGGCACTCCTCGACGCAGAAGCGGCCGGCCTCGGAGGCGAACAGCTTCGCCATCCCGGCCTCGAGGTCCGAGCGCTCGCCGGCGTCCTTCAGCCGCGCCGCCCGCAACGTCATCAGCCGCGCGGCGTCGACCTGGGTTCCCATGTCCGCGAGCTTGAACTGGATCGCCTGGTGCTGGGCGATCGGCTTGCCGAACGTCCGTCGCTCCTGCGAGTACTTGAGCGCCAGCTCGAGCGCCCGCTGCGCGATGCCGACACCTCGTGCCGCGACGTTGACGCGGCCGACCTCGAGCGCGTCCATCATCTGCGCGAAGCCTTTGTTGAGGCCCTGGTCCTCGCCGCCGAGGATGCTGTCGGCGGGAGTCCTGTAGCCGTCGAACACGAGCTCGGTCGACTCGACGCCCTTGTAACCCATCTTCTTGATCTGCGGGGGCACGTTGAAGCCCTTGTACTTGCCGGTGTTCTCGGCGACCCCGGGCTCCTTCTCGGCGATGAAGCAGGTCAGGCCGCGGTGCTTGGGATCGGCATTCGGGTCGGTGCGCACGAGCACGAACACGAGCCCGGCGCGCAGGCCGTTGGTGACCCACATCTTGGTGCCGTTGATCTCGTAGCTCTGATCGTCGTCGTGCTTGCGCGCG
The DNA here is from genome assembly GCA_963703825.1 of uncultured Solirubrobacterales bacterium. GTDB lineage: Bacteria > Actinomycetota > Thermoleophilia > Solirubrobacterales > Solirubrobacteraceae > Palsa-465. Next base: position 215,341 of record CAVPFS010000021.1, on the reverse strand, counting down.
CTTGTCTTGATCGCCGCCACGTCTGAGCCCAGCTCGGGCTCTGAGAGGGAGAACGCGGCCCGGAGCTCGCCGGTCGCCATCCGCGGCAGGTACTTCTGGCGCTGCTCGTCAGTGCCGAACTTCATCAGCAGGTAGGAGCCGATGAAGTGCGTGTTGACGATTCCGGAGATGCTGATCCAGCCCCTGCTCAGCTCCTCGACGATCATCGCGTAGGTCGTCAGGTCCAGCCCCATCCCCCCGTACTCCTCGGGGATCGTGACCCCGAACAGCCCGAGCTCCTTCATCTGCTCGACGATCGGCTCTGGGAACTCGTCTTCGTGGTCGTAGCGCTCGGCGTTGGGGAGGATCTGCTCGTCGGCGAACTGGTGCACCATCTCGCAGATCGCGCGCTGCTCGTCGGTCTTCTCTTGGGTCGCGGTGGCCATGGCGCCCGAGCATACGTCAAAACTCTGCAACGTTTCGCCCCGCCGAGAGGGGGGTTGGGGCCTCGCGGTGGCTATAGCCACTATGAGATCCCACACCCCCGACGATGCGATCCTCGGGATCGCCCGGCGCCAGCAGCGCAATGTGACGTATGCACAACTGCGCGCGCTCGGACTCACTCAGGAAGCGATCCGGCACCGCCTTCGAAAGCAGTCGTTGCACCGAGAGCACACCGGCGTCTACGCCGTCGGCACCCCCGCCACAACACCCCTCGAGCGAGCAGCCGCGGCCGTGCTGGCGTGCGGCGACGGCGCCGCGCTCAGCCACGAGTCGGCGCTGACCCTCTGGGGCCTGATCAAGAGCTGGAGCACACCGCTGCACGTTACGGTGCCGGCCGACCGTCGCCCGGCAGGAATAACTGTCCATCGCAGCCGCACGCTGACCAGAGCCGACATCCGCACCCACTTCGGGATCCGCGTCACCAGTCTCGCGCGCGCCCTGCTTGACAGCGCCCCCACCCTCACGCGTCTCACCCGCCTGGTCAACGAGGCGCTGCGCTCCCCGTACATGACCGCGCGGCAGCTCGCAGACGTCGTCGACCGCTTCCCAACACACCGCGGAGCCAGACTCTTAAAGCCCTTCGTCACCACCCCCACCGGCCCGACCCGCAGCGAGTTCGAGGACCGCTTCCTGCACTTCTGCGAGCGCCACAGCCTCCCCACGCCGCTGATCAACACGATCGTCTATGGCTACGAGGTCGACGCCCTGTTTCCGGCCGCACGGGTGATCGTCGAGCTCGATGGCTGGGAGTTCCACAGCGACCGCGCCGCGTTCGAGCGCGATCGCAACCGCGACGCCGACCTGCTCGCGGCTGGCTTCGTGACCGTCCGAATCACGTGGCACCGCCTGGTGCAGCGGCCGGCCGAGGAGGCCGCCCGCCTGCGGCAGATCCTCGTTACGCCGCGGACTTGACGCCGTGGCGCCACGGGGAGTCCGGACGCTCCTGCAGCTCGCCGCCGAGCTCGATGTCGACGCGCTCGTTGAAGAAGCAGACGAGGCCCTTGATCCGGCCCACCTCGGCCAGCGGCTGCTCGTAGTACCAGACGAGGTCCTTGCCATCCCCCACGCCGCCGACGGAGTAGTAATTTGCTGCGCCCTTGTACGGGCAGTGGGTGATCGTCTCGGTCGGCTCGAGCGCCGCGACCACGTCGTCGCGCGGGATGTACCAGCGCGGCGGCAGGTTGGACTCGAACAGCGCCAGCGCGCGATCGGTCTCGGCCAGCAGCTCGCCGTCGAGCGAGATCCGGATCTGGCGGTCGGACGAGATCACGTCGATGCGGTGATAGGGGTCACGCGGATGGACGTGGATCTCCTCTGACTCCTCGAACCAGCGGCCCACGCGGTCAAAGTAGAACGCGACCGCGTCCTTGAGCAGCGGCGGCGCCTCGGGCAACGGGTCCGGGTAGTACCAGGCGCCCGCCTGCACCACCTCGTCACCGGCGCGGATCGTGTAGTAGGAGGCCTCGCCCTTCTTCGGGCAGTGCGTGTGACGGTCACTTGGCTCGAGGAACTCCTCGCGCACGTCGTCGGCCGGGAAGTAGTAGATCGGCTGATGGCCGGACTCGTGCAGCAGCATCGCGCGAGTGCTCTCGGCGATCACCTCACCACCGACCTCGACTCGGATCCGCTTCGGGGTCGGCTCGAGGTACAGCGCCTGACCGGGCGCGGGCGGCTCGAAGTTGAAGACGCCGGCCGGCTCACGCCCGAACGGTCCATTGCCGTACATCAACCCCATGAGCTCGAGGCTACCAACCGCGATAACGGGGGCGCGACCGCAACCCGGCCGCGCCCCCGAAACCGCGCACGTCAGCCGAGACTGAGCGTGATGATCTTGATCACCCCGAACTGTCCGCTTCGAGCCCGGGAGCTGAACTTGGCCGTGATCGTGTGGCCGGGAGCAGCCTCGAGCAGGCTCAGGCAGGCGGCCGTGAGCTGCGCGTGGATGGTCTCAGTCTTGCCAGCACCGATCTTGTAGTTGGTCGAGTGGCTGACCGTGCAGACGACCGTCGCGGTCTGGCCGTTGACGCCCGAGTCGGTCGTGATCGAGAACAGCCCGTGGCAAGCCAGCGAGCTGTCGCACGTGAGCGGAGCCGCCACCAGCCCGTTGGTCCCGGTCAGGTGGAGGCTGTCGAGCACCAGCTTGCCGATGTGACCGCTGGTCTTGAACGTCCGGTCGCGGCCGTGGCCGGTGCCGTCGCTGTTGACCGCCACCAGCCGGTAGTGGTACTTGGTGCCGGGCCGCAGCTTCTTCAGCGTCGCCGAGACGTTGAGAGTCGCACGGGTCGTGTGCTTGAGCTTAGTCACCGTCCCGTAGGACTTCGTCCGGCCGACTTCGAAGAAGTACTCGGTTCCGAAGCCGCCCGTCTTCACGGTGCCGGTGAGCTCGGCGCTCTTGTGATGGATCTTCTTCGCACGCCCGGTGATCGCGGTCGGCGGCGTGGTCGCCGACGACGAGGCGGCAGCGAACATGGTCGTCGCCGAACCCGTGGCGCTCGAGCCCTGGTCATTGCTGACCGTGGCCGTGTTGGTCACGCTCCCGACGTTGGCCTCAGCGGCGATGATCGTCACCGTCGCGGTCCCCGCCGGGTTCATCACCCCGAGGTTGCATGTCACCTTCGCCGGCGTGCCGGCGCTCGTGCAGCTCCCTTGCGATGGGTTGGTGCCGAACAGCGTCTCGCCGGCCGGCAGCTGATCGACCAGCGTCGTCGCCGACGACGGGCCGGGGCCACCGTTGTTGATCGTCAGCGTGTAGCTGATCGGAACATTGGTGGTGCCGTTGGCCGGCGCGGTCTTGCTCATCGTCAGCACCGCCGGCGCCGCCTCGTATGCACCCATGTCGCACGAGTTGCCCTGCGGACGCCCGATGCCGCGCGCGTCGGTGGTACTGGCGCAGTTGGCATTATTGCCGGCGTCGATCGCCGGGCTGCCCGGCAGCTCGGCGTCAGTAAGCACCGAGCCGCCGTTGTTGGCCGGCTGGGCGAGCAGCGGGTTGACGCCGGTCTTGTCGCCCGGACCGCCGAGGCCGCCGAAGCAGCTCGAGTCGCTGTCGAGGTTGCTTCCGACGGCGTCGACCGAAGCGGCGAACTGCGTCGTTCCCGAGTTGTCGCCACAGTCGCCGCCGGTGTTCTCGGCGATGATCGTGTTCTCCAGCCCCGGGGCCCCCGGACTCGGAGCGGAAGCCGCTGAGGTCCCATAGACGCCGCCGCCCTGTCCGATGCCGGCCGTGTTGAAGGCGATCGTGTCGTTGATCATCGCCACCTGCGGGTCCTCGCAACCGTTGCCGGCGAGGTCGACACCACCGCCGTACGCGGCGTTGTTGAGGCTGATCGTCGCGTCGGTCAAGCTCAGCATGTCGGACGCGTTGGTCGGGCAGGCGAAGAGGCCGCCACCGTCGTTGGCGATGTTCCCGACGAAGCTCGAGCCAGTGGAGCTCAACATGCCGGCGACCCAGAAGACCGCGCCGCCCTCGAAGGTGGCGGAGTTGTCGTCGAACTCGTCACCGTTCAACGCGTAGTTACCGGATGACGAGCTGAGGTACAGCGCCCCGCCGTAACCGGCGTAGTCGCCGGTGAACGTGTCGGATTGGAGCGTCATGCCGGTGCTGGCCTCGTCGAAGACGGCGCCGCCCTCTTCCCAGGCGCCGGCGTTGCCGGTGAAGCTCGTGCCCGTGACCATGACCGCCGACGAGCCGTTCCAGTAGAAGCCGCCGCCGTAGACGGCATCGTTGTCCGTGAACGAGCCGCCGCTGATCGTCATCCCGCCGTCGGCGTCGCCGTAGATCGCGCCGCCCTCGTCGGACGACGTGTTGTTCGCGAACGAAGTGTTGGTGATGCTCAGGGGATCTGAGGAGTCGTCATAGATCGCGCCGCCGCCGTTCCCGGAGTTGCGGGTGAAGGTAGCGCCGGTGATCGTGTTCGGGCTTCCCTGGTCGCTCTGGAGGTAGATCGCGCCCCCGCCGCCGTCACTAGCCGCGTTGTCGTTGAAGACGACGTCAGCGGTCACGTCGAGCAGCCCGCCGGCCCAGACCGCACCGCCGTCGCTCTCGCCGCTGGAGTTGTTCGAGGGTTGGCCGAGCTCGATCGTCATCCCTGACAACGTCAGCGTGGCGCCGTCCTGCACCGCGAACGCGCGGTCGACGCCGTTCGGGTTGATGACCGTCGAGCCCGAGCCGGCACCGGTGATGGTGACGCTGGAATCGTTGTTGATGTCGAGGTCGCCGGTCGTCGGGTCGTTGGTGCCCGTGGAGGCGATCGAGTACGTGTACGTGCCCGGTCCGACGAGGATCGTGTTCGATCCGCCGGCTGTGTCGGCGGCCACGACCGCGTCGCGTAGAGAGCACAGGCTCGCCGTGCAGGCGCCGTCGTTCGAGTCGTTCGTGGTCGTGACCGTGAACGTAGCCGCGTTGGCCGCTCCGGCGGTCCCCAGCAGGCCCAGCACCATGACTACCGAAAGCAGGACTGTCCTGCGCGGCAGCATCCTTGCGACGCTCTTCATTTGTACCCCTCCGTCTTCCGCGCCCCGGTGACCTGCCGTGCGCAATCGATTGCACGAGCCAAGCTCGACGCGCCGAACCTAACAGCGGTCTTAGGACGTGTCAACAATTGGATAAAAAGATGCCCTGCCACACTCGGCGCCGTGAACTTCGCCCGTGAGATCGTCGATGCCGCTCCGCCCGGCGATCTGGCGTTGCTGGAGATCACGCGCTCAGGCGAGCGCCGCGAGTGGCGCTTCGGCGAGGTCGCGGAGCGCTCGGCCGCGCTCGCGACCGCGATGACACAACGCGGGATCGGGCGCGGCGACATCGTGATGACGCTGATCGGCAACCGGCCCGAGTGGGTGCTGACGATGCTCGCCTGCTTCAGGCTCGGAGCGGTAGCGCTGCCGTGCAACGAGCAGCTGCGCGCCAAGGACCTGACGCTGAGGCTCGCCGCCGCCGCGCCGCGGCTGATCATCTGCGACGAACGCAACGCGAGCGAGCTGACCGCCGCGACGCCGGCCTGCGAGGTCGTGCTGGTCCCCGACGAGCGGCTGTTCGAAGCTGAGCCGGCGCCCGACGTCGACCTGGAGCCCACCGATCCGTGCCTGATCACGTTCACGAGCGGCACCACCGGCGAGCCGAAGGGAGTCGTCCACGGCCAGCGCTACCTGCCCGGACAACGGCTGCAGGCGACCCACTGGCTCGGCGCCCGACCCGGCGACCTAGTCTGGTGCACGGCCGCGAGCGGCTGGTCCAAGTCGGCGCGCAACGTGTTCATCGCGCCGTGGCTCACCGGCGCCGCGGCGCTGCTGCACGACGCCCGCTTCGATCCCTCGCAGCGGCTCGAGATCCTCGCCTCGGAGGCCGTCAACGTCCTCTGTATGGCACCCACCGAATACCGCGTGATCGCCAAGCGCGCGACCCTGTCGCCGGTCGCATCGTTGCGCGGCCTGGTCGCCGCCGGCGAGGCGCTCAACCCCGAGGTCCTGCGCGCGTTCGAGGACGGGACCGGGCTCACGATCCGCGACGGCTACGGCCAGACAGAGACCGGGCAACTGACCGGCGTGAAGGCGGGCGACGAGGTCCGCGCCGGGTCGATGGGCAAGGCACTGCCCGGGATCGAGCTCGAGATCGAGGACCACGAGCTGGTGCTCAAAGACCCGGCGACTGACCCGACCTTCTTCGTCGGCTACCTCGACGGCGAGCCTGCCCCCGAGCGCCAGCCCTGGCGCACTGGCGACCGCGTCGCCCGCGACGGTGACGGCTACCTGTACTTCGAGGGCCGCAGCGACGACCTGATCATCTCCTCCGGTTATCGGATCGGCCCGTTCGAGGTCGAGTCAGCGCTCGTCTCGCACCGGGCGGTCGCCGAGGCGGCCGTGGTCGCCGCCCCCGACGACGAGCGCGGATCGGTGGTCCGAGCCGTCGTCGTCCTGCGCGAGGGGACGCAGCCGAGCGCCGCGCTCGCGACCGAGCTCCAGGAGCACGTCAAGGCCCAGACAGCGCCGTACAAGTACCCGCGGATCGTCGACTTCGCGCCCGAGCTGCCCAAGACCGCGAGCGGCAAGGTGCAGCGCGCGCTGCTACGCGACCGCTGCCGCTAGGCTCAAAAACCGATGAGCACTGTCCGCCCGGCAATCGGAATCTGCGCCGCGCAGCTCGACGCGAGCTGGGGAGTCTGGAGCCAGCCCGCGGCGCTGCTGGCGTTCTCCTACATCACCGCGATCCAGCGCGCCGGTGGCCTGGCGCTGATGATCCCGCCGGATCCAGAGTTGATCGACGACCCCGACGAGATGCTGAGCCGGATCGACGGGCTGATCCTCGCCGGCGGCCACGACGTCGATCCGGGCCTCTACGGCGCCGACCCCCACCCCGCGACCAACGGCACCTTCCGGCAGCGCGACGAGTTCGAGATCGCGCTCGTCCGCCGCGCCGTCGAGCTCGACATGCCAGTGCTCGGGATCTGCCGCGGCATGCAGGTTCTCAACGTCGCCTTCGGCGGCACGCTGCTGCAGCACATTCCCGAGACGCTCGGCCACGAGGAGCATCGCCGGACCCCGGGCAGCTTCGTGGGCTCCGATCACGCGGTCGCGCTGCGCAGCGGATCACGGGCCGCGCTAGCGGCCGGCGAGGACGAGCACAACACCAAGTCCCACCACCATCAGGCCGTCGACACCGTCCCCGGCTGCTTCTCGGTCACCGGTCAATCGACCCTCGACGACCTGCCCGAGGCGATCGAGGCACCCGACAGGCGCTTCGTGCTCGGAGTCCAGTGGCACCCGGAGGCCGACGAGCACAGCCGTGTGATCGCCGCCCTCGTCGCCGAGGCGCGCGACTACCGGACGGCTCGCGGCTCGCTGTAGCCGGCCGCGCGCACGGCGCGCGTGACGTGGCCCGCGTGCTCGACGCCCCGCGTCTCGAGCACCAGCTGCACGGCGGTCTCGCGGACGTGCAGATCGAACCCCTCGCGGATGTGCTCGACGTCGACCAGATTCGCACCCTGCTGACCTACGAGCGCCAGCAGCCGGGCGAGCGATCCGGGCCGGTCAGGCAGCCGCGCGAGCAGCACCAGCCGGCGGCCCGCCTGGCTCTCGTGCCGTCGCGCGATCGCGAGCAGCAGCCCCGGGTCGACGTTGCCGCCCGACAGCACGACCACGGTGGTCCCCGTCCCGCGGCCCCGGCGGCTCCCGACAGCAGCGCCGCGACGCCAACCGCGCCCGCGCCCTCGACGACCAGCTTCGCCCGCTCGAGCAGGAACACCATCGCCTCGGCGACCTCGTCCTCGCCGACGAGCACGATCCGATCGACCCAGCGGCGATCAGCGCCAAGGTCAGCGCGCCGGGACGCTTGACGGCGATCCCGTCGGCGATCGTCAGCGCCGAGTCGACGGCGACCGGCTCGCCGGCCGCCAGCGAGGCCGGAAACGGCGCGCAGGTGTCGACCTGGACCCCGATCACCTCGACCTCGGGCGCGCCGACTTGACCGCGATCGCGATCCCGCTGATCAGGCCGCCGCCGCCCACCGGGACCACCACCCGCCCCATCTCGGGCACCTGCTCGAGCAGCTCGAGGCCGAGCCCGCCCTGCCCGGCGACCACCTCGGGATCGTCGAACGGGTGCACGAACGCGAGCCCGCCCTCGGTGGGCCGCGCTCGCGCGGCCGCGAGCGAGTCGTCGACGCGTCGTGCCGACCAGCTGCACCTGGGCACCGAGCGAGATCGCCGCCTCGACCTTCGCGATCGGCGCCGTCTCCGGCATGAACACCTCGCAGTGCACGCCGCGCGCGCGAGCCGCGTAGGCGACCGCCTGGGCGTGGTTGCCGGCGCTGCCGGCGACGACTCCGTGGGCGCACTCGGCGTCGCCGAGCGAGGCGATCTTGGCCAGCGCGCCGCGCAGCTTGAACGAGCCGGTGCGCTGCAGGTTCTCGGCCTTCAGCGCGACCGTCGCGCCGACCCGCTCGCGCGAGCGTCTGCGAGCTCAGCACCGGCGTCTCGCGGATCAAGCCGGCGCCGGCGGCGGCGGCACGCCGGATGTCTCGGGCGACGCGGTCGGTGGCCGAGGCCGAGTCAGTCGCGCAAGCGCTACCACTGCGTCCATCTCGACCTGGGCGCCGCGCGGCAGCGCCGCCACGCCGATGGCCACCCGCGCCGGCGGGTCTGGACTCGAAGAACGACGCATAGACCTCGTTGACGGCCGCGAACGCGGACATGTCAGTCAGGTAGATCGGTCACCTTGACCGCGTCGCCGAGCGCTGGCCCCGGCCGCGTGGCAGACCGCGGCCAGATTCTCCAGGCAGCGGCCGGCCTGGTCGGCGGGCGTGTTGCCGACGATTTCGCCGGTGCGCGGGTCGAGCGGGATCTGGCCCGAGCAGAACAGCAGCCCCCCGGACCGCACGGCATGTACGTAGGGACCCACCGCGTCCGGCGCATCGGGTGCGGTCACTGGTTCGCGATTGTCAGACAAGCTGACTCCTTCCGCTTTGCGAGCACAACGCCGCACAGCCTATTGCGCGGTCGCCGCGCCCGGGTAGCCTCGCAGGCGATGCCCAACCGCCTCGCGCAGCGAGACCTCGCCGTACCTGCTCCAGCACAAGGACAACCCGGTCGACTGGTACGCCTGGGGCGACGAGGCGCTGCAGCGCGCGCGCGACGAGCACCGGCCGCTGCTGGTCTCGATCGGCTACTCGGCCTGCCACTGGTGCCACGTGATGGAGCACGAGTCCTTCGAGGACCCCGAGATCGCGGCGCTGATGAACGAGCGCTTCGTCTGCATCAAGGTCGACCGCGAGGAGCGCCCCGACGTCGACGCGGTCTGCATGGAGGCCTGCCAGGCGATGACCGGCCAGGGCGGCTGGCCGCTGAACGCGTTCCTGACCCCCGAGCAGGCGCCGTTCTTCGTCGGCACCTACTTCCCGCCCGAGCCGCGCCACGGCCTGCCGAGCTGGCGCGACGGTGCTCGACGCGATGGCCGACGCCTGGGACGAGCGCCGCGAGGAGGTCCGCAAGCCGGGCGCGCAGATCGCTCGCGGCGCTCGCCGCCAGCGCCCGGCTCAGGCCGTCCGACCGAGCCGCTCGACCGAGCAGCGCGCTCGACGACCCGTGCCGGCCTGCGCGCAGCTATACGACCGCGCCAACGGCGGCTTCGGCGCGCGCGCCGAAGTTCCCGATGGCCTCGCTGCTCGAGTTCCTGCTCGCCGCGCGGCGAGCGCGAGATGTCGCTCCACACGCTGCGCGCGATGGCCGCCGGCGGCATCTACGACCAGGTCGGCGGCGGCTTTGCCCGCTACGCGGTCGACGCGACCTGGACCGTGCCGCACTTCGAGAAGATGCTCTACGACAACGCCCTGCTGGCCCGCGCCTACCTGCACGGCTGGCAGGTGTCAGGCGAGCCGCGCTGCGGCGCGTCTGCACGAGACGCTCGACTGGGCGCTGCGCGAGATGCGGGCCCCGAGGGCGGCTTCTGTTCGGCGCTCGACGCCGACTCCGAGGGCGTCGAGGGCAAGTTCTACGTCTGGACGACGACGAGCTGCGCGCGCACGCTCGGCGCCGAGCTGTCCGAGGACGCGGTCGCCTACTTCGGCGCCACCGAGCGCGGCAACTTCGAGGACGGCCTGCGTGCTCGAGGCGCGCGGCCCGGAGCCCGCGAGTTGCCCGAGATCCGCTGCAAGCTCTACGGCACACGCGCGCAGCGCATACGGCCCGGGCTCGACGACAAGCAGCTGACGGCCTGGAACGCGCTGATGGTCTCCGCGCTCGCCGAGACCGGCGCCGCCCTGACGCCACGACTACGTGCACGCCGCCGCACGGTGCGCCGACTTCCTGCTCGCCGAGCTGCGCGACGGCGGCAGACTGCTTCGCACCTGGAAGGACGGCCGACGCATCCCGGCCTTCCTCGACGATCACGCCTACCTGCTACAGGCGCTGCTCGTGCTTTACGAGGCGACCTTCGACCCGCGCTGGTACCGCGAGGCGGTGACGCTGGCCGACCCGATGATCGAGCGCTTCGCCGACCGCGAGCGCGGCGGCTTCTTCACCACCGCCGCCGATGTGCCGGCCCTCGTCAGCCGCCGCAAGGACCTCGAGGACTCGCCGATCCCGGCGGGCAACTCGGCCGCCGCGTTTGGCCTGCTCCGCCTCGGCACGGCTCTCCGGCGAGGCCGACTACGAGCGCCACGCGGCGGCGTGCTGGCGCTGCTGACGCCGATCGCCGGCCGCCACCCGCTCGCCTTCGGCCATGCTCTGCAGGCACTCGACCTCTACCTTGCGACCCCGCGCGAGGTCGCGATCGTCGGCCCCGGTCCGCGACCGACGCCCTGCTCCGCGGTCCGTCGCGGCGCTTATCGCCCGCATCTGGTGCTCGCCGGCGGCGAGGGCAACGGCGTGCCCCTGCTGCGCAGCGCGGCCCGGTCGACGGCCGCGCCGCCGCCTACGTGTGCGAGCGCTTCGCCTGCCAGGCGCCGGTCACCACGCCGGAGGAGCTGGAGGCGGCCTTGTGATGTTTCGCGTCCGCGCATGCGCGGACCCGCCCGGCCCGGCGCGGCGGGGCTCAACAGCCCGGTGGTGCCACGGTACAGTCGGGGATCAGCCGCGAGTCGGTGAGGTCTTCGCCGACCTGCTGGAAGGCCGCCGTGAGATCGCCCGCGCTCGGCTGGTTGTAGTAGGTCTCCGCGTTGCTGGCGATGTCCCCCAGCACCGTCTCCGCGACGCTGTAGCTGTCGGTGGGGCTGTCGGGGCCGCAGCTGTTCGCCGCGGTGCTTGAGTTGTACGCGATCGTGTAGATGGTGGTGCCGGCCGCCTTTGCCTGCGTGGCGGCGTTGACCGCGTCCTGGCACGGGGTTGTGCTGAAACCCGACTTTGGATTGTTGAATTCGCCGTCGCTGAGGATGATGATCGCGTTCGTCGCCCCGGTCCGGGCGTTGATGTTGAGGTTGTTCTGCGCCTCGGTGATCGCCCCGGCGAGATAGCTCCCCTGGCCGCCGATGTCCTTGAGCCCGTAGTAGTCACCGCCCGGATACGTGCCGCCGGTGCACTGGCCCCAGTTGACCGACTCGACAAGATTCGAGCTCGTCGCGTTGAGGGTCGTGCTGGCGACCGAGGGCCGGTAGTCGCTTGAGAGCCCCACCGCCTGGTAGCCGAGGTACTTGTCGCCGGTGGGAATCGCGGCCGGGTAGGTGTACGGCGTCCAGGTGGGATAGGTGGTGGTGAAGGTGCTGCTGCTATTGCAGTCGATCTCCTTGTTGAGGGTGGTCGTCGACGGCGGGTTCCCCGAGATCGCCGGGATCACCATCATCCCGACCTCGTCGATCGGGGCGGCCACGTTGGCTCCCAGCTGGCCGCCGGTGTTCGCCGTCGCCGTGCCGCAGGAGCTCAAGCTCGAATTGCAGGGCCAGAGCGCCTGGAGCAGGGCCCGGACGCCCGCTTTCGCGCAATCCAACTTGTCAGGGTTGCTGCTGATGCCGGTCACGCTGGCGCTGCAAGCGTTAGTCATCGATCCCGTGTTGTCGAGGATGACCTCGACATTGAGCGGGTGCGGGATGCCTCCCCGCGCAGCGGCCGTGGAGCTGGCGGTGATGTTGAAGCTGGGAAGGTACACACCGAGGAACGTGTTACTCACCGTCGCCGTCTCCTTGACATTGACCGCATTGCAGGTCGCGACTCCGGACGGCTGTGCCGGCTGGGCGCCGGACGGGTGGCAGCTCGTGCTACTCGTGTCGGCCGGGCAGGTTGGGGGGGATCCCGCCGTGTAGTTGGGCGCGTGTGAGAGGCACTCGAAGGTCACGCTCGGGGCGACTGCGGAGACGCCGTACCCGCCGACCGGGTTGCCGGCGCCGGTCGCGCCGTAGGAGACCGCGTCGCTGTATGACTTGGTGGCGTTGGGGAGGTCCTGGCCGGCGGCGAGCGCGGCCGCGTCACCGCTCCCTGCAGTTTCCGCTGAGCGACGTAAACGCGGCCGACGTCGATGACCAGCCCGGTGAAGGCGATCATCACCACCATCGACAGCGCCACGATCACCAGCGCCTGCCCGTCCCGCCGGCGGACGCCCGCCCAGATCTCGGCCGCCCGCTTCATTCGATCGCATCCGATGCTGTGGCAGTCAGTGTCACCGTGCCCAGCGTCAGGCCGAACACGTTGAACGTGAATGGCTTCGTGGCGGTCACCTTTGCCTGGTCGCCCTGGACCTCGTTGCCACCGGTTGCTCGGTCGTGTAGGATCCCGTGCCGCAGGTGTCGGGGTTCGTCAGCGTCGTCGACACCGAGCTGGCGGGGAGGTTGATACCGGTCCCGGAGTTGACCGTCTGCGTGACCGCCGCGTCGCAGGGGTTGCTCAGGCCGCGGCCGAGCGCCAGCGTCCGCGCCCCGCTGCGAACGGCATCGGTGAGGGTGATGTAGTTGTTGAACATGAGCCCGAACTGCAGGATCGCGGTAAGGAGCACCAGCAGCAGGGGCAGGACGAGCGCGAACTCCACTAAGGCCTGGCCATCCTCCCGCCGGCTGCGCCTCCCCGCCCCCTGCCGAGCGGGCGCCGGGGCAGTCCTTTCAGCGAGCAGCGCCTGCCCACGCGGGCTCCGCAGCTGCCGCCAAATCCCCGCCCAACGTTGCCGCCACGGGTCCGGCCACCGCTCACCCACGGGCTCTTCCTTGATCGTCCCTGATCTCATCTCTCATGTCTAGCCACTTGCTCCGGATCATTGTCCGAACGTCTTTATGCACACTTCGTTACGAGCACTTAGCCATCGTTATCGACCGATTGCAAGGAATTCTTGAGGCCCGCCGGACCGATCCTTCGATCACGCGTGCGCACCATTGGCCCGTGCTCTCCGGTCGAGCAGGCCGTCAACCGGAGGTGTATCTCTGGGGGTTGGGGGCCGCTGAGCGTTTGTCGTCCCGCACCCGACCGACGAGCGCTCCTCGAAACATCGAGAGGAGCGGGACGGATGCAGATACGGGCGCCAAACCCAGAGCCCAACCCCATAAACATCGCCCCGTGCGGAGCGCCTGCTTTATCGGATCACGACGGACGAACGACCTAGGCGACCGTGTTCACCTCGCGCGCGGAACATGCACAGTCGTCTTATAAGACCGGCAGGTAGCGCTCGAGCTCCCACGGAGTGACCTGGACGCGGTAGTCGTCCCACTCCTGGCGCTTGATTTCGATGTAGCGGTTGAACATGTGTTCACCGAGCGTGCGCAACACGAGCTCTGACTGGGCGGTCAGCTCGATCGCCTCGCCGAGCGTCTCGGGCAGCTGCTCGATCCCGAGCCGGCGGCGCTCCTCGGGCGACAGGTGGTAGAGATTGCGCTCCATCGGGTCAGGCAGCTCGTAGCCGTGCTCGATTCCCTCCAGCCCCGCCTGCAGCAGGACCGCGAAGGTCAGGTACGGGTTACAGGCCGGATCGGGGCAGCGCAGCTCCATCCGGGTCGTGCGCTCGCGGCCGGGGTGATAGAGCGGCACGCGCACCAGCGCCGAGCGGTTGCGGCGCGACCAGGCGACGTAGACCGGCGCTTCGAACCCGGGCACGAGCCGTTTGTAGGAGTTCACCCACTGCGCGAAGATCGAGCAGATTTCCCGCGAATGGCGCAGCTGGCCGGCGATGAACGCCTTGCCGACGTCAGACAGGAAGTGGGGATCGTCCGCGTCGTAGAACGCGTTCTGCGTGCCCTTGAACAGTGACTGGTGGGTGTGCATCCCGGACCCGTTCTTGCCGAACAGCGGCTTGGGCATGAAGGTCGCGTGGAGGCCGTACTTCATCGCGTATTCCTTGACCGTGATCCGGTAGGTCATGCAGTCGTCGGCCATCTTCAGCGCGTCGGCGTAGCGCATGTCGATCTCGTGCTGGCTGGGCCCGACCTCGTGGTGGGTGTACTCGGTGTGGATCCCGAGCTGCTCGAGCGCGAGCACGGTCTCGCGCCGCAGATCGGAGCCGGCGTCGAGCGTCGTCAGGTCGAAGTAGCCGCCCTCGTCGAGCACCTCGGTCGACTTCGAATCGCGGAAATAGAAGTACTCGAGCTCCGGACCGACGTAGAAATGATCGAACCCCATCCGCTCCGCCCGCTGGAGCGCGCGGCGCAGCACATGGCGCGGGTCGCCCTCGTACGGCGTGCGCTCGGGCGTGACGATGTCGCAGAACATCCGCGCCACGCCGGCCTCGTTCGGGCGCCAGGGGAGCGCGATGAAGGTGCTCGGGTCGGGCATCGCGATCATGTCGGACTCCTCGATCGCGTTGAAGCCGGTGATCGAGGAGCCGTCGAAGCCCATCCCGCCCTCGAATGCGTCAGCCAGCTCGGTGACGTTGATCGAGAACGCCTTCAGCTGGCCGAGGATGTCCGTGAACCACAGACGGATGAAGCGGATGTCGCGCTCGGCCACCATCGAGATCACGTCCTCGGCGGTCAGCGGGCGATCGGTGACGGTCATGGCTGCGACACGTTACTTGGCAGAGAGTCGTACTGTTGACGCGATGAGGCGCTCGCTGGTTGCGGCCGGCTGTGGGTTCGCGGTGTTCGTGCTCGCGCCGGCCTCGTTTGCCGGCTCGCCGAGCGTTCCGTGCGGGCCAGCGGCCGCGCACACGCTGGCGGTGAGCTCGAGCGCTCGCGTGTACTCACGGGCCGGCAGCGTGTACGGATGCGCACACGGGCGGCGCAGCATCATGCTCGGCAGCGCGACGATCTGCAACGGTGTCGGGCACGCGGGACCGGCGGCCATCGCCGGGAGGCTGGCCGCCTACGCGCTCGAGCGCTGCGGCGTCGACACC
Source organism: uncultured Solirubrobacterales bacterium (assembly GCA_963703825.1). Taxonomy (GTDB): domain Bacteria; phylum Actinomycetota; class Thermoleophilia; order Solirubrobacterales; family Solirubrobacteraceae; genus Palsa-465. The sequence goes on along the minus strand of CAVPFS010000021.1, from coordinate 200,131 downwards.
GGCTCGGCGACCGTGATCGTGCGCCGGCTCTCAGACGGCAAGGAGATCCGCCGGCAGCAGGCGTGGACGCTGACGGTCGGACCAGAGTCGTACGGTCAGTGGGCTCGGTGGTCGTCAATCGGAGCGGGAGCATCGCCTGGATCGCTTCGGAGTCCTCGATCGTCTCGCACGGTCACGGGATCGAGGTCGCCGAGCGCACGGGAAACTCGGTCCGCAGGCTCGACTCCTGCTCGGGGATCGCGGCCGGGTCGCTGCGCCTGAGGGGCACGAGATTGACCTGGCGTGACGGGACCGCCACGCGCTCGGCGACGCTGAATTAGCGCTTCGCGCCGGACACCGGACGGTCGCCGAGCCAACGTCGAGCCCAGCTGCCGAGCGCAGCGAGCGCGGGCTCGAGCTCGTGACCCATCCTCGAGAGCTCGTACTCGACGCGCAGCGGTGGACCGGAGATCACGGTCCGCCGCACCACCCCGCGGGCCTCGAGCTCCTTCATCCGCTCGGACAGGAGCCGGTCCGAAAGCTCGGGGATGCACTGGCCGATCTCCGAGAAGCGCATCGGGCCGTCCATCAGCACTTGAAGGATCGCGCCAGTCCAACGTCGGCCCACCAGCTCGACCGCCTCGTGGTACAGAGGGCAGCAGTTGCCACGTGTCCCAGAGCCCGTGCCCGTCTGCTCGTGAGCGGCCATGAGTGCCGTGAGCTTACGACGTCAAGCGGCTTCCAGAGCCCTTGATGCCTCGGTCGAGCCGTCGACCGGAACCTCACCGGCGACGTTGACCATTGCCGTGAATCCCTCGAGCGTCACCGCGGCGATCGCCTCCAGGATTTCCTCGTCGTCCCAGCCGGCCTCGCGCGCCTCCTCGTGGAGGTACATCGGGGGTCGCGCGCCCTGCTCGAGCAGCGCCTGCAGATAGTGCAGCAGCGCGGCCTCGCGGGGATCCTTGGAGTTGAACTGGCGCGCGAGCGCCACTTCGTCGATCGCCAGCCCGGCGCTCCGCGCCGCTCGCGAGTGGATCGCGATCCCGGGAGCTGACTGGTAGTGCTCGGCGACCGCAAGTGCGATCCGCTCGAGCGTCGGCAGCTTCAGGCGGCCGTGGCGCAGTTCGGAGCGAAACCGTGCGTACGCCCGCAGTGCCGCGGGCGATCCCGCCAGCACGCCGATGAAGTTGGGAAGCTGACCGCCCGAGGAGAGCGCGCCGCGAAGCACAGCGACCGAACCCTCGGGCGCCGTGAGATCGTCGTGAATTTGGAACCGGCTCATTGGAGTCTTCATCGCTGACCGCCGAAGGTTTCATGTGGACATCGCCTGGTGGCGTGCCCTTTAGTTTTGACACCTGCTTACGCTTGATAAGTCTACCTGCGCCCCGCCCCGAGCACAAGGGCTCGCCGAAGCGGTCTTACTCCGTTATACGGCCGGGGATAAGCGGAGGATCACCGGATGCGAGAAGCGGGTAATCCGTGCCCAGGCGAGGGCCGTAGCGGCGCGCTAGACGCCGTCCCGGAGCGCGAGCGTGCCGCAGCTCAGTGCAGCGCGACCGCGAGCACTGCTGCGTGGGCGCTGGCGGCCGCGGCCAGCATCAGCATCACGCCGAGCAGCACGGCCCACATTGCGACGCGATCGGGGCGAAAGCCGGTCCGCTCGTAGGGCCTGAGGTTGCGGTGACGCTGCGCGGATGAGGGTCGGGTGCCGTTGCGCGACACGTACGCCTCGGCGCCGTGACCGCTGATCCGAACCGTGCGCCGGTCGCGCTCGCGGGCGTCGTAGTCGAACTGTTCGTCGAAGCGGGCGAGTCGCCGCTCTGGCGACTCGAGCCACTCGTGCGAGCCTGCCGCCGCGTCGCGACCGTTGGCCGCACGGCGACGGTCGCGATTGGCATGTTCCCCGGCCGTCGCTACGCCTGATCGGGCCATCTCAGTCCTCTTTCTGTGCTTGCGGGGTTAGCTGACGGGCTCGCGTCGAAAGAGCGACGCTACGCGGAAGGGCGCGATTAGCCCCAACAACTCGGTTCCCCCACTTCCCTCCCGCGCCCAGGGCGGCGTGGGCGGAATGGGAATTCAGCGGTACGGGTCGGCGATCCTACCAGCGACCCCGGACGGCCGCAGGTTTCGCCCAAACCCTGCTCGAAGCTACTCGCGCCCGGCCACCTGAGCGACGAACTGCGCTACGTCCCGGGCGTCTTTCCCGGTCACCACGTTGGCCGGCATCACGCCCTGACCGAGGCACTGCTGTGCCGAACCGTTGGGCGCGTTGGGCAGGCAGCCATTGTTGACCGTGTGCAGCACGAGCGAGGCGGCCGGCTTGATCGTGTCGAGGTTGGGGCCGACCTTGCCAACCGCGTTGGCGGCCGCCAGCGTGTGGCAGACCGCGCAGTGGCTGCCGAACAACTCGCGCCCGGATTTCTCGGCCGCGGTCAGCCGGTAGCCGCCGACCTGCGCGTTCGCGTTGGTCCGGTTGCCGATCAGGATCGCCGCCGGAATCGCGATCCCGAACGCGAGCACCATGAAGCCGAAGACGACACCCACCAGCCGGTTGGCGCCGCGAGCCTGCCCGCGCAACCTCGCCGCCGTCCCACCGACGCCGCCGCGGGCGGCGAGCAGGAACAGGGCGAGCGCGAGCACAACCCAGAAAGCGACGAAGATGACGACCGCAAGCACTGCGAGCGGCACCTTACCGCGCGGACGGAGTGGATGGGCTGCCCGGCGGCGCCGCGCCGGGGCTCGCGGCTAGCGCCTGCGCCCGGCGGCGAAGCTCATCACCGGCGGCGCGACGGCGCGGAAGTCCTCAGCGTCGCCGGCGCCCTCGGCTCCCTCGGCACTCCCGGCGTCGCCGGCTCCCTCGGCGCTCCCGGCCCTCCCGGCGCCGTCGCGCGCTGCCCGCTGCTCGACGAGCCCGCGCCTGACCTGCTCGTCGAGCATCGAGAAGTCCTTGACGTCGGCGAGGATCTGGTCCGGGGCGTCGATCGAGGAGATCCGGTCGACGAGCACGTTGATTGCGCCTCCGGCCGCTGGGTGGCGCTCGAGCTTGCCCGCGGCGAGCATCAGCGGCTCGGTTCTGACGGTCAGGCGATGCTTGTCGTAGATCTTCGGCGGCACGATCAGGTTGATCGTGCCGAGCTCGTCCTCGAGCAGCAGGAACACGATCCCGGCCGCGGTGCCCGGGCGTTGGCGGGCGACAACCAGCCCCCCGACGCTCACCCGAGCGCCGTGCTCGAGCGTCTCGAGATCGCGGCTGGTGACAGCGCCGGCCGGCAGGCGATGGCGCAGCAATGCGATCGGGTGCGTGTTCACGGTCAGCCCGGTGGTTCCGTAATCGGCGAGCATCGATTCCCAGTCCGACAGCGCCCTCAGCCGCGGCGGCGCCGGGAGATCGAGCGGCAGCGCGAGCTGGGTGCCACCCGGGACGCGGCGGCCGGGCGCCGTCACACCGAGCTGCCAGAGCGCCTGACGGCGGGCAGCGCCGGGTCCGCGGGCGAGACTGTCGCAGGCGCCGGACCACGCCAGCAGCTCGAGCGCCGAGGAGCTCGAGCCGGCGCGCGAGGCGAGATCCGAGAGGCTCTTGAAGCGGCCGCCGCGATCGCGGGCGGCGACCAGCGATGAGACCTCGTCAGCCCGGATGCCACGGACGTATCCGAGCCCGATCCGCACGCGACCGAGCTGCGCGCCGGCCAGCTCGGCTTCGCGTCCGGCGAGCCCGACGTCGCACTCGACCCCGCTCTCGTTGACGTCAGGCGCCAGCACCTCGATCCCGCGCCGCTGCGCCTCGTGGACGAGCGCGTCCGGCGGGTAGAAGCCCATCGGCTGCTCGTTGAGCAGCGAGCACAGAAGCTCCGGCGTGTAGTGGACGCGTAGCCACGTCGACTGGTAGGCGAGCAGCCCGAATGCCGCACCGTGGGCCTTGGGAAAGCCGAAGCCCGAGAACCCCTTGACCATCGCGAACACCCGCTCCGCGGTCTCCGCGTCGACCCCGTGCTTGCGCTGGGCGCCCTGCACGAAGCGCTCGTGGTAGGCCTGGATCGCAGCCTCCGAGCGCTTGCGGCTCATCGCCCGGCGCAGGCCCTCGGCCTCGCCCGGCGAGAAGCCCGCGAACGCGATCGAGACCTCGAGCACCTGGTCCTGGAAGATGATCGTCCCGAGCGTCTCGCCGAGCACCGGCTCGAGCGACGGGTGGTCGTAGGGAACCTGGTAACCGGGGTCGACGCGCAGCCGCTGGCGGCGCTCGATGTATGGATTTACCGCGCCACCCTGGATCGGGCCGGGACGGACGATCGCGACCTGGACGGTCAGGTCCTTGAGGTTCTCCGGCCGCGTGCGCCGCAGCGACTGCATCTGCGCTCGGCTCTCGATCTGAAAGACGCCGGTCGTGTCGGCGTTCTGGATGCACTCATAGGTCGCGGAGTCGTCGTAGGGGATCCGGGACAGATCGATCCGCTCGCTCCGGGTGCGGGCGATCAGCTCGACCGTCCGCTCGACCGCCGACAGCATTCCGAGCCCCAGCAGGTCGATCTTCAGAAAGCCGGCGTCCGCGCAGGAGTCCTTGTCCCACTGGACGATCTGGCGGCCCTCCATCGCCGCCGGCACGATCGGGCAGCAGTCGATCAGCGGCCGGGTGGCGATGATCATCCCGCCCGAGTGCTGGGACAGGTGGCGCGGCAGCCCATGCGCCTCGCCGGCGAGCCGGGCAAGCCACGCCCAGCGGCCCGCGAGTCCCTGTCGACCGGTGCTCTCGATGTCCTTGGCTACGTCGCGCGCGTCCCATCCCTCACTCCCGCGCGCGACGCGCTCGATCTCCCCCGGTGGCAGACCCAGCGCCTTGCCCAGCTCGCGGATCGCACCCCGCGCGCGGTAGGTGGGGAAGGCAGCGACGAGCGCCGACCGTTCACGCCCATAGCGCTCGTGCACGCGCGGGATCAGCCGCTCCCGGATGTCACGCGGGAAGTCGAGGTCGATGTCGGGCAGCGAGGTCAGCTCGTCGTTGAGAAAGCGGCCGATCAGCAGCTCGTTGGCGATCGGGTCGACGTGCGAGAGCCCGGTTAGGTAGCAGACGATCGACGAGACGCTCGACCCCCGGCCACGCCCCGGCGGCAGCAGCGACCGCGCGCTGTCGGGGCCGCGGACCTCGGCGGCGACCTCGCGGGCGAGCTCGAGCATGTCATGGTGCAGCAGGAAGAAGCCGGGCAGGTGCAGCGTCTCGATGATCCGCAGCTCCTCGTCGAGGCGTGCGTCCGCGCGCTCGCGGATCCCGGCGGCGGCGCTCACGTAGCGCTCTTGCATCCGCGCCGCGCAGAGCTCTGTCAGCTTGCGCATCGCGCGCTCGTCCTCGGCGCCGGGGTAGCGATAACCGAGGTCACTGCGCAGGTCAAAGCGCAGCTGGTCGGCGAGCCGCTCGGTCTCGGCGACTGCCTCGGGGTACTCGGCGAACCGCTGCGCCATCGCCTCGGGCGAATCGAGCACGTGGCTGAAGTTCCCGCGCCGCTGGGGCTCGGAGGCGTCGAGCGTGCTGTGCAGTCGCACAGCGACGAATGCGTCCTGCAGCGGCGCGCGCGAGCGCGCGTGGGCGTGCACGTCCCCGGTCGTGACGCACGCGACGCCGAGTCGTCGCGCGAGCGCTGCCAGCTTGCGGTTGCGCGCTCGGTCATCGCGCAAGAACGGCCGCTGGAGCTCGACTCGCAACCTGTCGGGACCGAATGGCTCGAGCAACCGCCGCAGCGTCGGCTCGTCGTGGACGCCGTGCAGCGCGCAACCGCTGAGGCAGAAGAGCCCGTCGGCGTGCTCGATGATCGTCTGCAACTCAACCGATGGATCGGAGGGCGGCGATCCGGGTCGGCCCTCGCGCGTGTGCGCGTGCGCGCGCGTCAAGATCCGCGACAAATTCGCCCAGCCGGTCGCGTCGCAGACAAGCAGCGTCAGGTGGCGACCATCGTCCAGATCGACCTCCGCCCCGTGGATCGCCCGCAGGCCGAGCGCGCGGGCGCTGACGGCGAACTCCATCGAGCCCGAGACCGTGTTGTGATCAGTCAGCGCGACCGCTCGATGGCCGAGCTCGAGCGCCGCGGGAACCAACTCGTCGGGCAGCGAGGCACCATCGAGGAACGAGAATGCCGAATGGCAGTGAAGCTCGGTATACATCTACGAACATATGTTCTCATTTACCGAGGACGACGCGGAGGGAGAGACCATGGCCACAGTCAGCGTCCGCTACATCGTCGACGACGTCGACGAGGCGATCGAGTTCTATTGCGCCCAGCTTGGCTTTGAGGAGGTGATGCACCCCGCACCGGCGTTCGCGATGTTGAGCCGCGGTGACCTGCGCCTCGTCCTCAGTGCTCCGGGAGGCGGTCCCGGTGGCGGCCAGGCGATGCCCGACGGTTCGTTGCCGGCGCCCGGCGGGTGGAACAGGTTCCAGCACGAGGTCGACGACCTCGACGCGACCGTCGGCGCCCTGCGAGGCGCGGGAGCACGGTTTCGCAACGAGATCGTCGATGGGGTCGGCGGCCGGCAGATCCTGGTGGAGGATCCGTCCGGCAACCCGATCGAGCTCTTCCAGCCGACCCGCGCCGAGGCGAAGCTGTCCTGATCGCGGTGGTGAAGGGTCAGAAGGCGTCGCCGACGCGCTCGCCGCGGCTCGGCAGATCGGGCTTGACAAGTTATTAGTAACTGCTAAGTTATTTGTAGTTAGCAGTCACTAACAACATTTGGAGGTCGCTCGATGACCGAGTCTCGCCGGAGGGGCTGGACCCTCGCAATCGTTTCGATCGGACTGTTCATGGTGGTCTTGGACAACCTCGTCGTGAGCGTCGCTCTGCCGAGCATCCGCCGCGACCTCGGGGCATCGATCCAAGCGCTGGAGTGGACTGTCAACGCATACGTGCTCTCCTACGCCGTGCTGCTGCTGACCGGCGCCGCGCTCGGCGACAGGTTCGGGCGCAAGCGGATGTTCATGACCGGGATCGCCCTGTTCACGGCATCCTCGGCCGCGGCCGCGCTGGCGCCGTCGACCGCCCTGCTGATCGCCGCCCGCGCGGTTCAGGGAGTGGGCGCCGCGATCGCGACGCCGCTGACTCTGACGCTGCTCGCCGATGCGTTCCCGCCGGCCCGGCGCGGCGTCGCGCTCGGGATCTGGTCCGCCGTCAGCGGCATTGCCGTCGCACTCGGCCCGCTCGTCGGCGGCGCCGTCATCCAGGCCGCATCGTGGCACTGGATCTTCTGGATCAACGTCCCGATCGGCGCAAATCCTGGTGCCGCTCGCCGGAATCCGCCTGAGCGAAAGCCGCGGCCCCAATAGACACCTTGACCTGCCCGGGTTGGTGCTCGGCTCGAGCGGCCTGTTCGGGCTCGTCTTCGGCCTCGTGCGCTCACAATCGCTCGGCTGGACCAATACCCAGGTGCTGATCTCGCTGGCCGCCGGCGCCGCGCTCGTGGTCGCGTTCATCATCCAGGAGCGGCGCACCGAGCACCCGATGCTGCCAATCACCTTCTTCGCCGACCGCGGCTTCGCAGTCACCAATGTCGTTTCGCTGGCGATGTACTTCGGGATGTTCGGCTCGATCTTCTTCCTCAGCCAGTTCCTCCAGGACGTGCTCGGCAACACGCCGCTGCAAGCGGGGGTCAAGCTGCTGGTCTGGACCGGCGCGACGATGATCGTCTCGCCGCTCGCCGGCTTCTTCTCCGAGCGCTACGGCAGCCGGCTGTTCATGGTCGCCGGGCTCGGGCTGCAGGCGGTTGCGCTCGGCTGGATCGCGTCCGAGGCGAGCACGACGCTCGCGTACACGAGCCTGATCGGACCGTTCTTGCTCGGCGGTGTGGGCATGGCACTGGTGTTCGCGCCGGCCGCCAACGCCGTCCTCTCGGCGGTCCGCACTGACCAGGCCGGCCAGGCCTCGGGAGCCACCAACGCGATCCGCGAGCTTGGCGGCGTGCTCGGCGTGTCAGTGCTCGCGACGGTGTTCGCCAGCCACGGCGGCTACAGCTCGCCGCAAACGTTCGTCAGCGGGCTGGTCCCCGCGGTCTGGGTCGGCGCGGCGGTGCTCGGGGCCGGCGCCCTGATCGCTCTGGTGCTCCCATTCAGCACTCTGGCGGCGGCGCGCGAGCAGGCCGCGGCCGAAGCCAGCAACGATCGCGACCGGTCGCGCCCGGCGGAGCTCGCCGGAGCGGCTGCCTGATCGAAGCGTAGGATCGTCCGCAGATGGCCACCGAAGCCAAGACAACCCCCCGCCAGCGTGTCCCGGCCTCCGAGCGCCGGGACGCGCTCGTCGAGGCGGCCGTGCACGAGTTCGCCCACGGCGGCCTGCACGGCACGCCCGTGGACCGGATCGCGCGTCGTGTCGGTGTAGCCCAGCCCTACGTGTTCAGCCTGTTCGGCTCAAAGCGCGACCTGTTCCTGGCGGCCGTCGACCGCTGCTTTGAGCGCACCGCGGCGGCGTTCGTGCGCGCGGCGGAGCAGTTCGATCCCGCGAAGGCGCTGCCCGATACAGACGTGCTGACCGCGATGGGCCACGCGTACGTCGAGATGCTCGCGACCGAGCGCGACTATCTGATGCTCCAGCTGCAGTCCTATGCGGCCTGCGATGACGAGGCGATCCGCGATCGCGTGCGGACCAACTTCGCCCGTCTCGTCGAGCAGGTGCAGGAGATCTCGGGTGCGGATTCCGAGCGGATCGACGATTTCCTCCGCTACGGAATGTGGCTCAACGTCGCCGCCGCGATGGGCGTCGAGGACCTGTCAGTCGGGTGTGAGTGGCTGCGAGCCGAACTCGAGCCCTGACCCTGACCGGGCCGGGCCAGCGATTCGCCCGGATGCAGTGCATAAAATGAGCGATGGTCCGCGTGTCCCGCGAGGGCTTCGCCGTCGGGGCACGGCGAGCCGGTGCAATCGTCGTGTTCGGCGTGATCCCCGTCGCGATCGTCGTGGCGGTGCTTGGCTCGACGCTCGCGCTGAGAACGTTCCAGTACGACTTCCACGGCGCCTTGTACAACGGCGCCCACGCGATCCTCCATGGCCGTGATCCCTACCGCGTGCGATTCCTCGCGCATCTGGCGGCGATCAGACAGTCCGGCAGCATCCCGGAAACGGTGTTCGCGGTGCCGGTCTATCCTGCGCCGGCGCTGGTTGGCGCGATCCCACTAGCGGTGTTGCCGGTAAAGCTGGCGGGCGCGCTCTACGCGCTGCTCTCGTTGGCCGCAATGATCGCAGGGCTACGATTGCTGGGGGTTACTGACTGGCGCTGTTATGGCGCGGCCTTTCTGACCTGGCCCTTGATCCACTCGCTGCGGCTCGGGCAGGTCAACGAGCTTCTCGTGCTCGGGCTGGCTCTGATCTGGCGGTGGCGTGACCGCGTGATCAGCCCGGCGCTGGCCACCGCCGCGGTCGTCGGCTCGATCCTCTTCCTCTGGCCGATCGGTGTCTTCCTGATCGCGACCAGGCGCGTGCGCACGGTCGTCCTGGCCGCAGCCATCGTGATCGCCGCCACGCTTGCTGCGTGGTCCCTGATCGGATTTGCAGACCTGACCTCGTATCCGAGCATGCTCAACAATCTCGCCTCGATCGAGGGCCCGTCGAGCGTTTCGCTGGTCAGTGCCGGCCTGGGCCTCGGCGCATCACGCGCGCTCTCAGAAGCGATCGCGATCGCGATTACGCTCGTGATCCTCGCCCTGGCGTGGCATTTTGCGCACAAGCCCGATGGGGAGCGCCGTGCGTTTGGGCTGGCAATCATGGCGGCCCTGACATCGTCGCCGCTCGTGTGGCCTCACTATTTCACGCTTGTGTTCGTACCGATCGCGCTGCTTGCGCCTACGATCAGCCCGCTCTGGCTGGTCCCGCTGCTCGCATACGCAGCACCGATCGCCCAGACAAACGGGGACCTGTGGAAGGCGCTCCCGTACATCGCGACCGAGCTGATCATCGTGGTGGCGCTATGCCGCTGGCATTACGCGGGGGGCGAGCGGTGGCTCCCCGCGCCGGGTAGCGAGGTTGCGGTCCGGGGCGAGCTCGCTGAGGCGCCGGGACAGGGGTTCAGCTAGGCCGCGGACTCCGAGCGGATCTGCGACTTCCTGCGCTACTGGATGTGGCTCAACGTCGCCGCCGCGATGGGCGCCGAGGACCTGTCAGTCGGGAGCGAGTGGCTGCGGGCCGAGCTCGACGACAGCGTCGGCACATAGATCCTCGCTGCCAGCCATGTGAGCGTCGCCAGAGCGACGACCCCGTAGATCGCCGCCCGCGTGTCATACGACATCGGCGGGATGCTCTTGAGAGGCACGACGATCAGCAACAGCACCGTGTAGATGGTCGTCAGGACCGGCATTCGCTTCGAAGTCGCCTCATAGGCGATCAGTGCAAACAGGAACGGCGCGTGATAGTAAAGGTTGTTCCAGGGATCGAACGCCGCTCTCGCGAACAGAACCAGCGCGAGCAGCAGCAGGGCTTCCGGGACAGCGGCGGCGGGCGGCGAGACGGGGAACCGTCGCCACCGCCAGAGGACCGAGAGAACGATCGCCAAGACCAGGATCTCGACTCTCGCATGCTGCACGATCCAGGCATGGCGGCCGAAGAACCACAGCAGCTGGGGTGGGTTGAAGATCGCGCCGATCTGCCCGATTTGCAGGATGGCGCTAACTCCGTGGCTATCGGCGACCGCGGCAAGCGCCAGGACTGCGCCCGCGGCGCAGGCCAGGAGGGCCAGCGCGCGGCGGGGAATCTCCGGCATCACCACGAGCACCACCGGGACCGCGGCCAGCGCCCACGGCTTGTTGATCACGGCGAGCATGATCAAGACGGCTGCTGATCCGGGCCTGCCACGAGCCGCGCAGATCACCGCCGCCACGCACAGCACACCGCCGAGCAGCTCTTCCGGATGGCCACCGCCGAGCGCGATAATGGCGACCGGGCTGAAAATGCAGAGCACGAGTGGTGCGAGCAGGCTCCCTGGTCCGACGCGACGACCTTGGGGTTGGATCGCGAGCCAAACGCAGAAGCCGCTGACCGCGAACACGCACGGGAGCGCAGCCGCGAAGAACATCTCTCTCGGGCCGCCGCCCCAGATAGTCGGCACCAGCGCAAACGGGGCCCTCAACACCAGCGAGCCGACGTAAGCAGGCCCGAGGTCCAGGAAGCGCGTTAGCTGCCCGTGGGCGAGGGCTGCGTAGGCGGGCCACGCTTCGCGGTAGAAGTCGTTGAACCTCGAGACCTTTCCGGCCTGGGTTATGAACGCCAGCACCGCGAGGCCCGAGCCAACCGAGACGACGGCCATGAACAGAACCAGCTTCCAGTCAGGCCGGCTCTGCTCGGGCGACTGCGGACGCACATCAGCGGGCGTCTCAGCGCAAGGATCTGGGCTCGTCGCACCGATCGTCATGACCTTTCAACAGTCTGAGCGATCGGCGCGCAGCCGACCTAGACCTTCGTCTAGTTGTCCCTTAGACCAACGTCGTGCTATCCGCGGGCTTCAGGAATGCGTTCGAGACGATCGGCGGGGTCGCGCTTGAGACCATCCGCGGGGGTCGGTGCGCAATCGGCAGCGTGCCGCTTATGCCGCGGCCCGCTGCGAGAGGTCGCGGACGGGCTCGATCTGCCAGCGCCTGGCAACCTCCTCCAGGCGCTCGTCGAGCGTCCATCGGTCGGGGAGCTCGTCGCCGGAGTATTGAGGGCTGGCCCCCTTGAGCGCCATGCAGCCCGTGTTGTCGCCGAGCGCTCGTACGGCGGCGACATCTTCGGCTGTGAGCCTGAGCTCGGCGGGAAGCGATGCCAGCTCGGCGCGTTTGTCCTCGATCGGGCGGGCTTGGGGCCCCGCCTCCTGGATCAACGTCGGGGCGACGCAGGCGACCGGTGCGTGAGCGAGGTTCCACTGGCAGGCGAGCTGGATCATCGTCAGCCCGGCGCGACCGGCGATCGGGCGCATCGCGTCCAGCTTCGCTCGACCGGCCTCGATCCAGCCGGGCGGCCGAAAGCCGCGGTGATCGCCGCGGACCAGCTCCTGGCCGGGGCGTAGATCGTCGAAGAACAAACCGCCGTAGTCGACCACGCGCGTGATCAGCCGCACGTCGTTGCTCGCGGCGGCGCCCATCACGAGCTCGCCGGGCCATGGCTCCAGCGGGTTGAGGATGATCATCGCCCAGTCGATCATTGAGCCGAAGCGCTCGAGGCAGTCGATCACGTCGAGCGTGAAGCCGTTGGCGGGTCCTGGGGCAACGCCGATCTGGCGCGTGAGGCCGGCGTCGCGCAGCCCCGCCATCGCGCTCCAGACCGCTTCGCTCGTGTAGCCGATCCGGTCGGGGTTGTGGAGCAGCAGCAGGTCGAAGCTGCTGATCGCGCAGCGCTCGAGGCTGCGCTCAGTCGCCATTCGCAAGTAGCCGGCGTACTCGCCGGGTCGGCGCAGAGCCGGGTCTGTGAAGCGCGGGAAGCCCTTGGGCCCGTTGCGCTCGCCTTCGTAGAAGTCGTGTCCGACGGAACCAACGATGCAGATCTCGTGGCGGTCGCGGCCCGCGATCGCCCGCCCGAGCATCGCGTCCGCTTCGCCGGCGCCGTAGACGTCGGCGGTCAGGACTGTCCGGATCTGGTCGTCGGGCGTGATCAGGGCCTGGAAGCGCTCGTCGTCGAGAGGCTCGCCGAAGTGCATGAATCGGCCGCCGCTCCACGTTCCGATCGCCACCGGTCCGGGAGCGCGCGGTGTGCTGGTCACCTGCATCGGATGCCAGTCTACGAAGCGTTAGCGTGGCGCCACCACTTCCCGCTAAGCGTTAGCGCTGGCGCCACCACCTCCCGCTCCGCAGGTCGCAGAACACGACCTCGTTTCGTCCGCAGGTGGTGACGATCTCCCAGTAGTGCCTGCGCAGCGGCCTGTCAGTCCACCACCGGTCCTCGATCAGCCACGACTCCCGGACGGAGTCGACGGGCCGGCTGTCGATCACGAGCGGGCGCCCGGCGGCCGACGACTGCACAGCAACGCGGCGCGGGACCGAGAGCCGGCGCGGTCCGGTCATCGCCGCATCACTCGGCGCCGGATGGAGACGGACGCGGTCCGGTCATCGCCGCATCACCCGGAGCGCGGGGCCCATCAGGTCTCGAACGGGGTCAGGACCGCCCGCCGTTCAGGGAAGCGAGAGTCGGGATCGATCTCGAGGACGCGCAGCGCCGCGTCGGGCCCCGCCGCGGCCCGGGTCTGACGGATCGCTTCGCGCAGGCGCGCTGCCCTCGCGGCCGCCGGGTCGTCAAGCAGCACACGCTGATCGATTGCCGGCGGTCCGAACCGGTCGACAGCGAGCCTGAGCGTCTCCGCGGGGGCCGGCATCTGTGCCAATCGCGGCACCAGCGCGAGGCGGATGCGGACCGGGTCCGAGAGCGCTTCGCGAAACACGATCCGCTCGCGCCAGGTCCCCCCCTGCTCGACCAGCGCAGCCGAGATCACGACCGCCCTCAGCGTCCGCCCGCGCCGCTCTCGCCGCGCGAGCAGCCTGTCGATCAGCAGCTCGAGTCCGTGCTGGAGCTGCTGGCCCGAGTTCGCCTCTGGAAGCTCGAGCACTTCGCGCAGGAACTCGCTCGCCGGCCGAGGACTGAGCGCGCTGTCGCCGCCGCTTGCAAGCTCGTGCGCCAGCAACCCGGCCTTTCCGAAACGATCAGCGAGAGCCGCCGCCGACAACTCGGCGAGCTCGCCGAGCGTCCTGATCCCGAGGCGTTCGAGCGCCTCCGGAAGCTCGGCAAGCGACGGCCTCGCGCGCAGCAGCGCGACCGGCAGAGGAGATAGATACGCACGAGCCCGCTCTCGGCCTTTCGCGCCCGGTTTGCACTCGACGATCTCCGGGCGACGCGATCGCGCCTTCGACGCGGCAGCGACGGCTGCAAAGCGCGACGGTGCCACACCGAGCCTGACCGGAACGCGGAGCGCGTGACGCACAGCAGCGAGCACGCCGTCGACCCCTCCGTGCAGCCGCAGCAACCCCCGCGCGTCGAAGCACACGAGTCCGGGGCGCTCTGGTTCGACCGCCGCGCCCACTGACTCCAATCGCACCAGCAGCCGCTCCCAGCGATCGGCAACCCCCGCGGGATCGGGGGGACGAGAACGAGGCGCGGGCAGCGCGCCAAAGCTTCACCCAGCCGCATCCCGGGGTGGATCCCGAATGCCTCCGCGGCGAGCGATACCTCGCCAACCTGCTGTGCCCCGCCGGGCTCGGGGGCAAGCAACGTCGGCGCCTGGAGCAGCTCGCTGCGATCCCCCACGGCTGTCGTGAGTGCAAATCGGGGGAGTAGGACGCAGACGATCAGCATGACGAACATATGTTCGCATAGGTTCCGGATGGAACATCACGTGCATTGCTCGAACGGCTCCGCCGCTCCTTCGGGAGCCGGCCTCCGCAGCCGTAAGCGCGACCAATCCGTGACCTATATGCTCGCTTGCTCCAGCGAGAGGAGAGACGTCGCGATGGCTCCCGATCTGACCGACCTGGCAGTTTCGAGCGTCCGCACGCTACGGGCGTTCGGCCAGCGGATCCCGGGCGCCGGCGGGATCCTGGCCCAGTCGCTGCACGACGCCGTAAAGGGCCGGACGATCCTGATCACCGGCGCCTCGTCGGGGATCGGCGAAGCGGCGGCGCTGGCGCTCGGCCGCGCCGGCGGCAAGGTGCTGCTTGTAGCGCGCACGCGCGAGAAGCTCGAGGCGGTCGCCGAGCAGGTGGATGCAGCGGGTGGCCAGGGCTTCGTGCACACCTGCAACCTGACCGACGTCGACGACATCGAGCGGATGGCCAACGAGGTGCTTGACGCGCACGATCACGTCGACGTGCTGATCAACAACGCGGGCAAGTCAATCCGCCGCTCGGTCAACCGCTCCTATGACCGCTTCCACGACTACCAGCGCACGATGCAGCTCAACTACTTCGCTCCGGTGAAGCTGATCCTCGGGCTGCTGCCGACGATGCGCGACCGCGGCTCGGGCCACATCATCAACATCTCGACGATCGGGCTGCAAATGAACACGCCCAGGTTCGCCGCCTACCTCGCGTCAAAGGCGGCGCTCGACGCGTTCTCGCGCTCGATCGCGCCTGAGGTGATCGGCGATGGCGTCCACATCACGACCGTCTACATGCCGCTCGTGCGGACCCCGATGATCGCACCGACCAAGATCTATGATCGCTTCCCGACGCTCAGCCCCGAGGAGGCAGGGGCGATGATCGTCGATGCGATCCGCAAACGGCCGAAGAAGGTGGCGACGACGATCGGCAACATCGGTCAGCTCACCTACGCACTCGCGCCCGGCGCCCAGGACCTGATCGTCAACCGCGCCTACCAGCTGTTCCCCGAGGGCGGCGAACCGCAGACGGGCCACAGCGCCGCCGAGCAGCGGGCGTTCGCGCAGGCAACGCGCGGCGTGCATTGGTAGCTACCCCCAGCTGAAGCGGACGCGCAGCTCCGGCCCGCCGCCGTAGGCGGTCAGCCGTAGGCGAGGCTGCGCCCCGGCGGCCGCGGCCTCGAGCTGACGCCACTGCTCCAACAGCCCCTCGAGCTCGATCGCGGCCGCCTCGCCTCCGTAGGCATCGAGGCTCCAGCGGACGCGGTCGGCGTGTTCGAACCTGGAGCTTCCCCACGGGCTCGGCACTGACACGATCGCGGCGCTGCCGCTGCCCGGGTCCACGACGCCGACGCCGTGCCGGCGCTCGCTCACCGGCGCCACCCGCCGCCCGGCCGGGATCGCGAGCAGCAGGAAGACCAGCAGCAGCGGTGTCTGCCCGGCGCCCATCGGCGTCGTGCCGCGCGCGCGACGGACGCCGTCGCCCCCCACGAGCGCCGCCAACAGCTCGCGGGCGGCGCGCTCGGAGAGGCGCCCGACTCCAGGGCCATTGAGCGTCGCGAACGAGGTATGACGACCGCCGACCGAGCGGTGGGCACCGAGCGAGTCAGGTGGGCCGCGCCAGCCGCCGTCGCCGCCGTGCAGCGCCATGAAGCTGCCCCAGGTCATCCCGTCGGAGTACAGCCGCCGATCGCGCTTTACGAGCACCGGGATCAGCTGGATCGAGGCGCCGTCGGGGTCGAGGCGCAGCGGCACCACGAGCCGGCCACCGTCACGCAGCTGATCGAGCCACGCCCGCGCCAGCCGGTCGGCACTGGCGGTGACGATGATCCGGTCATACGGCGCGTCGTCTGGCCAACCGGAGCGCCCGTCGCCGACCACGACCTCCGCCCCGTAGCCGGCCCGGCGCAGCGCCGAACGGGCGCCATCGGCGACCTCGGAGTCGACGTCAATCGTCGTCACCTGACCCTGACGCCCAACGAGACGGCGGATCAGCGCGGCGTTGTAACCGGTGCCGGCGCCAACCTCGAGCACCCGATCGCCCGGCCGCAGCTCGAGCAGCTCGAGCATCAGCGCCATGATCGTCGGCTGCGACGAGGAGCTGATCGGCATCCCGTGCCGATCGCGCTTCGTCACGAACGCGTCATCGCGGTAGACCCCCTCGAGGCCATCCTCGGCCAGAACCCCCGGGATGAACAGCTCGCGCGGGACTTCGGCGAACGCTGCCGCAACCGCATCGCTGCGGACCGTGCCGCGCTCGCGCATCTCGGACACCAGGCGAGCGCGCTCGGGGGCGCCGCTCATCCCATCAGCTCGGCGAACGCTCGTGCACCGACGTTGCCCCCGGACACGATCACCGCCACGCGCCGCCCAGCGACGTCGACCGCGCCCGACAGGACCGCGGCCAGAGCACTCGCGCCGCTCGGCTCGGCGACCAGCTTGCAGCGCTCGAACAGCGTTCGCATCGCGTCGACGATCTGCTCGTCCGAGATCGTCACGACTTGATCGACGAGCCGCTGGATCACCGGCCAGGTCAGCTCGCCGGGGCTTGACGTCTGCTGGCCGTCTGCGATCGTGAGTCCTACCTTCACAGACTCGCGCTTGCCGCTCGCAAGCGAGCGGGCGACGTCGTCGCTGGCCAGCGGTTCGACGCCGATCACGCGGGTCGCGGGCGAGAGCGCCTTGACCGCAATCGCGGTGCCGGCGATCAGGCCGCCGCCACCGACCGGGACGACGACAGCGTCGAGTCCCGAGGGCGAGCCGTCCGCGAACTCCAGATCGTGCTCGGCGACCTGCTCGAGCAGCTCGAGCGCGACGGTTCCCTGACCGGCGATCACGTACGGATTGTCGTATGGATGCACGAGCGCCAGGTCACGGTCGGCCGCCAGGTCGCGCGCGAGCCGCTCGCGGTCGTCGCGGTAGCGGTCGAAGGTGATCACCTCGGCGCCGTAGCCCTCGGTCGCGGCGCGCTTGAGCGCGGGCGCGTCAGCGGGCATCAGGATCACCGCGCGCGTCCCGCACAGCCGGGCAGCGAGCGTCACCGCCTGCGCGTGGTTGCCTGACGAGACCGCGCACACGCCTCGCGCGAGCGTGGGTTCGTCGAGCGACGAGACCGCGTTGTAGGCGCCGCGGATCTTGAACGCCCCTCCGCGCTGAAGCGCTTCGACCTTCAAGAAAAGCCGCGCTCCGGTCCGTTCGTCGAGCGCGCGCGACGTGATGACGGGCGTCCGGTGCGCGACGCCCTGAAGGCGCTCGGCCGCGAGCATCAGGTCCTGCAGCTGCGGCGGCGTCGAGACGATCGGGACGCTAGGCCGCTGCGTCGGCGTCGTGCATCAGCCGACCGACGGGCACCGCGCGCAGGTGCTCGGCCTGGAGGCCGGCCAGCAGCTTCGGGATCAGCCGTTCAAGCTGGGCCGCGGTCGTGACCTTGAACTCGACCACCTCGCCGGCGCGGAGGCGCCCGACCGAGTCGTCGCCGTCCTGCAGGCGTACCGCGCCGGCCACCGGCCGGCCTCCGGCTCCGTGCGCGAACAGCCACTGTCCGAGGCTCGGGCCGTTTGAGACATACAGGAAATGGTGGCTGTAGCCCATCGCGTCAAGCAGCCGGCGCAGCTCCCCGCGCGTCCCGAGCCAGCGCACGAGCCCACCGGTAGGAAGCCCTGGCAGCGCCTGGTCGCCGGCGTCGATGATCGCGTCCTCGGCCGGCAGCGAGGCCTGGTCGAGCGTGAACGAGGCGTGGATCCCGTACGTCGACAGCACCCCCGCGAGAGCCGGCACCTCGTCACTGGGGGCGTCGACGAGTACCCCCACCTCGGGGTGATCGGTCGCGACCACAGTCACCGGCTTGATGTGTACGAAATCACCCACGAGTGAGTATGAGAGGCCGGTCGTCAGCGTCCAGGCCGCGAGAGCGATCGCCGCAGCGGCCGTCGTCGCGGCGCGGGCGCTGCGCACGCGCCAGACGGGCCGCTGACGGGCACGGCGCTCGTCGGAGAGGATCAGAGCAGCGGTCGGCGGTCGGCGCGCGAACGAGGGGTCGGGATCGGACCGGTGCTCGAGCGCGCGACTGATCTTCGGGACCAGGTCGCGCTCGTGGCGGGCGACCTGGGCGAGGTGGAAGCGCTCGAGCGCGGTGTTGGACGCCCGCACGTGGCCGACCCCGAATCCGTAGGAGACGACCGGACAGCCGCGGATGATCGCTTCGAGCACGGTCAGGCCGGCGCTCGAGTGAATCAGCACGTCGGCAGCGGCGAGCACGTCGCCCATCCGGTCCGTGAAGCCCATGATCCGCAGCCGCGGCTCGCCGGCGAAGCGCTTTGCGACCTTGGCGCGCAGCTTGTCGTTGCGCCCGCAGAGGCAAAGTACGGTCGCATCCTCGAACTCGAGTGCGGCGCGGGTCGCTCCGGCGAGGTCGCCGACGCCCCAGCCGCCGCCGGAGACCGCGATCACGCGCCCCTCGGCCGGGAGCCGGAGTGCCCGGCGCGCATCGGCACGCGAGCGCGCCGCGAGGAACGCCGCCGCAGTCGGGGGCTTGGCCCAGCGAACGCTGCCGGGGCCCGCGATCAGCTCGACCTCCTCGGCCGATTCGGGGTGAGTGATGAAGTGCAGGTCGATCCCCGGGTGCGCCCAGAACTGGAGCCCCGCCAGGTCGGTGATCGACGAGTAGCAGGGAACGTTGAGCTTGCCGTTTCTTCGCAGCTCGCCGAGGACCGCGGTGACGCCCGGGTAGGTCGAGACGATCAGGTCCGGGTTGTGGGCGCGGATCAGCCGCATCAGCCCGCGGCGCCCGAGCATCGTCAGCAGCTTGCGCGACAGCCAGCGGGTCGGCGCGCAGTACATGAACAGCCAGTACTGGAAGTCGAACAGCCAGGGCACGTACTGGAACATGAAGGCCGAGTTCTCGCGCAGGATCTTGGTCAGGATCGGGCCCATCGCCGGCAGCCCGTTGACGATCGAGACCTGCGCGTCGGGGTCCTCGTCGCGGAACTCGCGCGCGACCGCCCGCGCGGGGAGATCGTGGCCTTCGCCGATGTCGGCCGAGATGATCAGGATCTGGCGCGGCTTGGACTCGGCGTCCGGCTCGCCGGCGGGGATCACCGCGGCTGCCTCCTCGTCGGACCGGGCGGCCGCCTGCTCGTGGCGCCAACCGATGTACCTGCGCACGCCTTCGGAGAACGGCGTCGCCGCAGTCCAACCGAGCTCCCGCTCGGCGCGCCGGGAGGAGACGATCTTGCCGCCGAAATCGCCGGGGCGGGCGGGCGTGTGGACGATCTCGACGTCGCCCATCAGCTCCTTGATCGTCTCGGCGATCTGCTTGATCGTCACGGTCTCATCGCTGGCGAGGTTGTAGATCCGGTTGACCGCGACGTCCTCGAGTCCGAGCGCGACGCCCTCGGCGAGGTCCTCGACGTAGACGAACTTGCGCGACTGGCTGCCGTCGCCGGCGAGCGTCAGCGGGTCGCCCGCGAGCGCCTTGTTGACAAACGCAGGGATCACGGCCGCCTCGCGCGCGCGTGGGCCATAGGGGATCCCGAAGCGCAGGATCGTGTAGTCGATCCCATACAGCTCCTGGTAGGCCTTGCAGTACAGCTCGCCGGCGAGCTTGGTGCTCGTGTAGAGGTGACTCGGCGGCGGCAGCAGCGTGTCCTCGTCGACCTCCTCGGGCTCGCAGTCGGAGTAGACCCAGATCGTCGATGCGTAGACGATCCGCTTGACCTCCGCACGGCGGGCCGCCTCCAGCACCGCGACCGTGCCCCGCGCGTTGACCCGCTCGGCGTCCTCGGGCTCTGCGTGCACGTCGTTGACGTCGGCGACCGCTGCCAGGTGCGCGACCGCGTCGCAGCTATGCAGCGCGCGCTCGAGCGCTTCGCGATCGGTGATCGAGCCCAGCACCGTATCGACCGGGTTGTCGGGGTCCGTGTGCCACGGCGACGGGCGCAGGTCGTAGATCACCGGCTCGTGTCCGCGCGCGCGGAGCTTGTCGACTACGTGCGAGCCGATGAAGCCGGAGCCGCCTGTTACCAGTACCCGCATCTCGCTAGTTGCCAGGCCTGTAGTAGAGCGGGACGCAGGAGTGGCTACGCGCGACCCAATCGCTGTTTGGGAGTTTCACATCGTGACCCATGATCCGATGGCAGGGCTCGTCATAGACGCGGCCGGTTGAGCGCTCGAGCCAATCGAAGACGATGTACTTGTAGAGCCCCGAGGTCATGCCGTCGGGGAGCTCGAGTCGGCTCGGGTAGCGGGCGTCGAGCTCCTCGCGTGCGATCTCGTTCTTGAACGCCACGATCTCGGGGAGCCGCTCGATCTGCACAAGCCCGAGCGCGGCCGTGAACTCACTGATCCGGAAGTTGAGCCCGGCGACGCCGTAGTTCGGCTTGCCGTAGTTGCGAAAGTCGCGCGCGTGTTCGATCACCTCGGGGCGGTTGGACACCAGCATGCCGCCCTCGCCGGTCGAGATCGTCTTCGTCGCGTACATCGAGTAGACGCCCGCATCGCCGTAGCTGCCCGGCTTGCGGCCGTTCCAGCTTGCGCCGTGAGCGTGCGCGCAGTCCTCGATCAGGAAGATCCCGTGTTCGGCGCAGTAGCGAGCGATCTGCTCGGAGTCGAAAGCGATGTGGCCGCCGATGTGGACGAGGAACGCGGCCCGCGGCTTGAACTGCTCTGCGGCGCGCTCGAAGTCCGCGAATGACATGCAGAGGTCCTCGCGGTTGCAGTCGACGAACTGCACCTCGGCGCCGGATCGGATCGCCGCCAGCGGCGTCGCCATGAACGTGTTCGACGGGCACAGCACCGTCTCGCCCTGCACGCCGGCGAAGTGCAACGCCGCCAGAGCGCCGCCCGCCCAGCTCGAGACCGCCACCGCGGGCAGCTCGTTCCACGCCTCCCAGCCGGCCTCGAAGCGAGAGGTCATCTCGGCCTCCGACCAGCGGTTGGAATCCAGCACCTCGTCGATCAGCGCGTGCACCCGGTCGCGGTCGCGGTCGTCGAAGCCGATCGCGAACCGCCCGTAGTCAGGGGCGATTTGGTTGGAAGCCGAAGATGAAGCCGGGGTCATGGTGGTGCGGCGCCGTTACGCGCGAACAAGAAGCTGCTTCGCCGGCCGCGACGGCGTGGGATCGCGCGCGTAGGTTGCCAATCCTGCCAATCTGAGTGCGCTCTGACAAGCCTGTCAGACAGGGAGGACGGTAGCGACTTTTCGCCGCTGGAGTTCTGCGAGGATCAGCCCGAGCGCCGCGGCCGTGCGCCGGTGGGAGTTACGGGAGCTGTAGAAGTCGGCATCGTGCAGGAGGATAACGTCGCCCGGCAGCACGCCGGCGAGCGCCCGCGAGGCGATCCGCGCGGGGGTCGTGAACTTGCGCCAGTCCTTACCCCAGCGCGACCACAGAAGCGGCTGCAGGCCGGCGTCGCGGACGGCGCGCAGGCCCGCCGGGCTGTAGATCCCGTACGGCGGCCGGTGCCAGACGCACTCGGCGCCGATCGCGTCCGAGATCGCCTCCAGGCCGCGGGTGACGTCGTCGGCGACCTGCGAACCGGTCATTCGCAGCTGCAGCCGGTGGCGATTCCCGTGCAACGCGACCACGTGGCCGGCAGCGACGATCTCGCCCACCAGCGACGGCCGGCGCCGGACCTGTTCGCCGATCACGAAGAAGGTTGCGCGTGCGCCCGCGCGCGCGAGGACCTCGAGGACCGCCGGGGTCCCCTCCGGATGAGGCCCGTCGTCGAACGTCAGCGCCACCCCGCCCGCCCCCGGCAGCGCGCGCGGCAGCGCCAGCGCACGGGCGGCATCGGGCGAGACCGGCGCGAGCAGATGACGGACCACGCCGCGGATGATCGCGGAAAGCTTGCGCTACAAAAGGGACGATGCGCGGCGAAGCCCGATCCGGCCCCGATCTCGACCGCTGGATCGCGAGCCCTTCGGTGCGGGTCGCGGACCGCCGGGAGAGCGCCGCTTCGGCCGACCGGCTGTGGCGCGCTGCTCGGGACGTGTCGCTGTCGGAGACCGGTCTGCTGGGGCGGCTGGTGCGCTGGCGGATCCCGGGTCTGGACCGCGATGCGCTCTACGACACGCTGTTCCGCGAGCCGCCGTTCGTCGTCCTCGAGGAGTGCGAGCGCCTGCTCGTGTCGGGCATCGCAGGCCGGATCTGGACGCTGCGGCGGGACTACCCGCTGCTCCGCAGCGCGGACGAGTTCCGCGACTGGTCGCAGGGGGGAACCGCGCGGGTCGTGTTCGCGACCTGGGCCCACGAGCTCGACGCCGGTCGCGCGGCGCTCGAGTCCGAGGTCCGCATCGAGTCAGTCGGGACGCAGGGACGGATCGGGGTCGCCGCGGTCCGCCCGCTCGTGCGCTCCTTTCAGCCGCTCGTCGGCAGCGAGGGGATCAGCGCCGCGGTTCGCCGGGCCGAGCGCGACCTGGAGTGAGTCCGTGCCCGCGCGACGGGCGTGTAACAGATGCGCAACGATCGCGGCACTGGCTCACGCGCGCGTCTAACGTGGTGACGATGGAGGGCGCGTTCGACGGCGTGGTCACGATCCGCTACGTGCGCTACGCCAACGAGCAGACCGGCTGGGCAGTGCTCGACGCCGCGGCGACTGACGGCATGCCGGTGGCGCTCGTAGGCCCGCTCGTCCACCTCGAGCCGGGAGAGCGGGCGCACGTCACCGGCGAGTGGGTCGACGACAGCCGCTTTGGAACGCAGGTCAAGGTCTCGCAGGCGCGGCCGCTGGGACCCGAGGACGCGGCCGCGCTGGTGAGCTACCTCAAGCGCGTCAAGCACGTCGGCGCCAAGCGCGCTGCCGAGCTGCTCGAGCTGTTCGGCGCCGACGCGGCGCTGGACGCGATCGATGCCGATCCGGCGGCTGCGTTCGCCCGCGTGGGTCTGAGCGGGCGCCGTGCCGAGGAGGCGGCGGAGTCCTGGCAGAAGATCCGCGTCACCCGCCGCCTCCATCTGCTGCTCGCTCCGCACGGCCTCGCGTATCTCGCCTCCCGGATCCACGAGCACTACGGGTCGCGCGCGCACGAGGTCGTCAACGAGAACCCGTACGAGCTGACCAGCGTGTTCGGCGTCGGCTTTCTGATCGCCGACCGGATCGCGCTCGCCGGCGGCGCCGCGACGGCCGACCTCCGAGCGCAGCGCGAGCGCGCGGCGCTGCTGCACACGCTGTCCGAGGCCGAGCGCCGCGGCAGCACCTGCCTCCCCGCCGCCGAGCTATTGGAGGCGGCGGGCTCGCTGCTCGGAGACGAGCCGGCGCCGACGGTGGTCGCCGAGCTCGAGCATCGCAACGAGGTGGTCCGCGAGGGCGTGTGGGTCTATCGCACGGTGACGGCCGAGCTCGAAGCCGAGCTCGCCGAACGCGTCAGCGAGCTGGCCGACGGTGCGCCGAGCGCGCGGCTGCGGGCGCTCCAGCACGATCCGGCCGCCGGCGCGGCCGTCGCCGCCGGCGACGGCGAGCTGACGGCTGAGCAGCGAATGGCGCTCGCGGCAGCGTTCGAGCACCGCCTGTCGGTGATCACCGGCGGCCCCGGGACCGGCAAGACGGCCTCGATCAAGTCGATCGCGGCGGCGGCGATCGCACTGCGGGCGCGGGTTATGCTCGTAGCCCCGACCGGGCGCGCCGCGGTCCGTATGACCGAGGCCAGCGGGCTGCGCGCACGGACCGTTCATTCGGCGCTCGGGTGGATTCCCGGCGAGGGCCCCCTGCACGACGAGCAGGACCCGCTCGGGTGCGACCTGCTGATCGTCGACGAGACCTCGATGGCGAACCTAGAGCTGCTGGTCACGCTGCTGCGGGCGGTCGACGATCAGGCTCATGTCGTGCTCGTGGGCGACGCGGACCAGCTCGCGCCGGTGGGCGCCGGCAAGCCGTTTGCGGAGCTGGTCGAGTCCGAGCTCGTATCGACCACGCGGCTGACGCACATCTTCCGCCAGGCCGCCGGCAGCATGATCGTCCAGGGCGCGCATGCGATCCGGCGCGGCGAGCCTCCCCTGTTCACGGCCGGTGACGAGATGCGCCGCGACCTGTTCATGATCGAGCGCCCGACCGCCCGAGCAGCTCTTGAGGAGATCGTCTCGCTGGTAGCCGAGCGGCTGCCCTCTCACTACGGCGTTGACCCGATCCGCGACATCCAGGTGTTCGCGCCCGTGTATCGAGGCGATGTCGGGATCGACGCGCTCAACCAGGCGCTGCGCGAGGCGTTAACCCCGACGGCCGGCCGGTTCGTGGCGGCCGGCTGAGGTTGGGGGACAAGCTGATGATGACCGGGCGAAACCTTCACGACCTCGGGCTGATGAATGGCACGGTGCTGCGGTTGCTCGACGAGATCCCCGGGGGCACCGAGGATGATCCGGCGCTGCTGCTCGCCACTGACGAGTCCGTCGTCAGGCTCGCGCCCGAGGACGCCGACCGGCTGCGGCTCGCGTACGCCTGCTCGGTACACCGCGGTCAGGGGATCGAGCTGCCGGTCGCCGTGATCGTCGCGCACCCGGCGGCGGGCGCGTTCTTCCTGCGCCGCGAGATGCTCTACACCGCAGTCACGCGCGCGCGGCTGGCGACCGTGATCGTCGGTACGCGCGACGCGGTCGTGCGCGCCGCTCGCACGCCGGACACCGGGCGGCGCTACGGCCGCCTGGTCGACCGGCTGCGCGACGCCGGCGTCGCTGCGACCGGCGTGCCATGACTGTAGGACCGGCGACTGGCTCCCGATGTAACGTACTGGCGGGGCTCACAGGCCGGTCACAATGGTGGAAACAGGGAGCACGAGAGACAGCGCATTCATCGAGGTCCGAGAGACCTTCGAGAAAATCATCGGAGCGAGCATCCCCGACGCGGCGCTCGATATGGCGCGTCGGCGCGCGATCTCGGTCCGGGACCTCCCGGGGCAGGGGGATCGGGCGGAGTCGGTCGCGCTGCTCGGCTTCGCTGCGGACCTGCTGGTGGCGATCGTGCTCGAGCCCGGATTGCAGCCGTTCGAGCTCGCCCGGGTGATTGACCAGATCGAGGAGTCGGCCGAGCTTCCGCGGCTCGCGCTCGCCCGCGAAGCGCTGCAGGCCCCGGAGTTGATGCGCCTGGCGCCGCGACGCGCGCTTGGGCTGGCGCTCGAGCTGCTGCTCGCTTTCACACGGCTGCGCGCGCTGTCGCTGTGGACGATCGGAGCGGGGCCTCGCTCTCGCACCTGGCCGACGCGGGTGAGTTCGAAGGTCCGATCGGGCCGCCGCGGGCGCTCGCGCGCCAGATGCTGGAGTCCGGGCAGGGGGATCTGAGCGAGGAGCCTGACCTGCGCGCGATCGGGCTCGGGCCGTACGGTCGCGCCGACGCCGCCTTGCTGGCCGAGGGCGGTCGCACCGAACCCGAGCGCCTGACCGCCCTGCTGGCCGAGGTCGGCGCGACGCTCGTGACGCTGATCGAGCTGCACGGGCGCCACGCCGTCGCCGCCGGTCCCGAGGGAGCCGCCACCGCGTCCGCCGAGCGCCGGCTCCGACGGCTGCGCTTCGACCTGCACGACGGGCCCCAGCAGGACGTGGTCATGCTCGCTGAGGATCTGCGCCTGTTCCGGGCTCAGCTGGCTTCGATCACACAGCGGCTGCCGAGCAACTACCGGTTGATCAGCAGCCTCGACGATCTGCAAGGCCGGCTCGTCGCGCTAGCGGGTGATCTCCGGAGAATCTCGAACTCGGTCGAGTCGCCGACGCTGCACACCGGAGCGCTTCCGGATGCCGTGGCGCAAGCCGCGGACGACTTTTCCGAGCGAACGGCGATCGTTCCCGAGATCCGAATGGAGGGTGACTTCACGCCGCTCACGGACTCCCAGCAGATAACGCTGCTCGCGCTTGTTCGCGAGGCGCTCAACAACATCCGCGAACACAGCGATGCGCACCAGGTATCGGTCACCCTCTCGGCCGGACCGGCGGGCGCGGAGGTCGTGATCACAGACGACGGACGCGGCTTCGAACCCGAAGAGGAGCTGGTGCGCGCCGCTCGCGGCGGCCACCTCGGCCTCGTCGGTATGCACGAGCGCGTCGGGATGCTCGGTGGCGTCACGAACATCGAGAGCCGCCCGGGCGGCCCGACCACGATCTCGGCTCGGATCCCGCCCTGGACTCAGGGCGTGACGGCTACCGACTGACCGATCAGGCGACCGCCGCGACGAGCCCGTTCTGGAGCGCGTAGCGGACCGCGCCGGCGCGGTTGCCGACGCCAAGCTTGCGATAGATGTTGGTCAAATGAAACTTGACGGTGTGCTCGCTGACCCACAGCTCGCGGCTGATCACGGCGGTCGTCTTGCCTGTGGCGACGGCCTCGAGGATCGCATGCTCGCGCTCGGTGAGCTCGGGGAGCATCGACTCGTCGTCGTGATCGTCACTCTTCGGCGCCGGCGTCGAGGTGGCATGGAAGACGCTGCCGCTGGCCGCTTGGCGCACAACGGCGGCGATGTCAGTCGCGTTGACGCTCTTGACCACGAACGCGCTCGCGCCCGCGTTGAGCGCCGCGTCGATCGACGGCCGGTCCTCACAGGCCGACAGAACCACGACCCTGACGTCGGGCCAAGTGGTGCGGATCTGCTCGATGCAGTCGGCGCCGTTGGTTCCCGGCATGCGGAGGTCGGTTAGCACGACGTTCGGGCGCCGGCGCTCGACGAGTGCCATCAGCTCCGGACCGGAGTGTGCCTCGCCCGCGATCTCGATGTCGTCGCTGCGCTCCAGTGCCCGGCGTACTCCGGCGATCATCAGTGGATGATCATCCGCAATCAGCACCTTCAGTGGTGCCCCAGTCTCGGCATCCATACTGCCACCCGTGTTCATAGTGTTGGCCGGCAAAGTTCGCCGGTAGCTGGGTTTTAAACCTGCCCCAGCAAGGCCACTATCGGCTGTCCCTAAGCACAACTTTAGCTCCCGGTCGAGCCGGTCAGACGTCACGCGACCAGGCCGTGGTCCATCGCGTATCGGACCGCGCCGCTGCGATTCGCGACGCCGAGCTTGCGATAGATGTTCGTCAGATGAAACTTGACCGTGTGCTCGCTGACCCACAGCTCCCGGCTGATCACTGCGGTCGTGGAGCCATGCGCGACCGCGGCGAGGATTTGCTGCTCGCGCTCGGTCAGGACCGGGCCCTCCGGGGCATCCGGGTCGCCTCCGCCGGCGCCGCTTGCGCCGCTGGGCGCTGGTGCGTGATAGACGGCGCCGCAGCTGACCTGTCGTAACACAGACGCCACATCAAGCGCGGACGTGTTCTTGACGACGAAGGCGCTCGCCCCGGCGCTGAGCGCGCCAGAGACCGAGGGCCGATCGTCGCTCGCCGAGAGGATCACCAACTTGATCTCCGGCCACTCTGCACGCAGGCGGGTTATCAGACCAAAGCCGTCCGTACCCGGCATTCGCAGGTCCATCAGCACGAGGCTGGGCCGGCGCCGCTCGACAAGCGCCACCACCTCCGCCGCCGATCGCGCCTGGCCGACGACCTCGATGTCATCCTGGGTTTCGAGTACTCGCCGCAGACCCGCAAGCATGAGCGGGTGATCGTCTGCGATCAGAACCCTCAGCTTTGCACCAACATCGTTCTCGAGCTCGCTGAGCTCGGAGAGATGCTGCTCTGCGTCTACGGCGTTCATCTGCTCCGCGAGTTCGGAATCGAATCGGGTTCGGATGAGGACTTCCGCGGTCGTTGGACGTTTGGTCGAGTGCTAGCTGCCCCTGGTGCGCACGAACAGGTCCGAGCGGCCGTCCGTGGCAACCCGGACGAACGCGGCATCGTGAGCCATCAGCGAACGTGCCTTGCCGTGGTTTGCCGTGACGACCACCGAAACATCGGGTCCGATCGCTTTGAGACCGGCCCGGCGGCCGTCAAGCCAAGCGAGGTAGGTGAGCTGGTCGTGCTTGGTGAACGCGTCAATCGGGTTGCCGACCCAGATCCGTCCACCGGCGAGCGCGATCTGCTCATCGATCACGTCGTCGGCGACGATCGGTGTTCCGTGCGCCGCCGCGATCGCGCGATTAACGATCGCCGGACTCGCCCCGTTCGGCGTCGGACCACGCACAAGCCCGAACACCAGGCCGACCAGCGCTGCGACAGCCAAGGGGGGCATGAGCCATGCCCACCAGCGGGTTGCCTTGATGCTTCGCGCCGCCGGCACGACCAAGAACAACAGCAGCCAGATCCCGGACCGGCTTGCGTGGATCGTCGCGACGGCGAGCCCCGCGGCGATGATCAGCTCCCAGATCGGCGGCCTGCGCCTGAGCGCCTCGACCACGAGTACGAGCGCCGCGATCACGAGCACGACGTCGAGCGGCGCGCTCAGCGTTAGCGGCGCCCACAGGCCCTGCCCCTGGGCAGCCGCCTGGTTTGAGAGCAAGCCGTGGTAGTAGCCGATCGTGCCGAGGCCGGCCGGTGTCAGGCAGAGCGCGATCGGCGTCACGACGATCATCGCAACCGCCGTCAGGGGCTGGGCTCGCAGACGCACCAGCACCAAGTAGCCCAGCAGCATGCCTGCTCCGATCAGGACGCCGCCGTGAAGGTTGGCCCAGACCGCGATCAGCGGCAGCGCCAGCCAGATCCGGCGCGAGGGGTCGCGAGTTTCGCTGCGCAGGAGAGCCGCCAGGATCACGAACAGAACCAGCGAGAACAGCTGTACGCGCGCGACCGTGAAGCTCGCGAGCCCACCGAGGACTGCGACCAGCACCGCCGCACCGGCGCCCTCCATCGAGGCGCCGGACGCCCGCGCGTCGCGCATCAGCACCAGGACTACGGCCGCCACCGCGACCAGCTGCGCGAGCATCAGCCCGCGGTCGCCGAGCGCCGCCTCCAGCCACCAGAACAAGAGCTCGGCGAGCACGACCGCGTTGTGCCAGTGCGCCGCTGGCGCGGCCGCAAACGGTACGCCAGTCGGGATCGCTCCGCCGCTCGCGATCCGATGCCCGAGGGCAGCCAGCCAGCGTGCGTCGGCGCCGACCAGCCCGGCGAGCGCCGAGAGCCCGACGACCGTGACGCAGGTCAGCACGCGCGGATCGGTCAGCGCGGCCACCAGGGCCGCTTTCGGCTCTGACCGAGCCCGCGGGTCCATGCGCCCGGACGGGGGACGTTGGAAGCGGGTCGAGGCAGACATCACAACGTGAGTATCGACGCCGACCTCGCGGCTGCGCACCCCCCCTTTGTCTAAGGCAGAGTTGAGGCCCCCGCGTGTGAAATCGCGCCTGGACATGAGCTCCGGGGGCTCGGGACCGTAGCCGGCGCTCGGGAGCGGCAAGTCTCGTCCTCCACTCGGTCCAGGCACGTCTAGACCAACATCCGTGCAGCTTTCTGGGCCCAGACTCTAAATTTTCGGCGGGGTTTTGCCGATGAGTTCAAACAATGCCGATCGGTGGCGAAGTGCTAAACCAAGCTTTCTTGACCATTACTGGCCGCGCTGCGGCGCCCGAGCCAGCGTGCTGCGCGGCCCTGAGGCATAGGCTCCGCGGTCAGGACGGGCAGGCGCTCGTCGAGCTCGCGCCCGTGCTCCCGGTGCTGGTTGACAACGTCCCCACCGCGACGCACGAATTGACCGTCGGTCACCCGGTCGAGGCCAAGGTCAACGCAAATTACGACTGGGTTCCGACGGGGAAGCCACTGGGCCTCTCACTTGCTCGGACCCCGATAACTGAGACGAGACGATGCGGACCGGTGCTTTGGTACGCGACCAGTCCGAGCTTTCCGGCCAACAGCTAATTACGACGTGCGCGACTAAATGAGAAACGGAGACAAGTAAATGGAAGGTTCCTCGTCAGCTCACAGGAGAACCGGTAACGCTTTCGGCGCGGCGATGTTTTTTACGCCGGGCGCGATCATGACGGCTGTCGTTGTGGCGTCGTTCGCCGGCATCCTCCTGTCCGCGTTCGTGCAGAGTTACAAAAAGGGCAGTCCGACCGCGCAGGTCAACACACCTGTGTTCGTGGCCTCGGGGTATATCCCGCGAGGGACCCCCGTGAGCGTGTTCGCCGCGGCGCAGCTGCTATCGCGCACCACCGTCCCGTCGAGCCACGTTGTTGTCGGCGCGATCACGGATCCGTCCGTAATCAAGGGCGAGGTCGCGGCCAGCAACATCTATCCAGGCCAGCAGCTGACGACCGCGGACTTCACGGCGTCGAACGTGACGGTCGCCTCGCTGCTGAGCGGCAGTCAACGTGCCGATCGCGATCGAGCTCGACCGCGGCACACGGACTCGTGGGCACCGTCCAGACCGGCGATCGGGTCGATGTGCTCGTCGATGGCGCCTCCGCCACCGGCGGCAAGGGCGTGGTCACGCTCGATCAGAACGTTCTCGTCCTCGCCGCGCCGGGCGGCTCGACCAGCGGCGGCGGGCTGAGCGGAGGCGGTAGTAGTAGCACGGGCAGCGGAATACCTCCCTCCTTCGCGTGACCAGCGCGAGGCTCCCGCCCTCGCCTACGCCGCCGACAACCAGAAAGTGTGGATCACCTTGCGTCCGACGCTCGATGTCGGGTCGCTGACCTCTAGCCAGGGACATCGGGACAATGACACAGACCGGCATCAGCGTGATCGTGGCCCACGACGAAGGCGTCGAAGGCGCGTGGGTCACGCAGCACCTCAGCCACGGTCAGGAGATCGTCGTCGAGAATGTCCTCAACTCTCTGTCGTCGGGCTCGGATCAGCTTCAGAACTCGGAAGCAGATGTCCTCGTGGACGCGTCCGGGCGAGTCCCGCGCTGCTGTGGAACTGATCGAGTGGTGGACTGGTCACCATCCCGATCGGCCGGCTATCGTTTTGACCGCGAGTTCGGCCAACGGGTTCGTCGGGCGGGCGTTCGCCGCCGGAGCCGACGATCTGATCGTGCTCGAGCCGGGTCCCGCGGTGTCGGAGGGTAGCCTTAACCACGTCGCGTTCGCGCTCCACAAGGCGGTGGTCCGCAAGGTCACGCCGGGCGAAGGAGACACGTCGCTGGCGACGATGGTCTGCGTGCTGGGCCCCAAGGGCGGGATCGGCAAAACCATGGTCGTTGTAATCTCGCGCTGACGCTCCTGAGTCGCCGCAAGCGTGTTGTGCTCGTCGACCTCAATCTCCAGTTCGGCGACGTGGCGCTGTCGCTGGGACTGCGACCCGAGCGGACGACTCCACGATCTGGCCACGTTGGGCGGCTTGCTCTACGCCAACAAGGTCGACGCCTTCCTGATCTCGCACCACAGCGGGTTGCGGGTGCTGGCGGCGCCAATCAGGCCTGATCAGACCGGCGCGATCAGCACCGAGTTCATGACTGACGTGATCTCGGTCCTTCGCAACGAGTTCGAGTACATCGTCGCTCGACACGCCTCCGAGCTTCAGCCCGGAGGTGATCGCGGCAGTCGATGCGTCCTCGTACACGGTGATGGTCGGGATGCTCGACGCTCTGTCACTCAAGAACGCAAAGCTCGGCTCGAGACGCTGGACTCGACGGGATATCCGCCCGAGCGGGTTCGCGTGGTTCTCAACCGCGCCAACACGAGCGTCGGAATCACCAGCCGTGACGTCGCGAACATCCTCGAGCGGACCCCGGACGTACTGATCCCGAGTAGCCGCGACATCACCATGTCAGTGAACGAGGGCAACCCGATCGCCTCCTCTCACAGAAGCGCTCGGACGCGGCTCGGGCATTCAACTCGCTCGCCGATCTCCTCTCGAAGGCGCCGATGACCGAACCTCGACCTCAACGCAAAGGACTCATTCGCATCGGTAGGAGGCAAGGCTGATGGAACTACGGGAACGAGCTCCCCGCCGGCAGCAGGAACGGCGACAAACAAGAAGAGCAGGACACTTTCGCCGAGCTCAAGGATCGCGTCCACATGGCGGTCATCACCGGGGAACGGGTCAGCCGCTACAACGCGAGCGTCGACGACGCGTCACTGAGCCGCCTCGTGGTCGGCGAATCCGCGCTCGCCTGACCAAGAGCGCAGGGATTCCTGCCGCTCACCGGGACCGGCTCGTTCGAGGAGATCGCGGTGACGACATCCTCGGCCACGGCCCGATGGAGCGCCTGCTCGAGGACGACACGGTGACGGAGATCATGGTCAACGGGCCTTACGACGTTTGGGTCGAGCGCGCCGGCCGTCTGCACAGGACGCCGGTCCGTTTCGCGGACGACGGGCATCTGCAGCGCATCATCTCGAAGATCGTCGCCCAGGTCGGGCGCCGCATCGACGAGGCCTCCCCGATGGTCGACGCCCGCCTGCCTGACGGCAGCCGCGTCAACGCGGCGATTCCGCCGCTGTCGCTCACCGGGCCGCTGCTGACGATCCGGAAATTCGGCAAGGCCCGGCTGGACATGGACTACCTTCGTCAAGAAGAGCGCCCTGACGCCCGTAATGCCGCGAGTACCTGCGGCCCGCTGCGTCAAGGCGCGAGCTGAACATCCTGATCGCGGGCGGAACCGGCTCCGGAAAGACCACCTGCTCAACGCGCTGTCGGCGTCGATTCCCGACAGCGAGCGGATCATCACGATCGAGGACGCCGCCGAGCTCTACCTCAACCAGCGCCACGTGCTCCGGCTCGAGGCTCGGCCCAAGAACGTCGAGGGCGAGGGCGAGATCTCGATCCGCGACCTCGTCCGCAACTCGCTGCGTATGCGCCCCGACCGGATCGTCATCGGCGAGGTGCCGCGGCGCCGAGGCGCTGGACATGCTCCAGGCGATGAACACGGGCCACGACGGGTCGCTGTCGACGTTGCACGCCAACACGCCCCGTGACGCTCTGGCCCGCCTCGAGACGATGGTGCTGATGGCCGGATACGACCTGCCGCTGCGCGCGATCCGCGAGCAGATCGCCCGTCGGCGCTGGACCTGCTGATCCAGGTCGAGCGCTTCAGCAGCGGTCGCGTGACCTGTGTCACCGAGGTCCAGAGGATGGAAGGCGACACCGTGACGCTCCAGGACATCTTCGAGTTCGAATCAAGCTCGGACCCGGCGATGGACGGTGGAACGCTCAAGTACAGCGGTCTGCGCCCGCAAAGCTCGAAGTTCGAGTACAACAACACCGCACTGCCCGACTGGATGACGGCCCACGAGTTCGGTGGCGGGGTGGGCGGTCCGACGGCGATGACGCTGCGTCCCGAGGTTCGTCCATCACCAGCTGAGGTGAGGCGTTCGTTTCGATGAAGCGGCTCCTACTGCTACTCGTCACCGCCGTCGTACTGGCCGGGGCACTCGCGGCCCAGGCGATCGCCGGCGGAGTCACCGTCAGCGCGGCTGGAGGCGTCGAGTTCCCCAATCGCGCATTCCTGCTTACGCTCGCGTCACGCGGAGTCGTGACGTCGAACCAGGTCTCGGTCAGCGAGGGTGGGGCGCCTGTTCAGAACCTGTCCGTCGAGCCCGCGTCGGCGATCGAGGAGTCGCATTTTGGGACCGTGCTGCTGGTCGACACGAGCGATTCGATGGCGGGCGTTGCCGAGCAGAGGGCGATCCAGGCGACGCGCAGCTTCATCGCAGCTCGCAATCCTAAGCAGCCGGTCGGGATCATCTTCTTTGACCAGACGCCGCGGGTAATCGCCCCGATGACGACCGACAATGCGGCGCTCTACAAGGCGCTCTCGACCACCCCACAGCTGCACTCCGGTACTCACATCTTCGACGCGGTCGGCGCGGCACTGCAGATGCTCGCCGGCGCTCATCTGACCGGCGGTTCAGTGGTGCTCGCGTCCGATGGCCGCGATACGGGCAGCACGATAAGCGAGCAGACGATCGCGAGCCGTGCTTCTTCGCAGGGCGCGCGCTTCTACACGGTCGGGGTCGAAGATCCCTCGTTTGACGGCACGACGCTGCAGAGCCTCGCCTCGGCGACGGGCGGCATCTACACGCCCGTCAGCTCCGGCGCCCTCACCTCTCTGTACCACGACCTCGGGGTCGCGCTCTCCAACCAATACCTGGTCCGCTATAAGTCGCGCGCCTCGCTCGGTTCAAAGGTCGCGGTCGACGTCAACGTCTCGGGCCACGGCTCGGCGACGACGACCTACGTGGCGCCGGCCGTGGCGCCCGCGGTTCCTTCGGGGCCGGTGCGAGCCACTCAGTCGTCATTCTGGTCATCGACCGCCGCTGCTGTGATCGTGTGTCTGATCTGTGCACTGCTGATCGGGCTCTCGATCCTTGCGCTCGCAAGCCAGCGCGGTGGCGTCCGACACAGGATCCATCCGTTTCTGGGGATCGCCTCGCCCCCGATCGAGGACAAGCCGCGCTCGCTGGTCCAGCGAGCGCTCGGCGACCCGGGTAGCCGGCAGGTCGCAAAGTCCGGCTGGTCTGCCCGATTCACCGAGGAGATGGATGTGGCGCGGGTACAGATCAGTCCCTCCCGACTGGTGCTGATCACGGGCGTTGCAATGCTCGTGCTCGCCTACATCCTGGTCACGCTCGAGGGGCCGATCGCGCTGCTGCTCGGGCTCCTCGTCCCGTTCGCAGTCCGACAGGTGATCAAGACGAGGGCGAATCGTCAGCGTCGAGCGTTCGGCGAGCAGCTGCCGGACAACCTGTCCGTCGTCGCCTCCGCCCTGCGAGCGGGCAACACCTTCGTAGGATCGCTCGGGGTCGTGACCACCGATGCGCCCGAGCCTTCCAAGCGCGAGCTCCGCAGAGCGCTGTCTGACGAGCAGCTGGGAGTTCCCCTCGTCGACGCGCTGAACAAGATCAGTGACAGGATGCGGAGCACCGACTTCCATCACGTGGCCCTGATCGCGACACTCCAGGCGGAGACCGGTGGTAACACGGCCGAGATACTCGACGTTGTCACCGTGACGATCCGCGAGCGGCTTGAGCTCCGCCGCATGGTGCGGACGCTGACGGCTCAGGGTCGGCTCGCCGGCTGGGTCCTGTCCGCAATGCCCGCGGGGCTGCTGCTGCTGCTGTCACTGCTGAACCCGAAGTACACATCTCCCCTGTTTCACGAGACACTCGGGATAATGGCGCTGGCGGCCGCGACGACAATGGTGATTGCGGGAAGCTTCGCGATCCGCAAGATCGTGGACATCGACGTGTGAGCTGAACATGCTCTTCTTAATACTTGGTGTCTTTTGCGTCGGTCTCGCCGTGGCGGCATCGCTACGGGCGATGACGGTGCGCCGCGTGACAACGAACGAGCGCTTGGCCGCGATCGACGAGTACGGATTCTCTGCCGAGTCCACAGCTCCCGAGCTTGCGCTCTCCGGCGGAAACAAAAGCGGGATCGCCGGCTTCGTATCCGCCATCGGCGCGGCAGTCGCGCAACGTTTCGGCAGCATTCGCGAGGATGACCTCCGCGCTGAGCTGATGGCCGCCGGCATCTATGGGACGTCACCGCGGACGTTACTCGGCTACCGGGTGCTGGCGGCTCTGCTGCTGCCCGCGTTCGTGCTGGTGCTCGGAGGTCTCAGTCTCGAGACATTCGGTTTCGCACTGCTGATGGTCGCGGGCGGATGGATGCTGCCGCTGGTGATCGTGCGCCGAAAGGCCCGCCAGCGGCTGAAGATCATCGAACGCCGGCTCCCTGACCTGATTGACCTGCTCGTCGTGACGGTCGAGGCGGGCCTCGGATTCGCCGGCGCGCTGCGGCTCGCGGCCGATCACCTTACCGGCCCGCTGAGCGATGAGCTGAGGCTCACGCTCCAGGAGCAGACGATGGGACTCGGAACCGATGAGGCGCTCTCGAACCTGGCGGCTCGCGCCGACACTCCGGGAATGCTCGCGTTCGTGCGAGCGATGGCCCAGGGAGAGCGACTCGGTATCTCGATCGGCCACGTGATGCGCAACCTCGCAGTAGACATGCGCAAGCGCAGGCGTCAAATGGCCGAGGAACGCGCGCAGAAAGCGCCGATCAAGATGCTGTTCCCGCTCGTATTCCTGATCTTCCCTTCGCTGTTCATCGTGCTGCTCGTTCCCGCGGTCCTCGAGATCATGCACACGCTGTAATGACGGCGTTCGCGACCTCAACGCTCTGAGCTCGCCTTTCGGCACCCTCGGCCCTCCGCGGTCGCGACCTCGGACCACGCCCCTCCCGCCGCCGCGGGCTGACCACCAACCGCCCGCATCCCCCAACGTCAACAACGCTGGGGAAGCCAGCCGCACCTCCCCAAGCCTCCCGCTACCCGGGCGACAGAGACCACCGGCTGCGCCGGCTCTCGCGACCGACCTCGCTTCGCTCGGTGAAGATCACGCGCAGTCCCCCAGCCCCGTGCTCCGCTCCAAGGAGGGGTCAATTCTCAACCGGCGCCACGGGGTCAATTCTCGACCGGCTGTGTAGTTTGAAATCGCGTGTCCGGTCCGGTTTGGGCCTGGCAAGCCGGCGGCCGCGGAGCGGAGCCCGTAGGGCGTAGCGACGTGGCTGCCGGGCGCGACGTCCGAGACCCCCTGGAGGGTGTGGGCGGCGGCGGGATGACTCACCAACCGGCTGGCCGATCGGTGCCCTCTCAAGGATCTGTCTCCCGCCGTCGTCCACGGATGCCGCCGTGACTTCATAGAAGCCTGGACATCACTCGACACAGCTCTGTCCGACGGCCTCCACATCACCAACAGCGTCGACGATGAGGAGAACGCGATGATCGCAGTCGGGGTCGACACCCACAAGGAGCGCCACTACGCCGTGGCACTCGACCACCTCGGACAGATGCTCGCCGAGCTGATCTTTGCAGCAACGGCCGCGGGCTACGAAGAGCTGCAGCACTGGGCCGAAGGGCTGACCGCCGGTCGTGAGCTGGTGTTCGGGATCGAAGGCGCCGGCAGCTGGGGCGCCGGGCTCTGCGAACACCTGCTGCACGCCGGACACACCGTCCTCGAGGTCGAGCGTCCACGTCGGCGCGACCGGCGCGCCGGGAAGTCCGATCGCATCGACGCGATCACCGCAGCCAAACGCGTACTCGCAGACGAGAACGTCTCGACACCCAGACAGCGCGGGATCCTCACCGCCATACGAGCGCTGCTGATCGCGCGGCGCTCGGCAGTCACCGAGCGCACGCGCGTGCTCAACCAGCTGCAAGCGCTGAACGCGACCGCACCGATCGCGCTGCGCGAGCGGATCGGCCACGGCACCGGCAAACAGCTCGAGCGACGGATCCTCTCGCTGCGCGCTCGCGCCAACGCCGACCTCGACGAGCACCTCACGTTCGCGGTCATGCGTGACCTCGCCGCCCACTCGCGCGCCCTCGGCAAGGACGCCAAGCGCTACCAGGACAAGCTCGCCGACCTCGTCCGATCCCTCGATCAGACCCTGCTCGACGAGCCCGGCATCGGACCGATCTCCGCCGCCAAGCTGCTTGCGTGCGACCCCGTGCGGTTCAAGAACGAGGCGGCGTTCGCGCGTTGCAACGGCACCGCCCCGATCCCGGCCTCATCCGGCAAGACCGTCCGCTACCGACTCAACCCCGGCGGGGACCGCCAAGCCAACAACGCCATCCACACGATCGCGATCATCCGCGCCAAACACCAACCCGAAACGCGCGCCTACCTCGAACGCCGCATCCGCGACGGCAAAACCAAACGCGAAGCGCTCCGCTCACTCAAACGCCACATCTCCCGCGAGCTCTACCACCGCCTCACCGCGATCCCCTTGACTTCATAGAAGCATCCTTGACACTCGCCGCTTCGCTCGATGAACTCTCAGTGCCAGCGTCGGTGCGCGCCGAGCTGGCCTGGGACGCTGGCGTCTCATGATCAACGAGGCTCCGTTCTGGAATCGTTCGCAGGCATCGGCGATCCACCGGGGTTGGCAGAGCTCGGCGTCCTCGTGGGCCGCCAACGCGCGACATCACCGAGCTCGGCGAACTGGCGACATCAACTTTTCTCAAGGCCGGTTTAAAAGCAGGCCAGTGGCGCCGGTTGAAAAGGAGGCCACTTGAGGGTTGGCGCGACGCTGCCGCTGCCCCTTCGATGCTGTCTTAGCCGGGTAGACGCAGGCCCCGCCAGGGGCCGAGCACAGCCGGCGTCGGGGGTGATGCGGCGTCAGGGGGTGATGCGGCGCAGGGGGGGTGATGCGGTTAGGGGTTGGGGCGGCCTAGAGCCGACCTGCAGAACGCGACAAATCCACTTCGGGCGGCTTGGATTTGTCGCGAGATGCGGGCTGAGCCTCGATTCTGCGACGGATCCGCCGGGGCGGGTCCGGATTTGTCACGGAATGCATAACCGGGTCTGGGTCGGTCCCCCGAATGCGTCCGGGTCCGGACTGCATGCCGGTCTGTGGAGGAGCTGCGTGGGGCGGCCCGGAATTTTCCACCTAGCCGGTGCCTGTCGCCCCTGAGGGAGAGGATCTCTGAGCTGAGTGGTGCGTGAGCCGGCAGCCCGCCTCGACGGCTGTCCGGCTGGCGCCACACGATCCCGGGTTACTCGTCGGTTAAGCGCTTAAAAGCCAAAGCCCACCCGATCTAGACCGGGTGGGCTTCAGCCTACGCCCCCAATTCCTGCAGTTTGACCTAGAGGTCGTTGCCGATGCTGCTGAGCAGGTTCGAAATCTTCGGACCAAGGAACGTCAGCGCTGCGACGGCGACAACCGCGATGAACGCCAGGATCAGCGCGTACTCAGCGAGACCCTGTCCTTCCTCACGCCGAAGGCGAGCAAAAACGCTGCGCAGGTCGACGGTAAGGAGCGGAAGCATGTATCCAAGCATGTATTCACCCCCTTTGTTTTTCGATGTTTCCGGCTCGTTTGCGGCCGGCCTGAAGCTTGTAACCATTAGTCGCACGGTTAGAGGCTGTTTCCGATGGATGTGAGATACTGTGCAATATCCGGCCCGAGCGCGTGTATGACCACAATCGCGACGACCGCGACGAATGCCAGGACTAGTGTGTATTCCACGAGCCCCTGGCCCTCGTCATCGCCAAGCGCGTCGGCAATTCGGAGCGTCACTTTTGATGTTTGTTGGGTGGTCATGATTTACTCGGTCGTGCGATTGTGGTTGGTGTGTTCCAATCCGGCTTTCGCACTGGTGAGAATGGTACGGTTGGAGCGGCCCCAGAGGAACGGACCTAGGTCTAGTTGGTGCCTAGACCAAGGTTTAGGGCCTCCTGGACCCCGATATTGGACACTCCCGTACATGATCATGGTCAGAGGTCATCGACCGTGTGCACCCGGAATTTGGTCAGTCACCCCGCGGTCAGGCGATAGCCGACGGTGCGCGACATGAGCTCGAGCACAGCGACGGGCATCTCGACCGCCGGCGGCGTGCACGCACGCACGCACGCGCAATCGATCCTGAATTGGCTGGAATCCCAGGCGCTGATGATCACTGGGCTCGCAGCGATCGGCGCGTTCAGCCTCACAAAGCTTCCGCAGCACATCACGCAGGACACCTGGCTGGCGCTTGTCGACGGGCGCTACATCGCCGCCCACGGGATCCCGAGCCACGACACGCTGTTCGTGATGACGCACGGCGTCCACTGGTACGACCAGCAATGGCTCGCGCAGCTGTGGCTCTACTGGCTCAACCAGATCGGTGGCCTGGCTGCGTACGGGCTCGCGTATGCGGCATTGACGATGCTTGGGTTCGCACTCGCGATCGGCGCCGCACGGACGCTCGGGGGAAGCGAACGCCACGTGCTCTGGCTGCTACCGATAGTCGGCTTTCTGTACTTCGCCGGGTCCTCCAACGTTCGTACCCAAGGCTTTGCGTATCCGCTTTTCAGCGCCACGGTCTGGCTGCTGGCGCGCGAGACCGCGAAGCTCGGGGAACTGAACCGTCGCCGCGACCGTTGGATATACCTGGTCTTTCCGATCCTGATCCTGTGGGGCAACCTTCACGGATCCGTGACCCTGGGCGTCGGACTCGCGGTGATCGCCGGCGTGGTGCTGCTCGCGGATGACCTCCGAGCAGGCCGCTGGCGCCACGGGATCAAGAGTGTCCGCGCGCGAAGCGTCCTGCTGCTGCTGTCGCCCATCTGCCTGCTCGTAAATCCCTACGGCCTGGGGATGATCCACTACTACGGGGAGACCGTGTTCAACCCCGCATTCGGCAAGGTGATCTCGGAGTGGCAGCCGATCACAGCCAGCCTTCCGCTCGCGATCCCATTCTTCGCGCTCGCGTTCGTTGCCGTATGGCTGATGGGCCGCAGCGGTCGGCGGATGCCGGCTTTCGATCAGCTGGCGCTGATCGTGCTAGCCGCGGCTGCCGTGTTCGCGGTCCGCAACGTGGTCTGGTTCGGGCTTGGCGCGACGATCTTGATCCCGAGGACCCTGACCTCGCTGTACCCCACCGCCGGATTCGCTGAACGGCGTAGGACGATCAATCTGTCGCTGGTTGGGATCTCGGCTGTCGTGCTGGTCGGCGCAACGATCGCGATCGCGGTCAAGCCGTCCGCCTGGTTCGAGCGGTTCTACGACTCACGGGCGCTCACCACGGTGAGCGCAATCGCGCGCCAAGATCCGGGCGCAAAGATCTATGCCGACAACCGCTACGCGGACTGGCTGCTGTGGCACGAACCGCAGCTGACGGACCGGATCGCATATGACATCCGCTTCGAGCTCCTCACCACCCGGCAGCTGCAGGCGCTCACCGAAGCCACGCAGATCCCGGCGCCCCACGAACGAAACCTGCTGAGCCAATATCGCATCCTGTTGCTCCAGAAGGGTGGCGAGACCCCGCGGGTGCTGAATCGCCGTGGCACGGATCTTGTCCTCCATGGCCACGGACTCGTGGTCGCGACCTGGCGCCCCCCGGCGTGACCACGCATTCGGCCCGACGGCAAATGCCGCGCCGCAGCCCGCACCGGAGCCATTGCATGACCGTGATCGCAATGGCCAGGCTCGAGATCCAGCGCGCCAAGGTCTGCGCCGGATCACGACCTAGACTTTCAGTGGTCGTCAATCACACACATACCACCAAGATCGATCTTTAGAGATGGCGCGCGAGACAAAATTGATCGTCAATCTGACGCGTGGGAACGTCGTCTGCGAGCAGGTCGTGATCGCAGACCGCGCGCGTCGTCGCATGCGTGGACTGCTCGGACGCCGTTCGCTGCCCGCCGGCGAGGGGATGCTGTTGCAGCCTTCGCCTTCGATCCACACCGCATTCATGCGGTTCCCGATCGACGTCGTGTTCCTGGACCG
Source organism: uncultured Solirubrobacterales bacterium (assembly GCA_963703825.1). GTDB lineage: Bacteria > Actinomycetota > Thermoleophilia > Solirubrobacterales > Solirubrobacteraceae > Palsa-465. Next base: position 158,852 of record CAVPFS010000021.1, on the reverse strand, counting down.
GAACCTCTGTGTGATCAAGCTCGTCGAGCACCTGCCGCCGTGGCACACGGCGTCGGCGATGGAGGGACGCAGTACGCTCGAGCTGTCGTCCGGCGAGATCGTGCGCCGCCACATTCAGGTGGGGGATCAGCTGCTTACCGTGCAGCCGAGTGTCGCCGACGAGATCACGGCCGAGCAGGCAGCCCGCGGCGACGGGGAAACCTCGTCGGAGCGCCCGTCCGGCGGTTCCGAGGTTGCGGTCAAGGTCCTGCTGGTCGGCACCGATCGCCGCTTCCGTTCGGTCGCTGCGACGCTGCTGGAGCGCCGGGGGTGCCACGTGTCGGTCAGCGAGCGTATCGTCGGGGTCGCCGAGCTCGCGAGGCGCGAGACCGTCGATGTGGTCGTTCTCGATGGAGGCTCTCTTCCGAGTGCGGCAACGCTCGCCGCCGCCGAGCTCGATGCTCTGGAGCCACCGGTGGGCGTCATTCTCGTCAGCGATGACGACAAGCGCGGCGTGTTTCCGACTCCGGTGCTGGAGAAATGGGGCGAATTCGACGCGCTATTTGGCGCGATTTCGCACGCACGCCCTCCGCGCGGCACGGCTGGACTCTCGAGCGGTGGAACCTAACGCGGCACACCCGGGGGCGCCGAGCGGTTCGGCGCACGCCGAGGAAACGTCCGATCCTGCCGCAGAGATGTCCGATCCTGCCGCAGAGATGTCCGATCCTGCCGGAGAGCAGGCACGGCTGTTGTCACATCGGGCTGCCACGACGCTCGGCGCCGTCGCTGCGGCAGCGATCGCGTTCGCTTGCTACCCGACGGTAGCCCGCTCGACCTTGGCAGCGTTCTTCGCGGCGGTGCTGGTGGTGCTCGCGGCGATCGATATCGAGCGCCGAATCATCCCGAACCGGATCGTTCTGCCCGCGACCGCGGTCGTGTTGATCGCGCACATCGCGATCGAACCCGGCCGCGCAGTCGAGCTGATCGTGGCGCCGCTCGCGGCAGCCGTATTCCTGTTTCTACCGAACCTCCTCAACCCGTCGGCGATGGGAATGGGCGACGTCAAGCTCGCGCTGCTCCTGGGCGTTGGGCTCGGATGGGGCGTGGTCGGAGCGCTGCTGATCGGATTTCTGTCGACGATCCCATTCGCGCTGGTGATGATCAGCCGGGCTGGCCGGGACGCGCTCAAGACGGCGCTTCCGATGGGACCGTTCCTAGCGTTCGGAGGCTTGGTCGTCCTGATCCTGCCGCAGCTCGTTTGAGGGGCGCGTCAGGCTGCGGATGCGAGCGATGCGCCTGCCGCCGCCCCCAGAAACGAGCCTTCGTAAGTTGTTCGCCGGCTCCAGCAAGCAAACCTCTCATCAACGCTAGAAATGGCGTTTAGCTCGGCTTTTCACAATCGGCTCCATGGCGATCACGCGCCCATCCACCCAGGCCGACTCTGAGCCGGTGCGGCAACACGGCCGCCGCCTGCTGGGCGCGCGCATGAGACTCCGAGGCGGCCCAGACGGTAACGAGCAGCTGACGGCGGCCACCGGCGTCGTTCTGGTGATCCTGCTCGCTGTGCTGGGTGTGACGATTGCCCAGATCGGCCAGCTGATCTGGCTGCATATGTTCCTCGGTCTGCTGCTGATCGGCCCCGTGCTGCTGAAGATGGGAAGCACCGGCTACCGGTTCGCGCTCTACTACGTCCGCGACCCGGCCTACCGGCGCAAGGGGCCGCCCGAGACGTGGCTGCGGCTGATCGCACCGATCATCGTCTTCACCACGGTGGGTGTGTTCGTAACCGGTGTCTGGCTGCTGATCATCGGCCCCGTGCACCGTGAGCCGATCGCCGAGATACACAAGATCTTCTTCATCGTCTGGGTCGGGTTCACCGCGTTGCACGTGCTCGGTCATCTACCGGGCATGCCGGAGCAGCTAGGGGTTGGCAGCAGGCTCGGCCTGGAGTCCGGTCGGACGGGACGCGCGATCGTGCTCGTCGGAGCGATCGTCGGCGGCCTTGTGCTGGCGCTGATTCTGATCCCGGATTTCGCAAGCTGGACCTCGAACACGTCGGCCTGGCACCACCACCACTTGCACGGCTGACAGGCGGCCGGACCTCGCCGGCGTCGTCTAGGGTCAGACGTGTTGCTCGTCGCCGTCACCGATCACGCAGCCGAGCGCTTTCAGCAGCGCGTGCGCGGCACGCTGGACCCCAAGACCGAGATCGCTTCGCGGGTCGCCCGAGCGCGGACGGCCGGCCGCGCGGGGCCCGGCGAGCGCGGCACCGTGCTGGTGCGCGACCTGGATCGGCGAGACCTCGTCTACGTGTGCCGTCCCGAGCGTGACGAGCTGGTCGTGATCACCGTGTTCGAGGAGGGCGAGGACGCCGCGGTGCCGAAGCGGTTCACTGACGCTCTGCGCCGCGACGACGAGCGCGTCAGGTAGCGGCGATGGATACAGACGAGGCGCGCGCGCTGGTTCTCTCACTGCCCGAGGTCGCGGAGCAGGATCATCACGGCCGGCCCTCGTTCCGGGTCGCCGGCAAGATCCTCGCGACCCTCTGGGATGCGGGGCACATGAACGTGATGGTCGATCAGCCGGGAATCCTGACCGCGGTCCAGGCGCACCCGGACATCTGCACAGAGGTCTGGTGGGGCAAGCGGCTCAGCGCCGTTCGCGTCTCGCTTGCCGGTGCCGACCATGCGCTGCTCGCAGAGCTGCTCGAGGATGCCTGGGAGCGCAAGGCGCCCGCTCGCCTGACGCGACCGCACGACCGCTCGCGCGGCGCCGAACCCGGCTAGCGGTCGCGCCCGAGACGGCGATACCAGTTAGGACTTGGGCTGGGGCACGATCCGGATGTACGGCCGCGGGGACTCCCACTCGCCGAAGATCTCCTTGGCCTGGTCGTCAGACACCGAGCCGGCGATGACGACGTCGTCGCCCTGCTGCCAGTTGACCGGCGTCGCGACCTTGTGATTGGCGGTCAGCTGCAGCGAGTCGATCACCCGCAACACCTCGTCGAAGTTGCGCCCCGTGGTCATCGGATAGACCAGGATCAGCTTGACCTTCTTGTCCGGGCCGATCACAAACACGTTGCGAACCGTCTGATTGTCAGCCGGCGTGCGACCGTGCGGATCGCCCTCGACATCGTCCTCCAGCATCCCGTAGAGCTTTGAGACCTTGAAGTCGCTGTCGCCGATGATCGGATAATTGGGCGCCGTCCCCTGCGTCTCCTCAATATCGGCCGCCCACTTCGCGTGATCCTCGACCGGATCCACTGACAGGCCGATGATCTTGACGTTGCGCCGGTCAAACTCGGGCTTGATCTTGGCCATATAGCCCAACTCGGTCGTGCAGATCGGCGTGAAGTTCTTGGGATGCGAGAACAGCACCCCCCACGAGTCGCCGAGCCAGTCGTAGAAGTTGATCTTCCCCTCCGTGGTATCGGCCTCGAAGTCCGGTGCGGTCGATCCAATCCTGAGCGCCATTTCGTGTTCCTCCTGATCTTTGCCTGTTGCCTGTGGGGGTCTGCACGCCCTGCGCGCGCGAACGACGGCCTCCAATACCTAAGCATGCCCGATCGCGGTGCTGGGCGTGGCTATGTTCACTCAATCAGTTGTATTTAGCAGACCGCCGAAGACGAGCTCGAGCACGCGTGCGACGCCGTCCTCATCGTTGCTCGTTGTCGTCTCCGACGCGGCGGCGAGCACCGCCGGATGCGCGTTGGCCACGGCCACCGAGCGCCCGGACCACTCGAGCATCGCGAGGTCGTTCGGCATGTCCCCGAAAGCGATCACATCCGCGGCACCGACCCGTCGAGCCGCGCAGACCCGCGCGAGCGCCGCCGCCTTCGTGACCCCCACGGCGCTGATCTCGAGCAGGCCGTCGCCGGAGTTCGAGTGCGTCAGCTCGGCGCGGCCCGCGACCGCGGCTCGGGCCGGCGCGAGCATCTCGTCAGCCGTGAAGCTCGCGTGGGTGAACATCAGCTTGACCGAGGGCTGGTCCAGCAGCTGGCGGACTTCGGCGACGACGGTCCCATCCGGAACCGGCCACCGCGGCTGATACGACGGTTCGTGGGCGAAGCCAGTACGCCGCTCGACCGCCCAGGCGCCACCGGGGAACTCCCGCTCGAGCGCCGTGACCACAGCGAGCGCCGCGTCCGGGCCGATCGCGATCTCGTCGACGGGCGCTTCAATCGTGAAGTCCCATACCAGTGCGCCGTTGTCGCAGACGGCGAGCGGGCGTCCGCCGAGCGCAGCTGCCACCGGGCGGACCCACCGCGACGGGCGCGCCGTGCAGAGGACGACCAGCGCCCCCGCCTGCTCGGAGGCGGCGAGCGCGCGCCGCGTGCGCTCGCTGGCGGTGCCGTCCGACCGCAGCAGGGTTCCGTCGAGATCGCAGGCGACGATTTTCGGAAGCAAGGTTGCCGGATGCTTGCAAACGAGACCACGGTAGCCTCAGTCCGCGCAATGACGACCGCGACCCCCACGCGCACCAGGACTCCCTGGCTGCTCCAGGTACCGCCGGTCCCGGATTTCCACGCGCCGAAATGGTTCAACAGCCTTCCCTCATGGGCGACGACAGGCGGCATTCTGGTGTTCCTGATCGCGCTCTCGGCCGTCGTCCGGACGCGCTATATCGGCGCCGGGTTCTGGTCTGACGAGGCGCTTGCCGTGGGTGTCGCTTCGCACCCACTCGGCGCGATCCCGGGGATCCTGCGCCATGACGGCTCCGCGCCGCTCTACTACCTCCTGCTGCACGTCTGGATCAGCATCTTTGGGTCAAGCGAGAGCGAGACCCACGTGCTCTCACTGCTGCTCGGCCTGGCGACGATCCCGCTCGGCATGTGGGCCGGTTGGAGCCTCGGCGGGCGACGCGCCGGGATCTACGCGGCGGTCCTGTTCGCGACGAGCTCGTTCCTGACCCAATACGCGCAGGAGACGCAGGCGTGGGAGCTGCTGGCCGTGATCGCGCTGGTCGCGACCGTCAGTTTCCTGCATGCGTTTGTGTACGGCCGCCGCAAGTATCTCCTGCTGTTCGCGCCGGCGCTTGCGCTGACGCTCTACACAAGCTTCTGGGCGATCTTCTTCTGGCTTGGGCTCGCGGCGGCCCTGATCCCGATCTATCGCGCCGCCGAGGACCGCCCCCGGATCCTGCGCGACGCCGGAATCTCGTTTGCCGTCGCGCTGGTGCTGTTCGCGCCCTGGATCCCGAACCTGATCTACCAGATCGCCAACACGACGAGCCCCTGGGGGTACGCCGACCACGCCGGCGCGACGTTCCCCAGTGACCTGCTCGGCAGCGACCGGGTGGCCGTCGCGCTCGGGGTCGCCGCCGCGATCGTGCTGCTGCCGATGCTGCGCCGCGGAAATCGCCGGCTGCCGGACGCGACGGTCATGTGGGCACTGATCGTGCTGCCGCTGACCGCGGTGCTCCTTGCGCGCGTGACCTCGTTGGTAGCGGCGACCTGGGTCACGCGCTACTTCGCGCCGCTCTTGGCATCGCTGCTGTTGCTCGCGGCGCTGACGTCTGCGCGCGCGGGGGTCATGGGCCTGATCGCGATCCTGCTCTCGATCGCGTTCATCGCCAACGTCGCCTCTTACTCGCCCAAGCACAAGAGCGACATGCGCGACGTCGCGGGCGAGCTCGCCCCGGACATGCGCCCGGGTGATCTGGTGCTCGCGGGTGAGCCCGAGCAGGCGCCGCTCGCCTACTACTACCTCCCGTCGGGCTTGCGATTCGCGTCGACGATCGGCCCGCTCAAGGACCCTTCCTACATGAACTGGGTCGACGCCTACTCGGAGCTCAAGGACTCCAATCCGAGCGCGACGCTTGCGAGGCTCGTCGCGAGCATGAAGCCGGGCCAGCGGCTGCTCTATGTCCGCCCGCTGACGGAAGGCGAGAAGGAGTGGACCAGCAGCTGGGCGCAGCTCGTCCGGCGCCGCGCTGCGCAGTGGGGAGCCTTGATCGCCACTGATCCGGAGCTGAAGCCGATCCCCGGCGCCGTCGCGCCGCGCAACTATCAGGGATCGTGCTGCGTGTCCTCGAGCGCGGTCGTCTACACGAAGGTCGGTTGACGCCCGGCCGGGTGGCGCCAGACGACCAGGCGGTGGCCGAGGTCCAGTGTCTCGCGCCCTTCGAGCTCGCGATTGCGCTGTAACCACGCGCCACTGTCGAGGTCTGCCTGCAACCGGCGCAAGCCCTGCGCCACGGACTCGCGCCCGAGGCGGTCGAAGATCGCCATCTTCGAGTTGACCCGCGCGTCCAGCAGCTCGCGCGGACGCCGCCAGAACGCGTGCACGAATCCATCCTGGCAATCGTGCGGGATCGGGACCGGGGTCACCGCTGCCGGCCCCGGCAGTTCGCCGATCAGCTCGGCGAGCTCTCGGAACAGGTCGTCGGCACCGGGGAAGTAATCACGGGTCAGCCAGTAGCGCTCGGCTACGGAGCGATCGACGGTCAGCAGCACGACCCGATCACGGCTGACGCGGACCAGCTCGGCGACCCCGCTCGCCGGGTCTGACCAGTGGAAGTCCGTGTAGATCGCGAGCGCGGCGTCGAAGCTGGCGTCGTCGAGCGGTAGGTCCTCCGCGGACGCGTCGATGCACGGCGCCGCCGCGCGCGGCCGCTGAGCCCGCATCGAGCGCGACGGCTCAACCGCGAGCACCGTCCTGTCCACCGGCTCGTAGGACCCGGTCCCCGCACCGACGTTCAAGATCGACTCCGCATCTCCGAGGGCCGCCAGCACGGCAGCGGCGATCGTCGGCTCAGCTCGACGCTCCCGGGCGTAGCCGTCGCCGATCCGGTCATAGACACGCATCCGGGGCAGTCTCTCACGCCGGCCGCGGGCGCCGATCTGCTCGCCACGCTGCTGTTGGGCAACTACTGACGCCCGCCGACCAGCAGACGAGCCCCCACGTCAGCCTGCTCGAGATCGAGCAGCTCTCGGTTGCGTTGCCGCCAGGCACCCGAGCTCAGATCGCCAGCAAGCGCGGTGACCGCGCGATGCTCCGCCTCCGCACCGAGCCTCCCCCAGACTGATGTGCCCCGGCGGACCGCCTCCACGAGATAGGCGTCCGGGCGTCGCCAGTAAGCGTGAAAGAAGCCGTCGATGCAGTCCCACGGGATCGGCACCGGCGTGATCGTGGCCGCGATGCACGCCGCGCGCTCTGAGAGCGACGGCTGGCCGCCGAGGAGCTGGGTGAACTCGGGCAGGTAGTCGCGCACGAGCCAGAACTGAGGTGAGATCTCGTTGTCCCACTGAAAGACGATCACGCGGTCGGCGACCCGCGCCATCTCCCCCAGCCCGGCGATCGGGTCGCGCCAATGGTGATCGGACAGCACCGCCATCGCGGCGTCGAACGAACGGTCGCCGAATGGCAGCGCCTCGGCCTCGGCGGCGACGCACGGCGCACTCCCGGCGGGCCGCTGCGCGCGCATCACCGCGGACGGTTCGACCGCGGTCACGTCGCGGTGCGGGGGCTCATAGGAGCCTGTCCCGGCGCCGACGTTGAGCACCGTCCGTGCGTCACCCAACGCTGCCCAGATCCGAGCGGCGATCCGTGGCTCGGTTCGTCTCGAGGCGCTGTAGGAGGTCCCGATCCGGTCGTAGAGGCTCAAGCTACGCCGGCGCGGCCACGAGCACCCGCTCGAGTACCCGGTAGACCTCGGCGTTGACCCCCATGCCGCAGTGGCTCGAGTTGACCTCAACCTGCTCGGCATCAGGATCGAGGCACGCCCGCCAGTCGACGATCCCGTCACTGCGAGAGTAGATCGCGGTCGCCCGCACTCCCGCTGGGAGCTTGGCGGTGAGATCGGTCCGGAACGAGGCGCAGCAGGCGCCGTCCTTACAGGCCCGTGAGAACATGCCCGGCACCCCAAGGTCGGAGAGCAGGGCAACGGACCGCACCATCCTCAGCACCGGCGCCGACACCGCAAGCGGATCGAGCACCGGCGATCCGAGCGTCACCACGCCAGCGACGAGCTTGGGCTCGCGTACGGCGAGACACCGCGCCAGCGTGCCCCCTCGGCTCTGGCCGATCACGAGCGACCGGGCCCCGGTCGACGCCACGAACTCGGCGAGCAGCTCCCGCAGCCGACCCATCGAGCGCTCGGCGCAGTCGACGTTGACGCGAATGCCGCTCATCGCGACCGGGTGACCCCGCAGGCGCAGCCACGAGCGCAGTACGACCAGCGACGCGTCGCCCGCCATGAAACCCGGAATCAGCAGGACCGGCGGCGCATCCGCCTGCCGCCGCCGTGGGCGCAGGCCCGCATCGGCCACCAGGCCAGCGAGCTCGAGCCCCCAGCGGGCCTCGCCGAGGAACGGTCCCAAGCCGGGCGCCATGACCGGGCGCGATGCCGCGGTGGCGGTCACCGAACCACCGCTGCGAGGAGAGGATGCGTTGTCCGGCCGGTCAGGGCGTGCACGATACCTGTAGTGCAACCCGGCATCGCGACGGCTCAGACGATGTCTAGTTCTAATCCAACTCGGGTGGCGGCCCGGGCACGGGCTCGCCGAAGGTCGCGTATACGTCGTCGGCGGACGTTGACTGATCAGGTACGCCGGCCCCGTATCGGGCGGCCAGCGGTTCGATCGGGTAGCGGGCGCTCCCCTTCTGCTTGCGGGCGCCGACCGCCAGCACCAGCGCCGGCTCGCTTCCCGAGGCGACGATCGTGTGGGCGGTGCGCGGCGGGCAGTGGACGAAGTCCCAGGTCTGAAGCGGACGCTCTTCGCCCTCGATGAGCAGCTTGCAGGTGCCGCGCAGGACGAGGAAGTCCTCCTGGCCGGCTTCGTGGTGATAGAGCGCCATCGGTCTTCCCGGCGAGAGCCAGTAGAGCCCGATCCCCAGGTCGTCGAAATGGGCCTCGCCCTGGCCGCCGAATCTGCACCGCGTGCGCATGTCGTCGCGCAACCAGCGGGCATCGCGCGCGTTGATCACGAACCAGCCGGCGGTCACCGGCACCCCGTCATCGATCCGCGCCTCGCCGACCTGCTCGCGCTTGGCATCGGTCACGGTGTCAGCTTCCGCGAGTAGGTCCGAGTGCCGAGAGCACGCATCCGAGCGTTTGTAACACGCGTGTCTGAAGCCAGTTGCGCGACCGATCGGCGAGACTTGTTTCCGATGGCGGAGACCGCGGGTCAAGAGCGGGACGGGATCGCCCTCGGAGAGGACGGCGTCGCGCGCTGCTGGTGGGCGGACTCGGCCCCCGAGTACCGCGCCTACCACGACCGCGAGTGGGGCTTCCCGGTGGCCGACGACGTGCGGCTGTTCGAGAAGCTCAGCCTCGAGGGCTTCCAGGCCGGTCTCTCGTGGCTGACGATCCTGCGAAAGCGCCCAGCGTTCAGGCGCGCGTTCGACGGCTTCGAGTTCGAACGCGTAGCCCAGTTCGGCGAGTCCGACGTCGCCAGGCTGCTCGGCGACGCCTCGATCGTGCGCCACCGCGGCAAGATCGAGGCGGTGATCAACAATGCCCAGCGGGCGGTCGAGCTGGTCGTCGATCAGGGCTCGCTGGCCGGGTACATCTGGGGCTTCGAGCCACCGGCGCGCAGTGGCCCGCTGGACCGGGCAGCGCTTGCGCAGCTGGCGAGCACGGCCGAGTCCAAGGCGCTCGCCAAGGACTTGAAGAAGCGCGGCTGGCGGTTCGTCGGACCGACGACCGTCTACGCCTTCATGCAGGCGATGGGTCTCGTCAATGACCACCTCGACGGCTGCGACTGCTGGCCCGCTGCGCAGCGCGCCCGCGATCGTTTCGCTGTACCCGTGGCGGGCAGCTGACGGCTCCGGGCGGGCCGCGATCGCCTTGAAAGTCCGCTGCTAGCGTTGGTCGGGTGAGTGGCTCGGTGCCGCCAGCGGATGAGTTCGCCGCCCTGTTCGTCGACTTCATCCGGACGATGAACGAGACCGCCGCGCGGCCCGAGTCTCCGGTCTCCGAGCGGCTGCGCACGCACCTCGGAGTCGAGCCGGCCGGGCTCCCCGTGACGGCCGCGAGCTTCGGCCTCGCCCAGCGGCCCAACCTCCAGCTGGCCCTCGACGCCGTGCTCGGCGAGCGCGAGACGATCGGGTTGTCGAATCCGCACATGCACAGGATGGGCGTCGGCTTCTCCCAGCTCCTGACGCGCCGCGGCGGCGACGCGCTGGGCGGCCAGCCGGTCGAGTACACAGCCGTCGAGGTCGGCGACGGTCGAGTGGTGCGGTGCATCTCCTCCGGGCTGGTGATCGCCGCCTTCGAGGACTCCCCGATCGCACTGATCGTCGGTGCCGAGCAGGGGCCGCCGCACGGTCGCATGGAGGTCCGCGTCGAGGGCATCTCGTCCGACGAGCACGCGGTCTCCCGGCTGCTGGCAGCGCTGCGCGCGGCGATGCTCGAGCACAACGTGTTTCGCGGCAAGGTGGTCTCGCTGAGCCTCAGCGGCGCGGTCACGTTCCCGGCGATCCCGGTTGTCGAGCGCGACGCGGTGGTGCTGCCGGAGGGGACCCTCGAGCGGCTCGAGCGTCACGCGATCGGGATCGCCGAGCACGCAGAGCGGCTGCGCGCGGCCGGGCGCCACCTGAAGCGGGGCGTGCTGCTGCACGGCCCACCCGGGACCGGCAAGACGCTGACCATCAACTACCTGCTGTCGGCGATGCGGGGTCGCACGGCCGTGATCCTCACCGGCAGCGCGCTGGGGTTGATCGAGGAGGCGTTTGCGATCGCGCGCGATCTGACGCCGGCGACCGTCGTGCTCGAGGATGTCGACCTGGTCGCCGAGGAGCGCACGATGCCCGGTGGTCACGGGCCGCTGTTCGAACTGCTCAACCAGCTCGAAGGGCTCGCCGAGGACGCCGACCTGCTGGTGCTGCTGACGACCAACCGGCCGGACAGGATCGAGCCGGCGCTCGCGGCGCGGCCCGGACGCGTCGACCTCGCGCTCGAGCTGCCGCTCCCTGACGAGGACGGGCGTCGCCGGCTGTTCGCCCTGTACGCGCAGCAGATCGTGCTCGATCCTGACACCGAGCGCGAGCTCGTCGCCCGCAGCGGCGGTGTCACCGGCGCGCTGATCCGTGAGCTGATGCGCCAGGCGACGCTTCAGGCCACGCTCAACGACACCGAGCCGCAGGCCGCCGACGTGCTCGCGATCCTCGACGACCTCCTGCAGGAGCGCGCGACCCTGACCCGGCGGCTGCTGGGACAACCGCCGGGGGCCGACGGGGCCGAGGCGATTGCTTCGCCCTCGATGTTCCGCGCGCTGAGCGCGGCCGGGCTACCGGTCGGATCGGAGCTCCGCGAGCGGCGGTAGCCGCGGCCTAGTTCCCGTTACCCTCTGTGTCCAACGCTATGGCCGTCGTTATGTACGTCAAGCCCGGCTGTCCCTACTGTCAGGCCGCCCGTGAGCACCTGGCGGCCGAGGGCACGAGCGTCGAGGAACGCGACGCGACCGAGAACCCGACCTGGAAAGCCGAGCTGATGGGCTATACCAACAACCGGGGATTGGTTCCGACGATCGTGAGCGACGGCGGCGCCAACGTCCAGGTGGGCTTTCCACAGGGCCGTGGCTGACGAGTTCACTGAGCGGCCGGTCGGTCGCTGGGAGGTGTGATGAGCTACACGATCAAGAACCTTCGCGAGGTCGAAGACATAGCCCCCCGGTTCGGGTTCGACACCGTCCAGGAGGCGCGCTTCCCGTCACGGGTGCTCGACGCGCAGAGCACCGGCCTCGCCTACCACGTGATCAAGCCCGGCCAGCGCGGGAGCGCACACCGTCACGACCAGGCCGAGGAGATCTACGTGGTGATCGGCGGTAGTGGCCGGGTCAATCTCGACGGCGAGATCGAGGAGCTCCGAACGATGGACGCGGTCCGGATCGCTCCCCCTGTCGCCCGCGCCTTTGAGGCCGGCCCGGATGGGCTCGAGCTGCTCGTCTTCGGTCCCCACCACGAGAGTGACGGGGAGATTCTTGAGGCCGATCCGTGGGCGGGCTAGCTGAGAGCGCGACCCGGCGGCACAGGCCCACGAACGCACCGGGTCCGAGCAGTGACTGCATGTGGCTGTTTCTAGCGAGCGTCGTGTAACGGTGCAGTGACGCTGTTACACCGCTGTTAGGCCAGCCGGTCTCACGTGACGGCGAACCGATCGGGATCGAATGCGCCGAGACCGACCTCAGTCGACTCCCCGACGATCAGCTGCGCGAGCAGCCGGCCGGTGACCGGCCCCATCGCGACCCCGGCGCCCTCGTGGCCGGTCCCAACCACCAGTCCGGGCACGCGGCGCGAAGCGCCGATCGCGGGTAGGCGGTCAGGCAGCCATGGCCTGAAGCCGACCCATATATCGTCGATCGCGCAATCAGCGAGACCGGGCACAAGCTGCCCCGCGCGAGCCCGCATCGCAGTGGCGAGCTCGCGGTCGACGGCCGCGTCAAACCCGCTGCGCTCACGAGACGAACCGACTATCACCGCGCCGTCTACGGTCGTCTCCACGACCGTCGAGACCTGGCGCTCGCCCGCCGGCGACGCAACGCTGAGCAGGTAGCTGCCATCGACGATCTTGTGGCGCAGGAAGCCTTCGTCGGGAGCGGCGAGCCGCAGGCGAGTCAGCTGTCCCTTGCGCGGCGCGACGGGAAGCCTCAGGCCGGCGGTCCGCGCGAGCGGCCGGCTCCCGGCGCCGGCCGCCAATACGACCGTGTCGCCGGCGAGAAGGTTGGTTGCGAGCCTGACCCCCGCCACTCGTCCGCCGCGCACCGCAATCGCATCGACCCGCGTGTCAGTCAGAAGCGCGCAGCCGAAGCTCTGGGCTTCGACGGCAAGCGCGCGCGTGATCGCGCGCGGGTCGCATTGGAGGTCGGCGGGGAAGCGCGACGCCCCGCAGACCGGTCCGGTCAGCTGCGGTTCCAGCTCGCGCAGCTCGCCGGCCTCGACCAGCTGGGCTTGCACCCCGGCGGCAGCGAGGCGAGCCACCCGAGCCGGCTCGAGCGCCCATGTCTCGGGATCGGGGTGCACGATCAGCGATCCCTTGCGGCGAATCTGGGCAACGGGACCGAGGAGCTCCTCGAGCTCGTCGTAGAGCCTCAGTCCGGCGATCGTCAGTTCGAGCTCGGGCCCGGCGTCCTTGTCGCCGCAGAGCACGTTGCCCTCCCCCAGTCCGGTCGACCCGGTCGCGACGCCGCCCTGGTCGATCAGCGTCACCTGCTCACCGCGCCGCGCGAGCTCGAGCGCGGTGCAGGCGCCGACGATCCCAGCGCCGATCACGATCGTGCCCCGGCTCACAGAGCGAAGCCGGCCGGGAACGGGTCTTCGGGGTCCAACAGGTACTGACCGATCCCCGTGATCCACGCCCGGCCTGTGATCTCGGGGATCACCGCCGGGTGGTCGGCGACGACCGTCTCCGCAACCGACGCGCCCCGTGAACCTCGTGCCGATCACCGATTCGTTGACGAACGGTTCGCCGATCGCGAGCTGACCGGCGGCGTGAAGCTGCGCGAGCCGCGCGCTCGTGCCGGTGCCGCACGGCGAGCGGTCGAGCCACCCCGGGTAATCGAGGTCGCGGCGCGAGCGTCGGCGCCGTCCCTGCCAGGCTCGTGCAGAACGACGTGACGGCAGCCCGCGATCCGCTCGTCCTCGGGGTGAATCGGCGGGTCGGTGACGTTGATCGCGTCCATGATCCGTCCGCCTACGTCGATCAGGCGCTCGGCCTGCTCGGGGTACGGCGCGACGCCGACACTGGCGGCCCGCACGAGCGCGTAGAAGTTGCCGCCGAACGCCATGTCGTAGGTGACCTGTCCGATGCCCGGCACCTCGACTGATGCGTCGGCCCGCAGGACGAACGCCGGCACGTTTCGCAGTGTGACCTCGCGCGCCCGTCCGTCTGTGACTTCGACGCGCGCCGTAACCAGTCCGGCGGGCGTGTCGAGCCTGACCGTCGTCACGGGCTCGGTCACCTCGACCATCCCGGTCTCGACCAGAACGGCGCAGACACCGATCGCGCCGTGGCCAGCACATCGGCAGGCAGCCCGATACCTCGATGAACAGAACGCCGAAATCGGCATCTGTGCGCGTCGGGGGCTGGAGGATCGCTCCCGACATCGCGCCGTGACCGCGCGGCTCGCGCATCAACAGCAGCCGCAGATCGTCGCTGTTGGCCTCGAACCAGAGCTTGCGCTCGAGCATCGTCGTGCCCGGCAGCATCGCGACCCCGCCCGTGATTACACGCGTCGGCATGCCCTCCGTGTGCGAGTCGACGGCCGAGAAGTAGCGAGCCGCGCGCATTGTCGGCGGACCTTACCGTCAGGGTGCCCAGCCGGTAGGGTGCGCACGTGACCGGGAGTCACGATTCTGCGTGGCGGCGGCGAGGAGGATCTCATGCCCATGAACACCCAACTGCCTGCGGCGGACACGTGGACGAACTGGGTCGGCAACCAATCGTTCACCCCGCAGCACTTCGCAGTACCGCAGAGTGAGGATGAGCTAGCTTCGCTCGTACGTCAGGCGGCGGAGCAGCGGCTTGGCGTGCGCGTCGCCGGCGCCGGTCACTCGTTCACGCCGGTCGTCGAGACCGACGGCCTGTTGCTCGACGTGTCGGCGCTCAACGGCGTGCTCAGCACTGACGCAGAGCGCCAGCGGGCGGTCGCGCTGGCGGGCACGCCGATCAGGGATTTCTATGAACCACTGTGGAGCGCCGGCTTGGCGCTGATCAACCAGGGCGATATCGATACACAGCAGATCGCGGGCGCGACCGCGACGGCGACGCACGGGTCCGGTACCCGCTACACGAGCTTGTCCGGCGTCGTCCGAGGGGTGCGGATGGTCACCGCCGACGGCGATCTGCTCGAGATCGGCGAGGACGAGCCCGACCTGTTGCGAGCTGCACAGGTCTCGCTCGGGATGCTGGGCGTGGTGACGCGGCTGGAGCTGCAGGTCACCGACGCGTACCGGCTGAAGGAGCAGGTCGGCCTCTGGCCCTGGGAAGAGGTGGTCGAGCGGTGGGACGAGCTCGTCAAGAGCATCGCCACTTCGGTTTCTTCTGGCTGCCGAGTGAAGCGTCGGCCGCGCTGTACAACCTGCACGGCGACGGACAGCGGATGACTGACCAGTGCTACGTGAAGATCTATGACGAAGCCGCCCCGGACGAGCCCGACGATTCGACGCCGGGCCGGCGCGTGGATCGCTGCTATCGGATCTACCCGATGGTCTACAACCCCAACTTCCACGAGCTCGAGTACTTCGTGCCGCTCGAACGGGGGCCTGAGGCGCTCGCCGCGATGCGCGAGCTGATGCTGCGCAGCCTCCCCGAATCGGTGTACCCGCTCGAAGTCCGGACCGTTGGACCCGATGACGCGTACTTGTCGCCCAACTACAAGACGCCTACAACGGTCATCTCGGTGTCGGGGACGCCTGGCACCGACTACTGGGCTTATCTGCGGTCAGTCGACGCGCTGCTCGCGGACTTCGACGCACGCGTGCACTGGGGCAAGCTGCACTTCCTGACAAGCGAGCGGCTACACGCACTGTATCCCGAGGCCGACGAGTTCATCGCCGTGCGCCGGCGGCTGGATCCGGCCGGCAGGTTCCTCAACGACCACCTGCGGCCGCTGTTCGCCTAGCTTGGGCACTAGCTCGGGCGCGCGCGAGCTTCTCGTTGCAGCGGCGGCCCGAACGGTGCCGTCGCGACGGCGCAGACCGTGAGTACGGCGGCTGGCAGCACGACGATGCCCTCGACGATCAGCCCGACGAAGCAGAGGACGCAGCTGCTGCCGGTCAACCACCAGGCAGCCCGGTCAGCCTTGTAGCTGCGCCGCGTCGTCTTTCGAATCAGGAGCGGCACAAGCAGGACCGCGATCACCGCCGGAGCGCCGACGAACACCAGCACGCCCGGTCCTGCGTCGTGCAGGAGGGTGTAGTGGTGAAAGATGGCCAACGGATCTGACTTGCTGCCGCGATCGTGATCCGTGAACGCGAGCACCACCAACAGCACACCCCATGCGAACGCCGCGAGATCGAACCACACCCACCCCGGTAAGCCCGCACCGAGCCAGTCGTCGGCGGCTGGCGTGTCCTCCGATGTTCGCCTGATCGTAAGACTCACCCCATCTGCGGTCGCAACTCGCGGGTCCCAGCGGGACACGATAAACGAGCCGCGCGCCACCTGATCGATTGCCGGTCGTGGCCCCGGCGGCTGCGAGCTAGCTGCTAGCCAGCGAGCCCGTGCGTGTAGGCGTAGTGCACGGCTTGGGCGCGATCGCGGGCGCCGATCTTCGCGAACACGTGGTTGACGTGCGTCTTGACGGTCGCTTCGCTGACGACGAGCGTCTGCGCGATTTCACGGTTGGACAGGCCGCGGGCGATCAGTGCCAGGACCTCGGCTTCGCGCGGGGTCAGCTCGTCGGGGAGCGTCGGCGGCGGCGGGGCCGGCCGCGAGCCGTGGCCGGCGGCCGCAACCAACCGGCTGTGGACGACCGGGTCGAGCAGCGGCTGGTGATCGGCGGCGGCTTGGACGGCGCGCGAGATCTCGGCGATCCCGGCGTCCTTGGTCAGGTAGCCGCGCGCGCCCGCTTGCAATGCGTCGAGAATCGATGCCTCGTCCGCGTGCGTGGTCAGCACGACGATCTCGGTGTCGGGCTGAGCGGCTCGGATCCGGCGCGTCGCCTCCACCCCGTCGATCCCGGGCATGCGCAGATCCATCAGCACGACGTCCGGACGGTGGCGCGCGGACAGCGTGACGGCTTGCTCGCCGTCGGCGGCGGCCGCGACCGGCTCGATGTCGGCAACGGCCTCGAGCAGTGTCATCAGGCCCTCGCGTACGAGCGCCTGGTCATCGGCCACCAGGACGCGCACCGGCGCTTTCATTCAGACCCCCGTTCGCTTCCGGCGGCCGGTGGCGGGAGCCGTAGCTCGACCCGCCATCCGTCGCCGTCTGTACCGGCGCTGAGCGTGCCCCCGAGCAGCGCGGCGCGCTCGCGCATCCCCTGCAGTCCGTAACCGCCGCCGGTGGCGGCCAGCGGCGGTCCGTAACCGCCGCTGGTGGCGGACGGCGGCTCGCGATCTTGGGGCGGCTGCTGAGCGACGGCCGGCACCACGACCGCAGGGGGGCGATCCTCGACCACCAGCACGATGTCGTCGGTGGGTCCCTCGCCCGCCTGGATTGCAACCGTTACGCCCGCTCCCGGGGCATGCTTTCGGGCGTTGGTGAGTGCCTCCTGCACCGCTCGCAGCACGGCCTGCCCGGTCTGTCCGGAGAGCCGTGCCGGATCGCCCTCGATGCTCAGCCGAGCGGGCGCGTCGGCGCTCGCCCGGTAGTCGGCGACGAGCGCCTCGATGTCGGCAGGCGCAGCTTGCGGCTCGCCCCGCAGCGCTCCGACCGCGCGGCGCGTTTCACGCAGACCTTCGCGAGCCAGCTCGTGGGCTCGCTGGACCCGCGCCAGCACCGTCTCGCGATCGGCACCCTGCTCGAGCAGCGATCGCGTCGCCTCGAGCTGAATCGTCAATCCGGCCAGCGCGTGCGCCAGCAGGTCGTGAATCTCGCGCGCGATACGGGTCGACTCCTCCAGCCGCGCCGCGCGCAGCTGCTCCTCGTACGAGCGCTGGGCCTGGGCAAGGAGCAGCTCCGCCTGCTCGGCACGCACGGCCGACTGGCGGCTGTTGGACGCCGCGAGCAGCATCGCAACGAATCCGAGCGAATAGGCCAGCAGCCCGAGCCCACTGCCGTTGTAGACAAGGATTGCCACCGCCAGGGCGAGCGCGCCCAGCGCGACGACCGCGAGCGCGCGCACCAGCTCCACGCGCACGCCGGCCGCAGTCACCGCGACGAACACGAACGCCGAAGCGGCGCTGTCCGGACAGGCGCCCGTGAGCGCACCACCGGCCGCCGCCAGCACAAACAGCTCAGGCGTCAGCGTTCCGCCACCGTTCGGCCGCATCGTCCACACAAGCCAGGACGCGACGGCCAAGACCAGCGTCACGGTAACGACCAGGCCCCGCCCACTTGTGGCCGGGGTGTGACGGCTCGTGAGCACCGTCCAGCAGATCACCGCCAGCCCGAAAAGCCGGATCGCCGTCGCGACACGGTGGTTTAGGTCACGGAGCAGGAGCACGTTTCGTTAGAAGGTACGGCTCAAGCGAACTGCGGTGCGGCTGCCTGCCCAAGTTGGCGGCGGCGAGTCGCCTGCACGAGCGTGCGGCTGACGACCTCAAACACCGCCATCGCCAGCAGCCCGACGGTCCACGCCTCGGCGCTCGTGATCGAGTGCGCGGCGCTGAAGTGCGCGATCGTCGCGGCGCCGCTATGCGTGATCCAGACGACGAACGCGAATCGCGAGCCCATCCCGAGCACCCAGAAGAAGGCCGAAGCCCACCCGCTGCGCGCGAGAACGTTACCGTCGGGACCGCGCCGCATGATCACGGTCTGCCCGCTGGCGACGCCGATCAGCGTTCCCAGCAGGGCCAGGGCACTCACGAGCACGAGATCGTTACCCGCCGTCGGAATGCCGTGCAGGTACGTGGCGACGACGACGCCAAGGATGATCAACGGCCGAACGAGCGCCCGCGTCGTCAGCGTCCGCTCCTTGATCTGAAGCAGAACCAGCAGGACCAGCAGTGAGTCAGTTATGTAATCGGTAGGTGTCATGCCAGCATCGTCGCGGCCGACAGCCGTCCGCACATCGGCGCCAGAGTGGATTTGCGGGTGGAGATCGCGGGCTGTCTCAACCCGTGGGTGGAGACGGCGCGCTTTGGACCCGAAGCCGCTCGCCGCCAGGTTTTCCCAGCGCGGGCTACCGGGGGCATAGGATGCGCGCGAGCTAATCGCTCACTGCGGGCGAAGCTGCCGGTTGATGCTCGGGGCGCTCCTGAGAGAACGGAGAGGGAAGATGTCGAGAGATTCCATCGTCGCGGGAACAGATGGGTCGGCTACGGCCAGGCTCGCCGTCGACAAGGCTGCCGAGCTGGCCCAAGCATTGGGGGCGCCCGTCCACGTGGTGTGTGTGCCGGGCGCCATCGCCGGCCACGAGTGGCCACAGCGGATCACGGCTCAGCAAATCGTCGCCGAGGTGGGCGAGCGCCTTCGCGGTCGTGGGATCACGGTGGAGACGCACCTTCCCAAGGACGAGGGTGATGCCGGGCTGGCGCTGGCCGCGGTCGCCGAGCAAGTGCAGGCTCGGATGATCGTCGTCGGCAACAAGGGGATGACCGGCATTCGCAGACTGCTGGGATCGCTGCCGGATCGTGTGTCGCACACCGCGCGGTGTGACGTCCTGATCGTCCCCACCCAGTCGGGGTCGACGCGGGGGTTCCGCGGCGGCTCGATTGTTGTCGGCACCGACGGCTCGAGTGGCTCGACAAAAGCGGTGAACGAGGCGATCGATCTGTCCAAGGCTCTCGATGGCGAGCTGCACCTCGTCTCGATGTCAAAGCCGGCCGACTCACCTGAATCGTCGCTCGAGGCTGCCGCCGCAGCCGCAGCCAAGCAGGGCGTCAACGCGACCACGCACACCCTCGACGGCGACCCGGCGGATGCGCTTCTGGAGGTCGCCAAGCAGCACGACGCGGCGCTGATCGTCGTTGGCAACAAGGGCATGCACGCAGATAACAGGGAGAGATTCGGCAACGTCGCGGACAAGATCTCGCATAAGGGAATGGCCGGCGTGCTGATCGTGTTCGCCTCAGACGCCGGCGAGAGCGATGCGATGCACGGAATCGCGGCCGCCGACGCTGGATCGACAGACGGGGGCAGTTAGCGAGCTACGACACGTGCCGCGGCGGATCCGGATCTGGAGCCGCGCTAGCCGATCGAGCCCTCCATCTGCAGCTCGATCAGGCGGTTCATCTCGACCGCGTACTCCATCGGAAGCTCCTTTACGATCGGCTCGACGAACCCATTGACGATCAGCTTCGATGCCTCCTCCTCGCGGATTCCGTGTGACATCAGATAGAAGAGCTGCTCGTCGCCGACCTTCGAGACGGTCGCCTCATGACCCACGTTGACGTCGTCCTCGCTGATGCGGATTGTTGGGTAGGTGTCTGAGCGCGAGTACTCGTCCAGCAGCAACGCATCGCAGACGACCTTGGACTTGGAGCCGTGGGCGCCCTTCGCGATCTCGAGCAGGCCTCGGTAGGAGCCGCGGCCGCCGTCTTTGCAAATCGACTTGGCGAAGATGTTGGAGGTCGTGTTCGGCGCGACGTGGATGATCTTGGCGCCCGCATCCTGGTGCTGGCCGGCGCCGGCGAACGCGATCGACAGGACCTCGCCATGGGCTCGCTCGCCGAGCAGGTAAATGCTCGGGTACTTCATCGTCAGCTTTGAGCCGAGGTTGCAATCTACCCACTCGACAGTCGCATCGGCATACGCGACCGCGCGCTTGGTGACCAGGTTGTAGACGTTGGTAGACCAGTTCTGGACAGTCGTGTAGCGGATCCGGGCGCCGGGGAGGGCGACCAACTCAACCACGGCCGAGTGGAGTGAGTCAGAGCTGTACGTAGGCGCCGTGCAACCCTCGACGTAGTGGACGTACGAGCCCGGCTCAGCGATGATCAGCGTCCGCTCGAACTGTCCCATGTTCTCGGTGTTGATCCGGAAGTACGCCTGCAGTGGCATGTCGACGTGCACCCCTGCGGGCACGTACACGAACGATCCGCCCGACCAGACAGCAGAGTTCAGTGCCGCCAGCTTGTTGTCATTGGACGGAATGATCGTCGCGAAGTACTGGCGCACCAAGTCCTCGTGCTCACGCAGCGCGGTGTCCATGTCCGTAAAGATCACGCCCTGCTTCTCGAGGTCCTCGTGAATCTGGTGATAGACGACCTCTGACTCGTATTGCGCCCCGACGCCGGATAGGAACTTCCGCTCCGCCTCGGGAATGCCCAAGCGATCGAAGGTCCGCTTGACGTCCGCCGGCACATCGTCCCAAGACCGGCTGGGTGTCTCGGAGGCGCGCACGAAGTATCGAATGTTGTCGTAGTCAAGCTCGGCCAACATCGGGGAGCCCCACGTGGGCTGTCTGCGAGCTAGGAAGTGGTCGAGCGCCTTCAGTCGGAAGTCCCGCATCCACTTAGGCTCGGACTTGAACTCCGAAATCTTCTCGACGATCTCGCGGCTCAGTCCCTTAGGCGCCTTGTACAGATAGTTCTCGGCGTCGTGGAACCCGTAACGCTCCTCGTAGTCAGCGTTGATGCCCGCTAGCTGCTCATTCTCGGTCAGGATGGTCGCTTCGCCACTAGCCATTGCCACACCTCCAGATTGGTTGGCCTCCTGGCAGGAACCCTCAAATCAGGGCGGGTCCTGCCGTGAAACTGCGTTTTCTGTCGCTTTGGACGAAACGGCCCGTGAGGTCAGCGAGAGGTAGGTGTTGCCCGCCTCGGGGCCCGCGCGAGAGAATCGAGCAGCAGCGGCCGATAACGGCCCTACCCTCGACAGTACTCCTTCTCCTCATGCCGAATCGCCGACTGGCGATGCTCGCGGTCCTGCGGGGCTCCTTGCCCGGGCCGGTCCGGGCATCAGCCCGGCGCCCACAACCACGAGGCAGAACCCGACCACACGTCCGATGATCTGTGCCGGCCCGCTCCCGATCGGGTCGTGGAAGACCAGGATCCCGCCGCTGATCGCGACAATGTTGGCCGCCACTGACGTCAGCGCGATGACCTCGATTCCCGGACCAAGCTGGAGGCTGCGCGCCGAGGCGTAGAACGAGACGACCATCGCGACCAGCGCCGCCGCCAGCCAGGGATTGACCAGCGCCAGTACACCGCTCTGGGCCGAGTGTGTGAGGTACTTGATCGCGACATCGGAGACGCCGAACAAGGCGCCCGCGGCAACCGCGAGGATCATCCCCTCGTTGCGGTGCGTGTTGTCGAGCTTGACTGACGCGAGAACCAGCAGGGCGCCGATCGCGAACACACTGCACTCGACAGCGATCAGCGCCGTCAGCGACGATCTCCCGGGATCTAGCCTGCCGCTGGTGAGCCCGACCACCGCCAGCCCGACGGCCGTCGCGACCAGGCCGATCCATTGCCGGCGGCCGAGATGAAAGCCGAAGAAGCACTCGGCGAGGACGGCGAGGAATACGAGTCCACCGGACAGGATCGCCTGCACGATCGACAGCGGGACCAACGACAGCGCGCCGACGTGCAGCAACCACGCACCCAAGGCGACGAGCCAGCCGATCGTCCACCACCTCGACCGGAACAGGCCGACCGCACTGAGCAGCGGATGAAGGCCATCCACGGCCGGAGCGGCAACAGCCCCGCGCTGCTTGCACAAGAAGGCAGCACTCGTGGCCAACGCGGAGGCCAGCGCAAGAGCAAGTCCCACGTACACGATGAAGGACTAAGCGCGCATTCCCGTTCACCGAGTTGCAGGAGCGCTTCGCCCGGCGATCGAATCAGAGGGTACGTGGGGCATGCCGACCTCGGCGGGTTGTTGAAACCTCAGAAGTCAGCTCGCGCTGCCGCCCCGCTGGGAGCCGACCGCACGATGGATGCCCTCCAACGAGCAAGGCTACTGCGCGGGTCAAACCAGGTCAGCCCGCCGACGACGCTACGTCGCTTGGCCGTCGGCGGAGGAGCGTTACCCAGGCGTCGACGGTTTTCGAGCTGCCTGCGCCGCCGGGATCTCGTCGTGATCGACGAGATCGGTTGGCGCTAGGACGAACACCTCACACATCATGTCCGGGTGTTGGTGGTTGCCGCTCATGAAGCTGATCACCCGCCGGCCGGTCGCGTCTTCGATCACCGCCTCGAAGCGCTCACGCATCAGGTCCTGGAACTCCATCCGCTGCTGGATCACCGTCGAGCCGCGCCCCCCCTCCAGAAGCGTCTGCTCGACCCGCGAGAAGCCGCCGCGCAGCACGCACACCACGAGGTCGTCCTCATAGTAAGACTTCGCTCGGGTCGGTCCGCGACCGTAGAACTCCTTCAGCAAGGCGACCAATCCATCAGAAATCGCGGTCAGCACATCGCCATGCGTCCGGGGTGCGCTCTTGGTGTCAGATGAGGTCACGGCGGGACCGATCGTGCTCGCGGGGTGCAAAGACCAGTCGATCGTACCGCTAAGGTGACGGCAGATCGCACGTTGGGTCATCGCCCTTCGCCTCGCGCGCGAACCCGACCGGAGGACGAGAAGAAGGCCGCGATGTCGGCCACCAACACGCCGCTGAGCGGTGATGGCCTCCTCGCCGGCGTCACAGACGCGATGGTCGCGCTGCACGAGCACTACCACCACCGCGCTCCGCTCACAGCCAAGACCGTGCTGCTCGGCAGCGATCTGCTCGTCTGCGTGCTCGGAGGCGTCTACACCGACGTCGAGAAGACGATGATCGAGCTCCAACACAGCACGATCGTCCAGGAAACCCGCAGCGCCTTTCAAACGGCCATGCAACAGAAATTCATCACCGCTGTCGAACACCTGACCGGCCGCGAGGTACTCGCGTTCATCTCAAACCACTCCGTCGGCCCCGACATGGAGATCGAGCTCTTCATGCTCAAACCGAACCCCGAGGACGTCGTCACCTAGCCGGTTGCTTCTCGGCCCAAGCCTTCAGCTCCCGCTCGGCCTGTCGCGAGATCTCCACGGCGAGATGGACCTGGAAAGCACGCTGCCTACCCGCATCGGCTCCCGCAGGTTTGACGGACGGAGTACGCTGAGAAGTGGAGGGCATCCATTGTGATGTCGGCCCAAAGCGGCCGGCGGCGCGACCTGACTTCCGAGGTTTCAACAACCCGGAGGTTGCGATGTCCGAAGCGCTGATTGGCCCCGATTCGGCCTTGGGCCGGAGACTCGGACGATCTCAGTCGTCGCCGGTTTGTCCGTCGCGCACCCGCGCCGCCCACTACCCGGCGCCGTACCTGGTGGAACACGACCGCCCGGCAGGGAGCGACGGATGAACGCCGCGATCTTCAATCTCAATCATCCGGCGAACACAGTGCACTGGCATTTCTTCTCGATGTCGGTGGCAAACGTAATCGTGATCGTCGTGATGTTGGTCGTATTCGCAGTTGCGATCCTGGCGCCGTTCCCGGGGCATGGCGGAGCGAGGAGATGAGCTCTGTGAACGGAGAGTCCTCTGTGAACCCCGGGAACGGGAAGCCGTCCGAGAGCCGTAAGTCGTGGACGGCAGGGGCGCGCGAGCGCGCCGTGGCGGCGCTGCCGCCCGAGAAGCTGTTGCCCGACAGCCAGCCTTCCTACATGTCGTCGTGGATCTACATCTTCGGCGTGCTGACGCTGACGTCGCTGATCGTGATCATCGCCTCGGGCTCGATCCTCGCCTTGAAGGGGCCGTCCTGGTGGCACGTCACCGGGATCGGGCACTTCTTCAACAGCATTCACATGTGGTCGGTTGAGCTGTTCTTCTTCTTTATGGTGATCCACTTGTGGGGGAAGTACTGGATGGCCGCCTGGCGGGGTGGCCGCGCCCGGGTCTGGATGACCGGCGCCGTCGCATTTGTGGTCGCCGTCCCATGCGCGTTGACCGGCTACGTCTCGCAGCAGAACTTCGACGCGCAGTGGATCTCGACGCAGGCGAAGGACGGGCTCAACGCGGCCGGGGTCGGCGCATTCTTCAACGTGACGAACTTCGGCCAGATGTACAGCTACCACATCTTCCTGCTGCCGCTCGCGGTCGTCGCAATCGTGATCGCCCACGTGCTGCTCGTTCGCAGACACGGGATCGTGCCCCCCTTCGCGCTCGCCGGCGTCCCAACAGCACAAGCGTCGTCACCGAGCCCACCCCCGTGCCCGCGCCCCTGCCGACGCTCGCCCCAGCGCCGGCTTCTGGGCACCGGCCAGTGCCCGTGTCCGACCCAGCGCCCTCGGCCGCGCCGGTGTCCGGGCACGGGTCCGCGCCCGGCGCTCCCCCCACGGAGACGGTGCCGTGAGTCGCCAGACACGCCGCCGCGAGGATGACTCCTACCGCGAGTGGAAGGGAGCCTACCGGCCCTACGACATCCTCAAAGAGGCCTCGATCGCGCTCGGCGTGGTGCTTGCGCTCGTGGTGCTGCTGACGATTCTGTTCTCTTCGCCCGACCTGAAGCCGAGCACGATCCAGTCATGGTCGCGCGGCGATCCGGTTGACTTCGTCACCACCGCTACGACCGAGCTTGACGGCACGAGCGGGACCGGCGGCTACGGCCCGCCCTACAACCACGCCTCCGACGGTCAGCACATGGCGTTTATCTACATGGCGAAGTGGTTCGGCGTAAGCCATCCGATCAACACCGCACAGGACTTCGTGCTCGCGCCGTTGCGGTCGATCACCGGCCAACCCGCACTGCAGGCCGCGATCTCCACCTACGAGGCCGCCCCGGCGAAGACCCAGGCCGCGCTGGACGACCGCGTACGAGACCGCACTCGCCAAGGCGACCGCAACGCGTACGGGTCGATCACGGTCAAACCCGGTCACTACGGGCCGCTGCCCGTGATGATGGGCTCGCTGCTCACCTTCGCGCAGAGCGGCGGGCTCGACGGCGCGCTGCTGACCAGCAAGCAGTTCTACCAGACTGACTACACCAAGCCGCTGCTGTTCATGGCCGATGGCGGCGTGCTCGATGCGCGCGCCCAGCAGCAGCATCTGCTCGGCACCCAGTGGGGAATGATGAACGAGACCGGCAGCTACCCGGGGCAGGTATGGCTGTGGCTCTACACCTTCTGGTATCAGATCAAACCGTTCTCCACCTCGGCCAACGCCGACATCCTCGTGATGGGTGTGATGGGCCTGCTGAGCCTCGCTTTCATCCTGATCCCCTTCATCCCCGGTGTCCGGGACGTTCCGCGCGGCATCCCGATCTACAAGCTGATCTGGCGCGATCACTATCGGACGCAAGGGGGCGGCGCCTAACGTGACCAAGACGACCAGTGCCCAGCCGAACGGCACTGCGATCCGCGCGGCGATCACATGAACAGTTGGACGATCACGAACCTGGACCTGAGACCACATGCACCCGAGATCCTCGCCTCGACCGCCGAGGCACGGGCGATCGTCCTCTTGATTCCAGCGGGCGAGAGCCTGGACGATCATCAGGTGCACGAGCGTGCGTGGCTCACGGTGCTCGACGGCGAGGTCGAGGTCACGACCGGAACCGGTGAGAGCGTGCGCGGCGGGTGCGGCCTGCTGGTCGAGTTTGCGCCGTCCGAGCGCCATGCGCTAAAGGCCCACTCTGACACCCGAGTGTTGCTAATCCTCACGCCATGGCCAGGAGTCGGGCACCCCGGCGCGATGACGCTGGAGCAGAAGACAAATGCCCGGCGCGATGCCGCCAGGCATCCAGCGGAGCGCAGTCAAGTCCATCTCGGCTAGGGCCGCTTCACTCTCGGGCGACCTGCGTATCTGACCGGACCATGTGTCCGGTTTCTCACGCAGGTCCGGGCCTGCATACCTTAAGTCCGGACCTGCGTACCTAAGCGCACGCATGTTTCGCTTAGATACGCAGGTACGACTTCGTGCCACGCGACCATCCTATTGGATGGTGGTAGGATGGTTACCGGATGGCGTCGACCGTAGCGATTATTAGGTCGGGCTAGATGGCCGAGGCGGACAAGAGCGAGAAGATCACCATCAACGTGGGGCCAGTCGACCTGGGGCAGATTGACCTGCTCGTCAACGAGGGGTTCTTCGCGAACCGCACGGACTTCATTCGTACCGCCATCCGGCGCCAACTCGAGACTCGGTCAAGCGCCGTAGACCGGACAGTCGCCCGGCGCGAGCTGACCCTCGGCACCGCGAACTACAGCCGCCACGAGCTGGAGGAGCTCCGCGACTCCGGTCGGATGGTTGAGCTGCGCGTGCTCGGGTTGGCGAGCATCGCCGATGACGTCTCCCCCGAGCTCGCCCTGGCGACCATCGCCGCGGTCGAGGTCCTCGGGGCCTTCCGGGCGCCGGCCGCGGTCAAGGCGGCACTCGCAACGCGCACCAGATGACCGCCCCCCGCGTTCGGCGAAGCCGGTCTGGCGGTGCTCGCGCGGTTCGACGGCAGCCACCGGTCGCTGGGTGCCACCCGAAAAGACGCTGAACAACGAAAAGGACAACGATGCACAGCAACCCGAACACCACGATGGCCGAGGCGCTCCGGCTCACACGCGCTGGGCGGCCGGCGGAAGCCTCTGCGCTGCTGCAGCGCGGTCTCGCAGGCGCGGGCACCGGACCGGCGCTCGACGGCCTTTTTGACCGCCCAAGGCCAAGCTGCCCGATCCCCGCGATCACCGCCCGGCTGAGCTGGACGAAGCCACGCCGTCGCCTCGGCCTGGCGCAGCGGCGACCGCTGTCGCCGCCCCCGGTGGCGAGCTCCGCCACCTCACCCACACCGAGGCCGCCGGAACGCGCAACTACGACCTCTACGTTCCCAAGGGCTACACGGGCGACCCGGTGCCGCTCGTGGTCATGCTCCACGGCGGCAGGCAGGACGCCGCCGACTTCGCGGCCGGCACCCGGATCAACGCTCTTGCCGAGCAACACACCTTCCTGGTCGCCTACCCCGAGCAGTCGCCCGCGGCCAACCCCGGTCGCTACTGGAACTGGTTCTCCGCTACCGACCAACGCGCCGGCGCGGGCGAGCCGGCGATCATCGCCGGCATCACCCGCCAAGTCATGCGCGACCTCGCCGTCGACCCGACCCGCGTCTACATCGCCGGGTTCTCCGCCGGCGGCGCGATGGCCGCAGTGATGGCCGCGACCCACCCCGACCTGTACGGCGCGGTCGGGGTGCACTCCGGAATCGCCTATGGCGCCGCGCACGACCTCGGGTCAGCGTTCGCGGCGATGCGAACCGGGGGCACCCCGAGCGCAGCCTGCACGCTGCCGCTGATCGTCTTTCACGGCGACCAAGACGCGATTGTGGCTCCGGTCAACGCGGACAAGCTGATCGCCTCCCGCCTCGCGGCGGGCGACGTCAACGGCGCGGATAAGGCGACAACCACAAGCGGCGAGAGCGGCCGCCGTTACAGCCACAGTGTGCATAACAACCGCGACGGCACGGCCATCGCTGAGTCCTGGATCGTCCACGGCGGCGGCCACGCCTGGTACGGCGGCAGTCCAATCGGGTCGTATACCGACCCGCAGGGTCCTGACGCCTCTACGGAGATGATCCGATTCTTCCTCCTGCACCAATCGCCCTCACGCTGAAGCGGCGTGTCCGTTATCGGCCGGGCGTGTCATCGATCGTGATGCCTTCGGATCCGATGCGAAATTCTCGGATTCGAGGATCGTTGCTGCTCGCGCGTGTCTTGAGCGCCGTGATGGCGCGGCGGAAGGCTGACTCATCGCGGATGTACTGGAGGATGAGTACGTTGTCGGAGAGGTGGGAGACGCCGTATTCGGAGAGGCGATTGACGGCGAAGAGGTCTGGGAGCTCGCTGGTCATGAATAGGCTGACGCCTGTCCGGGAGCAGCGCTGAATCAGTGAGTACATGTATTCGCGGAAGCGGATCTCGTCGCCGCTGGCGAACAGCACGTCGGTGAGGCTGTCGATCAACACGCGCTTGGCTCCGACCCGGTCGATGGCATCAAGGAGTTCGTAGATCCACTCATCGACGTAAAGGTCGACCGGCGAGCGATACATCATCGTCACGCAGTCATCGAGCGTCCATCCGAACGCCCGCGCAACGCGCGTGAGCTGGGTCGGATTCTCCTGGAGGCTCGCGATGATCCCAGGCTCACCGGCGAGAGCCCCGGCGACGATGAAGTGCAGTCCCATGAGAGTCTTTCCGACGCCGGATGGACCCGCGCAGAGCGTCGACGAGCCCGGCCAGTAGCCATCGGTCAGCATCTCATCGAGGGCGTCGATCCCCGTTGACGCTCGCTCGGCGCCGAGGTCGTAGCTCGACTCGTCGACGGTATCGGCCAGCCGGGGGAAGGCGCTCAAGCCGGCGGGGGTGATGCGAAATGCGTGTCGGCCGGAGAGGTAGTCGCTGCCGCGGAGCTTGATCACCTCGAGAAGGCGACTTGAGCGCTCACCCGATTGGAGGTAGCCGAGGCCGAGGATGCCGTCCGCGACCGCGGCCTCAGGCTCGCCGGAAATCGTGTCGAGGTCGTATTCGCCCAGCCAAAAGCTCGAGCCGGCGACAGCGCTGCTGTCCGCTGCGAGCTCAAACAGGAAGCTTCGGAAGTCGCGGTGGGTCACCGCGTACGCCGCGAGTGCCTTGAAGCTATCGATGATCAGAATGCCTGGATGCCGCTCACGAAGGACCGCTCGGAGCCGCTCGAGTATTCGCGGCAAGCCACCTTCCTCGAGATCTTCGCCGAGGCTCTCGTAGAACACGCGCTCTCCGACGCTCGCGACATCGAAGAACTCGAGGGTCTGGCCAAAGCGGACGAGCTTGTCGAGTGGCTCCGAAACCGTCGAGATATATACCGCGGGCCGCTCCACGGTCGCGTTGGCGAACGCGTATTGCTCGGCAAGGATCGTCTTGCCAGTACCCGGCGCTCCCGCGATCAGGTGGATCGCGTTTCCAGGCAGCCCGCCGCCAAGGATCGAGTCAAGCCGATCGCTGCCGCTTAGGAGACGCTTGTCCACTGTTGAATCGATCGTCGCCGGCTGATCGCGCTCGTCCCGAGCAGGTCACGAACGGTTGACGCGAACACCAACGGGTCGATCGGTTTCTGCAGAAATGCCGAGGCTCCGAACTCGACAGCCACTTCGCGCGCCGCGAGCGGCGAAACTGCGATCACAGTCGCTCCGGCTTGGGTGAGCCGTTCGATCAGCCGTCCACCGACGCCTCCCGAGAGCAGCAACTCGACCACAACGATCTGTGGCATCAGTTCGTCAAACTTTCGCTCCGCCTCCTCTGCGGAAGAGGCAATCTCCACCCGAAATCCTTCGGTGCGAAGCAGATAATCCTCAAGGCTCGCCGAGAAACGGTCCCGCTCAGCGATCAGGACCAGTATCCCTGGCTGCTCCTCACCCACGCCCGGGGCAACCATCTCATTGCCTCGATCGAGCTGCTCAGCGAGCAGACGGTGAGCATCTCCAGGCGCAAACCCCTGATCAATCTGCTCGACGACGAACGCTAGCTGCGTCAGCTGGGCGCGCGTATACCGCCGCTGCCCACCGGAGCTGCGGACCGCGATCACGAGCCCATAGCGCTCTTCCCATGTGCGTAGCGTCGAGACCGGCACGCCAACCATCCGCGAAACGACGCCGATGCTGTACAGAGCTGGCTTCACAGGTCAAGCGTGCGGTTCAGCAGCTGGCTGGGTCGAAACCGTCTTAGGCGTTGTGGGGTTCACGCGCGGCGACGGGAGATGCGTCATCGAGGCAGCGGTGCGAGCGGGTCGCGGTCGCTTGAGATGATCGGAAGGTGAGCGCGAACACCGGTCAGGTCCAGCATTCGCTCTACTGCGCGCGAGCCGTTGATCATTCGCAAACGATCAACGTCCGCACAAGCGCCGTGCATCCGAAGCAGCAGGTGGATCCCAGTCGAGTCAATGAAACTCAACTCCGTGAGGTCCACGACGATCATTTCGCTATCGCCATCCCTGAGCGCGGCGTCGAATGCGCTTTCAAGCGTCGGCGTCGTCGCGATGTCGAGCTCACCGATCGGCGTCAAGCGGTGAACCCTTCCCTCGCGCGTCTCGCGTACCGACAACGGTCCCGGCGCGATCATGCTCACCTCCCACATGAGAAATGCCAGAAATTGGTCACGGTCCGGTCGTCGGCCGCACAGCGTCGGCGGCGACCGTTTTGCGGCTCGCCACCATATACCTCCTCAATAGCTCAGTCAACCCTCGGCAATAGCTCATCTCGCCGTCCATGCCCCGGCGGGCCACGAGGGCCTTCCGCCCTGCGCGAACGGGCCTTGTGGCTCCGTCCGCGCAGGGCGATGTGGGTTAGGCGTTGGCGGTCTCGCGCTCTGCGCTGCGGAGCACGCCCGCGCGGTTCTTGTGGGCGCGCTCGTAGCCGGCGACGTCTTTCATGCGCTGATCGTCGCCCTCGTTGAGCACGGCTTCGATTTCGGCGACCGTGAGCTCGTCATAGCCGGGCCAAGGCTCCTGGCTTCGCAGCGCGGTGATGCGACTCAGGACCGTACTGCGGTTGTCGTGCTTGCGCTCGTAGGAGTCCACCTTGGCGAGCTCGATCTGCGACAACTCGGGTAGCTTGCTGAGGATCTCTTCGGCGGTGAGCGAGTCGTAGCGCGCGATCGCGAGATCGTTTTCGGAGGCGACTGCGCCCTTGATCTGTCCCTCGACCTGCGCGACGCCCGGGACCTTGCGTGCCCGTCGCGCGGTGCGCTTGGCACGCGTCTTTGTTCCGCGCGCCGTTTGCTTGACCTCGGTCGCGGCCTCGCGGGTCGCGTCCGCTGCGCCGGTCTTTGCGATGTCGTAGGACGGGTTTCCCTCGACGTCCGCTCCGACGACCGCGTCGGTGAGCTTGGGGATCTCGCGCATGATCCGCTCGAGCATCCGCTGCTCATCGCCGAGGATCGACACGGCGAGCTTTGCCGTCTGCTCATCCCCGACGCCGGTAGCGAGGCGTTCCAGCGCGGTGTAGGTCGCGATCTCAAGCGCCTCGGTCGCACATGCGTCCTTCGCGTTCTTGAGGACCTTCTCCTCGCCGCCCGATCCACGGAGCAGATCAAACGGCGTCTTGCTCAAAGCAATGCTCTGGCTGATCAGCGTCTCCGCGAAGCCAACAAACACCTGCACTGGGTTCTGGCCTTGCCCCAGCTCGCCCAAGCGCTCCCGGATCCGACGCGCGTGCCCCTGCGTCTCATCCAGGTGCTTCTCGAGCCCGTCGCGGTAGGAACCGCGCGGCGTCATCGCGATCTGGGACCGAAGCACGCTCACCAGGCCAACTTCGCTGGCATGCGCCTCGCCCAGATACTGGACGACCTTCTGTTCTGACTTGCTCATCAAACTGCCTTCCGTCGTGATCGGTAAGAAGAGAGCTCACGTTCCACCCCGAGCTGCGCCCCCGCGCGACCCTCACCTCACAACTACCCGTTCGACAGCAACCTCAGCGCGGACGGGATCTGACCGCTACGCCTTGGTCGCGGACGCCCGCCAATCGCCCCGGTCACAGGTCGAGCACGAGCGCGAGCGCGTCATCGACGGCTCGCTGCTCCTGCGTGCTGAGTTGGCCAGCGAGCTCGCCGAGGCGCTCGATGTCCACCGCGCGCACCTGCTCGACGAGTACGCGCGTGCGTTCGCCCGCGAGTTGGATCTCAGGCCGGAACGTCGAGGGAGCCGCGCCGCCCGAGGTCGGCGCGACGATCGCGGTCGAGAGACCAAGCAGCTGATCAGCTTGCACGATCACGGCGTAGCGCGGACCGGCTTGGTCTCGGCCGCGCCGCTCCGGCAGACGGACGCGGTACACCTCTCCCCGGATCACTCTGGCCAGGCCGTGGCTACAGCGTCCATGTCCGCCATCACCGCCTGGCGCTCGGCCGTGTCGACTGGATCAGCAGCCAGCCGGCCAACCTCTGCGGCAAGCGTCGAGCGCTGGGCGCGGCGACGCCCGGCCTCGCGCAGCGCAGTGCGCACGGCATCGGACTCATTCCGGCCCTCGCGCATCAGAATCGACAAGGCTCGCTCGGACTCGTCATCCAATCGCGCTCGAACGACTCTCGATGCCATACTAGCACCGTAGCACAATCTGTGCTACAGATAATGGCGCTCCTGAGAGCCCACGCCGCTCACCACCCGGCTTGATAGCCCTACGGGCCGACCGCTATCGCGACTGGCTGGTTCTGGCCAGTGGCGATCGTCTGGGAATTGCTGCCGTCGAGGTTCGCCTCGACGATCGTTCCGACGCCGGTGGCCCAGTACAGGTTGCTGGAGTCGACCGCCACCCCGAACGGGAAGTCCTGGCCCGTGGCGATCGTCTGAGCGTTGCTGCCATCGAGGTTGGCCTCTACGATCGTGCCTGTACTCGGGAAGCCACCCGCGTTGGCCCAGTACAGGTGGCTGGAGTCAACCGCGACCCCGAACGGGAAGTTCTGACCCGTGGCGATCGTCTGCGGGTTGCTGCCATCGCGATTGGCCTCCACGATCGTGCCGGCTGGAAAGTTGGTCCAGTACAGGTGGCTGGAGTCAACCGCCACGCCTGTCGGATTGTTCTGTCCGGTGGCGATCGTCTGCGGGTTGGTGCCGTCGAGGTTGGCCGCCACGATCGTGCCGCTATCCAACACGCTCCCTGAGTCGGTCCAGTACAGGTGGTTGGCGTCGACGGCGACGCCGCTCGGATTGTCCTGGCCGGTGGCGATCGTGTGCGGGTTGCTGCCGTCGAGGTTGGACTCCACGATCGTGCCGCCATCCAATGTGCTGCCGGAGTTTGTCCAATACACGTGGTTGGCGTCGACGGCCACGCCGCTCGGACCGTTCTGTCCGGTAGCGATCGCCTGCGCGTTGG
Source organism: uncultured Solirubrobacterales bacterium (assembly GCA_963703825.1). GTDB lineage: Bacteria > Actinomycetota > Thermoleophilia > Solirubrobacterales > Solirubrobacteraceae > Palsa-465. The sequence continues at coordinate 125,589 of CAVPFS010000021.1, read as the reverse complement.
TGCCGTCGAGGTTGGCCTGCACGATCGTGCCCGCTGGGAGGCCGCCGTCGTAGTTGGCCCAGTACAGGTGAGCGACGGGAGCGGGAGCGTTGACGGTAAAGGTGCAGGTCGCCGAGAACGTGCTGCCGTCGGTCAGGATGCCGGTGACGGTGAACATGTAGGAACCGTTGGCAAGGTTCGTGTAGGACGCGCCTGACATCGACCCGCCGTTCGTCGCGGTCGGCGTGTGGCAAGCGCCCGAAGCGGGGCTCGGTCCCGATAGGGAGCAAATCAGCGAGTCCGTCTGCTTGGGCGTGCGGTTATAAGTAAAGGCAAACCGCACGCTGCCCGTGGTGATCGTCGCTCCCGGTGCGGGTGACGGCGAGACGAAGTTGATGGTCGGTCCAGCGGTGCCCGCCACCGCTGATACGGCGATCAGACCGCTGATCAACGTGGCTAACGCGGCCGCGCCCAGCAGCCTACGAGCTAGACAACTCATGATTTTCCGTCCCCCTGTCAGTGTCACTCCCGGCCTCCGTGCGGCAAGTCAGTCTAAGCGGTAAGCCAACAACGTTGCAACCACGGCAGCGACCGGCTAGTGCCTGTTCACGCGGCGGCGCTATGTCCAGCCAGCGCGAGCCGAAGCTGCCGCGTGCCGGCATCGAAATGCGGAAACCCGGTGCGCTCGGACGGTTCGCGCCGGTCTGAGACCGGCCTGCTCAAGTCGGCGGGTGCGGTCAGAGGTGTTCGAACACGTACGCCGCGCCAGTCTCCCGCTTCTTGAGGGGCGCGCCCACGATCGCGCTGGGCCCGTAGATCGCTACTGCCGAGCCGAAGTGGTCGCCGCTGGCGCGATCCGAGGCGATCAGCTCCGCGCTCTGGGACCAACTCACCCCGGATCGGACGAACACGTACGCCGCCCCCGCGTCCGAGTTGTGGTATGGCGCGCCGATCACCGCGGTGTAATGGTAGATCGCCACCGACAATCCAAACGCGTCGCCCGCGGCGCCATCCGACGCGGTCAGCTTCGCCTCCTGCGGCCAGCTCGTCCCCGATTGGACGAACACGTACGCCGCCCCTGGGTTCCCGCTCGTGCCGATCTCGCCGACGACCGCGGTGGCGCCGGAGACCGCAACCGAGACGCCGAACTGGGCGTATTTAGCGCCATCACCGGCCAGCTCGGCCTGCTGCGGCCAGCTCGTCCCGGACTGCACGAACACGTAGGCCGCTCCGGTAGACGAGTTCTTGGAGGGCGCGCCGACCACGACCGTGGACCTGGAAAGCGACACCGGAGCGGAGGAGACCGAGACCGAGGAGCCGAAGTAGTCCCCGCTGGCGCCATCTGCGGCGGTCAGCTCGTCCTCCTGGGACCAGCTCACCCCGGATTGGACAAACACGTACGCCGCCCCCGCGTCCGAGTTGTGGGAAGGCGCGCCGATCACCGCCGTCGAGCCGGACAGCGCCACCGCTTCGCCGAAGGCGTCCCACGCGCCTCCGTCAGCGGCGGTCAGCTCCGCCTGCTGCGACCAAGTCGAGCCGGAGCGGACAAACACGTACGCCAGCCCCGCGGCCGTGCTGTAGGGCGACCCCACCAACACCGTGGACCCCGAGATCGCCACCGAGACGCCGAAGTCGTCCCCGCCGAAGCCGTCAGACGGGGTCAGCTCCGCCTGCTGCGACCAGGTCGAGCCGGAGCGGACAAACACGTAGGCCGCCCCCGTGCCCGAATTCCCGGAGAGCGCGCCAACCACCGCCGTCGACCCGTAGATCGACACTGCCCAGCCGAAGCTGTCGTAGACGCCCCCGTCGGAGGCGGTCAGCTCGGCCTGCTGGGAGCTGCTGCCAGAAGCGGCCGCTGGGCCGAGTGTCCTGCGAACCGCCGCTCGCAACCCCACCGGCGCCTGCGCCAGCGTCATCTGGGAACGCGGCCCGACCCGCGCCCCGTCACTACGCACAAGCGATCCCGTGGACGCCCCGGCCACCCCAACAAACAGCACCATCGAACCCGCGACCCCGGCCAAAACACCACCGCGACGCCACACCATCAGCCCTCGATTCTCCTGACACCCCCCGACCCCGACCCCGGAGCCCGTCCATCAAGTCACGCTAACCCACTCACGACGACCCTACTCCCCTGGACGGGCGTGCGCAACCCGCGCCCAAGCCGGACCGAGCCACACCCGCCCGTCAATCCCAAACTGCAGAAACGCCAGCAAACAATGCCACCTCCCGCCCACCGCTGAGTCCGCCACATCTAGCGCTGTCGGTGAAACCGACTAAAACCCGCCTACACAGTTAGTCGGACACCCTCCACTGGAGTGTCATGCACCCCGAGCAACTATGTGTGACCGTGGGAGCGCCACGACCATCCGACCTAACGGCTGCGACACCATGAACGGTTGCTCGCTTCCCGTGGTTGAGGTTCGGACCTGACGATCAACCCGACGGCGACGGCCAAGGGCTGGGTCTGGGGCTGGTGTGCGGTGATCGGCGGGGGATGGCTGCCGGCAGCGAACACCGAATCTGTTGACAAGTCCGGTTGCCGAGTTGGGGACCTTTCTGGGGACACGCGTGTCGACGCGGTCATCGCCGCCGAGTGCGCTGGCGGCATGACCTTTACGAGGACGGGGGCTTTCTCGAGCACTGAGCCACGAACGCATCTGGACTTCGCCTCAGGTGCTGGGCTAGGCTACGCCGCCCCGCTTCGGTCGCCGACCGGTGCCGCATGATGACGGTCCGGATACGGCGCGGAATCGGGCGAGAGCTGATGATCAGAACGGCGGCCTTTCTGCGCAACGTCCCCGTCCTGACGGGGCTCTCAAATGACCTGCTCGAGCGCCTGGCTGCTGAGGTGAGCGCGACCACGATCCGAGCCGGAGAATGGATCATGCGCCAAGGCGATCCGGCCGAGAGCATGTTCATCGTACGCAGCGGGCGTCTGGAGGTGGTCGCCGAGGGACCGCCGGAGGCGTTGATCCGCATCCTGCGCCGGGGCGACGTGCTCGGCGAGCTGGCGCTGCTACGCCGCGGCACACGATCCGCGTCAGTACGGGCGCAGCGCGACGCCGAGCTGCTCGAGCTTCGTCGCAGCGAGTTCGAGTCGTTGATCGAGCAAGCTCCCAGCTTCGCCATCGGGCTGACCCGGGCGATGGGAGCACAGCTGGCGGCGAGCCGCTCGCCGGTCGTCGTGGCCACGCCGCCGCGCTCAATCGCCGTCGTGGGCCTGGATCCCGGGGTACCCGTCCAGACGATCGCCGATCGGCTCGTGCGCGCCTTCTCCAGGCACGGATCGGTTGCGCACCTCACGGATGGCGGACTGCCCGCGATCGACCAGGCCGAGCGCGCAAACGATCGCGTCGTGCTGTCAGGTGGAGACGCCGACTGGGTCGCGCTGTGCTTGCGGGAGGGCGATCTCGTGCTCGCGGCGACCACGGGCCGGCCGGCGCCCGGATGGCTCGCTCGCTCGGCCGCGCTGCAGGGCTGCGAGCTGCTCGTGTGCGGGCCCGCCGTCGGCTCAGAGGTGCTCGACCGGCTCCAGCCGCGCCAGGTTCAGGTGGTCGAGTCCTCACTCCTGCCCCAGGCCGTCGAGCAGACGGCACGCCGCTTGGCCGGCCGGGCGCCCGGGATCGTTCTCTCAGGCGGCGGCGCGCGGGCGCTGGCACACATCGGAGTACTGGACGAGCTCAAACGCTCGGGCGTGAGCTTTGACCGCATGGGCGGGGTGAGCCTCGGCGCGCTGGTGGCAGGCGCAGACGCGGCTGGCCTCGGCACCGAGGGGCTCTATGAGACGTTCAAACGCGGCTTCGTCGAGACCAACCCGACCAACGACTTCGTGCCGCCCGCCTACTCGCTGATCCGAGGCAGCAAGACCCGCCGCCTCCTGCGCGAGGCGTTCGGAGAGCGACGCATCGAGGAGCTGCCCGTTCGATTCTTCTGCCTCAGCAGTGACCTGGTGGCGCGCGAGGCGGTTGTTCACACCGCCGGACCATTGGCCGATGCGATCTATCCGAGCCTGGCCATACCAGGCGTCTTCCCGCCGGTGGTCAGCGACGGGCGATTGCTGGTCGACGGCGGCGTGCTCGACAACCTGCCGGTGGCCACGATGGCGCGGACCGGCGAGGGGCCCGTGATCGCGGTCGACGTCACTGGCCGCATGGGGACGTTCAGGCGTACGCAACGGCCGGGGCTGGCGAGGCTCGGGCCGTCGGTTCGCCGGACGCTGACGGGAAGCGAGGCGGAGATCCCGCGGCTCGGCGAGACGATCGTGCGCACCGTGACCGTCGGGAGCCTCGACACCGTAGCCGAGGCGCGGCTCCACGCCGACCTAGTGATAACTCCGCAGGTCGACGGGATCGCGCTGATGGACTGGAGGGCGCTGCCGCGGGTGGTTGACCTGGGCCGCGAGGCGGCGCGCGAGGCGCTCGCGGCGGATCCAGCGCTGATCGGTCGGCTGCGCGGTTGATGACGCGCAGCCGGGTCGCCCCGCGAACCGTTCTCGCCATCGCCTCGCTGGGCGCGGCGGTGGCGTTCGTCGACGCGACGATCGTGAACATCGCTTTCCCGAACATCGCGCACTCGTTCAAGGGCACCTCGATCTCGTCGCTTTCGTGGGTCCTGAACGCCTACAACATCGTGTTCGCGGCCTTTCTCCTCGCCGCAGGACGGATCGCGGACCTTCTCGGCCGCCGCAGGATCTTCATCTTTGGCCTCGAGTTGTTCACAGTCGCTTCGCTGCTGTGCGCGCTCGCGCCATCGGCCAACGCGCTGATCGTCTTCCGGGTGATACAGGCCCTCGGCGCCGCATTTCTCGTCCCGGCATCGCTGGCGCTCGTGCTCAACGCGTTCCCGCCGGACCGCCGATCCCACGGCGTCGCGTTGCTATCGGCCGTCGGGGCGGCCGCAGCGGGGCTGGGTCCTTCGCTGGGCGGACTGCTGGTGGCAGCGGATGACTGGAGGCTGGTGTTCCTGGTCAACATCCCGATCGGCGTCGCCGCCGTGCTGCTCGCCCGCCGGCGATTGGTCGAGAGCCGGACGCCGGGTCGCCGGCGGATGCCCGATCTGGTAGGGGCGTTGCTGTTCGCAGTTGCGATCGCCTCGCTCGTACTCGCCGTCGTCAAGGGGCAGGCGTGGGGCTGGATCAGCCCGCGGATCGTGATCGCGCTGGTCGTCGCAGTGGCCGCGGGGGGCGCCTTCGTCTGGCGCTGCACCTGGCATCCGTCGCCAGTCATCGACCTTTCCTTGCTCAGGATCCGGACGTTCAGCGCGGCGAATGGGATGACGCTCGTTGGGGCAGCGGGCTTCTACGGCTACACGCTGACCAACGTTCTGTTCCTGACCGGCGTGTGGCGCTACAGCGTCCTGCAGGCCGGGCTTGCACTCACGATCGGACCGGTGGTGGCCGTTGCCGTGGCCGGTCCGACCAGCCGGCTCGCTCTGCGCTTCGGCCACCGTCCGGTGCTCGTGGCCGGCGGCCTGATCTGGGGCGGAGCGGTGATGTGGTTCGTGGCAAGGGTCGGTATCACACCGGACTTCGTGGGTGAGTGGCTCCCCGGGATGGTGCTACTCGGGCTCGGCGCCGGCACGCTCTTCCCCAACCTCAGTGGGGCCGCGGTCGCCTCAGCTCCAGGCCAGAGCTTTGCCACGGCCACCGGGATCAATTCGGTGGCCAGGCAGGTTGGCGCCGCGTTTGGGGTGGCGCTGGTGATAGCCGTCATCGGGACGCCTACGCCGGCGACCGCGCTGCAGGCCTTCGACCATGCCTGGACATTCGGCGCCATCTGCATGTTCGTGGCAGGCTTCGGGTGCCTGCTTGTCGGGCGCGTCGATCCTGAGAAGGCGCCCGCGCTGGCGGACGCCGTCAGAGCTGCACTGGGGCACGATAACGGCGATGAGCCGGTCCGGACACCGCCGCCCCGGGCTCGGCGGGCGGTGGTGCTCGAACCCGCCGAGCCAGTCGCCAGGCGCGCCGAGTCGGTCGCGGACTTCCTTGCCCACGTGCCGATCTTCGCCGGCCTGGAGCCGGAGCACCGCGAGCAGGTGGCTGCCGGGGCACGTGCGGGCCATGTCGCGGCCGGAGAGTGGCTGTTTCACGAGGGCGAGCCGCCCGACTGCATGTACGTCGTGCGCGCGGGGCGCCTGGAGGTGGTCGACGAGGTCTCCCAGACGGTGATCCGCGAGCTTGGCCGAGGCGACGCCCTGGGCGAACTCGCGCTGCTCACGGATTCGCAGCGCTCGGCGTCAGTCCGAGCTGCCCGCGCGACAGACGTGATCGCGATCGATCGGGACGACTTCGAAGCGCTGCTCGAGAGCTCCCCGGCGCTGTCGCGGGCGCTCAATCGCTCACTCGCGCGCCAGCTACGTGAAACGCGCGCGGCCGCGCCGAGCATCAGGCCCCGGCCTGCGACCGTCGCGCTGGTCGCGTTCGATGAGGAGGTCCCACTGGCGCGACTATGCGCACGGCTCGCACTCGCCCTGCAGGAGCACGTCGCGGTGGCCATCCTGACGGGGAACGAGGTGGTCCGGTCTGCCGGCGTTGGCGAGCCGGCAACCGTGTACGCCCCGCTGTTGGATCGCGCGGAGGCGGCTCACGATCTCATCCTGCTCGACTCGGGCGACGGGCCGGGCAACGAGGATTGGAGGCGGTTCTGCCTGCAACAGGCGGACCGAATCCTGGTGGTGACCGGAGGTAGCCCGGCTCCCCCGGGACTCGCTGACCGGGCGGAGCTCCGCGGCTGCGACCTGGTCGCCTACAACGCCGCACCGGGCACCCTGCGGGAATGGGCTGCCGGACTCAGCCCGATCGAGGCGCACGTGCTCCGCGATCGCACGCTGGACGAGGATCTCGCACGCACCGCGCGGCGCCTGTGTGGGCGCTCAATCGGAATCGTGCTTTCGGGCGGTGGCGCACGCGCCTTCGCACACATCGGCGTGCTCGAGGAGCTGGTGAGCGCCGGCATCATGATCGACCGGGTCGCCGGCGTCAGCATGGGCGCTGTGATCGGCGCTTTGTTCGCGATGGGCCTCGACGCGGACCAGATGGACGCAGTCTGCTTTGAGGAGTGGGTGCAGCGCCGGCCGCTTGCCGACTACACCGTCCCCCGTCACTCACTGATCAGGGGTGAGCGCTTCCGCGCGATGCTCCACCGCACGTTCGGGGAGCGGCTGATCGAAGAGCTGCCGCGCAGCTTCATCAGCGGCTGCACTGAGCTGCGCAGTGGCCGGCTGGTCCTGGCGCGGCATGGCCCGCTGTGGGAGGCGGTCGGCTTCAGCATCTGCCTACCCGTCATCGCTCCACCGCAGGTCCAGGGGCGCGACATCTTCATCGACGGATCGCTGGTGGACAACCTCCCGGTGCGCGCGCTGGCCGACATGGGGGAGGGGCCCGTGATCGCCGTGGACGTGAAGGCGAGTTTTGAGCGTTCTGACACCGACGGCCGCCAGCGCGGTGTGAGCGTCGATGGCCAACAAAGCGTGCGGCGGCCAAGCCTGAGCGAGACGGTGACGCGCGTCCTGCTGCTGGGCAGCGAGAACACTTCCGAGGCCGCCCGCCGCCACGCCGACCTGGTGATCAAACCGCGCACAGCCGGAATCGGGTTGCTCGAGTTCCACCAGCTCGACGCCGCCCGCGAGGCCGGACGAGCCGCCACCCGAGCGGCGCTCGACGGAGCGCCGGCCGGGCTGTCGTTTTGATCGCCGCTCAGGGCCGGACCGCGGACCCGGCTTCCACGAGTGCGGCTGCCGTCGCCTCGATATTGCGGTAGTCGTGTTCTCCGGCGAGCTCCAATGCCCGGGCGGCGTGTTGCAGGGCCGGCTCGCGCTCGCCGCGGGCGGTGAGCGCCTGGGCCTGGGCGAGATGCGATCGCGCGGCCCACAGTGGCAGGCGGTTCTCCTCGGAGAACCGGATCGAGAACGCGAGGTGCTCATCGGCCTCTGCATCCCGGCCGAGTGTCGCCGCCAAGAGCCCCAGCCACAGGCGTACGTGGCCGAAGCCACACGACCCATCCCAGACGAACTGCTCGCGCCACGGCTCGAGCAGCTCGTAGATGAGCTGTGCGGCATCGGTCCTGGCAAGCCGAGCAGAAGTGTCAGCGAAGAAGGCGAGTGCGGTCAGACGGGACGCCGTCCATTCCAGATCCTCCAGCCGGCTCTCGACCGCCTCGTCGAGAATCGTCGCCGCCGCGTCCTGACTTCCGAATTCCGTCTCAAACTGCGCCAGCGCCGCCCGGAATACTCCGGTCCCCGGATATGCCGCCACGGTTCGGCGTGTCAGCTCGATCAGCTTCTCGCTCACGTCCCCCCCGTATCGCCGGGCAAATGCAGTCTGAATCCCCCACATCATCAGAGCGTCGGGCTGGTCGGCCACACGGCCGATCTCGAACGCCTCGTTAGCCATGCGTTCGCCAACCGTCAAATCACCTTCGGTTAGTGTCAGCCCGGCGCCTATGAACTTCGCCTCCCAGGCGATCGTCGGCTGCGCCAGCTCGGCTGCCAGCGCGCCAAGCTGGGCGGCCGCCCCGCGCGCCCCCTCGAAATTCCCGGCCTCGACGGCGGCCAGGAACCTGATCACCTGGGCGCGGTACTCGAGCGCGGGATCACCTGCCGCCGACGCGCTGGCCAGTATGTCTTCCGGCAGGCTCATCCTTAGCTCGAACGTGTCCGGGCTCCAGAGGCCGTAATAGGCGTGGATCAGAACCTGCGCAGTGGTCCTCGGGTCTCCGGCCTGTCGCGTCAGCGAGATGGCTTCTGACGCCAACGCGTGGCGCCGGGCATGGTCGCGGTCATAGACCAGCTCCTGGGCCTCGAGCGCCAGCAGCCGGGCACGCCTGACGGAATCAGCCGGGTCGACTAGCTCGAGCGCCCGCTCGATCGCACGTATCCGGTCATCGTCCACGTGCATGGTGTTGCTCATCCAGCCGCGCGTGTTGGCCAGTGCGGCGGCCGCGGCCAGGTTGCCGTCGCCCAGCGCGGACGCGATCCGAGAGGCCTCTAGCAGCGTTCCCCGGTAGGCCGCGTCACCGATCAGGCGCTGCGCTTCGCCCAGCCCGGTCAATGCCCGGCAGCGCTCAGCATCCTCGGCAGTCCCGAGCAGCTCGACCGCGTCGGCGAACAGCTTGGCCGCCTCCGTGGGCGCGAGGCTGTCGAGCGCGCGCTGGCCCGCCAGGCAGGCATACTCACCCGCCTTGCGGCGATCGACCGCCACGGTGGCGAGCCGCCAGTGCAGCGCTAGCTCGCCCACGTGCTCGCCGGGGTCAGCGCCGTACAGCTGTTCAAGCGCCTGCGCGACGCGGTGATGCATCCGCGCGCGGCGGGTCGCGCCGAGCGTCGCATACAGCGTCTGGTTAATCGAGCTGGTGCACGAACCGGAACCGCCCCACCTGCTCGGTGGACTCGTCCAACAACGACGCCGCCACGGCCGACTCCAAGTGGTCCAGCAGCTTGTTCTCGCCCACCTCCACCAGCATGCCGAGCAGCTCGAGCTCGAACGACCGGCCGATGACTGCCGCCAGCGTCAACACCTCCCGCGTCTCGTCGCCAAGCCGCTCGACGCGGCGGCCGATTACATCCCGGACGCTCTCCGGAAGACCGAGCGCGCTCGAGCGGTCGATGCTCCAACGCCCGGTGCCCTCGTCATACAGCAGGCTCCCAGACTCGACCAGGCTTCGGAGCACCTCCCCGACAAAGAACGGATTGCCGCCCGTCTCGGCCGCGATCTCTGCGGCCAGCGCGAGCCCGTGCTCGTCGAGCTCGTGTCCGGCCGCCGCGGCGAGCATCTGGGCGACCTCGTCCGCGCCGAGACCCTGGAGCGCGATCCGCTCCACCCCTTCGAGCTGGCGCAGATCGGCAAGCGCACCCGTGAGCGGATGGTCCTTGCCCAAATCGGAATCTCGATATGTGACCGCCAGCAACAGCTTCGAGCGCTCCACAGTCCGCGCCACATGCTTGAGCAGCGCCACCGATTGCCCGTCCGCCCACTGGAAGTCATCCAGCGCGACAAACAGCGAAACCGACGCCGACACCTCCTCGAGCAACCCGGCCACCGCCGAGAACAGCAGATAGCGCTCGGTCTCCGGATCGGACGTCTGCGGAGACAGCGCCCCCGGGACCCGCGCCTGGAGGTTGCGAGCGAGCCGGGAGAGCTCCCCACCATGACGCTCCACGTATTGCTCGAGCAGCTCTGCCGGCGCGTGCTCGACAAGCTGGGAGCACACCTCGATCCACGGCTCATATGGCGCCGCCACATCCTCGCTGCACGCCCCCCAACACACAGCGAACCCATCGCCGTGAACCCCCAGCGCCTCAAACGCCGCCAGCCGGCTCTTCCCGATCCCGGGCTCGCCTGAGAGCAGCACGACCTGCCGCGCGCCCCCGCGTGTCCGGTCCCGCGCACCCTCGAGCAGCCCCCGCTCGACCTCACGACCCACATACGACAACCTCGGCACCGATCGCAGCACTGCCGGCAACGGCCAGGCGCCGGTCGATTCGCCCTGATCGCCCAGCGGCGCCCAAGACACCGCAAACGCCTCCATCGGCTCCTTGAACCCCTTGAGCTCAAGCTCACCCACCGACTCCAACGTGACCCCGTCCACCCGGCCTGCCAGCGCCTTCACCAGCGACGACACCAAGATCCCGTCTGACGGCGCCTGGTCACACAACCGCGCCGCCTCAATCGACGGCATCCCAAAGTAATCCCCATCCTGCACCGTCGACTCCCCCGCCCCCATGCCGATCCGAACATGCAGCTGCTGCTCAGCCTTCCGGTAGCGCCGCTCGAACAGCTGCTGCATCGACACCGCACACCGCACCGCCGCCGACGCCGACCCGAACGCCACCATCAACCCATCGCCGGTGTTCTTGACCTCCCGCCCGCCAGCGCTCGCGATCGCCTCCCGCAACACCGCGAAATGCTCATCGCGCAACTGATCCGCCCGCACCGGCCCCACCGCCGTCGCCAAGCGCGTCGAACCGACCAGATCGGTCAGCAGAATCGTCGCCAGCTCAACCGACTCGGACACCCAGAATCACCCGCTGTTGTGCAGCGCCCCCCGCGGCGAGTGTAGACCAATACGCCCCACGCCAACGGGGAGCAGCCAGAGCCGACGCCCGGACTCGAACCGGGGACCCCTTCATTACGAGTGAAGTGCTCTACCAGCTGAGCTACGTCGGCGACTCGCGGCCGCCAGTCTAGCTCCGGGCCGAAGCCCGGCTCAGCCCGCGCCGGCCAGATCCGACCCGTTGCGCGCGCGCCACTCCTCGGCGAGGATCGCCCACCGTTCGTGGTCGCGCCAGCGGCCGCCGATCTTCAGGTAACGCGGCGAGAAGCCCTCGCGTCTGAATCCGGCGCCGCGTGCAAGCCCGATCGACGAGGCATTGGTCGGCTGGATGTTGGCCTCCACCCGGTGCAGCCGCAGGGACATGAACGCGTGGCGCAGCACGAGCTCGAGGCCGTCGCGCATGTAGCCCTGGCCGGCGTAGGGCTTGCCGACCGCGTACCCGAGGTACGCGCTCTGGAAGCCGCGGCGGACGATCTGCGAGAGGTTGAAGAAGCCGAGGATCGCGCCGTCCTCGCTGCGGCACAGGAGCATCGCTTCGAAGTCCGCGCGCCTCGCATCGGCGAGGTAGGCGGCGAAGCGCTCGTCGTCGGTGGGTGCTGTCGCCCACGGGCTGTGGAAGGCGCGGCTGGCACGCATCAGGGCGATGAACTCATCGCGGTCAGACCGGGACGGCGACCGCAGGAACACGCGCGCGCGAGGGGTCACGGCGCCAGCGTCTGCTCGATCCGGTAGGCGAGCGCTTCGCACGCCAACTCCTCCGAAACGTTGAGGTCGAACCGCATCCTGGTGTCCTCCACCAGCTCGATCGCGGCGCGCAGCCGAACCGGATCGCCGCCGCCACCGATCTGTCCGTCCGCGCGCAGCTGATCCCCGCGATCACAGTTTCGAACCAGCTCCGGCGCACCCCAGGCCAGCACCGCGAGGTCAGTGAACCACAGCGCGACGAGCTGTAAGGCGAGGTCGAGTGCGCCGGTCTGGACCCGGCGCCGGATCCGCTTCACCCGCTCGGTCCACTCGCCTTCGACGCGCTTTCGGTCCTTGCGGGCGGTCAGCTCAGCCTCAGCCTCGGCCTCGGCCTCGAGCCCGGCGGCCGCCGCTGCGCCGCGAACACGGACGGCGCTGAGCAGCCCCAGCCACGGCTGCTCGCTGTCCATCTCCCCCGCGATCGCGGCGCGCGCAAAGCGGTCCGCGGCGGCACGCAGCGCCCGCCCCTCCTCGCTCGCCAGCTCCTTGGCCCGGGCCGCGTCCTGGAGCGCCAGCCGGACGCAGGCGAGCGCCGTGTCGGGAGCGACGCCCAGCTCCTGCACGCCGGCCGCGACGTGCTCCTCGCTGACCGGCTCGAAGCGGACCAGCTGGCAGCGGGAGCGGATCGTCGGTAGGACCTCGCCGAGCCTGTCAGTGAGAAGGATCAGATGTACGAACGCCGCCGGTTCCTCGAGCGTCTTGAGCATCCTGTTGGCGGCCTCGTCGCCGAGCTCATCCACGCGCTCGATCACGAACACCCGGCGACTGGACTCGAACGGCGTCCTGCTGGCGGCCGCGATCACCTGCCCGCTGATGTCACTGACCAGGATCTCGTGAGCGCCGCTCGGGGTCACCCAGGTCAGATCGGGGTGAGCGCCCGAACGCACGCGGTCGCGTGCCCCGTCCGGATCCGGCGCGCCCTCGACCAGCAGCTCGGCGGCCAGCGCCCGGGCGGCTTCGCGCTTGCCCGCCCCGCCGGGACCATGGAACAGGTACGCGTGCGAGGGCCGTCCTTCGGTCAGGGCGGGAGCGAGCACGGCCCGCGCGTGAGGGTGGCGTTCGAGCTCTGCGAGCATCGGTTGCGATCGTAGCCCGCGGTAACGTCGGGCCGATCTGATGACACGCGGAAAGCTGATCACGATCGAGGGGCTCGACGGGGCGGGCAAGACGACGCTCGCGCGCTCGCTCTGCGAAGCCCTCCGGGCTCGCGGCATCGACGCCGAGCTCCTACGCGAGCCGGGAGGCGTCCGCGTCGCCGAGCTGATCCGCGAGCTGGTCCAGGACCCGGGCCTGCAGATCGGGGCGCGGGCGGAGGCGCTGCTCTACGCGGCCGCACGCGCGCAGCTCGTCGACGAGGCGCTCGAACCGCTCCTGGCGCGAGGAGCGGTCGTGCTGCTCGACCGGTTCGTCGACTCCTCACTCGCCTACCAGGGCGCCGGGCGCGGGCTCGGGATCGATCGCATTCGCGAGGTCAACGAGTTCGCCACCGGCGGTCTTGGTCCCGACCTGACGTTGTTGCTGGTCGTCGATCCAGCGATCGGGCGCGACCGCTCCAGCGGACGATCCACCACCCCGGACCGGCTCGAGCTCGAGGGGGACGAGTTCTTTGCGAGGATTGCCGCCGCCTACCTTCAGCTCGCCGAGGCCCACCCGGAGCGGATTCGGACGATCGATGCCGCCCAGCCGCCCGATGCGGTCTTCGCAGCAGCGCTCGAGGCGGTCGCCGACCTACTCTCATAGGGGCGCAGACGGGGTCATCGAGGCCCCAGATATAGACGAGTTTCAGGCGTTGCATTTGAGCCCGCAAAATGGCGCTTGTGCGGCGCTCCTGACGGCCTGGGTGCGGGGTCGAGCGCAGTAAAATGGATGGTCTCGGACCACCGCCTTGCGAGCTTCGTCGCGACGTTTTTCCGTCCGGCCTGTGCGCAATCCTTTGGTGTTCACCCCTCGGCCGGCCAGTAGTCGAGATGGGGCACCGAACGAGCGGAAAAACGAGAGGAGCAGGACCGAAATGTCGCAAGCACCGCAAACCCAAATCAGCCCGAGCGAAGGGGCACGCGAGGGTCTCTCGATCCGCCGTTATTTCACGACGCCCGAGCGGCATCCGTTCGACGCGATCGAGTGGGAGACGCGCGACGCGAGGATCGGGCACGGCGACAAGGTCTCGTTCGAACAGCGCGACGTCGAGTTCCCGAAGTCCTGGTCTCAGAACGCGACCAACATCGTCGCCCAGAAGTACTTCCGCGGCCAGCTCGGCTCCGAATCGCGCGAGCGCTCGGTCAAGCAGATGATCGGGCGCGTCGCGGGGACGATCTCCGGCTGGGGCCGCGAGCGCGGCTACTTCGCCACCGACGACGACGCCGCCGCCTTCGAGGCCGAGCTGACCCACATCCTTCTGCACCAGCTCGCCGCGTTCAACTCGCCGGTCTGGTTCAACGTCGGTTTCGAGGAGAGCCCGCAGTGCAGCGCCTGCTTCATCCTCTCGGTCGAGGACGAGATGGACTCGATCCTCGACTGGAACACCAAGGAGGGCAAGATCTTCCGGGGCGGCTCGGGCTCGGGGATCAATCTGTCTCGCATCCGCGGCTCGCAGGAGCCGCTGTCAAAGGGCGGCACCGCCTCTGGTCCGGTCAGCTTCATGCGCGGCGCCGACGCCTGGGCCGGGACGATCAAGTCGGGCGGCAAGACCCGCCGCGCGGCGAAGATGATCGTCCTCGACGTCGACCACCCCGACATTCGCGACTTCATCTGGTGCAAGGCCAAGGAGGAGGACAAGGCCGCCGCGCTCCGCGACGCCGGCTTTGACATGTCGATCGACGGCGAGGGGTTCTTCTCGATCCAGTACCAGAACGCCAACAACTCGGTCCGCGTCACGGACGAGTTCATGCGCGCGGCCGAGAACGATGAGGACTGGCACCTGACGGCCCGTGTCACCGGTGAGCCGATCGGCGAGCCGATCCCGGCCCGGCAGCTGATGAAGGAGATCGCCGAGGCAGCCTGGCGCTGCGCGGATCCTGGCGTCCAGTACGACACGACCATCAACCAGTGGCACACGTGCCCTGTGTCGGGGCGGATCAACGCCTCGAACCCGTGCTCTGAGTACATGCACGTCGACGACTCGGCCTGCAACCTCGCGTCTCTGAACCTGATGAAGTTCCGCCGCGCCGACGGCACGTTCGATGTCGAGGCCTTCGAGCACGCCGTCGACATCGTGTTCCTCGCGCAGGAGATCGTCGTCTCGCCCTCGAGCTACCCGACCGAGGAGATCGGCGTCAACGCGCGGGCCTTCCGCCAGCTCGGTCTCGGCTACGCGAACCTCGGGGCGTACCTGATGGCCGACGGCGTCCCGTACGACTCAGATGAAGGTCGGGGGACAGCCGCCGCGATCACGGCCCTCATGACCGGCCGCGGCTACCTGGGCTCGGCGCGGATCGCGGCAGCGATGGGTCCCTACGAGCACTACCCCGAGAACCGTGACGCGCACAACACGGTGATGCGCATGCACCGCGACGCGTCCTACGCGATCGCCGAGGAGTCGTGCGTCGATACGGCGCTGCTCGCCGCGGCCCGCACCACCTGGGACGCGGCGGTCGAGACCGGCGAGCGCCACGGCTATCGAAACGCTCAGGCAACCGTGCTCGCACCGACGGGCACGATCAGCTTCCTGATGGACTGCGACACGACCGGGGTCGAGCCCGACTTCTCGCTGGTCAAGTTCAAGGAGCTGGTGGGTGGCGGACAGATGACGATCGTCAACCGGACGGTCCCGCTGGCGCTGCAGACGCTCGGCTACTCAGACGAGCAGATCGAGCAGATCGTCGCCTACACGAACGAGCACGGGACGATCATCGGCGCGCCCGGGCTGGCCGAGAGCGACCTGCCGGTGTTCGACGTCGCCGTCGGCGAGCGGGCGATCTCGCACATGGGCCACATCGAGATGATGGGCGCGGTGCAGCCGTTTATCAGCGGCGCGATCTCGAAGACGGTCAACATGCCCGAGACGGTGACGGTCGAGGACATCGCCGACGCCTACAAGCAGGCGTGGCGTCTCGGCATCAAGGCACTCGCGATCTACCGTGACGGCTCGAAGACCGCCCAGGCGCTGCGGACCGACGCGCAGAAGAGCACGCCGGCGCCGGTCGATGCGCAGGCTGAGATCGACAAGGCCGTCGCCGACGCGCTCGCGATGGCGCCGCCCAAGCGCCGGCGGATGCCGCGCGAGCGCCAGTCGATCACGCACAAGTTCTCGATCGGCGGCCACGAGGGCTACATCACGGCCGGCATGTACGAGGACGGGACGATCGGTGAGATCTTCCTGACTGACATCGGCAAGGAAGGCTCGACGCTACGCGGGATGATGAACTCGTTCGCGACCGCGATCTCGATCGCGCTCCAGTACGGGGTGCCGCTGGAGACCCTGGTGCGCAAGTTCAGCTACATGCGCTTCGAGCCCGAGGGCATGACCACCAACCCGGAGATCCCGTTCTCGAAGTCGATGCCCGACTACATCATGCGCTGGCTCGCGTCGCGGTTCCTGGATGTCGACCTGCAGGAGGAGCTCGGGATCCTGACCAAGGAGGTCCGGGCGCGCAAGGCAGCCGAGGACGCGGCCAGCTCCCACTTGGGCGACACGGCGACCCCTGCGGCGCCGGGAACCTCCGGCGCGCCCAACGGCCAGAGCCAGACGGCCGAGACACGTCCGGCGACCGCGGCCCTAAGGGACGATCCTCCGGTCGTGCCTGCCATCCGGCGCGGACTCGACCTCGGCCCTGCGTGCCAGCAGTGCGGCGGCATGATGCAGCGGACGGGCAGCTGCTACACGTGCTCCAGCTGCGGCTTCAACACCGGCTGCGGCTAGTGATGTAGAGCGTCATCCGAACGATCAATAATCCGGGACTGCGTTCACCCAGCGACTGAACGCCAGTCATCTGAGATCGGGCCTGCTGACGAGGGCTGGTGCTCACTTTCCGCCGCCCCTCGCTGGTACTCTGACGACACCGCGGCCGAGCCGTCGAGGCCCACGGCGGACGGACGAAACGACGACGGACATGAGTCTCACTGGCCATTTTCGAGTCCATCGCCGCGCCGTCGCGAGCGGTCATCCAGGGGCCGCACGGCTGAGGGGCTGACGCGCGATGTGGCGATACGGCGACCGGGGACCCGCGTTCGTTGCGATGGCCGTGTTCGGGGCCGCGATCGTCGTGACGGCCATCCTTCTGATCAGGCTGATCGACCCGCATAGTGACGCGGCCGTGACCAAGCAGCGAATCCAGCCGACGCGGGCTCAGCGGCACGCCGCCAGTGAGCTCTCGGCGTTCGTCTACGCCCGTGGCTCGTACCGGGAGGGCGGCAATGTCAAGTCATGCAGGCCGAATTGGCATCCGCAGCGGCACACGGCGGCGCAGCTTCACTGCACCTCGTTCGGCCAGGCGGTCACGTACACCCGGCTCCAGACCGGGCTGCAGGCGAGCGCCTACTTCAGGACGCTGGCCTCGAACGGGCACGCGGGAGCCGGAAGCTGGGGCGGCTGCACGAGCCGGCTCCCCGGCGGGCGGTGGAGCCGCACCGTCTTCGGCCGCAAGCAGTCGGGCGAGGTCGCCTTCCGCCAGTCCGGTGGCCACGCGTTCGTCGTCTGGAGCTGGCCTGCGACGAGGACGGTCGCGCTGGCCACGGCGGACGCCGGCAGTCGGCCGCAGCTCTGCAAGGTCTGGGCACGTGGCGGCTGAGGCGGCGGGGGCTGTTGATAATTGCCGCGTGCCCGACTTCACACGCGCGCTGCGCGAACAGGATGTCGATCGTGACCCTCTGCGGCAGTTCGACGCTTGGTTCGCCGACGCCGTGGCAGCCGGAGTCCGCGAACCCCAAGCGATGGCGATCGCCACCGCCTCGAGTGACGGTGCACCTTCGGTACGGATGGTGCTGCTCAAGGGCCGCGACGAACGCGGCTTCGTCTTCTACACCAACTACGACAGCCGCAAGGGCAGCGAGCTAGGAGCGAACCCGCGCGCCGCGCTGCTCTTCCACTGGGACCCGCTCGGGCGACAGGTCCGGATCGAGGGTCCCGTGCAGCCCGTCAGCGAGCAGGAGTCGGCCTCCTACATCCGCAGCCGCGCCCGCGGGAGCCAGCTGAGCGCGCTGGCGTCACCGCAGAGCCAGGTGATCGAGAGCCGAGACGAACTCGAGCAGCGCGTCGCCAGGCTCGCCGAGCAGCACGCCGATGGAGACCTGCCGCTGCCCGAGACGTGGGGCGGCTTGCGGCTGACACCGACCAGTTACGAGTTCTGGCAGCACCGCGAGGACCGCCTCCACGACCGTCTGCTCTACACGCCGGACGGGGCTGGCGGCTGGGGGATCGAGCGGCTGGCGCCGTGACACTGGCGCCAAGATCCTCGACGCTCGCGGCGCCACGCGCAAGGAGACCGCATACGATCGAGCGATGCAGCGTACGACCGTCGACGAACTCCTGGCCGCCGCGAGAGCGCGCCTGGTCCGCCCCAGTCCGCAGCAGGCCGCGAGCGCGCTTGCCGCCGGGGCGACGCTGATCGACATCCGCAGCGAGTCGCAGATCTCGGCTGACGGGACGATCCCCGGAGCCCTGGTGATCGGCCGCAACGTACTCGAGTGGCGACTTGACCCCAGCAGCTCGCACCGCCACGCGCAGGCGCCCGGACTCGACGACGAGGTGATCGTGGTCTGCGACGCCGGCTATGCGTCAAGCTTCGCAGCCACGAGCCTGCGCGATCTCGGTTTCGCGCGCGCGACGGACCTCGACGGTGGCTTTCAGGCATGGCGTGAGGCCGGGCTCCCAGTGCAGAGAAACGGACCTCAGTAGCCTCAAGTCGAGGCACATCGAAAGCTGAAACGAAGGGAGTCAGCTCTGATGGATCGCAAGTGGTGGACCCTGATCGCTGTCTGCGTCGGCACGTTCATGCTGCTGCTCGACGTGACGATCGTCAACGTCGCCCTGCCTTCGATCCAGCGCTCGCTGAACGCGAGCTTCAGTGACTTGCAATGGGTCGTCGACGCCTACGCGTTGATGCTCGCGGCGCTGCTGCTGACAACCGGCTCGCTGGCCGACCTGTACGGCCGCCGGCGCCTATTCATGATCGGCCTGGTCATCTTCAGCCTCAGCTCGCTGCTGTCAGGGCTGGCCCAGAGCCCGCTATGGCTCAATCTCGCCCGTGGCGCTCAGGGGGTCGGGGGCGCGGCGATGTTCTCGACCTCGCTGGCGCTGCTCGGGAGCGCCTTCCAGGGACGTGAGCGCGGTACCGCGTTCGGCGCCTGGGGAGCGGTGACCGGGCTCGCAGTGGCGATCGGGCCGGTGGTGGGCGGCGCGCTGACAACCGGCATCTCGTGGCGATGGATCTTCCTCGTCAACGTGCCGATCGGCGTCGTCGCGATGGTGCTCTGCGCGCTGCGCGTCGATGAGTCGCGCCAGGGCGGCTCGCTGCGGCTGGACTGGGTCGGGGCGGTGACGTTCAGCGGCGCGCTCGGCGCGCTCGTCTACGCGCTGATCAAAGCCAACAGCCTCGGCTGGGGCTCGGCCGTGATCGTCGCGTGCCTGGTGGGTTCCGTACTGCTGCTGATCGCGTTCCTGATCACCGAAGCGGTGCTGGGCGACCGCGCGATGTTCGACCTCAAGCTGTTCCGCAAGCCGACCTTCAGCGGCGGCGCGATCGCCGCGTTCGCGCTTTCGGCGAGCCTGTTCGCGCTGTTTCTCTACATCTCGCTCTACATCCAGGACGTGCTCGGCTTCTCGGCGCTTCAGACCGGCCTGCGGTTCCTGGTGCTGTCCGCGGCGATCCTGGTCGTCTCGGCGGTCGCGGGACGGCTCACGACGAGGGTCCCGATCCGGCTGCTGATCTCCCCCGGGTGCTGCTGATCGGGATCTCGCTGCTGCTGATGCGCGGCCTGACGGCATCGTCGGGCTGGACGACCTGATCCCCGGCTTCCTGGTCGCCGGTGCCGGCACCGGGCTGATCAACCCGCCGCTCGCGTCGACGGCGATCGGCGTTGTGCCGCCTCAGCGAGCCGGGATGGCGTCGGGGATCAACGCGACCTTCCGTCAGGTTGGGATCGCGACTGGGATCGCCGGGCTGGGCGCGATCTTCTCGCACACGGTCCGCACGCAGATCGAGTCGCTGCTGAGCCGCGCACCGTCGGTGGGCGCGCGGGCATCGCACGCGATCGCGACGGGAGTGTCGCAGGGCAACGGTCCGGGAGCCGGGCTCGCGCAGCTGCCCGCAAGCGCCCGCCCAGTCGCGATCCATGCGGTGCGAGCGAGTTTCGTCACCGGCCTCAACGAGGTGTTCCTGATCGGCGCGATCCTCGCGTTCGTTGCCTCGGCCCTGACGCTGGTCTTGATCCGCAGCCGCGACTTCGAGGTCGGCGCCGCGCTGGCGCGCCCGAGCGCTCCGCATACCGTCCCGGCAGAGCAACCGGTCAGCTCGTAGCGAGCGTGCACAGCCAGAGCCGGCGCAAACCGGCCGCACAGCACAAGAAGGGCGCGTTCGCGTTCCTTCAAGGTCCTGTTAGCCACGTCCCAGCAGCCTTGAGGGGCCACCGCGCCCATGGTTTGCTGATATGACGTGAACGCGGGGAACATCCGTGCCGGTCGCATGCGCGCGGCCGCCCACCTGCGAGCCCTTGGCGGGCGCCGGCCGGTCGCGGTCGCTTTCGTGACCCTCGTGGCCTTTGCCGCCGTGGCCGGCGTCACGCATGTCAATCTCGCCGACTCCGACCAGCCGCCGCTGCCCGACGCGACCGTCTCGATCGCGGCCAACGAGGCCGTCCGACCCGTACCGCGCTCGTTCCTGGGCCTGTCGACCGAGTACCGGGCGCTGCCGATATACGCCACCCATCTGCATCTGTTCGAGCGCGCGATCTCGCTCCTTCATGTGCAGGGCAGCGGGCCGCTGATCCTCCGTGTCGGGGGCGATTCGGCCGACTCCGCGATCTGGGACCCCAACGGGCGGGCACTGCCGCCGTGGGCCTTCGCTGTCAGGCGGCGGTGGCTCTCAGTGCTTTCGAGGCTGATCCGCCACAACCGGCTGCGGGTGATCCTCGACCTGAACCTGATCACGGGCACGCCGGCGGACGCGGCCGCGTTTGCGGCGGCGGCCGAAGCGAGACTGCCGCGTCGCAGCATCATCGGTTTCGAGATCGGAAACGAAACTGACATCTACCGCCATTCGGCCTGGGCGGCACAGACCGACGGCTGGCTGATCGGTCGCGAGTCATTGCCGGCAGCGGTCACCCCCTACGAGTACGCCCGCGACTTCCGGGCCTACGCTCGCGCACTGAACGGCGTCGCCCCGCGGGTGCCGCTGCTCGGACCGGCGCTCGCCGATCCGCACCCGCACGCGCACTGGATCGCCGTCCTGCTCGCGAGCCGAGCGCCGCAGCTCGGCACCGTCAGCGCGCATCGATACGTCTTCCCGGGCTGCGTCCGCCCCGGCTCCCCGCACTACCCGACGATCGCGCGCCTGCTGAGCCCGATGGCAGGCGCGGGCATGGCACAGAGTCTCGCCGGGGTGATCACCGACGCCCACCGCGCGGGCCTGCCGTTCAGGTTGACCGAGCTCAACTCGGTCAACTGCGGCGGGAAAGCCGGCGTCAGCAACACGTTCGCGACCGCGTTGTGGGCTCCCCAGGCGCTGTTCGAGCTGCTGCGCGCGGGGGTCGACGGCATCAACGTCCACATTCGCGCCGACACGATCAACGCCCCGTTCAAACTCACCTCGGCCGGACTGGTGGCCCGTCCGCTGCTCTACGGGCTGCTGACGTTCGTCCGCACGCTGGGCTCGGATCCGAAGCTCGTCGCGACGAACCTGCAAGCGCGCAGCTCGTTCTGGCTGCACGCCTGGGCGGTCAGGACCGGGGGCCGGCTCAACGTCCTGCTGGTAAACGAGGGCCGGCGGACCGTCAGGGTGCGGCTGTCACTGCCCGCACGCGGGTCCGCGACCGTGCAGCGGCTGCTGGCGCCCTCGGTCCGCTCGCAGTCGGGGGTGACCCTCGACGAGCAGTGGATCGGACACAACGGGCGCTGGCACGGAACGCCGGCAGACGATGCGATCGTGGCGACCAAACGCGGCTACACGGTGATCGTGCCGAAGCTCAGTTCGGCGATCCTGAGCGTCCGGCTGAAGCCCGGCGCGCTGACGCGCGAGTTGGCCCGGACGCTCTAGGCGCGGCTATCGTCAGACGACGCCGTGACTGACGGCTTCGTGACCCATATGCAGCCCGAGACGGCGTTCACCGAGACGCCGCTCTACCTCCCCGTCCGGGACGGGCAGATCCTCGTCGCCGAGACCGAAACGGGCGTCGAGCTGCCGACCACCCCAATCGCCGGGCGCCGCCACATGCTCGGCTCGCTCGACGAGCGGCCCTGCATCGCGATTGACGTCGACGGCGCGCAGCCGCCGTCCTCGCTGACAGCGATCGGGCTACGCGAGCTCCACGGCCTGGTGTCAGATCTGCAGTGGGGGCTGGCCAGCCGTGCCGTCCAGGTGGTCGGCTGGGACCGAAACCACCGCTTCTGCGGCCGCTGCGGCACAGAGACAGAACCTCAGCCGGCCGAGCGCCAGCGCCGCTGTCCCAACTGTGGCCTATCCGTCTATCCGCGCCTGGCCCCCGCGATCATCGTGCTCGTGACTCGAGGGGACGAGGATCAGGAGGCGCTGCTGGCCTGGGGGCGGCGGCGGCGGTCGCCCTACTACTCGACGATCGCGGGCTTCGTCGAGGTCGGGGAGAGCCTCGAGGAAGCCGTCGAGCGCGAGGTAAAGGAGGAGACCGGGATCGACGTGCACCAGATCTCCTACTTCGGGTCGCAGCCGTGGCCATTCCCCGGCCAGTTGATGGTCGGTTTCCGGGCGCGCTACGCGAGCGGCGAGATCGAGGTCCAACGCAGCGAGATCGTGCAAGCGCGCTGGTTCACTGCGGCGGAGGCTGACCGGGAGACGACGCCGCGGGGGCGGTTCTCGATTGCCGGATGGCTGATCGACGGCTGGATCGCCGAGCAGCGGGGACGCTCCCGCTGACAGCGTTCGGCAGCGCCGCGGGCTCCCCTCGCTGCGCGCGGGCGGCGACCAGCAGCGCGCCGAGCACCAGCACCACACCGGACAGCTGCAATGGGCTCGGCGATTCGCTGAAGATCAACGCTGCGAGAAACACCGCGCCGATCGGCTGCACTGTCAGCAGCACCGAGGTCAGCGCGGCCGGCAGCCGTGGAAGCGAGGTCCCGATCAGCAGCCAGCCGACGACCTGCGAAGTGAGCGCGAGCACGATCAGCCAGCCTGCGGATGGCCAGCTGGGCACCAGATGTGCGTCGCCGATCACCAGTCCCACCGCGACGCAGAGCACGCACGCGACCGCGGTCGCGTCGAGCAGCGGCCCGGCGGGGCGGCGGAGGTCAGAGCCGCCGTGGCGCAGCAGCAGCAGGAAACCCACATACGCGACGCCGGCGCCGAGCCCGAACAGCGTCCCGCGGGTCGGGTCACGGCCGTAGGCGCCGTGCTCCAGCACGCCCGAGATCAGTAGCACGCCGAGCAGCGCGACCGGCAGCGCAGCAAGCACGCGCTTACCGGGGCGCTCGGAAAGGACCGCCCAGGCAACCAGCGGCACCAGCACCACCTGGATGTTGGCGAGCACAGTCGCGAGACCGGCGCCGACGTAGCGGATCGAGTTGTGCCACAGCAGCAGGTCGGCGGCGAAGAAGATTCCGGCAACCAGGCCGAAGCGGCGGTCGTGCCAGGTCCGCGCCCCAAGCCGGCGGTCCTCGATCACCGCCAGCAGCAGGAGCACCGGCAACGCGTAGGCGCAGCGGAAGATCGCGGCCGTTGACGGCGAGGCATGGCTGAGCCGAACGAGGATGCTCGAGAAGGCGATCGTGACCGCGCCGAGCAGCGCGCACTGGCGCTCGCGCCCCTGGACCCAGCCCATCAGCCCCGTATCGCCGCCATCACCCATGACCAGCGTTCTAGCACCCCGGCGGCGCCCGTCTGGCAAACGCACGTAACGGGAGTTCGACAAACCGCATGTCAGCATCTGCTGCCGCATGGCACCAGACCCACAACCGGCTCGAGAGCTCTGCGAGCGCGTTTTGCGCCAGAACTGGCGTCAGGGCGTCCGCGACAGCGACGGCGTGCCGTTCGCCTACACCTGCCCGAGCCCGAGCCACTATCCGTGGCAGTGGTACTGGGACTCCTGCTTCACCGCGATCTCGTGGCGGCACTTCGATCGCGAGCGATCGCGGCGCGAGCTCGAGTCGCTGCTCGCCGCGCAGCTCGACGACGGCTTCATCGGCCACACGATCTTCTGGAACCAGCCGCTGACGGGCAGCCGCCGCTACACCTACAACGTGACCGCCGACGACGCGCAGATGACCTCGAGCATCCAGCCGCCGGCGCTCGCGTGGGCGTGGCGGATCGCGGTCGGAGACCCTGCTCGAGTTGCCGGAATCAAGGGCCAACTCGACTGGTTGGCGGCGAACCGCACGCTCGGCGATGACGGGCTGCTGTGGATCGTGCAGCCCGACGAGTCCGGCCTTGACGCTTCCAATCAGTTTGATCCGATCTGGGGCCACCGCGCGCACGGTCTGCCGGGGTTCGTGCTGCTCGTGCGCCGCAACCGGCACCTGGGTTACGACCTGCACCGGATCCGCGCCGACGGAGGGCCGGTCTGCCTCGAGGTGACGACCAACGTTCTCTACATCCTCTCGCGGCTGGCCATGGGGATGCCGTCACTGACCGAGCAGCTGATCGATCAGACCTTCGACGAGCGGCGAGGGCTGTTCATCTCGCGCGCCGAGCCCGAGCCGTCCGAGCCGCTGCCCGAGACGATCGCAGCGCTGACGCCACTGGCGCTGCCCGACCTTCCCGAGTCGATCGGTCGCCGACTGGTCGAGGAGCACCTGCTGGACCCGTTCCGGTTCTGGCTTCCGGTGCCGCCGCCTTCGGTGGCGGCCTCCGAGCCGAGCTTCTCGCTGCGCGACACGGGGCTGGTCGGGCCGCGGCGCTACTGGCGCGGGCCGACCTGGATCAACACCGCCTGGCTGGTGTGGCTCGGGCTCGCGCGGCTCGGCTACCAGGCGCGCGCCGGCGAGCTCGCGCAGAGACTCGGAGCGACAGTCATCTTCGAAGGTCTGCGCGAGTATTACGACCCCTACACCGGCGACGGGATGGGAGCGGTTGACTTCGGATGGTCGAGCCTCGTGCTCGAGCTGGTCGACCCCGACCCACGCGCACAGGGCAGCTACGTCGCCAGACCCGCATCATCGGCGCGCTAACGTGATGCGCATGGAGACCGATCACGAGATGGAGCTGACTGACGAGCAGTGGCGCCAGCGGCTGACGCCCGAGCAGTATGAGGTCCTGCGGCGACACTCCACCGAACGCCCGTTCACCGGCGCCTACGTCGATGCCAAGGACGACGGGACCTACCGGTGCGCCGGCTGCGGAGCCGAGCTGTTCAGCTCCGACACGAAATTCGAATCAGGGACCGGCTGGCCGAGCTTCTACGAGCCGGCGGTCGCCGCAAACGTCGAGCTGCGCGAGGATCGCAGCCTGTTCATGCGCCGGACGGAGGTCGCCTGCAAGCGCTGCGGCGGGCACCTCGGACACGTGTTCGACGATGGCCCGCGGCCGACCGGCAAGCGCTACTGCATCAACTCCTGCGCGCTCGATCTCGACCGCGACCGCGCGCCGAGCTAGCCGATCTCGCGGCGGCGCTCGCGCATCTTGACGAACGCGTAACCGCCGATCGTCAGGACCACGATTGCGATCGCGGCGTAGATCCCGAACCGCGTAATCAGGTTGGCGGCGGTGGTCCCGGCGAAGTACCCGACGAGCCCGTACGTCACCCCCCAGCTGATGCCGCCGAGCGCGTTCCAGACGAAGAACTCGCGGAAGCGCATCTTGTTGATCCCTGCCAGCCAGGCGGCCGCGAACCGGATCAGCGCGATCCAGCGCGCGAAGAACACCGCCTTCGGACCGTGGCGAGCGAAGAAGCGATCGCCGGCGGCGATCACCGTGATCCGCCGCTTCTGAAACGGCCCCCTGGCCTCGAGCACGTCACGGCCGAGCCACCGCCCGAGCCCGTAACCGAGGTTGTCGCCGATGATCGCCGAGATGACAGCGATCAGGATCACGAGCCAGATCTGAAGCTTGCCCTGGCTGGCGAGCACAGCCGCGAGGACCAGCGCCGTCTCGCCCGGCGACGGCACCCCCATCGACTCCAAGCCGATCAGCGCCGGCAGCAGGTAGCCGAGCTTGCTCGAGACGTTGATGATCGCGGCGAGCCAGAGCATCAGCGCAGGCGAAGGCCGGCGCTCACGCGTAGGGCTTTCGCAGCAGCGCCAGCAGCGAAAGGCCGGCAGGCAAGGAACGCCCGCGAGCGAGCCAGCTGGCCTCCAGCCTGAGCGGCTGCTCGAGCGCCTGATTGAGCCATCCCGGCCCCAACTCGAGATCGTTGGTGTAGCCGTTATGGGTGCCGAAGCGGCGCTGCGCGAGCCGCACGACGGCGGCCGGCGCCAGCAGCACGCTGTTAAACGAACTGCTCCGGACGACGGACCAGCCCGCTTGGGAAGCCGCGCTTGAAAGCGAGCGCCTGGAGTAGCGGCGATAGTGGTGGTTGGCCTCGTCGTGCAATGACCACAACGCCTGATAGGCGGGCACCGTGATCAGCAAGAAGCCGCCGGGCTTGCAGACGCGGCGCAGCTCGGCGAGCGTGAGGCGATCGTCGGGCGTGTGCTCGAGCACGTCCAGGCAGGTGATCAGGTCAAAGGTGTCCGCGGACCACGGGAGCTCCTCGAGACGGCCGACCAGAACCTCCGCGACTCCGCGTGAGCGAGCCAGCTCGGCCGCATCCGGGTCAAGCTCGATCCCCGCCGGCGCGCCGTAGTCGACGAGCTCCTCGAGCGTCCGGCCAGAGCCGCAGCCGGCGTCGAGCACGCGGGCGCCGACCGGCAGTGCCAGCCGGTCGAGCTCGGCTCGGATGATCCGCCTGCGGCCGCGATACCACCAGTGGTGGTCGTCGACCTCGAGCGTCGCCTTCATCAGGGCTTTGTCCATCGCCCTTGATGCTGTCAGCTGGAGGCGCGCGACAGCGGTCTGACCGGGGATGGTGCGGCCGGCAGCTGGAGCGTGAACGTCGCGCCGGGACCGTCAGTCGTCGCCAGCAAGAGCTCGCCTCCCATCCGCTCGGCGAGCTCTCGTCCGATCGCGAGGCCGAGGCCGAAGCCGGCCTGCCCGTGCGTCTCGCGGCCGCGATGGAAGCGCCGGAAGATCTGATCGCGCTCGCCTGGCGGCACCCCCGGGCCCTCGTCGCAGACCCTGACCTCGGCGCGGTCGCCGTTGCGCACCTCGATCGTCAGCGTCGAACCCGACGAGCTGACACGGACCGCGTTGTCGAGCAGGATCCTCAGGATCCGGGCGATGCTTCCGGGGTCACCCACGGCCCACACCGAGGCGTCCTGCTCGCTGAGCTGGATCGCGATCCCGCGGTCGGCGGTCCCGAGCTCGAACTCCGCCATCACCGCGCGACTGAGCTCGCCGAGCTCCACGGGCTCGGAGCGGAGATCGACTTTTGCATCCAGACGCGAGAGGTCGAGCAGGTCGGCCGCCAGCCGGCCGAGCCGGCGCGACTGCGCGCGGGCACGATCCAGCAGTGCGCGCGCATCCTCGAGATCGGGCGATTCATCGCGCAGATCGTCGTCGAGCAGCTCGAGCATCCCGTCGAGCGAGGTCAGCGGGGTACGCAGCTCATGCGACGCGGTCGCGACGAACGACCTCCGGGCCTCCTCCTGCTCTTGGAGGCGCCCCTGCATCGTCGACAGCGTCCGCGCCAGGTCGCCGACCTCGTCCCGAGACGTGTCGACCGGGATGTGGACCGCCGGCCCCGCATCGGCTAGCTCGAGTGCGGCCTCGCGCAGTCGGCGCAACCGGCGAACGAGCGTCGCCGACAGCGGAATACCGAGGATCAGCGTCAGCAGCAGTCCTGCGAGCGC
Source organism: uncultured Solirubrobacterales bacterium (assembly GCA_963703825.1). Taxonomy (GTDB): domain Bacteria; phylum Actinomycetota; class Thermoleophilia; order Solirubrobacterales; family Solirubrobacteraceae; genus Palsa-465. The sequence continues at coordinate 97,812 of CAVPFS010000021.1, read as the reverse complement.
GGCGGTCAAAAACGCGGTCCGGACGGCCCTGACCGCGCTGGGGATCTCGACGATCGGCTTGCGGACCGAGAGCACATAGAGGATCGGAACGTGCCCCTTGTCGCTGTCGGTGCTCGAGAACGGCGGCGAGTCGAACGGGACCGCGGCGCGGGCGTACTCGGTGCCGTCGATCGTGCCGAAGCTGAAGTTGTGGCGCTTGGTGCGAAACGCGGTCGCGACGTCCGTGAAGCTGTCGTCGGCGTCGAGCCTGGTCGCGGGGCGGGAGGAGCGCGCCGCTCAGTCCGGGCGCGCCGAACACGGTCACGGTCGCTCCGAGCCGCGTCTGGAGCTCCTGCTGGGCGTTGGCGAGCGCCTGGCGGGCGTCCGCCGATGTCTGCACGTCGTCGAGCGGCAGGTGGGAGACTTCGAGATCGTGCTCTTGCGCAGGTTGTTGACGAGCGTGTTCTTGTCGGCGGTCCGAAGGCTGTGCTCGAGCGGGCCGAGCAGCGTCACCGCGGCGATCGCGAGCGTCGCGACCGCGGTCACGAGCACGACTCCGACGATCCGGCCACCAAGGCCGAGCGCGCCGCGCCGGCCGCGGAACATCAGCTCGCCTCGGCACGGACATCTAAGGCCCTCGCAGACGGTACCCGGCCCCACGCACGGTCAGGATGTAGCGCGGTTTGTCGGGCTCGGGCTCGAGCTTCTCCCGCAGGTGACGGATGTGGACGTCAATCGCGCGCGGATCGCGGTAGGCGCTGTCGCCCCAGATCGCGCGCAGCAGCTCCTGGCGGTTGAGCAGCCGCCCAGGATCGGCCATCAGCGCGTCGAGCAGCTCGAACTCGGAGAACGTGAGCTTGACCGGGGCGCCGTCCATCGTCACCTCTCGCTGCGCGCGGTCAAGCGAGATCGGCCCGACTACCAGCACCTCGTCGCCCATCGCCCGGTTGCCTGCCCGCCGCAGCACGGCTCGGATCCGGCTTCGCAGCTCGGCCAGGCCGAACGGCTTGGTGACGTAGTCGTCGGCCCCGGCCTCGAGCCCGAGGACGGCGTCGGCCTCCGAGTCCAGCGCGGTCAGCATGATGATCGGCACGACGTTGCGCCGGCCGCGCAGAGTGCGACAGACCTCATAGCCGTCGGGCCCAGCGCCGAGCGCGACGTCGAGCAGGACGATGTCGAATTGATCGGTGCTGGCGCGATCGATCGCCGCGCGTCCATCGGCCACCGCCATCACGCGGTGGCCCTCGCGCGAGAACGAGCGGGTCAGCATCTCCCGCAGATCGGATTCGTCGTCGACGACGAGGATGCTGAGCGAGGCGTCCGCGGTGCGAGCCGGCGCGGAGACTTGGCGTTCGGTCGACATCGGTCGATGCGATCGTACCCGAGCGGCGGTCGCGCACTGCACGGTGGGTGGCCCGATTCTGCCGCAGTGCGGGGGGATCCTGCCGCAGTGCGGGAAGTTCCGGACGGCGCGGCTAGGAGACTCGGGCGATCGCCTCCAGGTCGCGCTCGGCCGCCCTGGGTTCGGTGGCGGCGGCCGGGACGCGGCGCGGCACCAGCCGACCGGCCGCGGCCACGGCCCATAGAAGCACCAGCCACGTCACGGTGGCCAGCGCCACATGAATCCAGACCATCTGGCTCGGAAGCTTGAACTCGTACTGGACGCTGCCGACGAGACCCTGAGCGGCGAGCATGACGCCGAGCACGGTCAACGGCTCAAGCGCCTCAGCCGAGGCGCCGCGACGGCGATGCAGGAACCAGACACCAATCACAGCGACGCCGAAGATCGCGGCGACCGTCGCGTGCTCATGGACCGCCCAGACGTAGGGTGTCGGCGCCCTTGAAATGCAGGCGATGGACCACCTGACCCGTGAACCCGCCGGAGTGAGGTCCGGAAGCGGTGGCGACCGTGCCGGCGAAGATCGTCAGCGCGCCCAGCGGAGCCGATCCCCGAACCGACCATACGCGTCAAGCGGTCAGTCGATCGCGGCCGCCCGCCGGGCTCGTAGCTGTCTGCCACGCGAGCGCGAAAGCAGCCACCAGGATCAGCAGCGACAGGCTGAAGTGCGCCATCACGAAGCCTGGCGCCAGATGGTGGAGAACGGTCAACCCGCCGAGCACCGCCTGCGCCGCGACGCCGAGCGGAAGCAGCACCGCGAGCACCGCCAGGTCGCGCCGGAACGGCCGGCGCGTGAACGGCCAGGACGGCGGCAACGACCGTGATCACGCCGACCAGAGCCGGACACGCGCCCGGTTGCCGAACTCGATCAGCGCGTGCGAGCTGAGCGGCGGCAGCGGTGCTGCCGCAGCACTTGGGCCAATTGGCGCAGCCCAGCCCCGAGCCGGTCAGCCGCACGGCCGCTCCGGTCATCACGATCACTGTCAGTGACGCCAGCGTCGCGTAGGCGACGCGCCTGTACTGCAGTGGGGTTACGGCGAGCCGGTCACGCATGGGCGTGGTACTCGAACGGCAGTGTCGACTGTAGTTGGGCGAGCGTCGGGGCGCGACCGATCGCGCTCGGAGGCGATCAGCTCCAGCTCCGGGGCCATTCGATCGCGACCTCGGGATCGTCGAACGCGAACCCTGCCTCGGTCGCGGGTCGTAATAAGACGAGATCTTGTAGGTCACGTCGGCGAGCTCGCTCAGCACGCAGAAGCCGTGCGCGAAGCCGTCAGGATGTAGAGCTGGTGGTGAGTCACGTCGTCGAGCCGCGAACGCCTCCCACGCGCCGAACTGCGGCGAGCCGCGCCGGATGTCGACGATCACATCGAGGATCGCGCCCCGCACGCAGCGGACCAGCTTGGCCTGACCGGGCTGGAAATGCATCCCCCGGACGATCCCGCGCCGGGAGCGGGAGTGGTTGTCCTGGACGAGCGGCTCGTCGATCCCCAGCTCATCGAAGCACGCTTGCGCGGTAGGACTCGAGGAAGAAACCGCGCTCGTCACCGTGAACCACCGGTGCGAGCAGCAGTCGGCCCCTCGAGGTTGATCTGCAGCTTCTGCATCGCGCCGCCGGAAGATACCGCCACCGCTGTGCGCGACGCCACTTGACGAGCTCGCCGCTCAGATCTCCCAGTGCCCGTCGATCAGAACCGGGACCTCGGGCCGTCGCTGGTCATGCCCGTGACCGACGACTCCGGGCCCGCCGATCATGAAGTCCGTGTGCACCGCGCTCTTGTTGATGCGCTCGGCTGCCTGCTCGTCCTCGGTCAGGTGCGTGAAGCCGGAGCCCGACTGCGATGTGGCTCGCGGCGTTCTCGTCCAAAAGCGTGTCGTGGAACACGGTCCCGGTCGCGCCGATGCGCCCGCTGCTGTCGACCAGTGCGACCTCGCCGAGGCGATCCGCATCGGCGTCGCGCTTGACGAGCTCGCGCAGCAACCCGGCCCCCTCGTCGGCGTTGATCTGGACCGCACGGCCGCCTTCGAAGCGGACCCGAAGGCCGTTGACCGCCCGCCCTGAGACCAGCAGCGGCTTGGTCGAGGTGACGACCCCCTCGGTCCGCTCCGGATCCGGGCTCGTGAACACCTCCTCGGTCGGGAGGTTGGGGATGTGGGTCTGGCCCCAGGCGGTCTGAAAGTCGCCGCCGTTCCAATCCACGCCCGGCAGCAGCCCGACGGTCAGATCGGTCCCGGGGCCGACGAACCGCAGCGCATCGAGCCGCGCGGCGGTGAGCCGCTTGGCGACGCGTGTGAGCTCGTCCGAACGCTCGCGCCAGGCCGCGACCGGATCCGTCCTTGTCGAGCCGGCAGATGTGGGCGATCTCCTCCCAGAGCTTGTCGAGCGCCGCCGCGCCCTTCGAGCTCGGGATGCACGAGCGTTGGCCCAGGCGGTGGTCGGGCCGGGGACGATCGTCCAGTTGACGGCCCGTTCGGACAGTACCTCGATCCACTCCACGAGCGCGACGGTGTCGCGCCCGATGCGCTCGGGATCCACCTGGTCGAGCAGGCCCGGCGCCGCGGGCCCGCTGAGGCTGATCAGCGCGCCGCGCATGTCCGCCAGCTGACGGGGACGCTCGCGGACCCAGGGGATGACTAAGCCGAGCGCCTCGTCGGGCGCGTGCTCGAGCCGCGCGAGCTTGATGTACGGGTCCGAGTAGTTGGACCTCGACCTGATGGGCACCGGCGTCGTAGGCGGCGGCCGCGATCGCTCGCGTCAACTCGCTCCTGGCCGAGATACGACGTACAGGACCACGGTCTGGCCGGGCTCGACGTTGGCGCCGACTCCCACGGCGAGCTTGGCCAACGCGTCTACGTAGTCCGCCATTGCCGCGCAGCCTAGCGTGCAAGGGCCGTTAGCCTTGGCGCGGATGGCCGATCTCGATCCCCGAGTCACAGAGGCGCTGCGCCGCGTTCGCTCGATCGCCGAGGCGCAGCGACCGGCGCTGAACCTGCCCGACCGCCAGCTTGACCCTGACCTCTTACAGCGTTTCGCGGACGACCTCCCCGAAGAGATACCCGAGTCTCGCCTGGAGGTGCTGCGCTCGGAGATCGATGCGCTCTCCCCCTGGCTACAGGGTCCGTTCTACCTTGGGGGAGACCTCGTTATCGAGGGCCTGTGGCGCATCGACGGCCGCTGGGCTGAACTCTCAGCCCACGTGCCAGAGCTGGGTGGCAAGCGAGTCCTGGATGTTGGTTGCAACGCGGGTTATGACCCATTCATGTTCCGCGTCCTCGGTGCCGCAGAAGTGGTCGCATGTGAGCCCTACGAGTTCATCGCGCAGGCGCGGTTTCTCGAATCGATCTACCGGAGCGGCGTGCAGTTCGAGGAAATCGGCTGGCAGGAGCTCGACCCGAACGTACACGGCGAGTTTGACCTGATTCATTGCAACGGCGTTCTGTACCACGAGCCACATCCGCTCGCGATGCTCCAGCGCCTACGGTCAATGCTGGCGCCGAATGGCCAGCTGCTGCTCGGCTCGATGATGCTCGCGAGCGCCGAACTGTCCGAGCACGTCCGATTCGTCCGGCACGACTACGCCGGGGATCCGAGCTGGTGGTGGGTTCCCGGTCGGCTCGCGCTGCGCTGGATGATGGATGCCTGTGGACTGGATTGCGAGCCATTGCCGATCCGGTTCTCCGCACTGGCTGGGAGCTTCGAAGTTATCAACGGCTATTTGCGCGCCGTGCGCTCCGAGCCGGACCCGCAGCTCACGGGACCGCGGGCAACGCGGCCGAGCGCTGATGATCCGCCCGCTTCAAATGGCCCCGTCAACAGGTTTCCGATTGGGCACTACTACTCGCCGATGTATGACACCCGTGAACTGGATGCCCAGCGCGAGCGATTGTGGCCTTCGGGACCACCGCGCGAGACGGTCGGAATCGACTGGTGCGAGCAGGGGCAGCTCGAGTTGTGCAGCGTTTTCGGACGACTCGACAAGTTCGATTTCGCGGATCATCCTTCGGCCGATCCCACGGAGTACTACGCGTCAAACGATCAGTACCCGCCACTTGACGCGTGGGTGCTTGCGGGGATCTTGGAGCATTTCGCGACTGGCCGAATGATTGAAATCGGCTGTGGCTTCTCAACCCTCATCGGTGCTCGTACGAACCGCGAGCGGCTGGCTATGAACATGCGTCTCACCTGTATCGAACCGCATCCGCGGGAGTTCCTCCTCGCCGGCGTGCCTGGGGTCAGTGACTTGCGAGTCGAGAAGATTCAGGAGACACCCGTCGACCTGTTCGCGGAGCTGACCGCAGGGGATGTCCTGTTCATAGACACGTCCCACACCGTGAAGACTGGGGGTGACGTCAACTGGATATTTTTCGAGCTCATCCCTCGCGTCGCGCCAGGGGTCTTGGTGCACATACACGACGTGTTCATTCCGGGGGAATATCCAGAGCCGTGGGTGATGGCCGGGTGGGGCTGGAATGAGAGCTACCTCGTGCGCGCTTTTCTGAGCTTCAACGAACAGTTCGAGATTCTGTGGGGCGCTCAGTACATGCTCCATCGCCACCTAGACACCGTCAAAGCCGCGTTTCCGGGACTTAACAAGTATGTCCCGAGCGGCGGCTCGCTCTGGATACAGCGGCGGAGTAGCTAGCGAAGCCCAGACGTCGCTCCTCAGCCTCGTCGCGCTGAGAGGCCAAACCGCGAGACCCACGGGATCGCGACAGCGCGACCGCCGAGCTGTCCGGTTAACGGTGCCCGGGCCTGTATGAAGCCGAGGCTTCGAACGCGCTCATAGCCCATGTCAGTCGCCTCGATCGCATATGGGGTCACGAACTGGTCCTCGACGACCGGATGTGTGGCAGCAAAGAGCTCAATCCGCCCAGGCCCCGGTTCACGATCGAGGTAGCCCACGACGCGCCGTTGGGGGGCCGCTGTCGACCGCCGCGGCCACCGGGAGCCGCGGCGCGAGAGGTTGATGCCACCACGAGCGGCGACGTCCCACAGACGGCGTGCAATCGCTCGCTCGCGAGCCCGCGTGTCGCCGAGATCGTGCCAACTCACCGGCGCGCCCGCCCACCTCAGGGCTCGTGACAGGCTCGGCGCCGGAGGGGCCATTGCCTCATCACCTGTGCCGAGCCAACCGCGATCGTCGATCCATAGGGCAATGCGGCCCGGCCCATCGCGCTCGAGCGGCACACCGAGCTCGGACGACGGCGCGGTCGGATCGCTCAGTTTTTCGTCGGACGCGACGAGGTACCGGTGACGGCGGGCCGATCGATCCACACGGCGAATCAGAGACGGAGCGATGACCGCGCTGCCCGCAGGCGGGCGCAAGGGCTCGATCGGGAACGGCTCGATGAACCCGAGAAAGGTGCCTGACGCGGCCATCGCGTGGAGCGGATCGCGCTCTGAGGCGAGCACCAGCGTCTGCGACCCATCCGGCAAGGACACCCTCTCGAGGCCGACTAACAGGGGCAGCGGCGCCTGCTCCAGGTACCCGAGCACGGTGTCTTCGGGCTCGCGGTCAGTTCCCCGAGGCGCAGTCGTGAACTGTCCGTCGCGGTAGAGCAAGCGAACGGTCCCGGGGGGAGAGAAATGCTGAATCGACCCGAGATCGAGCTCGATCGTGAAGCCTGGAGGAGACAGACGGTCGTTGGTGACTACGCGCCGCTCGCCACCGACCGCACGATGGCGAACGAGAAAGATGGATTCTGGAGGCATCCATGTTGGCAGTGAGTTCCACCGCGGCACGCAGTCGGCCGGCGCCGCCGGCAGCGCCGGCGCCTGCGTGAGGCGCAGCTCGCGTTCTGCCCTCGCAGCCTCAGACGTTGCGGCGGTGGGCCGCCTGAGGACGAGTCCGGAACGAGGCTCGGTCGGCGCGCGCTTGGCATGCGATCCGGGAAAGTGCCGCCACTGGACCTTCGCGCCGAAGGCGTAGATGAAGTCGGCAAGCTCCGGCGCGGGACGACCGTTCGGAATTGTCGCCTCACCGGGCAGTTGCGCTTGCAGTTCCTGGCGCCACACGATCGTGTGCGCCTCGGTCGCCGCAGGCACCTCACCGACGCGACGGAACGGATACCGGCCGGCGGAGCCAAAGTCGGCAAGCGCCACGGCATCGAGCTCGTCCTGGAACGCGAATCCCCGCAGCAGTTTCTCCACCGCCGTCGGATCGGCAAACAGCTTCCAGGGCGCCGACGTCAGCATCAGATAGCGACCCCGGCGGATGTCCAGGCCCTCCTGGGCCCGCGCGGTGTCACAGGAGCAGAGCCCCGGAGGCAAGCGTCGCACGGCGATCTGAGCGCCGCCGGGGACTCGAGGGCACTCGGCGATCAGCTCGAAGTCGCGGCAACTCTGCTCGGCCAGGCCGCGTAGGAGATGCGAGCCGCGCTCGGATTCGAAGTCGATCGGGTCGAGCGCAACGATTGACAGCGCGGGATTCCAGCGTGCCTTGACGTCGATCGCGCCGAACAGCTCGGGATGCCGGTACTGGATCTCTTGCGAGAAAGGACGCCGGTGATACTCGACCAGGTCCGAGCGAGTGAAACCCTGCTTGCGGTAGAGCATCACCGGCGCTTTGCTGGGCTGGCCGATGACGCCGCGCGCGCCGAGCGCCAGCGCCAGGTCCCAGTCCTCGTGCCCCAGCTCGATGTCCTCGGCGTACTTGACCCGGGCATCGAAGACCTGGCGGTCAAGAAGGGAGCACGTATCGATGAAGTTCCGATGCAGGAGTAGAAAGAGGTTGTACGCCGGCGGTTCGAATTCGTAATCGCGCGTCCCGAAGTACTGGAAGCTCGGGTACACGTAGCCGACCTGCTCGCCGGCCGCCTGAAGCTGATCCACCAGCGACCGGACGGCCCCTGCGAGCAGCAGATTGTCGGCATCGACAGGCAGGATGTAGCGCCCGGCCGCAGCAGCGATCGCGCGGTTGCGGGCGACGCTCGGTCCCCGGTTGCGCTTCTGCCTGATCACCGTCGCGCGTCCCTGCTGCTCGATCCGGTCGATGACCTCCAGCGTCTGCGGATCGGTTGAGCCGTCGTCGACGATGATCACTTCAAGCTCGGGATAATCGCTGAGCCTCGATCGCGTCCAGAAACCCGTCGAGGTAACGGCCATGGTTGAAGCACGGAGTGACGATCGAGACCAGCGGAGTTCCGGACGCAGGCCGAGCGTCGAATCTGATCGACGAGAGGCGCTCAGGCGCCGACCACGGCGCCTCGGGGCGAGCTCGCGTCGGCTTGAGCAGGTCCCAATACAGCGCTTCGTGGTCGGCGGTCATCTCGCGTAGCGAGAAGGACTCGAGCATCCGCTGACGTCCTGACTGCGCCAGACTCGCGCGCAGCGACGGGTCGTCGATCAGCGAGCAGATCGCTTCGGAGTAGACGTCGGGGTCGTCGAGGGGAGAGACGAGGATCCCGCCGGTGTCGCGCATCAGCTCAACGTTGCCCGGTAGCGCCGGGGCCACGACCGGAAGCTGCATCGACAGCGCTTCGTAGATCACGTACGGGACCCCCTCGAACACGCTCGTCATCAGCAAAAGGTCGCCGGCGCGCAGCCACCTGATGAGCTCGTCAGTCGGTGGATGCAGTCCAATGAAGCGCCCGAGGCCGAGCTCGTCGATCCTCCGGCGGACCTGAGGCTCGAGCGGGCCGTCGCCGATCATGTCGACCCGGACGTGATCGTGCCGGGCCGTCACGCGCCTGATCACCTCCAGCATCAGCATCGGATCCTTCTGGTCCACAAGCCGGCCGGCGAACAGGATCCGGAACGTCGACGGCTCCGACGCGACGTCTACTGGTTGCACGAGGCCCGGGTTGCACTGCCTTTCGGCATCCACCCCGGTCGGGATCACGTGGATCCTTCCGCGCGGGACCTCATAGCGCTCGACAGCGCGCGCGAGATGCTCGCTCGTGACCGAGAAGCCGTCGACCAGGTTGCCGTACCTGCACGTGACGTAGCGGACGTAGCCGCTGCGATCCGGCTCCTCGACGTGCAGCTGCACGACGACGCGCGGCGGCGCCTCGAGGGCGGCGAGGTCAGGCAGGAGCTCGAAGCCGATGCGGGAGTTCATGATGTGCAGGATCTGGACTCGCCGCGTGTGGATGAAGTCGAAGATGAAACGCGGGAAATCGGAGCCGGCGAAGTGGTCGGGCAGCGACCACACCTCATCGGCGAACGGATACACCTCGCTCAGCCGCCGGTTGTCCGAAGGCTGGGTCGTGATCAGCGAGGGCGCGTAGCGGTCGCGGTCCAGCCACCGAAACCAGTCGATTGTCCCCTTGTCTGATCCGCCGAAGTCGACCCACGGTGCCAGGTACAGGACAGGGATTCGGCCGCGCCCATTGCTGGCGCCCAATGCCTCGCCGCTCATTGCGTCGCCCGTGGTCACGGCTTGCGTGCCAGCGCCGTGTAACCGAGCGGCATCAGGAACCGAGCATCGAGCGGCGCGAGCTCGGCGAGCGCCGGCGCCAGGTCCAGCAGCATTTCGCGCGCCAGCGCGCGCTGCTCATTGAGCCCGTCGTCGGCCTCGCCCATCACCCACGCCAGGTTGCTCATCAGCTGCGCGATCGCGGTGAAGCCGTCGCTACGAGGCCGAATATCCAGCGCCACGAAGCCCGCCTCGGTCATCAGATGCGTGAGCCCGGGCTGGGTGTAGCGGAAGTAATCGTGAGGAAGCTCGTGCAGTTCCCACATCAGCGGAACGGTGAGCGCGAGCCTTCCACCGGGGCCCAGAACGCGAAAACACTCCAGCAGCGCGGCGGCCGGCTCGGCGGTGTGCTCGAGGACCTGCGTGCAAAGCACGAGGTCGAAGCTGGCGTCTGCAACCGGCAGCGCGTAAGCCGGCGCGACGATGTCGGCCTCCTCGGCCCCGAGATGCTCGGACTGGCTCCAATCGTTCGTGCGATACGCCGTGTGCTCGAACAGCTCCCGGTAGGGTGCGTTCCCGGCCCCCAGATCGAGTACCGATTCGCCGGGACGGGTCGCGTGCGCCACCTCGGTCACGAACTCGAGAATCGGCCCGCGCTCGTAGGGCATCTCGTTTGTGAACCTGCGCAGCGCTTCGGAGATCCCGCTGACTCCGTGGCGCAGGCCACCGGTTCGCTCGTGGCTCACGGGCGGCAAGTTAGCGGTTATAAAGCGGACCGGTGAGCGCCAGGCGAACCGGGGTCATGAGACCGGCGCCGCGGAGGCAGCGAGCACGGCGTCGGCCACCCGGTCGACGTCGGAACGCGCGAGGTGCGGCCCAATCGGGAGCGACAGCACCTCGGCCGCCAGCTGATCAGCGACCGGCAGCTGCAGGTCGGCGCACTCGGAGTAGGCGCCGGAGCGGTGCGGCGCGATCGGGTAATGGATGATCGTCTCGATCCCCAGCTCTCCGAGGCGCGCCTGGAGCGCGTCGCGCTCCGGGTGGCGGACCACGAACAGGTGCCACACCGGCTGCGCCCATTCGGGAACCACGGGCAGGACGATCTCGCCTTCCAGCCGTTCGAGGTAGCGCGCCGCGACCGCGCGCCGCCGCTCGTTGAACTCGTCCAGGTGGCGCAGCTTGACGCGCAGGAACGCGGCCTGGAGCGAGTCCAGGCGGCTGTTGAGTCCCTGTACGTCGTGGTGGTACTTGGCCCTGGAGCCGTAGTTGCGAAGCACCCGCACCCGCTCGGCGAGCGCTTCGTCGTCGGTCGTGATCGCCCCCGCGTCGCCGAGCGCTCCCAGGTTCTTGCCCGGGTAGAAGGAGAACGCGGCCGCGTCGGCCAGCGAGCCGGCTCGCCGGCCGCGGTACAACGCGCCGTGCGCCTGGGCGGCGTCCTCTACGACCGGGATGCCTCGCTCGCGGCCGAGGGCGACGATTGCGTTGATGTCGGCCGGCTGTCCGTAGAGGTGCACCGGCATGATCGCCTTGGTCCGCTCGGTGATCGCGGGCTCGATCGCGCCGGCGGTGATGTTGTGGGTGTCGAGGTCCGGCTCCACGGGCACCGGCGTCGCGCCCGCCTGCGAGACGCCGAGCCAGGTGGCGATGAACGTGTTCGATGGCACGATCACCTCGTCTCCCGGACCGACCCCGTAGCCGAGCAAGATCAGGCGCAGCGCGTCGAGCCCACTGGCGACGCCGATCGCGTGCGCTGTCCCGCAGTAAGCGGCGAACTCCTGCTCGAACGCGGTCACCTCGGGCCCGAGGATGTACGCACCGGAAGCCATCACGCCGCGGGCCGCGGCGTCGAGCTCATCCTGGAGCTCAGCGTAGATGGTGGGGACGTCGAGAAAGGGAATTCTTGACATGGCTCGAGGGGACTCTCGACGCCTTCCAGAGCGCCAGAGATCTACCCCGACTCTGACGACTGCATGGGCACACCGGCTCGGCTCGCGTCTCCCGGCGTCGCGGCGAGCTCCGTCATTTGTCTCAGAGTCACGGCACGCATATCCTCGCCACACACCAACGCCTCGTGCCATTCCACGATGCTGCTGAGAGCCACCTCGAGCGGGACCAGCGATCGCCACCCGAGCCGCAGCTTCGCTCTCGACGAGTCCAATTTGAGATATGTCGCTTCGTGGGGATGCGCTCCCTCATCGCGGTCCCAGTCCGGCTTCCCGTCCCAGCGTCCGCGGATCTGCTCCACGATCCACGACACGGGACGCGCGTCCTGTTCCTCGGGTCCGAAGTTCCAGCCCCCGGCGAGCTCGGGCGATGCCCATAGTGACTGTGCCAGCAACAGATAGCCGCTCAGCGGGCTGATCACGTGTTGCCATGGCCGCACCGCGCCCGGATTGCGGACACGCAAGTTGGTGCCCTCCAGTGCGGCCCGGACGATGTCTGGAACAAGTCGTTCGGGCGCCCAGTCGCCGCCTCCGATCACGTTTCCGGCGCGTGCAGAGGCGATCGCGGCGCTGTCGCGGCCTGAGAAGAATGACCGGCGGTAGGCGGCGGTCACGATCTCCGCGGCGCCCTTCGAGCTCGAGTAGGGATCATGGCCCCCCATCGGCTCGTCCTCGCGGTACCCCCACTCCCAGCCGCGATTCTCGTAGCACTTATCCGAGGTGACGATCACCACCACCCGTACGCTGGGCGTTGCCCGGGCTGCTTCCAACACGTTCACCGTGCCCATCACATTCGTCTCGAACGTACCGCGCGGATCCGCAAACGACGGGCGCACCAATGGCTGCGCAGCCATGTGGATCAGTACCTCGGGCTCGAAAGCATGGACAGCCTCGGCCGTGGCCGGGAAATCGCGCACGTCCGCATCGACCTCGCCCGCCATTCCTTCAGCGACTCTCGCGACCTCGTACAGCGACGGCTTCGTGGGAACCCCAGCCGAAAGCCCGAACACCTGCGCCCCCATTGCCTGCAGCCAGAGCGTCACCCAGCCACCTTTGAACCCAGTGTGGCCTGTAACAAACACTCTGCGAGCGCACCAGAACTTCTCGTCGATCAGGTCCTGTCCCATCACCAGGAGCGCCACGGAGCATCGCCGGCGTCCCACAGGCTCTGCAGCTCGTGGCGGTCGCGCAAAGTGTCCATCGGATGCCAGAACCCGTCATGGCGGAATGAGGCGAGCTCACGATCACGGGCCAGCATCTGGAGCGGCTCCTGCTCCCATACCGTATCGTCGCCGCCGAGGTAGCGCGCGACCTCCGGTGAGAGGACAAAGAACCCGCCGTTCATCCAGCTGCCGTCGCCACGTGGCTTCTCGTCGAAGGTGTCAACCAGCTGACCATCGATCTTCATCGCACCAAAGCGGCCGGGCGGCCTCACGGCGGTGACCGTGGCGATGCGACCGTTCTGTTGGTGGAAGGCGACCAGCGCCCGGATGTCGAGATCTGACACGCCGTCGCCGTAGGTGAAACAGAACTGGTCATCCTCCCGGACGTACTCCAGAACCCGCTTGAGCCGGCCACCGGTCATCGTGCTCTCGCCTGTGTCCACGAGCGTTACCCGCCACGACTCGGCGGTCGACCGGTGCACCTCCATGCTGCCGGTGGCCAGGTCGAAGGTGGTATCGCAGGTGTGCATGTAGTAGTTCGCGAAGTACTCCTTGATCATGTAGCCCTTGTAGCCGAGGCAGATCACGAAGTCATTGATCCCGTGCGTGGCGTAAATCTTCATGATGTGCCAAAGGATCGGCTTGCCGCCGATTTCGACCATCGGCTTGGGACGGCTAGTGGTCTCCTCGCTCAGGCGCGAGCCAAGACCGCCAGCCAGGATCACCGCCTTCATGACTCCGGAGGCCGAGATGGGTCGCTCCGCACGGAGCGCTCCCAGCTCGCCCAGCGATGGCTTCCCTCGCCGCGGACTTCGACGGGTGTTGGGGTGGCTTTGCGCATACGGCGCGCAAGTATGGCGGACCCAACACCGCCAAGTGCTCTGCTTGACGCCCTAGCATGGCCGCGATGACACGGCCTTCGCCGCCGACGGACGGTGCGCGGGAATCGCGTCTGCACGGCGATCTGGTCGGCTCCACGGCGGCCGGGCCTGCGGCGCTGCGCGGGAGCGCGATGCTGGGCATCAGCTACGCGACGTCCATCGGCCTGTCGCTGATCTCGGTACCGCTCCTCATCCGCCATCTGGGGATCTCCGCCTTCGGCCGCTACGCCACCGTCATCGCGCTGGTAACGATCGTCAACGGTCTCACCGACGCCGGGCTGGCCAATATCGCGCTGCGGGAGTGGTCGACGCGCACCGGCGAGGATCGCAGGCAGACGATGCGCAGCCTCCTCGGCCTTCGGCTGGAGCTGAGCGCAGTCGGGGTGCTTGTCGGTGTTGGCTTTGCTGCACTCGTCGGTTACGGCGGCACGCTCGTGCTCGGCACGCTGCTGGCGGGAACCGGCATGATGATGCAGGCGCTCAACGACGTGTTGACCGTGCCACTCCAAGGCCAGCTTCGCTTCGGTTGGCCGTCGGTCATCAGCGTGGCCCGACAGGCCGTCAGCACCGCGATTATCGTCGCGCTGGTCCTCGCGGGAGCCACACTCCTCCCGTTCTTCGCTGCGCCCATTGCCGCCGGGCTTGTGACCGTGGGATTCACGATCGTGCTAGTGCGACACACGCTGTCATTCGTGCCGCGGTTCCGGGGCGCGGACTCCTGGTCGCTTTTGCGGGACACGTTGCCGTACGGTGCCGCGATCGCGATCAACGCGCTTTATTTCCGGATCACGCTGATCGTCATGTCGCTCATAGCGACGGCGCAGCAGATCGGGTATTTCGCCACATCGTTCCGGGTCACCGAAGTGCTGATCGGCGTTCCGGCGCTCGCGATCGGCGCAGCCTTTCCGATCCTCTCCCGCTCGGCAAAAGAGGACCGGGAGCGCTTTGCGCACGCCACCGAGCGAATCGTTGAGCTGTCTCTCTTGTCGGGCGTCGCATTGGCGCTGGCCGTCATGTTGTCGGCGCCGTTCGTCATCCGCGTGCTCGCCGGCCCGGCAGGTGCCCCGGCTGTGCCCGTGCTCCAGATACAGAGCCTCACGCTGGTGGCCACGTTCGTCTCGGTGGCGACGGGCTTCGTCTTGCTCTCACTCCGGCGCCACACCGCCCTGCTGATCGCGAACAGCATTGCGCTGGCGGCCAACATCGTTCTGACGCTCGCGCTGGTGCCTGTCTACCAGGCACGCGGCGGCGCCCTAGCAGCGGTCATCGCGGAGGGCTGCCTCGCGATCGGGCAGCTCCTGTTGCTTCAGCGCGACCGCGGGCGGCTGGTCCATTTCGGCTCGCTTACCGTGATCGCCGTGGCCGGTCTGGCGGGCGCAACTCCGCTGCTAGCAAGCGGCCTGAGTCCGGTCCTGCGCACGCTCGGTGGCCTGGCGATCTACGTAGCTGTGATCGCCGCGTTCGGCCGCGTTCCGCCTGAGTTGCGCCATGCCTTTGACCGCGGTAGTCACAGCTGACCATCGGATAGCCTTCGGGCCGATGACCAGCAGCTGTCGCTTCTGCGGCGCCCCACTCGAGTTCGTGTTCGCCGACCTGGGCATGTCCCCGCTGGCCAACAGCTATCTGACGCAAGCTCAGACCAACGCGATGGAGCCCTTTTACCCATTACGGGCGTTCGTCTGCTCGCAGTGCTTCCTCGTGCAACTGGAGGCATTCGAGAACCCCGATCACATCTTCTCTGACTATGCCTACTTCTCCTCGTACTCGACGAGCTGGCTGGAACACAGCAAGCGGTACGTAGAACAGATGATGGAACGCTTCGATCTCAGCACAACGAGCCACGTGGTCGAACTGGCATCGAATGACGGCTACTTGCTGCAGTATTTCCGTGAGTATCGGGTGCCTGTGCTCGGTATCGAGCCAGCGGCGAATGTCGCGAAAGTCGCAGTCCAAGCCGGTATTCCCACGCTCGTCGAGTTCTTCGGCCGCGAGACTGCCCGATCGATCGTCAGTGATTCAGCGGCCGATCTATTGATCGGCAACAACGTGCTCGCCCACGTGCCCGACCTCAACGACTTTGTCGGTGGGATGAAAATCCTCCTGAAGCCGGGGGGCGTAATCACCATGGAGTTCCCCCACCTCATGCGACTTATCGAACAGAACCAGTTCGACACGATCTACCACGAGCACTTCAGTTATTTCTCGTTTCTGACTGTGGAGCGCGTTTTCGCAGCGCACGAGCTCAAGCTGTTCGATGTCGAGGAACTGCCTACGCACGGGGGCTCACTGAGGATCTATGGGGCTCACGTCGACGATGCGAGCAAGTCGCAAAGCGATCGAGCCACAGAGCTTGCGGAGCGCGAGCGACAGGCGGGCTACGAGAACGTCGAGACCTATCGAGGCTACGCGCGGCGGGTACAGGAGGAGAAGCGCTCGATCCTCTCATTCCTGATCGAGCTCAAGCGGGAGGGTCGGTCGATCGCCGGCTACGGCGCCCCGGCCAAGGGCAACACGCTGCTGAACTTCTGCGGCGTCGGCACCGACTTCGTCGACTACACCGTCGACCTGAACCCGCACAAGCAGGGACACTTCCTGCCCGGGCAGCCACATCCCGATCCGCGCGCCCACGGCGCTGCGCGAGACGAAGCCCGACGTCGTGCTGATCCTCCCCTGGAATCTGCGGGAGGAGATCATGGACCAGCACGCCTATATCGCGCGACTGGGGCGGCCGGTTCGCCGCGCGGGCCCCGGAGATGCGGCTGCTGGACTGAGCCGCCGGCACCCGCGCCTGACGCGGCGGGGCGGCGCAGGACAACGCGTGTAGGTCGATCCCCGGCCCGTCGCGGCGATCGAGTGGCGCAGCGCCCGCGCGAGCACGGAGCCGGCCAGCCGCAGCGCACAGCTCGCCGGATAGCGCCCCTGGGCGAAGCCGGCGAGCGACTCCCGCCAGCCGAACCCGTTCCAGCCGAGCGTGCCCGCATCCGGGTCGTCATCGACGCAACCTTGCAGCCCAGCTCGTGCCCGACTCGCGCGAGCTCTGCGGGCGGAATCAGGAACAGGTGCCGGGGAGCGTCGAGATGCGTCCATCGCGAGCCGAAGACTCGGAACTGAACCGCGTCAGGATTCGGGGCGGCGAGAGCGACCATCCGCCGGGCCGCAGCGCCGACGCCGCCGCAGCCAGAACCTCGCGCGGGTTGTGGCAGGTGCTCGATCACCTGCCACATCGCGACCACGTCAAACGGTGCCCCGCGCGGCGAGCGCGGCGACGGGATCGTCCGTCTCCTGCACCGGCGATCCCGACCATCTGGCCGCAGGAACCGGCAGCAGTCCGCATCCATCTCGATGGCGCTCGTCTCATACCCGGCCTCCTGCATCACGACGGCGAAGCCACCCACGGCCGGGCCGATCTCGACGAGCCGGCCGCCGGGGCGAAGCGGCGCAGGATGTCGAGCTTGTACCGCTCGGGCTCCGCCGCAGCGAGCAGCTGGGTCGCGGCCATGCGGGAACGGCGTAGTAATCCGGCGGGTAGTAGCGCCCCAGGTCACGTGGGACTGGCACGAGCTGCAGCGTCCGACACGCCGTGCAGCGGTAGTAGGTAAAGCGTTCTCTGGAGAGGCGGCGGTTGCGGTCGGTGGCAATGAACGCCGCGGTCGCCGGAGCGCCGCAGATCGCCGCATGTGACCGACTCATCGCGAGCGCCGGCGATCGGTATTGCGCGGCGCTCGAAGCGGTCGAGCACCTCGATGATGTCGCGGTAGCGCCCGACGTCGCGCTCGGCGCTGCTTACCGCGCCGTATTGCCCGACGAGCGCGGCCGAACACCGCGCCACCGGCCGCCGTCGCACCGAGGTGGTGCGACCCGCACTGGCGCGCCAGCGATCGGCCCGAACAGCCGCAACAGCGCCCGCTCGACTCGGGCCAGCCCCGCCTCCGCCTGCCGGAGCTCGGGCTGCGCGATCGTACGATGGAGGTGGGGCCTGCTCGCAGTAGAGCGCCTGAAGTCGCCGGTACCGGGCGTAGTTCGGGCGCATGTCGGCGACGCGATCCAAGCCGCCGGTACAGCGACTCCATCGCGAGCAGCCACGACGTGTTGATGTTGGTCCCGGGTAACACAACCTGCGCGAGGTCGCGACGGATCTCGGGTTCGACCTCGATCGCGTGTGCAGCAGCGCCCGCGCGTCCGCTCTCGCGTCGGTTGAAGTGAAAGAAGCCATAGGAGCGACTTGGTGATCCCGATCACCACGCGCGGACGAGGATCCACGGCGATCCGCTCGGCCTCGCGCGAACAGCAGGTTCATGGCGTAGTAATCCGGGAAACGGCGAGCGGAAGAACTCACTGTCCCCGCTGAGCCGCTGGATCGCCTGTCGGCCTGACCAGCACATACTGCATGTTGAAGTCATAGAGCGCGCGGAAGTCCGTGGCGGCGCGCGCCAACTCTCGGGCTTGGGAGTCGGCAGACGAACGGCTCGTCGGCCGCCGGCGAAGAACGACGCGTGGAGGTTCGGCTGGAGCCATCCGTCCGGGGCGTCTGGAAGCACCCCCGGGTAGGCGTACAGGTAAGCGCCCCGGTGTAGATCGCGTCGGGGCGCTTGAAGCGCTCGATGAGGGCCCGCATGGACCGGACAGGTAGCCCGGGAGCAGCGCGTCGTCGTCGCCCAGCATCACCACGTAGTCACCTCGGCTGTGGCGCAGCGCGTTATTCCAGTTCTCGGTCACCGGGACGAACTGTCGGTCCTGCACGTACCGCACCCGGTCGTCGCCGAGGCCGTGGACGTAGCCCGCGATGTCGTCGGTGGAGTCGTTGTCGGAGACCACCAGCTCCCAGTCCGCGTCGTCCTGACGCCGCACCGACTCCACCGCGTAACGCAGGTACTCGAGGCGGTCGTGGGTGGGCAAGAGCACCGAGAAGAGCATCGCGGCTGCCATTCACAGCCTCAACCCGTGAAGCTCCTCCTCGTCCACCTCGTCCGCCGCCAGACTGGCCGTCCCCGCTGGAGCGGTTCCTGGACTCCTACGTTGCGCGCACACCCCGGTGTGGAGCACAGTTGCTTCTCGCGCTCAAGGGCTTCGAACGCCCGCGGACGGGTCGATGCGTCGCGACGGCGCCCGTTCCGCGGGGTCGGATCGGAGTACCTCCCCTGGACGACGACGGCCTCGATCTGACGGCCTACGCCCGGGTCGGCTCGCGAAGGTTCATGCCGATCGATACTGCTTCACTGAACTCCTACTCACCGCCCTCGCCGATCGTTGGCTGGGCCATTTCTCCACGCGCTCGACGAACCCGACGTCGAGCTCGCCGGCGCCACCGGGTCGTGGGACAGCC
The DNA here is from genome assembly GCA_963703825.1 of uncultured Solirubrobacterales bacterium. Taxonomy (GTDB): domain Bacteria; phylum Actinomycetota; class Thermoleophilia; order Solirubrobacterales; family Solirubrobacteraceae; genus Palsa-465. Next base: position 78,767 of record CAVPFS010000021.1, on the reverse strand, counting down.
ATCCAGGACTTTCGCCGTATCAGCTTGGCCTGCGAAGCGGCTAGACGGGGTGTTCGAGGGTCGCGAGCGCACTCGGCTGGGCTTTCTGAACTGGCCCGCCAACGCCACCCCGAGCCAAGCGCGACAACGGCCGACTGGCGTTCAAAACTACCGCGGCGATCGACCTGATACGAGACCGGAACGGTTCGATCAATTTCCGGCCCCCCACCTGCGGACGAATGCGTTCATCGCGTCAAGGGAGCTCATGCTCGCGGTGGGCTTTCCCAAGATCCGCGCAAAGCGCGACGCCTACCGGCTCGAGAGCGGGCCGGCAAGCTTCACCCGCCGGGTCGACGACCGAGGCAAGCGTACGCTGGTCGTTGGACGGGACGGGTCTGATGACTCCGCCGCATCGGGCCCAGAGCCTGACCTTCTGGCAGGAGCACCAGCCGAACCTTTTGGTTGCCGATGACCAGACCGACGATTACGAAAAAGCCGGGCCGAACTTCGCCGCCTGCTTTCTCAATTCGCCTGGGGATCGAAGGCGCTCCTGCGTAGGGCCTCCATTAGCCTTGCAGCGGTGATCTTCCAGGAGACGTCGATCAACGGCGCCTGGGTCGTGGTGCCCGAGCTCGATCGAGCGACGAACGCGGTACTGTTCGCGCGGACGTTCTGCGCCGAGGAGTTCGCAGGCCCGTGGCCTCGACGTTCGCGTCTCACAGTGCAACACGTCGTTCAACCCGCCGGCCGGCACGCTGCGGGGACTGCACTATCAGGCCGCGCCGTATGGCGAGGCCAAGCTCGTACGCTGCACCCGCGGTGCGATCTACGATGTCGCCGTCGACCTTCGGACGAGTCGCCGAGCTACCTGGGGTGGTTCGCCGTCGAGCTGAGCGACGAGAACCGCCAGGCCTTGTTCATCCCGGAGGGCTGCGCCCACGGCTTCCAGACGCTGTGCGACGACAGCGAGGTGCTCTATCAGATGTCGACGCCCGTACGTCCCCGGCGCCGGCCGCGGTGTGCGCTGGGACGACCCGGCATTTGGGGTCGAGTGGCCGAGCCCGCCCGGCGCGGCCGGACCATGTCCGAGCGCGACGCCGGCTATCCGGACTTCGCGCCGTGAGCCGGGTCCTGGTCACCGGCGCCACCGGCTTCATCGGCCGGGGCACCCTGGAGCCGCTGCTCGACGCCGGGATGGAGGTCCATGCGGTCAGCTCTCGCGGGGCCCCGCCGACGCGCCCAGCCGGGGTCCACTGGCACGTCGCTGACCTGCTGGCGCCCGGCAGCGAGGCCAGCCGGCGGCGCTCGAGGCGACCCACCTCCTGCACCTGGCCTGGTACGCCGAGCCGGGCCGCTTCTGGCGCTCGCCGCGACAACCTCGATTGGCTGGCGGCGAGCCTGCGGCTGATCCGCGCGTTTGCCGAGGCGGGCGGTCGGCGGCTGGTCATGGCGGCAGTTGCGCCGAATACGAGTGGAGCGACGAACGCACTGCGTCAGGAAGAGTACCCCGACCCGGCCGGCGACTCTCTACGGCGCCGCCAAGCACGCGCTCAATACCGTGGCGGCGGCGTATCGCCGGCGAGGCCGGGCTCTCGATGGCCTGGGGACGGGTGTTCTTCGTATTCGGACCCCACGAGGACCCGGCGCGGCTGGCCGGTTCCGTCGCCGGCGCGCTTGTCTGCCGGCAAGGAGGCGCTGTGCTCCCGCGGCGAACAGGTCCGCGACTTCCTCTACGCGCCAGAGCTAGCCGCGGCCTTCGTGGCACTGCTGCTTTCCGACGTGACCGGCCCGGTCAACATGGCCTCCGGCGCGCCGCTGCGGGTCCGCGACCTGATCGAGGCGATCGCGCGGCGGCCGGACGGCCCGAGCTGGTGCGCACTGGGGGCGCGCCCGAGCGCGAACGAGCCGGCCCGTCTGACGGCAGACGTCACGCCGGCTGCGCGACGAGGTGGGCTGGACGCCATCGATCTCGCTGGACGAAGCGGCGGAGCGAACCGTGGCGTGGTGGCGAGCGCAGCAGCTCGATGACGCCCTCGGTGGACGTGGCGGTCGTCGCCTACCGCCGCTGGGACCTGACCCGAAGCTGCCTGGAGCATCTGGCCTCGGCAGACGATCCCGCACCGGATGACGCTCTGCGACAACGGTTGCGATGAGAGCACCGCCGACCGAGTCGGCGGCAGAGTTTCCCGATGTCGCAGATGGTCCGCCTCGAGCGCAACATGCCCTTTGCGGTCGCCTGCAACCGCGCGGTCGCCGCCGGCGACGCCGAGCTCGTGGTGATGATGAATAACGACGTCGACGCTCCGTCCCGACTTCATCGAGCGCGTGGTCGCGCCTTTCGCGGCCGATCCCACCCTCGGCTCGGTCGAGCAGCCTGTTGTTGCGCCCCGGGGAGGAGCGGATCGACAGCGCCGGGGCTCGTGGCCGACGCGACGCTTGCTGGCTTCGCCCGCCTGCGAGGGCCGTCCCGCGCGCGGAGGCGAATGCGACGCACCCGGGGTCACCGGCCCGCTCGGCGCCGCCGCCGCCTTTAGGCGCGCCGCCTGGGAGCAAGTCGGCGGCCTCGACGAGGCGATTCCGGCGTACTCCGAGGATCTGGACCTTGGCGCTGCGCCTGCGCGAGGCGGGCTGGTCCGACGGCGCTCGCGCTCGACGCGGTCGGCGTGCACTCGGTGGGCCACGTTTGGCCATCGCTCGGCCGATCAACGCCGGAAGTCTGGCTTCGGCCGGGGCTATCTCCTGCGCCGCTACGGCGTGCTGCGAACACGAGGGCCGCCGCCCGAGCGCTCGTCACCGAGGCGATCGTTGTCGCCGGCGACCTCGTGCTCTCCCATGACCTGGCCGCTCTGCGGGGACGGGTGGCGGGCTGGCGTGGGGCGGCGAGCCTACCCGCGCGAACGCTGCCGCCGGCGGCCGCGCTGGACCAGGAGCTCGGATTCCTTGAGTCGTTGCGGCTGCGCCGCAGCGCCGTACGGCAGTGCGTGACTGACCGGCAGCGGCCGTCGCCGCAGGCTCCGGCGACGCCCGAGCTGACTCCCCCAGGCCAGCCGAGCCAGCTCCGGCGCGAGCGGGCTCCTGAGCCTCGTCGTAGTGGCGCGTGCGGCTGTCGGCCACCAGGAGGTTCGTGCTGCTCGACGGACGCGGAACGTCGCGGCTGTCGCGCCAGCGCATCCGCGGCGTAGCCCCGGCCGTCGCGGCCGACGACCAGCGCGCTGAGGCCCGCGCCTCGATCTGACGCGTGAGGCCCTGCATTGCCGCTCTCCAGCTCCCAGGCTGCGCGCTTGCGCGCGACCCGGGCCACCGCAGGTCCAGGATCGCCGCCGCTCAACATGAACGCGTTGGTCCGCAATGTGCGGGTTGGGGAACGGCGGGTAGCGCCCGGCCCGCAGCAGCCGCAGCGGGAGTCGGGCCGCCGGAGAGCTGGCTCTCGTACGAACCCGTGGCGCCCACCAGGCCGACCCCCGGCGCGGCGAGGTGACGGGCCAGCGCCTCCAGCCAGCCATCGGCGAGGATCTCGCTGTCGGTGTTGAGAAAGCAGACCGCCGGCTCGACACCCGCTCGGCGACCTGCCGGTACACGGCAGGTCGAGCTCGGACCCGTGCCCAGCGAAGTCGCTCGTGCTCGATCCCGTCCACGAGCCCTGTCGGCCTGGCGCCGAGCGCCTCACATCCCGATAGCCCTTCCACGCGATGAGCAGTCGTGTGGTGGAGCCCCGGCGGGGTGCTGCGCGCATCGACGCGCAGAAGCGCTCAAGCGCCGACAGCCCCGCCCCGCCCACGCGAGGTAGACGACGGCAGATCTCCATCCGCGCGCGATGTTGCCATTGCCCGCGCGGGCAATCGGGCATCCGGCAGTGCCGGATAGCCTGCGCGGGCGTGCACGTGGGCCTCAACCTCGTCTACCTCACGCCCCGCGCCACCGGCGGGACCGAGACGGTCGCCCGCGAGCTCATCCCCGAGCTGGTGGCGGCCGCGCCCGAGCACCGGTTCACCGCCTTCGTCAACCGCGACACGATCGGGCACGCCCGGCCCGTGGTCCGACCTCATCGACGCGGTGGAGGTCCCGGTGCGGGCGCTCAACCGCGTCGAGTGGGTGCGCGGCGAGCAGCAGCTGCTTCCGCGTCTGGCGCGGCGGGCGGGGCGTCGACCTCGCTCCACAGCCTCGCCAACACCTCGCCGGCTCTGGGGCCGCTTCCGGCGGGTGGTGACGATCCACGACCTGATCTACCACGTGGTGCCCGAGTCCCGGACGGGGATCCGGGCGCGCGGCATGCGGTTGCTGCGTCCCGCTGGCCGCGCGGCGCTGCCAGCCGGATCATCGTCGACGCGGCCGCGACCAGCGGACGACCTGGAGCAGCCTGGTGGGGATCTCGCCCGGCCAAGATCGACGTGGTGCCGCTGGGGTTCGGGCGCCCGGGCGGCGATACCACGCCGATGCCCGAGCCGGCTCGCGCGAGCGGCTCGAGCGCCGGCGGCCGGCCGATCGTGCTCAGCGCGTCGGCCAAGCTGCCCCACAAGAACCTCGTGCGCCTGATCGAGGCGCTGGCGCTGATGCCCGGCGCCCGCGGCCGCTGCTGGTGCTGCCGGGCTACCCCACCCCTCACGAGGCCCAGCTAGGCGGCGCACGCTGCCGCCGCTCGGGGTCTCCGACGACGTGCGGCTGCTGGGCTGGGTTCCGACGAGGAGCTCGAGGGCCTCTACGCCGCCGCGGCCGCTTCGTGTTCCCCTCGCTTACGAGGGCTTCGGCCTGCCCGTGCTGGAGGCGATGGCCCGCGGCGTGCCCGGTCGCCTGCTCGGACCGAGGCGCCCTCGCGGAGGTCGAGCGGCGACGCGGCACTGCACTTCGACCCCGAGTCGAGCGCCGGCGATCGCGGCCGCGATCCGAACGGCTGCTGACGACCGCGCCGCAGCGGATCGGCTGCGGAGCCGGCCTTCGCGCGGCGCGGTCAGCTGGGCGGCGACCGCGGCGCCACGCTCGCGACCTACGAGCGAGCGCTGCACCCCGAGGTCGACAGACGTGCGGTCGTCGCCGTAGCGCCCGCGCACGATCTGCGAGCGAGTGCTCGAGCGAGAGCCGCTCGACGTTGCCGGCGAACCATGGCCTCGGCCTGCGCAGCGCGGGGCCGCCCTCGTGGACCCGGACGATCGCCTCGGCCAGTCAGCCGCGGTCTGCCGAGGGCGCACGAAGCCGTTGCGGCCGTCGGTCACGAGCTCCACCGCGGCGTTGTCAGGACCGGCGACGACCACGCTCGGGGTGCCGCTGACCGCCGCCTCGACGACGACCAGCCCGTATCCCTCACGCCGGACGGCAGAAGCAGGCACAGCGCGCGCGCGATGGCGTCCTCGACCTCTCCGTGGCCACGAACCCGGGAACCGTCGATGACGCCCTCCAGGCGTGGGCGACCGTCCGCGCGACGAGTTCACGCTCCGGGCCGTCGCCGAGATAGCGCGCCCTCAACTCCGGGAGACTCTTGCGCACGCGGCGATCGCCGGCACGATCGCCGGGACGCGCTTCTCCGGGATGTGGCGGCCGGCGAACACGGCCACCGGCTCGGACTCGAGGTGTGGGCCGGCATCCAACGACCCCGCGTACTCCCCTTCGAGTACGGTCATCTCGCCGCGATAGCCCTCGTCCCGCAGGCGCCGGGCCTGCAGACGCGAGAAACAGAACGCGCGCTGAGGTACGCGCACGCACCACCGCTGCACCGCCCAGCCGACGCCGCCTCCGATCCGGCCGAGGTACTCGCGCCAGTAGGCGCGAGTCCAGACCTCATGCCAGTCCACCACCAGCCGATAACGACCTCGTGGTCCCACCAGCGCGGCCGCGATCAGCGAGAAGTAGGGAAACGATGCGGTATGGACCGTGTCGTAACGGCGGCCGTGGCGCGCGAGATGCCACAGCACGCCGGCGCCGAAGATCAGCGGCGGCCCGATCCGGCGGCGGCCCGATTCCGTGTACAGCGCGAGGCGCGGTCCGACCGCGATCACGCGTGCGCCCTGCACTTCGCCCTGCTCGCCACGCGGCCATTGGCGCAGGGTCAGATATTCGACCTCGTGTCCATCGGCCGCGAGCCGCTCGGCGAGGTTTCGATACCACCGCTCGCCGCCACCGACGGTGTACGGAAACAAACAGTCATAGACCAGGCAGACGCGCATCTGAGAGCGCGGAGCGTGTCAGATCGTGCGCTACGATCGCTCGTTGCAGGCGCGACTTTTGGGCGCGGGACCCGTTCCATATTCGAGGGAGGCTGCGTCAGCAGCCCAGCTGCCTATGAGTACGACCGAGCAACAGAGTTCCCACCGCAGCCCACTCGAGGTCGAGATCGATGCCCTGCAGGTCTCGGTCGTGATCCCCTGCCTGAACGAGGCCGAGACGATCGAACAGTGCGTCAGCAGCGCGATCGAGGTCCTCGAGCGAGAGCGGGATCGAAGGCGAGGTGATCGTCGCCGACAACGACTCCGAGGACGACAGTGCGAGGCTCGCGGCGAGAGCCGGCGCGATCGTGATCCACGAGCCCGAACGGGGATACGGAAGCGCCTACCTGGCCGGCTTCGCCGCCGCCCGCGGCCGCTACATCGTGATGGCGGACGCCGATTTGACCTACGACTTCGCCGAGATCCCCCGCTTCATCGGCGAGCTCGACAAGGGCGCCGACATGGTGATCGGCAACCGGATGAAGAACATCCATCCCGGCGCGATGCCGTGGCATCACCGCTACATCGGCAACCCGCTGCTGTCGGGGTTCCTCAACCTGCTGTTCAGGACCGGCATCGACGACGCCCACTGCGGTATGCGTGCCTTCAGCCGTGATGCCCTCCCGCAGCTGGACCTGCGCACGACCGGGATGGAGTTCGCATCCGAGATGGTGATCCGAGCCGCCAAGGAGCACCTCGTCATCGCGCCAATTCGCGATCGAGTACCACCCTCGCGGCGGCGAGTCCAAGCTCTCGAGCTTCCGCGACGGTTGGCGCCACCTGCGCTTCCTGCTCGTGCACTCGCCCAATCACCTGTTCATCTTCCCCGGCGCGCGTGATGGCGACGCTCGGCGCGATCGATCGAGCTGATCGTCGTCGCGCACCTCGGAATCTTCGGACGAGAGTGGGACATCCACGCCCTGATCGCCGGCGCGCTGCTGGCGATCGTCGGAACGCAGGTCGTCGCGCTCGGGATCTGCGCCCACGCATACGCGACCTACTTCATGGGCGAACGGGATCGGTGGTTTGATCGCATGCGCGCCCGCTACAAGCTCGAGCACGGACTGCTGCTCGGCGGCGCGATCACCCTCGCCGGCTTTCTGATCGGCGCCGTGATCGTGATCGACTGGATCGACCACGGCTTCGGCAACCTCTCCGACGAGAACCTCGCCGTGGTCGCGGCGACCCTGATCATCGTAGGTATCCAGGTTTTCTTCTCCTCGTTCCTGCTCTCGATCCTCGGGTTACGGCGCCGAGACCGGGGCATGGCTGTTCAAGAAGCCAGCGGCGAATCAACCCGCTGCTAGCTTTCGGCGCGCTTTGACGGCCACCAAGACTCCGACGGTCACGGCCCTTCGCAACGCTGGCGAGACGCGCGATTCGGTCGTCTCGCTTGAGCACGTCAGCAAGGCCTTCCGCCTGCCCCGACAGCGCTACAGCACGCTCAAGGAGCGCGCCCTGCACCCGTTCCGCACCAACACCTACGACGTCCTGCAGGCCGTCGACGATGTCAGCCTCACGATCGCGCGCGGGGAGTTCTTCGGGATCGTCGGACGTAACGGCAGCGGCAAGAGCACGCTGCTGAAGTGCCTGGCGGGGATCTACCGCACCGACGATGGCGAGCTTGCCGTCAACGGGCGGCTGTCGCCGTTCATCGAGCTCGGGGTTGGGTTCAATGTCGAACTGACTGCTCGCGACAACGTGATGATCAACGCGGTGATGCTCGGACTCACTCGCAAGGAGGCCACGGAACGCTTTGACCAGATCATCGACTTCGCCGACTCGAGGGCTTCCTCGACCTGAAGCTGAAGAACTACTCCTCGGGGATGCTCGTACGTCTCGCGTTCTCGGTCGCGATCCAGGTCCACGCCGACATACTCCTGATCGACGAGGTGCTGGCGGTCGGCGACGCCGCGTTCCAGCAGAAGTGCTTCGACGAGTTCGACGGTTGAAGAGAATCGGGCTGGACAATCATCTTCGTGACCCACGACATGAGCGCGGTCGAGCGATTCTGCGATCGGGCGATGCTGCTGGAGAGGGGCCGGACGATCGCACTCTGGCGAGCCGGCGACGATCGCCCGCCGCTACCGCGAGGTCAACTTCGGACGCTTCGTCCACGACGCGCCCGCCGCGAGCGAAGAGGACGGCAGCTCGGCTGCCGCTCAAATCCTCGAGGGCTGGTTCGAAGACGTCGACGGCAACCGGATCGTCTCCGCCGCGCACGGCGACACGTGCGTGGCCTGCATGCAGAGTGCGATTCAACGAAGCGGTGGATGACCCGGTGTTCGGGATCACGCTGCGCAACGACACGGGATCAACCGTATTCGCGACCTCAACTGCACTGACGGCGCAGGAGACGGGCCGCTTCGAGGCCGGGCAGACAGTTGAGATCAGGATGCGGTTCGAGAACTGGCTGACAATCTCCCTGTACAGCCTCGCGCCGTCAGTCGCGCGCGCGACCCGAGCCTCGATCGGCGCGGCGGGCACGAGCCGAATACCCTCGCGCTCAACGAGGAGGCCGCGACGTTGCTCGTCACGGCTGGCACTTCACCGGCGGCGTCACCAACCTGCCCCACCAGTTCGAGCTGCGGCGCCAGTGAGCGCCAAAGCCCTCACACGCAGCTACGGTCCGCGGCAATCGAGGACGATGCCCGCCGCTTCATCGCGCTGACCGTGATGCTCGCCCGGACTGATTTCAAGCTGCGCGTACTTCGGCTCAGTACTCGGGTATCTGTGGTCGCTGATGTGGCCGCCGATGTTCTTCGGCGTCCTGTATGTGGTCTTCACCCAGGTGTTCTCCTTTGGCCACAAGGTGCCCCACTATCCGGTCTACCTGCTGACCGGGATCATCCTCTGGACGTCTTCCTCGAGACCACGAGCAACAACGTTCAGAGCTTGCTGTCGCGCGAAGGACTGCTGCGCAAGATGCGCTTCCCGAGGCTGGTGATCCCGCTCGCGGTTGGTCTCACCGCCCTGTTCAACCTCGCCATGAACATGATCGCGGTGTTTGTGTTCGCGATCGCCAACGGGTCTACCCGCGCTGGTCATGGCTCCAGATGCCGGTCCTGGTCCTCCTGCTCGCGATCCTCGGGCTCGGCATCGGCATGCTCCTTCGGCACTCTACGTCCGCTACCGCGACATCCAGCCGATCTGGGATGTCATCAGCCAGGGGCTTTTCTACGCGTCGCCGGTGATCTATACCGCCATCCAGTACAAGGGCCTGGTGCGCCTGGCGATGGTCAACCCGATCGGCGCAATCCTGACTCAGATGCACTCGGCGATGATCGGTGGCGTACCGGGCACCGCATTCTGGATCGGTGGGACCGTGCGTCTGCTGGTGCCGCTGGGTCTGATCGCCGTTGCGTTCGCGCTCGGGCTCTGGTTCTTCATGCGCGAGGCCCCGCGGATCGCCGAGAATCTGTGACCGGCTCGACTCGGAAACAGGGCCGCTCCTAACGTGCCGGCCAGGAAAGGCTCACCGGTACCGGAGCTGGAATCCGAGATCCGCGCGCTCCAGGCGCGAGTGGCCGAGCTCGAACAGGAGTTGATCGCGGTCGAGGACTGGGCCAACAGGTCGGTCGGCGCTGTGCAGGAGCGCCTGTATTGGCTTGACCGCTGGGACGTGGACCTCAACGCCCTGATGGAGCGTCCGGGCGCCGAGGAGTTCAGGGCATTGATTCGGGGCGTGCGGTCTGTGTACCGGTTCTTGCAGCGCTCAAGGGCCGTATGGCAACGCGCGCGTGACCCGCCTCAGCGTCGTGATTCCGGTTAGGGACGGCGAGCGCTACCTGGCCGAGCTGCTGACCGCACTGTCGCGCGAGCAGCCCGACGAGGTGCTCATGATCGACTCAGGTTCACGCGATCGCTCGGTTGAGATCGCTCGAGAAGCCGGGGTCGATGTGCTCCTGATCGAGCCGTCTGAGTTCGGCCACGGCCGGACGCCGGAATCTCGGCGCGGAGCACACCAGCGGCGACCTGATCGCCTTCCTGACGCAGGACGCGACGCCGTGCCGGGGCTGGGCATCTGCCTACCGCGACGCGTTCTCGATCGATCAGCGCATCGGCGCCGCCTACGGGCCGCAACTGCCTCGGCCGGACACGAGCCCGATGATCGCCCGAGAGCTTGAGGAGTTCTTCGGGGGTTTGGCGCCCGACGGCCAGCCGCGCGTGCAAGACGTCGGCGACACGCCTTTTCTGTCAAACGCCAACGCCTGCTATGCCCGTCGCTGCTGGGAGGAGATCCGCTTCCGCGACGTCCCCTACTCCGAGGACCAGGCATTCGGCGCCGACCTGCTGGCGCGCGGATGGAAGAAGGTCTACACGCCGGCCGCGGCCGTGCTGCACGCGCACGACTTCACCTGGCTGGACTTCATGCGCCGGTACTTCGACGAGTACCGAGGGCTGCGAGCCACGCTGGACCACGTCGAGCGGCTGCAGCTGCGCCCGACACTGCACCACGTGGCCCGCGATGTCCGCGACGACCGGCGCTGGATGCGCGATCGCGGTATCGACGGGCGAACCGCGGCTCGCATGACCGTCCGCTCGTTGGTCCACCACGGTGGACGCCGAGTCTTCTCTGCTGCCGGCTCGCGCGCTGAGCGGATTCCGGCCTTCGCGCAGAGAGCCCTCTCGCTCGAACAGACACGTGGGCAAAGCGGGGCCGACCGTCCACCGGTTGCCGCACCGTCGCGCTCCTCACAAGCCGAGTTGGTCACGCCACAACGCAGGTCCACGGACTACGAGCTCGCGATCCGCGCCGTTTACGATCCCCCGGTCCCCCTGCGCCGCCACCCGCCCGGATTGGCAGATCGCGAGCGCCTGCGGATCGCGATGGTGATACCACCGTTCTCGCGGGGGAGCGGCGGCCACAACACGCTGTTTCAGATCCTGTTGCGGCTCGAGCGCGCCGGTCACGTGTGCAGCGTCTGGTTGCACGATTACCTCGGCCAGATGCATGCGGCCAGGCCGGGCCGGATCAGGCATGAGATACGGGAGTACTTCGCGCCGATCGAGGGCGCCGTCTATTGCGGATTCGATCAATGGCACGGTGCCGACGTCGCCGTCGCCACCGGTTGGCAGACGGTCCACCCGACGCTGCGTCTCGCCGATTGCCATGCCCGCGCCTACATCGTCAACGATCACGAGCCTGAGTTCTACGCCGCCTCTACTGAGCGGTTCCTCGCGCAGGACACCTACCGCCATGGTGTCCATTGCATTGCGGCGAGCCCGTGGCTGCGCGACCTTCTGATCGGTCGCTACGGCGCTTCGGCGGACGCCTTCCAGCTAGGCGTCGATCACGCGGTCTACCAGCACGCGAGACAGGCCGCGCCGGCGCGACACGGTGGTCTACTACGCGCGCCAATCGACGCCGCGACGCGCTGTGCCCGTCGGGCTGATGGCGCTCGGAGAGCTCCATCGCAGGCGGCCCGACACGCGGATCGTTCTGTTCGGCTCCAGAGAGCGGTCCGAGACTAGCTTCCCTTACGAGCACGTCGGGGTGCTCAACGGCGAGCAACTGGCGGAGCTGTACTCGGAGGCCACGGTGGGTCTCTGCCTGTCGCTGACCAACTTTTCGCTGATGCCGAAGGAGATGCTCGCGTGCGGGCTCCCTTGCGTCGAGCTCGCCGGAGTCAGCGCCGAGTCGATCTTCGGCACACGCGGGCCGATCGCGCTCGCGAGGCTGAACCCGAGCGAGATCGCCGGCGAGATCGAGCGGCTGCTCGACGATCGCGCGCTGTGGGAGCGCCGCTCGGCCGAGGGGATCGAGTTCGTTGCCGGGCACACGTGGGAGCACGCCACACGCGAGGTCGAGGCCGGGCTGCGTCATGCACTGCGGCTGGCGGCAGAGCCCGCCCCCCGGACCGCCGATTGCAGGGACGGTTCACGTGATCTCGATCCAGTCGACCGTGCGCCCGCACAGTGATCGCCAATCGCTGGCGGGCACGGTCGTCACGGTCTCACCCTCCGGTCCCACCCGCTGGAGGTAGATACCGTCGATCAGCGCTCCCGAGTCGGTGCCCGGGGCGGTGCCGGCACCGCCCCGGCTGAGCGCGATCACGTGCCGGCCCGCGGCCAGGTGAATCGATCCCACCAGCATCATGTTTCCGTCGCCGCCGGACTGGTGCGCGACGGCTCCGACGTTCTGTCCGTCGACGATCACGTCGAGCGGGCGATCGACATCGCCTCCGAGCCAGACGCCGTAGGTGGCCGTCGCCGGCACACTCGTCTTCAGCTCCGCAATCCCGGCGCCACCCCAGCTCAGCGAGGGGAGGCCGTTGCCATCGACGGTCGGGGCGACGCTTCCGAGCGGGAGCATGGCGCGCAGGTTCACGGCCACGTCGGGCGGGCGGGCCGCGTAGCGAAGCTCGCCACCAACGCGCCTGGCCCGCTTGGCGAGGTTCGCGATCGACGGGCACGGCGGCTTTCCAAGCGGTCCCGATGTCAAGCCGGCCGGCATGTGAAACACCGGGGCTGGCGCGAAGCGCCGCCAGACGTCGTAGTAACGGCCCTCCCAGACAAGCTTGAAGTTCCCTGGAGGCCGGCTCCACAGCGGGGAGCGGCGAGCAACGATCAGGTTGAAGTCCTGCACGAATGGCGCCTCGATGTCGTCGACGTCGTAGCTGTGCCCGTACTGCGGGGCGCCGGAGAACAGCGCGAACGGCCGACGCATGTCACCGGCGAAGCCAGGGCTGTCGACGTCGAGCTTGCGCAGCACATAGAACGTGTACTCGTCGAAATCGGGCAGCAGCGTCGGCCCCTGATCGGCGAACCGCTGGCCGATCGACCGCAACTCGCTGAAGCGCGCGCCCGGCGCCAGGTTGGTGCCGTGGTAGAGGAAGAAGTTGGATGCCAGCACCCCCGCGCCGACTATTACCGCCAGCAGCAGGCCCTGCAGGCGCTGAGCGCGCAGGTCTCCGAACGCCCCGATCATCACGACCAGCACAACAACGGGGGAGGTGAGCATCATGACCTTGGCATCGGTCCACTCGGTTCCGCGTTCGTACAGCGCTCCCCAGATCACCAGCGACGCGAGCATGAAGGCGAGCAGCGCCCAGTTGCGCCTGCGGACCAGCAAGGTGCAGCCGAGGATGAACGCGAGGATCGCCACCCCGATCAGCGCGTAGGTCTGGTAGGCGTAGGTCGGGTCGACCCGGTGAGAGCCGCCGAGCCAGATCCCGAACACCTGGACGAACCGCAGCGGACGCAACAGGTTCCCGGGATCGCTGGCGCGACCAGCGACCGAGCTCGACAGGCTCAGCGCCGTCTGCACCGCTGAGGACAGCCGTGCGGACACCGAGAGCAGGAGGATCCCCAGGACGACCACGGTCCCGGCGGCGATCAGCGCCCATCGCCGCGGTTCGAGCGTCGACTTGCGCCGGAGATTTGAGACCCAGTCACGCAGCGGGCTGAACAGGAAGATCACGACGACGAGGCCGAACCCTCCGATCCAGGCGGCGGCTGACGGCCCGATCGCGCCGATTGCGCCAGCCGCCGCAACGGCGAACGGCACCAGCCCGCGGACCCCCGCCCGTGAGCGCTCACGGGCAAGCACGATCAACGCTCCCATCAGCAGCAGCTCCGGGAGCGCGGTCAGCTCCTTGATCGAGCCCATCATCGCGTAGGCCGCGACCAGCGCCGGGACCGCCGCGATCCAGCCCGCGAAGGCCGCGGCGACGCGCGACAGACCGGCACGGGACGCCAGGTAGCCGAGTTCGAGCGCGCTCAGCGCGAGCGCAAACACCTGAAACGGGAAGATCAGCCACAGCAGGTCCTGACCGGAAAGCCACCCGGTCGTCGCCAGCAGCACCTGCCCGCCGCTCGGGTAGCCGGTGCCCCAGTAGTCCTGGAGCATCGCGCCATACGCGGGATAGGGTGCGGGCAGCGGGGCGCCGTGATGCAGCATCCACTCACCCGCCGCGAGCTGGAAGCCTGCCGTCGTGTCGAGCAGGTAACCCGGGAACGTGAGCTGGCCGGCGGCGATCAGCGGCATCGCGACGGTCACGTAGGCCGCCACGCCCGCCAGCGGCAGCCAGAACCAGCCCGATCCGCGAGCCAGCCAGCGCGCACGAAGCGACCTGGCGTTGAACGCGTAGCCGGCGAGCACGACAACGGCCAGGATGACCGGGCTGAGTGGCGCGATCGCCGGCGCGAGCACGGTCAGCTGCGTGACGACGATCATCGCGCCGAAGCCTGCGGCCGGAACGAGCGCGGTCGGCAGTCGCATACCGGCCAGGTTCTCCACCAGCAGCCCCGCCCCAAGCGTCATCGTCGCCAGCAACAGCGGGTAGATGAATGCAACAACGAAGAAGCTCATCGTCTGCCAGCGCCGTGGCTAGGCGCGCTCGAGTACGTACACGTCTTGGTTGCCGCCGTTGCGCCCCGCTGCGTATTCGAGCACACGCCACCGGGGGCAGAGTTCGCCAAGCAGCCACTCGGGGTCAGTAACGCGGTTCCCCAGGAATGGTTGACGACGCCCCAGTCGCCGCCCTTGCCGAACTCGGCGGCGTACCACCAGCCACGGCGGTAGAGCGCCTCCTTGATCTCCAGGCACTGGTGCGCCGACCTGCGCGCGGTCCGCGCGTCGTGTGCGACCGTCGTCAGGCCGTGGGTCGTGATCACCAGGTGACCGCCGGGCCGGATCAGACGCCGGATCTCCTCGAACCATCGGAGCCCGAGCTGGGGCTCGAAGTGCGACCAGATCGAGATCGCGAAGGCGACGTCGATCGAACCGGGCTCGAACGGGAGCGGGGGCTCGTTGTCGGAGACGACGAAGTCGATTCCTGGCAGATGTTGACGCGCCCACGAGATCGCCTCGCGATTCGGGTCGGCCCCAGCCCAGCTGACCTCCGGGAAGGCTGCCGCCAGCACCCTGACCACGCGCCCGGACGAGCAGCCGAAGTCGAGTCCGCGCCGCACTTGCGCGAGGTTTGCACCGACACTCAGCATCGCGTCGGCCACAAGGTCGGCCTCATAGAGGCCTCCCGCCGCGCCCTGCGGGCCGCGCGCCATCGCGTGGATGTCGTCCGGCGGCTGCGCCTGCGGTAGGCCGGTCCTGGCGGCGATCACCTCGAGTCCGAGCCAACAGCCGACTTGCAGCGTCAGGCGCTGGCGGTGCGCCAGGTCGTCGGCCGGCAGCACTATTCCATGGGAGTCCACAGATTCGGCGATCGCGCGCTCGACCTGTGCGACCTCATCACTCTGCAAACGTCCATAAAGCGCGCGCGTGACCGTCCGCTCCTCTCGCGACAACGAACCGGGCATTACCTCGCGCTCGAGTGGGGGGACGCTGCCGTCGCCCGCCAGAGCACCCGTGGCGGGCGGACGCAGGCCGCGCAGTCGCTCGCGCAGGGAGACCATTTCGGCGCAAGCTAGCAAGGATGGCTGGAGCGCCGGGCCGCACGCGGGCCGAGCAAAACGCTCGGTGGTGGCGCCCTACGAGGGTCCGTTCGAGTGGCCCCGGCGGCGCGCGGTTGACGCCAATCGGTCGCGCAGCCGCCAGTAGGCACCGGCTGCACGCCAGATTCGGGTGCGCTTCATGTCGTCAATCGTCGCGTTCAGCGAAGCTCGTCCTCGGACAGGGTCCGGTTCTGGCGCAATAGGGACTGGTTCTGGGCGAACTCATGCTCAAGCCGGGCGTTGAGCTGATCGTCCGCAACAATCAGCACGTCGCCGATCACCCCGCGAGCCTGGCGGCCTGGATCGGCGGCGGCCGGGGTCGAGAGCGCCAGGTCGATCCGTGCCACGAAGCTGTCCCAGTCGGTCTCCGTCGCGGCGCTCCGCAGACCGCGCTCGCGCAGGGTCTCGAGACGCTCGGGGTCCGACAGCAGCTCCTCCACGGCGGGCGCCATCGCGTCCAGCGAATCGACACTCACCGCGCCGCTAGCGTCATCGAGGCCGACACTGAAAGGGTTGCTGCTCAGCACGACGGGCACTGTTCCCATCCCGCGCGCCTCCAGCCCGAGGCGAGAGTCGCCCTCGATCCGCAGCGGATGGACAAACACCCGTGACTCCCCGAGCTGCCGGAGAACCTCGTCATTCGATCCAGCCGGGATCTCGTGGTGCACCACGGAGGCGCCGAGACGCGCGGCGACCTCTCGGGCGCTCGCCGCCCAGCGGTTATTGGCAAGTGTGGCGACGTCGTAGCGCTTCCGTCCCGGGGACGGAAAGCTGAGCGGCCGTCCGCGACCGAGGAACGTGCAACCGACCCCTGCGTCCTGCACCCGCTGCGCCATCGCCGGGCTCGGCGACCAGAGCTCGAATCCCAACGCCGCCATTGCCCGGTGGTGCTCCGCGAGCGCGACCTGATCGAGCGAGACCTCGTCGGCTGCAGCCAGCGACCAGCCGGCGACGAATGGCCAACCAAATAGCCCGGCGGGTCCGAGCAGGAGCATGATCAACCGGGCACTCGACAGGGCGAGATAGGCGAACGACAGCGGATTGGGCGCTCCCTCCGGCATAAACACGGTGTCACCTGCCATCGGCCGGAGTGGTTCGGAGGGCAGCTGAGGCGCCGCGCCGGCGGCCTCCGACACACGCCGCACCTCGGCGTGATCCACCTTGCCCCGCAGCTCGATGTGGCGTCCCGTCGCAGCGATCGCCACTGCGATCTCATACATTGTGCGCTCGCCTCCGCTTTCGCAGGCAGCGTCTTGCGCACCGCTCAGCCGCCACGCCGGGGTGCCGGGGATCCAGACGATGTAGCGAGTCTCAGCCACCCGTCGGCGCAAGCTCGGCGAGGATCGTCCGCAGCCCATCCACCAGGTTTGAGCCGATGAAACCTGCGCCGCCTTGGACGAGACACTTCATCGCGGCCGAGAGCTTACGAAAGCTAGCCACCGCGGGCACCGTTCCCATCGCTGCTCGCGCTGCGTTCTACGCTGCAGGTGCAACAAACCGCGTAACTAAGAGCGCGATCTTCCGTTGCTATGTGTTGGAAGTGTCTTCAACACCCGAACCCGAGGCATCCGTGGCAACCGAAAATCTGCTCCCAAGCGATCATCTGCAGCCGGCCGTGCTCCCCGAGCTCGGGCCTGTCGATGCGTCGGCATCGGGCGCAGTCGAGGTTCTCGGCGTCCCGCTCGCACTCACTGACTACGAGCAGACGCTCGATTGGATCGACGCCAAGGTCGCAACCCGCAGCCGCGGATACGTGTGCGTCTGCAACGTCCACACGGTGATGTCGTCAGGAGAGGACGACGAGTTGCGCGATGCGCTGCTGGGCTCGTCATTGAACGTCCCCGACGGACAGCCGCTCGTCTGGGCGCTGACCGCGCTCGGACACCCGCTCGACGACCGCGTCTACGGGCCCGAGTTGATGGCTCGCGCGTGCGCACGGAGCGCCAGCTCCGGCCAGCGGCTCTACCTCTACGGCGGCCGCAACCAGGGAGCGCTCGTGCAGCTGGCGCTGAATCTTCGCCAGCGCTATCCGGGCGTCAAGATCGTCGGCGGCTACTCGCCCCCTCACCGCCCGCTGACCAGCGAGGAGCGAGCGGCGGTCGTCGAGGAGATCAACCGGTCGCGCGCAGACGTCGTCTGGGTCGGGATCGGGGTTCCCAAGCAAGAAAAGTGGATGGCGCAGTTCCGTGACGAGCTAGAGGCGCCGATCCTGATCGGCGTTGGCGCGGCGTTCGATTTCCACGCCGGGCTCGTGCCGCAGGCGCCGCCGTGGATGCAGGAGCGGGGCCTGGAGTGGGCCTACCGGCTCGCTCATGAGCCCCGCCGCCTGTGGCGGCGCTACATGCGTTACAACCCGCGGTTCGTACGCGACTTCGGGCGCCAGCTCGTCGCCCACCGGCTGCAGCAGCGGCGGCGCGACCGAGAATCGGTCTAGACCGGTATTTCACCTCCCATTTCACCCGTATAACAGGGAAAACGGGAGGTGTTTGCGGTGCCCGGCACAATGAGCGCCGTGAACGGCACGCCGACAGCGTCGATCGTGGTCCCGACCCGCGACCGCCCCGGCTACCTGGAGGTCGCGCTAGCGTCCGTCGCGCCCCAGGCGCGCGCCGCCTCGGCGGAGGTGCTGGTCGTCGACGACGGGCAGGACCCCGGGACCGCACGCGTGGCCCAGCGCCACGGCGCGCACGTGATCCGGCCCGCCCGCCACGGGCTCAACGCGGCCCGCAATGCCGGCATCGCGGCCTCCAGCGGCGACCCGGTCGTGCTGATCGACGACGACATCGAGGCGCCCCCTGGGTGGCTGGCGACGCTGCTCGCCGGGATCGCGGCGACGCCCGACCGTGACGTGTTCGGCGGCCCGATCCGTGCCCGGCTGGAGGGCGGCGGCCCGCGAGCGTGCGGGCGCGAGCCGGCGCCGATCACGACCCTCGAGCTAGGCCCGACTGACCGCGACGTCGCCAACGTCTGGGGCGCGAACATGGCGATCCGGCGGCGTGCGTTCGAGCTCGCGGGTGCGTTCGATGAGTCATTGGCGGGCCGCGGCGACGAGGAGGAGTGGCAGCAGCGCTATGCCGAACGTGGCGGGCGGGTGCGCTATCTGGCCGCGGCCGCCATCGACCACCGCCGCACGGCCGACGATGCGACGGTCATCAAGCTCTCGCGGGCGGCCTACGTGCTCGGCCGCACGGCGCGGCAAAACGACGTCCGCAAGGGCTCGGCGCCGTCTCTGATCGCGGAGCTGCGGACCCTCGCGGGCTGCGGTTGGCACACGCTGCGGCGACGGTGTGCGATCGGGATCGTGCTCGCCGCTCACACCGCCGGGCGCCTGCGCGAGGCGCTGGCTGAGAGCCGGTGAGCGGCGACGACTTCCTCTCGGGCACCAGCGGCCAGGTGTTCGGTATCCGGGCGACGAGCAAGGCGCTTGTCGCCGACGCTGTCTGCGACGCGGCTGCGCTGGCAACGTTGCAGCGTCCGCGCGTTCAGCGCGGCGCGCGTAGCGGGACTCCGCGCCGCGTGCTGGTGCTCGCGGTCGAGAACGACGACCGGCCAAACATCCTTGCGCAAGCCCGTCGCGAGCTCGAGCGCTCGTCCCACGAGGTCGAGTTTCGCGCCACCACCGTCGGCGGCCGTGGCAAGTTCGAGAACCTCGCCCGGCTACTGGACGCGCATCCCGCCGCCGGACACGACTGGCTGCTGGTGGTCGACGACGACGTCGAGCTTCCCCACGGCTTCCTTGATTCGTTCCTGTTTCTCGCCGAGCGCTTCGGCCTGCTGCTTGCCCAGCCCGCCCACCGCCATCGATCCCACGCGGCGTTCGCGGTCACCCGCCGGCGCGCCGCCAGCCTTGTGCGCGAGACCGCGTTTGTCGAGATCGGGCCGGTGTCGGCGTTCAACGCCGCGGTCTTCGATCAGCTGCTGCCGTTTCCGCCGCTGCGCTACGGCTGGGGGCTGGACGCGCACTGGTCGGCGCTCGCGGCGCGCAACGGCTGGCCGATCGGGATCGTCGATGCGACCCCGGTGCGCCACGGGATTCGCAGAATCGCCTCCACGTATGACCCGAGTGCGGCGATCGCCGAGGCGCGGAAGTTCCTCGACGGCAGGCCCTACACGAAAGCCGCCGACGCGCAGCGCACGTTCCGGACCCACCGCAGCCTGCGATGAAGGCCTGATGGGACTGGCCGCTTTCTACACTGCCGTGGCCATCGCGACCGAAGCCCTCAGATCAGAGCCCGAGAGCTGCGCTCCGTATCAGCGCGACAACCTCCTTGACAGGCTCAGCGCCAACGCCACACTGGAGCTCAACTACCGCCACATGCTCGCCCGCGAGCAGACGCTGGCGGCGCGCCGGCTCGGGCTGCTCGGCGGTGACGTGCTGTCCGTGGGCGCCGGCTGGCACCCCGGGCGCCATCTGTTTCCGGCGCCCGCGTTCCGGATGGTCGCCGTGGACGCAGACCCCGCCCGCGTCGCCGGCCTGCTCGAGAGCGGCCGCGCCGACGAAGCGCAGGTGGGCTACGCGGGCCGGCTCGGAATGGCGCCGCGATCGTTCGACGTCGTCCTCTACCGCCTGGTCCTGCATCACATCGCCTTTCAGGGCCCGCTGGCGCCGTGCTTCGAGGAAGCCGCCACCTTGCTGCGGCCCGGCGGAGCGCTGGTCGCGATCGAGCCGGGGCTCTGGCATCCGGTCGGTGCGGGCCTGGCGCTGGCCAACCGGAGCGGCGCCGCGACGGCGCTGCACGGGACCCCGGACGACATCCCGCTGTCGCCCCGGCGGCTGATCCGCGAAGCCCGGGCAGCCGGCCTGACGCCCGAGCTGTACGCGGTCACCTACAGCTGGCGGCGGCTCGCGGCGCCGCTGCAAAGGGCGATCCAGCCACTGGATCGGATCGGCGCGCGCCCCCGCGCGGCCGTCTTCGGACACACCCTGATGCTGATCGCCCGCGCGGGCGGGCGGTGAACCACCGGCCCGCTCAGCGGGATGCCCACTAGGGCAACCAATATGAACGCGGTCCTCAGCAAGCGCAACAGCGATGTCGTGATTGCGATCGCGCTCGCGGTCGCGCTGACGCTGCTCGCGTTCATCACCACCGGCTCCGGGGTCGACGAGTCGATCACGGTCTCGGCCGCCAACACCTGGGCCGAGATCGCGCTGACGCTGCTCGGGGCCGGAGCGGTCGCGGCGCTGATCTACTTCCGCGTCGGCGTTCGCGGTTGGGGAGCCGCGACCGTGCTGCTGTTCGCAGCGCTGACGGCATTGACGGCGCTCTCAATCACCTGGTCTGTCCAGCCCGACAACTCGTGGCAGGCAGCCAACCTGACGCTCGCCTACCTGGGCGCGTTCGCGGGCGCCGCCGCCCTCGCCCGCCTCGGCCCCAGGCACTGGCGCGCGCTGGTGGGTGCCGTCGCGATCACGATGGTGGCGATCTGCGCCTACGCGCTGGCGACCAAGGTGTTCCCGTCCGCAAGCGACACCTTCGGTCGCCTGCAAGCGCCGCTCGGGTACTGGAACGCGACTGGCCTGGCGGCGGCGCTCGGGTTGGCGCCATGCCTCTGGGCGTGGAACCGGGACGAGCTGCCGGCTGCGATCCGCGGGCTCGCGGTGCCGGCGGTCGCGATCCTGATCGCGGTCGTCGTGCTCTCCTACTCGCGGTCGGCGCTGCTCGCGGCGCTGATCGGCGTCGCGTTCTGGCTCGTGTTCGTGCCCCGAAGGCTCAACAGCGCCCTGCTGCTGGCCTGCGGGGCGATCGGGGCGGCCGTGATCGCGGGCTGGGCTCTGTCCAAGCCGGCGCTGACCAGCGACAACATCGCGTTCGCAGCCCGGACCTCCGCCGGCCACACGTTCGGGATCGTGCTGCTGGTCACCCTCGTGGTGCTGATCGCGGCCGGAATCGTGATCGCCCGGGCGCAGCGGCGAGTCGTGCTCGCCGACGGGCTGCGGCGGCGGATCGGGACAGTCCTGCTGGTCGGCGTGGCACTTCTGCCGCTGCTCGCAGTGCTCGCGCTGGCCGAGTCCTCGCGTGGCCTGACGGGCGAGATCTCGCACGCCTGGAGCTCGCTGACGAACGTCAACTCGACGACCGGCAACTCGGCCTCCCGGGTGTTCGCGCTCGGGAGCAGCAGGCCGCTGTACTGGAGCGAGGGGATCACGGTCGGCGAGCACGCGTTGCTCAAGGGCGTGGGCGCGCTCGGGTACGCGATCGCGCGCACCCGGTACACCACCAACCCGGACGTCGTCGTCCACGCCCACAGCTACGTGATCCAGACGTTCGCCGACCTGGGCCTGATCGGGCTTGCACTGACGCTCGCGCTGCTGGTCGCGTGGATCATGACCGCCGCGCAGGCGTTGGCCCTTGGAACGCGGGCGGACTCGCTGACGGCGGCCGCGGCCGGCGAGCGAGAGGGCCTGATGGCGCTGGCGACCGTGGTGCTCGTGTTCGGCCTGCAGTCGGCGATCGACTGGACGTGGTATTTCCCGGGCGTCACGGTCCCGGCGCTGCTATGCGCGGGCTGGCTCGCGGGCCGCGGGCCGCTGCTCGAGATCGCGCGCTGGCGCCGAGCGCCGCGGCTCGCTGCTCGCGCGGCCTGCGGCCGGCGCCGCGGTCGCCGCGCTGACCGCGATCGCGCTGCTGCTGGCGTGGCTGATCTGGCAGCCGCTCGGCTCAGCCGATGACGTCTCATCGGCCTATGCGGCGATCGGCGCCGGCGACCTGCGTGGCGCCTACACCGACGCTCAGAGCGCCAACAGCGCCGACCCGCTCGCGCTCCAGCCCGTATTCGTCCTGGCGGCGCTGGACGAGAGCGCTAGGCAGCCCGGCGCGGCGCGCGCCGAGCTCGTCAGCGCCGTGCGCCAGCAGCCCGACAACCCGGCGAGCTGGTTCCAGCTCGGGAGCTTCGACCTCACCCAGCACCGGCCCCGGCTCGCGGTCGCCGCGCTGCAGCGGGCGCACGAGCTGGACCCGGCTGACACCCAGACCGCGGCGCTGCTGGCGCAGGCAGCCGCGACGAAGTAGCCAGGCGCGAAGCTCAGCGCCCGGCGCGAAGCTCGCGCCCGGCACGAAGCTCAGCGCCCGGCGCGCGCCAGCAGCAGTCGCCGTAGCAGCGGCGCGCCGCCGGCCGCGCGGACGGTGACCGGATCGAACCCGAACTCGTCCAGCAGGCGCGCCAGCGAGCGCGCGGTGTAGAGGTGCAGGTGATCGCCGAGCGGCTCCGAGAAGCGCTCGATCCCCCCCAGCGCGAGCCGCACTCGCCCGTGGTTGGGCGTGGTCACGAGCAGCCGCCCTCCGGGCGCGAGCACCCGCCGGGCCTCCGACAGCCAGCGCGCAGTGTCAGCCACGTGTTCGATCACCTCACTGCTCCAGACCAGGTCGAACGCTCCGTCATCGAACGGCAGCGGCCCGTCGATTCCGACCAGCCGAAGATCGAGCTCGGGATCGCGCCCGCGGGCGCGGCGCAGTGCCGCCTCGGCCACGTCGGCGCCGACGATCGTCGCCACCTCCGGCGCCAGCGCGGTGGTGAACGCTCCGTCTCCGCAGCCGAGGTCGAGCACCCGATCCCGCGCGCGGACCTCGCCGAGCGCGAAGCCCAACCGCAAGCCGAAGTCCGGCGGCTCGAGTTGCTCGGGCAGCCGCTGCCACAGCTCCTCGTAGTAGTCCTTCACGGCGTCAGCCACTCTCGAGCAGCAGCGTCACCGGCCCGTCGTTGACCAGCTCCACCTGCATCCGGGCGCCGAACACGCCGCGCTTGGCGCCGAGCGCCTCGCAGACGCGGTCGTAGAGCGGCTCGGCGTGCTCGGGGCGAGCGGCCTCGGTGTAGCTCGGACGGTTGCCGCGCCGCGCGTCGCCGTAGAGCGTGAATTGGCTCACACACAGCACCTCGCGCTCGCCGAGCGGCTCGTTCATGCGCCCGTCGGTGTCGTCGAAGATCCGCAGCGCCCGGACCTTGGCCGCGATCCGGTCAGCTTCCGCGTCGCCGTCACCGGTGTGGACGCCGAGCAGCACCAGCAGCCCGGGGCCGATCTCGGCCACCGGCTCGCGGTCGACCGCCACCGCCGCCCGGGCGACGCGCTGGACCAGCGCCCTCATGCTTCGCGCAGCTCGGCGGCCGCCTGCTCGGGCGAGAGGATGTTGAGGTTGACTCCCGCGCCGAGCTCGAGCCCCGCGAGGTGGGTGAGCCGCGGCAGGATGTCGATCCGCCAGCAGAACTCCTGCGCGCCGCTCGGCGCCGTTCGCACCCACAGGTTGAGCGGCGGGCTGGCCCCGAGGCGCCGGGCGAGCCGCCCGAGCGCGTCGTGCAGCAGCGCCGCCCCGGTCGGACCCGCATCCTCGAAGCGCGCCCGCGGGGTGCGGGGCGCGATCATCAGCTGATAGGGGACGCGGGCGCCGTAGGGCGAGATCAGGACCGCCTCGTCGTCGATCGCGACGATCCGCTCGCGCTGGCGCACCTCCTCCTGGACGAGATCGGCGAGCAGGTTGCCGCCCATCGTCTGAGTGGCGTAGGCACCGAACCGCTCGCGCTCGCGCGCGATCGCCGCCGGAACGAAGTCGAGCGCGTAGAGCTGCGCGTGCGTGTGCGGGAGTGACGCTCCCGCCTCACGGCGCTCGTTGACGATCAGGTGCAGGCAGGCGCTGTCGGCATGGGCGCGCATCCGCGCGCGCCAGACGTCGATCGCGGACACCACCTGCTCGACGGGCAGCTGGCCAAGTGATACGACCGGCTCGGGCGAGTTGACGATCACCTCGTGGGCGCCGCTCGCCGGGCCGGACCAGAACAGCTCGGGGTTCGCGTGCGGTGGCGGAGCCGGCGCGTCGGGCTCGAGCGCCGGGTACAGGTTCGGGACCACGCGAACCGTCCAGCCGGCCGAGTTCGGGGCGCCGCCGTTGGGCCGCAGCGCGTACAGCTCGGGCGGCGTCCGGTCCTCGTGGCCCTCGGCGAACGGGTCCTGCTCGGGGTCGATGTCGGCCGCCGCCGTCGCGCTCAGCTCCCCGCCGGGCCGTCCGGCGCGGGCCCCGGCGATCAGCGACCGCTGCCCCGTCAGCGGGTCGATCCGCAGCTCGGGCATCAAGCAGCGCGACGCAGAACGTGGAAAGTCGGCGACCGCCCCCCGGGTCTTCCACGAACCGCACCACCACGGGGATGCGGTTTGTGACAAATCCGCGCGAACGTCCCGGATTTGTCGCCAGACGCCCGCTCAGTCTCGATTTTGCGACAGATCCAAACGCTCGGACCGGATTTGTCACACCGTGCACGCCGGGCCAACCGCACTAGTGCCCTCGCCCCGACACTAGACGTATTTCTCCATCGCGATGTGCTCGATCCCGGCCTCCATGAAGATCCGGCCGCGGGGCTGGTAGCCGGCGGCCTCGTAGAGCGAGCGCGCGTAGGTCTGCGCGTGCAGCACCAGCCGCCGCGCGCCGGCCGCCCGCGTCTCCTCGTCGGCCCGCTCGAGCAGCGCGGTCGCGATCCCGCGCCGCCGGGCGCTCGCGCGCACCGCGAGGCGACTGAACTGAACCGTCGGCCCGACGAACAGCAGCCGGCAGGTGGCGAGCACCTCGCCGCCCGAGACCGCCACGAGGTGCATCGCCTCGTGGTCACGGCCGTCGAGCTCCTCGCGCTCGGGAACGCCCTGCTCGTCGCAGAACACCTGGTGGCGAAGCTCGATCACCGCCGCCAGCTCCTGCTCGCCGCGGGCGCGGCGGACCTCGTAGGTCAGCGTCCCGGTCATCGCAGTGCGTATTGCCTGATGTCGCTCTCCAGGGCAGCGGCGCTTGCATATGGACCCGCGTGGTCGAACACGTACGCGGCGTGACCGCGGCGGGAGAAGAACAGCGCGCCGCAGCCGGCAAGCGCCGGGCAGGCGAGCAACACGACGATCGACCGTGTACGCAGACGCACAGGCGACAGCTTGCCATACGGCACGGGAGCCGCATCTGCTTAAATACCCGTTATCCTCTCGTGAGTAAGGCGAGTGGAGGCTTCTGAGGTAATTCTCGCCGTGCTCGGCCATCCGGCCGGGTCTGCCTGAGCCGCAACCACGCTGCGCCGCGGCTCGCTGATCCTGACGCAACCTGCCAATCACTGATGGGTGTCATCACCCCCTTTCCGAGTACTGACTCGATCGCGCGCGCTGAACAGCTGACGCACGAGCACTTCGTCTACGAAGGCGAGACCTTCGAGGACGCGCTGGCGCCTGGCTCAGCCCGGCGCCGCGCGCTCGACGCTGCGCTCGCCGAGCTCGACGCGGGCGCCAAGCAGCCGTCGCTGGAGTGGCGACGGCAGTACTCGCTGCTGCTCGGGCTCGAGCGGCTGCTGTCCGAGGAGGAGCCCCACCTCGCTGATGGCACAGTGCTCTCCGCCCACCAGGTCGACGCGCTCTCGGGCACGCTCACCGCGCTACTCGCCGAGGCGCAACGCAGCGCCAACGGCAATGGCAGCGGCGGCTCTACGAACGCCAACGGAGCCGCCGTCGAGCGCGAACCTGCGCCGCTGGTCCCGGCCGCGATCCCCGGCGACGAAGATGACGAACTCGACCTCGACGAGCCCGAGGATGAGGAGCCACAGGACTGGCAGGACGATGACGACGAGGAGGAGGTCGTCGAGGAGCAGCCCGAGGATCCCAACGCCGCGCGGCGGTTCTGGTTCGAGCACGCGACCGGTGCCGGCAAGACCGTCGCGGCGCTCGGGTTCGTCGAAGCGTCGCGCACCGGTGGCGTGCTGATCCTCACCCACCGCCGCAACCTCGTCGATCAGTTCAACGGCGAGCTGCGCGACCGCGGCTACCGCAACCGGATCACCGGCCCATTGGTCGAAGGCCAGGACGCCGCCAACGGCGCGGTGACGGTCGAGACCTACCAGTGGTTCGTCCGCAACGCCGGCCGGATCTCCGACGCCTACACGATCGTGATCTGTGACGAGGCCCATACGGCGCTCGGCGAGAAGACCTCGGCCGCGATCCGCGGCTGGTCAGGGCCGATCTTCGTCGGCATGACCGCCACCGGGGCGCTGATCGCGCGCCACGTGACGGACCTGTTCCCCACCCAGACGAGCCGCTTCGACCTCGCCCAGGCCGCGCGCCGGGGGGTGATCGCGCCACTGCGCTGCATCCGCATCCCGCCCGGCCCGGGCGTGCGTACGATCGCCAAGGTGCCGTTGCGCCGCGGCGAGGTGGACACCGAGTTCGACCAAGAGATGTTGGCCGAGCTGCTCGACCAGACGCCTTTCAACCTCGCGATCGCCGACCTCTACAAGACGCGGTTCAATGGCGTTCCGGGCGTCGTCTACTCGGCCGGCGTTCGTCACGCCTACAACGTCGCCGAGGCCTTCCGAGCGATCGGGATCAAGGCCAAGGCGGTCTCGGGCGAGACGCCCAAGCGCGAGCTGGCCCGGATCCTGGCCGACTACGAGTCGGGCAAGGTCGACGTGCTCATCAACGCGCAGCTGCTCGCCGAGGGCTGGAACAGCCCCCGGGCCACGATCTGCATGCACCTGGCTCCCACCGCGTCCAAGCGGATCTACCAGCAGCGTGTCGGCCGCGTCACGCGCCGGCACCCCGGCAAGGAGGCCGGGATCGTGATCGACTTCGTGCACCCCGCGACCAAGCACGACGACCCGGTCGTGACGCTGCACTCGCTGCTCGATCGCGACGTCTACCGCGGCGGGGCGATCGTCGTCGGTCCGGTGCGCCGCGGGCGTGGCCGCCGGGTCCGCGTCGAGCGCCGCGTCCTGCCCGTGACGCCAGATCCCGAGCGCCGCGCCGAGGTGTTCGAGCGCGAGCTGTGGCGGATCGCCGTCGAACACCTTGACTACGGCGAACAGCACGTCTGGGCGGCGCTTGCCGGCGCCCGCGTCGTCCCCAACGGCTGGCGGCGGGCGAAGGCGATGCTGCATTTCGACCGCGGCGGCGAGCTCAAGCGGCGCTTTCTGCTGACCGCGGTGCAGCGCAACCGCAACGCGCAGCTGCGGCTGCGGGCGCTGCAGGAGATCGCCTCCAGCCGCGATCCGGAGGCGTTCGACACCGCGATCGACGTGATGGGCGGGTGGCCGCGCGACGAGCGTCGCGAGGGCGTCAAGATCATGCTTCAAGCGCTCGCCGAGCGCCGGATCGGCCGCCGCGACCAGGCCAACGCCTGGATCTGGCGGATGGCCGAGTACACGCGCGAGGTCCACGAGGAGTACGCCGTCCAGCGCTGGCCCGAGACCAAGCGGCTGCTGGGCCTGCTGGTCAACTCGAGCGGCTCCGCGCATGCCCGCAACGCGCGCCGGCTCGTGCACGCCTCGCGCAAGGAGGACCGCCGGCTGTCGGCGGCCCTGCTGGCCGCGGCGCTCGCCCACACACCCGAGGCCGAGGAAGCGCTGCGCGGCGCTCGGACCCGGATGGCACGCAAGCCCGCAGCGCTCGCGCGCGAGCTGCTGCGCAACTTCCCCAAGGGACGGCGGGGCTCAAAGCGCCGGCGTCGCAAGGGCGGCGGCGCGGCCGGCGGCAACGAGCCTGACGAGGCCGTGACCACGACCGGGACTGACGCGGCGCAGGCCGAGGACTCCGAACCCAACGAGGCGGAACCCGACGACACTGACGCCGACGACGGCGATGACTCCGACCCCGAGCCCGACGAAGACGACGACGTCGTCCAGGATCTCGAGCTCGACGACGACGATGACGACGCACACGACACCGAGGAGGCTGCGTAGAAATGGTCCGAATCCGCCACCTGGCCCTACCGCTGATCGTGACCGGCGCGCTGGCGCCGGCGGCCGCGGCGCTGGCAGCGACCACCTCGCATGCGGACCTCTGGCAGAACAAGCGCGCGACCGTGGTCTGCGGGATCGAGGCATCGGCACTTAGCCGCAGGGCGGTCCTGTGCGGCGCCGCCGGGATTCCGCGCCCGCGCCACTCCAGCCCGAACGAGGGCGACCCCAACGTCTCGATCAGCTCGCGCGGCAAGCCGGAGCTGGTGCTGATCAGCCAGGACTCCTACGTCGCCGGCGCCAAGACCCGGACGCTAGCCGACGGCGCTGTCTGGACTCAGCGCGGCGTGAAGTGCAAGGTCGGCTCCAAGACCGTCACTTGCACCAACCGCAGCGGCCACGGGTTCACGATCGGCAACGGCCACTACCACTCCTTCTGAGACCGGCGCGTCGGCGCCCACGATCGCTGCCAGCACCTGCACGACGTCCGGGTCGAACTGCGTCCCGGAGTTCGAGCGCAGCTGCGCCATCGCCGTCTCGTACGGCAGCGCGCGCCGGTATGAGCGGTCCGTCCGCATCGCGTTCCAGGCGTCGCAGCAGGAGATGATCCGCGCCGCGAGCGGAATCGCATCGCCGGCCAGTCCGTCGGGATAGCCGCCGCCGTCCCAGCGCTCGTGGTGCGAGCGGACGATCCGGCCGACCTCGTGCATGAAGCCGCCGACCCGCGAGCATCCGCTGACCTTCAAGCGTGTGGGTCTTGATCAGCTCCCACTCGTCGGGGTCCAGCTTGCCCGGCTTGTTGATGATCTCCTTCGGGATCGAGATCTTGCCGACGTCGTGCAGCAGCGCCCCGAACTCGAGGTTGCGCTGCTCGTGTCGGCCGAGGCCGAGCTCAGTTCCGACCTCCAGCGCCAGCCCGACGACACCGCGCGAGTGCTCGCCTGTGTAGCCATCATCGGCCGACACGACGTCGGCCAGCAGCAGCGCGGTGCCGCGATAGGTGTCGTTGAGCTCGAGCAGACTCTCGAGCCGCTGCTGACGCTCGTGGGCGAACATCGCCAGCAGGCCGAGCAGCGGGACCACGGCGAGCACCGCAACCGCACTCGAGCTCATCTGCTCGGCGACCACCAGCCCGACGCACGACAGCGCGGCATCGATCACGTACACCCAGCTGTCTCGCAGCTGCGAGCGAACGCTGGCGCTGCGCGCGATCGCGAAGTACACGGCCGAGACCAAGAAGTCGCAGCCGAACTGGGCGCCGAGCGCGACGATCAGCAGCAGCGGTCCGGCATCGGCGGGCGCCACGTGCGCGACCGAGAACACCGCTACCGGACCTACCGAAAACCAGCTGTTGCCGAGGGCGCGCAGAAGCTTGGCGGCAGGCACCCGCCCAGCGACGACATCTGGCAGCCGCGAGATCGCGAGCGCCGCGGCGACAGCGATCGGTACCAGCGCGAGCGGGGTCGCGAACAGCAGCGGCACGAACGCGAGCTGCGTCGGCACCGTGAAACCGAGCGGCGTGTCGAACCGCACCCGTGACGAGAGGGCCATCACCGCCACGCACATCAGCGTCGCGGCCGGATTCAGGCCGTGCGGCGGGTTCAGCGCCCAGATCACCGCGACGGCGGCGACGAAGCCGCCACCCACCAGGATCTCGGCGAACCGCTGGCGCCCGGTCACGGCCGAGCGCGAGCGGCGGATCGTGTCCGCGAGCAGCTCCTGCTCGGCGAGGCTGGGCTCAAACGCCATCTTGTCGCCGATATCGGCCGCCTGGCGTCAACCTTGGATCTCGACCATCGGCGATCTAGGACATCCGTCCATTCAGCGGATGGCAATCTCTCCGATCGGCGCCGGCGGCCGATTCACCAGCTGCAAAACCTCACTGAAAATGGCAAACCCGGCGCGAGCCGGGGACGCAAAGCCAGAGGTCTCGCCAGAAGGTCGAGATAGCTCGGTTGCCAGTGCACACACCACGGAGGGTGCGTTCACATGAAGCTAGTCAATGCAAGCAAGGTAGTGGGGAGCATCGCCGCCAGCTTCGGGGTCATGGCGATCTCAAGCGTGCCCGCGCAGGCCGCGCTCGTCAGCACTGACGCGTGCGACAACGCGACGCTGACACAGCCGTTTGCGCAGTGGGGAGACTCCAGCTTCTACAAGCTCGTCCCCGGGGGATCGTTCGAGGGACCTGCTACCTGGACGCTGAGCGGGCACGCACACACCGTGGCCGGCAGCGAGCCCTACGGCGTGACCGGCTCGGTCGGCTCCTCGTCACTCGATCTGCCCGCCGGGTCGTCGGCTCAGTCGCCGTTCACCTGCGCCGACGCCGCCTACCCGACCTTCCGCTTCTTCGCCCGCAATGACAGCCTGCTCTCGACGCTCGTCGTCCAGGTCGTCTACAAGACGCCGCTCGGCGTGCAGGTGGTGCTGCCGGTCGGCGCGGTCGCGCTCAGCGGCAACTGGGGGCCGACGGCGTCAATGCTGACCGCCTCCGCCGTCCCGGCGCTGCTGACCAACGGCACCACACAGGTCGCGCTGCGGTTCACGGAGCTCACGGGGACGACGCAGATCGACGACGTCTACATGGATCCGCGGATGCACGACTGAGGTGAACCTCGCCCGCGTCGAGGGCGAGGCGCCGCTCACCGCTGATCACGAGCAGGCGTCCGTCGTCGTCGATCCCGGCACCGCGGCCCTCGCTGTCGTCCCACCGCAGCGGCCGGTCAAGCAGCGCGTCGCGCTCGCGGACCGCCGCTAGAAGCTCGTCCTCGGGAGCCGCCAGCCACTGCTCGAGCGCCTCGAGCAGACGCTCCAGCGTCGGCTCGATCGCCTCCACGGCGAGCCCCATCGTGGTCGCGCGCTCGCGCAGCTCGGCCGGAAAGTCCTCCTCGCGCAGCGCGACGTTGAGGCCGATGCCGGCCACCGCCCAGCGCTCCTGCGGCCGTCCCTCCACCAGGATCCCAGCCACCTTGCGCCCGTCGACGAGCACGTCGTTGGGCCACTTGAGCGCCGCGCCTGGATCGACGATCTGCGCCACCGCGACCCCCGCTGCCAGGGGCAGCAAGCGGGGCGGATCGCGGACCACCAGCGAGGCCAGCAGCGCGCGGCCCGTCGGGGCGCTCCAGCTTCGGCCCTGGCGTCCTCGCCCGGCGGTCTGCTCGCCGGCGGTCACGAGCGTTCCGTGCGGCGCACCCGCCGCGGCCAGCTCGCGGGCGCGACTGTTGGTCGAATCCGTGCGCCGCAGGTGAAGCCTGGGCGATCCCAGGCGCTTCACGCCCGGCGCCGTCACTGGCGGATCCGGAGCTCATGGTCGAGCTCGAGAGACAGCTGCGCCGCTGCGTCGCCGCGATTGACGGCGACCGCGAGTCGCCCCTGCGCGTCCTCGTAGAGCATCAGCTCGCCAGGGTTCACGTCGGCGAACGTGCGCACGAATTGGGCGCTGTGGCGCGCTCCCGTTGCAAGCTCGAGCTCGACCGGGTGCCCGAGGCGCAGCCCGAGCGCGGTTACCTGCTCGTGACCGGCGTTCAGCGCCGCGTTGCCGAAGCCGTCTACGTAAGCCACGTGCGCGACCAGTGAGCCGTCCTCCTGGGCCGCGTCGGGCAGCTCGATCGTCACCAGCGATGCCGGGTCCAGCGGCTCGCCGAGCGAACCCAGCGGCTCGCCGCACGCGAGCGTCGCGGCGACCGGGGCGAAGATGTCACGGCCGTGGAAGGTCATCGAGACCGGCCGCAGACGCACCGGGGAGCACTCGAGGTCCACGGCCTCCGCGACCCCGCCGCCGGTCGCTGCCGCCAGCGACAGCAGACCGTTGTCGGGACCGACCAGCAGCCGGTCGTCGGCGAGGCGGATCGCGACCGCGCGCCGCTGCGCGCCGACGTCGGGGTCGACGATCGCGAGCACCACCCCGGTGGGCATGTATGGCAGCGCCTGATCGAGGATCGTGGCGCCTTGCCTGACGTCGTGGCGGCGAACGCCGTGGGTCAGATCAATTATGTGAGCGTCCGGGCAGAGGCTCGCGATCACGCCGCGGCATACGCCTACGAAATCGTCGCCGAGCCCATAGTCCGAAAGAAAGACGATCACAGGCGCGGGCACGCGCGGAAGTCTCGCACCCCGCCGTCGTGGCGCTCATCGTCGCGCTCGCCGCCGCTCAACCAACCTCGACCCGACCAGGATCGCCGCCAACGGCACTTCGAGCAGCGCGAGGACACCCAGACCCGCAGTCATCGTGATCAAGATGACCGCTGCCACGAGCGCGAGCACCGCGTCCTGGAGCAGGTCCCGCCGTCGCTGACGAAAGTGACGCTCGCGACGGCGGCGTTCGGCGCGACGCACCAGCGCCTGCTCTCTGCCTGGCCCCGCGGACGGGCGGGCAGGCGCCGGAATCCGAGCTGGTCGACGGGCAGGCGCGGAGCTCACGTCACTGGGCCCAGAGCGAAGGTGAGCAGCCAGACGAATGTGGCGACCTGCATCGGACGGTCACCGGTCATTACATCCTCGGGAGAGCCGCCGCGGCCGTCCGTGACGACCAGCAGATACCGCAACAGCGCGTAGGTCAAGGGGATGACCGTCACCTCGCGCCAGCCCACGACGCCCCCGCGAACGGCTTCGAACGCCCACAGGCAATACGCGGTCACCGCGACCGTGAGCGATGCCGTGATCACCATCCGCAGGAAGTCGGCGTTGTACCGGGCCAGGACCACACGTGACGATTGCGACGCTGCATCGCAGAAGTCCGCGTAGCGCTTGCCGGCCGCGACGAGCAACGCGGCGAACGAGATCACGACCAGGAACCACGGCGAGATGCTCACGCGAGCAGCTACGCCTCCGGCAACCGCGCGGATCACGAACGCGGCTGCCACAGCGGCGATGTCGATGATCACGATCCGGCGCAGGCATGCCGTGTAGGCGAAGTTGAGCACCGCGTAGGACGCCGCGACCACCAACGCCACGACACCGAGCGCCGCAGATAGGCACAGGCCAATCGCGTAGGCAGCGACAGCCACCACGAATGCGCTGCGAGGGCTGATCAGACGGGCAGCGATTGGCCGGGCGCGCTTGATCGGATGCCGACGGTCCTCGGGGGCATCCCGCAGGTCATTGAGCAGGTAGGCGCCGCTAGACAGAGCGCAGAACGCGAGCGCGGCCAGTGACACGCGTGCGAGCACTTCGGGGTGCCACAGAAGTCCCGCCGCGGCAGGCGCTCCGAACAGCAGCACGTTCTTCGGCCATTGCCGTATGCGAACGGCGCGGGCCCAGACCGCCAGACCGCCCGCCGGGGCCGGCGTCTCGGCCAGGCGCGCATGCCCCAATCGGGGTGCATCTGAGCCACGGCGTGCCGCACCGCTCAGGTTCCCGCTCGCCGCAGTGTGTGCGCGCGGCGCCGCCTCAGCCCGTGCCACCATCTCGCCCTTCGCTTCCGCGGCACTTCACGATCGCCTGCCTCACGCGGCGTGAGACTTCTCTCAGGCGGTGCTGCACGGGGCAGGACGCTCGCTGGGGGCGACGAAGCGGGAGCCCGGCGCCGATGTCCGCGTGGGCGCCGATTTCCGCGCCTTGCTGTCATGTCCTCTCGAGCCGCTGCCTATCCCCGCCGACCCAACCGTGCCCGACGCCGCCCGACGCCGCCGCGTCTGGGCCCGCTCCAGCGTGCCCGTCGGATCGGCTGGCTGACGTTCGCGATCTGCCTCGTGCCGATCGCGATTTCGTATGGGACGACGATCGCCGGGCCCTCGAATTCGAGCTTCAGCATCCGGTCATTCGAATGGCTCCGGGATCACGGGGCGGCCGGGATCGCGAGCCAGATCGAAAGCGTCTACTACACGCTCAACGCGCCTTCCACGGGGGGGCCGCCGCTGCGCTCGCTGCCGCTCAAAGCGAGCGCCGCGGCCGCTGTGCACCCCGCGGACGTCACCCCGATCATCCGTGCCTCGCTGCCGGGCGAGGGCGTCTGGGTACCGACCGAGACCTGGAGCGGGTCGAGCCCGCCGGTCCAGATCGCTCAGTTCCGAAGCGACCCGAACTATCCCCAGATGATCGCGGGCGTGGCCTGGATCGACCCTCGACGGACAAGGATCGAGCTCTACGCGGGCCGGCTCGAGCCATCCGTGTCGGTACCCCGTGGTCCGATGGAGGTTCCTCCGGCCCGGCGCTCCAGCCTGCTGGCGACCTTCAACAGTGGCTTCAAGCTCCAAGATGCCAACGGCGGCTGGGCAGACGGCGGCGTCACATACGCGCCGTTGCAGAAAGGGATCGCCACGTTCGTCGGCTACACCGACGGTCGCGTCGATGTCCAGTCGTGGCAAGGAGGCACTGACGTTCCGCGAGGAGTCGACTTTGCCCGCCAGAACCTGCCGCTGATAGTCGAAGGCGGGAGTCCAAACCCCAATCTCAATGACGGGCCACAGTGGGGCGCGACACTCGGCAACGCGATTCGCGTCTGGCGCTCGGGCATCGGAATCAACGCCCAGGGCGATCTGATCTATGCCGCAGCCAACGACCAGACGGTCTCTTCGTTGGCAGCCATCCTGATCCATGCCGGTGCGATCCGCGCGATGCAACTCGACATCAACTCGTACTGGGTCACGTTCAACTCATACGCGGAGCCGAACGCGCTCCGCCCGAGCAGCCTCTTGCCAAGCATGACCCGTCCTGTGACGCGCTACCTCTCCCCGGACGACCGCCGGCGTTGCCGGCCCGCAGCGCGTCGATCGCGCTGCCCGCGACCGAGCCGGTGGTCGAGCCTGCGATCAGCGTGCCCAGTCCCGCGTGTTCAGCTGCTCGGCCAGGGTGATCAGGCCCTGGTGCGGGTCGAGTCATCATGATCGTGGGTGCCCGGCGACGACGATGGCCAGGGTCGCCGGCACCAGGGCGGCCGCCAACGTCAGCAGCGCTCGGCCTCAAGAGCTGGCCAGTATCGCCGGCTACCGGACGTCGGCTTGGCGCTGGTCGTGATGCTCCCCGACCCGGCGGCCGGGTTGGTCTTGGTCAGGATCGCGCGTTTACCCTGTTTTATATCGACCGGGACGATCATATCGACATCTGGAGAGTGCTCCACGGCCGACGCGACATTCCCTCGCGCATGCGGGAACCCGAGACTTGAGTCGAGCGAGGCAATGATTTCCGTCGTGGCCTGGCGTTCCCCGGCGCCTACGAAGCGCCGCCGCCCGCTCGGTTCCAACCCCGCCCACGATCGCCAAAGGCCTCCCAGCCCTGGTCGGTGACCGCGACCGTGTCCTCCAGCTTGATGAAGCCGCGACGGGGATCCGCGATCGTCGTCTCGATCGAAATGACCATGCCGGACTCAAGCGGGCGGTCGGAATCATAGGCCGGATAGGGAACCGGCCCATGGGCAGTCAGGCGCGGCGCCTCGTGGCTGATGAGCCCCATCCCGTGCGCCACAAACTCGATCGAATTCGCGCGCGACGTTCGCTTCAACACTTCGCCGGCGCTGGCGTAGATCTCGCTGCCGTTCACGCCGGATCGGATGGGCTTCCGCGCCGCCATCTGGATTTCGTCCACTTCCGCGAGCAGGTCTTGAAGTTCGCTGTCGGGTTCGCCCTGGATCGCCATGCGACAGAGATCGCCGATGTAGCCTTTGTAATTGCCGCCGGAGTCAATCGACATGATGTCGCCGGCTGCCCACACCTGGTCGGAGGGCGCGCGGTTGAGGCTCGTCCCCGCCGTGATCAGGCAATATTCGAACGTCAGGCCCCGGTTCACCTCTTCGCGGCGAAGCGCTTCGACGACTTCCGCTTTCGTCGCCCCTGGCCCGTGCGAGGCGATCACCGCCAGCATGGAATTGACCACGAGTTCGGAGGCTGTACGGAGGAAATCCAGTTCTTCCCGGGTCTTGCGCGCCCGCAGGCGTTCGAGCGGCATATGCGCTTCGACGAAAGTCATGCCCGGCAGCTCGCGCGACATGAGTTCCGCCGCGTCGGCGGGCAGGAACGCACGCTCGACGCCGACGCGCTTCAATTTCGGCGCGAGTTTTGAGAGATGATCGACCGCGAGCTCAGCCGAGTGAAGGCTTGTTCCCGACGCCTGAAACGCGGGGGTCCAGAATTTGCCGAGCTCTTTCTCGTAAGCTTCCATCCCCTGGCCGATATAGGTCGACTGGTCCGGGCGCCCTTTGACGTAAATGAGGATGGGCAGATAGCGGCTGACGCCGATCGCGTCGAAATGGTCGAAGAAAAAGAACCGGTAGCCGCCGAACAGATATTGGATGTTGTGCTTGGAAGAGACGACCAGCGCGTCGATGCCGGCCTCGTCGAGGAGCGCGTCAAGGCGCGCGCTGTCAAATGGCGGCGATGTGGTTTCAGCCTTCGCGAACGACAGTGCGGTCGGGCTTTCGTTCATGACTTCCACTCCCGCTGATCTCGCCCGCTCGGAGGCGCGGCCTCATTCTAGCGTAAGCAAACCAACTTGTCGCCATTCCCATGGCGCTTGCCAAGCGCGCCGCAAATCCCCGATCATCGCGAAACCGCCGCTCCTCCAAACAAAGGCAGATTGCATGCTTACGGTCGACGCCAAGGGCGTCTTTCCCATTGCGCCCACGCCGTTTCTCGCCGACGGCGCCATCGATGAGGCTAGCGTCGACCGCATGATCGACCATTATGTCGCGGCGGGCGCCGACGGTTGCACCATTCTCGGCATCATGGGCGAAGCGCCGAAGCTCGATCATGACGAGGCGATCGGTTTTGTCGCCCGCTGCGTTAAGCGCGCGCCAAAACTGCCGTTCATCGTCGGCGTCTCCGCGCCGGGATTCGCGGCGATGCGCGCCTTGTCGCACGCGGCCATGGCCAAAGGCGGCTCGGCCGTGATGATCGCCCCGCCGCCGTCGCTGCGCACCGACGATCAGATCGTGACGTACTACACGCAAGCGGTCGAAGCGATCGGATCGGACATCCCCTTCGTCATTCAGGACTATCCGCTCACGCTGAGCGTCATCATGACGCCGAACGTCATCAGCCGGATCATCACCGACAATCCGTCCTGCGTCATGCTGAAGCACGAGGACTGGCCGGGCTTGGAAAAGATTTCGGCGCTCCGCCGATTCGAGAAGGAGGGCAAGCTGCGCCGGGTTCCCATTCTAACCGGCAATGGCGGCCTATTCCTCGACTTCGAAATGGAACGCGGCGTCGATGGCGCGATGACCGGCTATGCCTTCCCGGAAATGCTGATCGACGT
Source organism: uncultured Solirubrobacterales bacterium (assembly GCA_963703825.1). Taxonomy (GTDB): domain Bacteria; phylum Actinomycetota; class Thermoleophilia; order Solirubrobacterales; family Solirubrobacteraceae; genus Palsa-465. The sequence continues at coordinate 41,331 of CAVPFS010000021.1, read as the reverse complement.
GGTGCGGCTGTCGAACGAAGGGCGGCGCGAGGACGCGCACGACCTGTTCGACGCCCACTTGCCCCTCGTGCGCTACGAGCAGCAGCAGGGCATTGGCCTGGCCACGCGCAAATATGTCATGATGAAGCGCGGCATTCTCGCCTCCGACGCGCAGCGAAAGCCCGGCGCCGGTCTGAGCGCGACGGCGATGGCGGAGGTCGACTATCTCCTCACGCGTCTTGCGCGTCACGACAAGCGCGCAATGCGCATCGCTGCCTAGAGCCTTTTACTCTTGAGCTTACCCGGCGTCGGTTCGGCGCGTCTCCTCCCCCCTTGCGGGGGAGGATCAAGGAGGGGGGTCGCGCTAACCTACGCCACGAGAGAACAGTGACGCATTCGCCAATCTCCTCGGTCCGCGCGACCCCCCACCCCTGCCCGCCCCCACATAGGGCGTCCGGAAGGACGCCCGTCTCTCGACGGGCTATGGGGGGCGGGTGCGCTAGCGACATGGATTAGCGAGATGCGACCGATTGCACCGAGCTACTTCCCGAGATGGGCCCCGAAGAACGACGCGATCTCGCCGAACGCTTCCTTGCTCTCCGGCAGAGTGTCGTCGAACTCGTACTGCGCGTGCGACATCCCTTCGTACACTTGGAGCGAGGCTTCGACCCCAGCGCGTCGCAGCTTGCGATGCACGCGAACCGTGTTGCTCAACAGGAGGTCGCGGGTGCCGGTGGTCAGGATCGTCGGCGGGAACCCGTGCATGTCGCCGTAGACAGGCGAGATCAGCGGATCCTTAAGATCATGCCCTTTGGCATAAATTACGGTAGCGGCATCGCAGAATCCGTCGCGAGAAACGAGAATGTTGTCGACCTTCTCGTTGGTATAAAAGCTGTCGCCAGTCTTGGTCGCATCCGACATCGGCGTGCCCGAAGCAAGAGCGCCCGGCGCCGGCAAGCCCTGCTCACGCGCGCGTAACACCAGTTCGAGCGTCAACGCCCCGCCGGCGGAGGTCCCGAACACGCCGATGTTTTTTGCCGGCGTGTCCTTCAGCAGCGCCTTGTAGACGGTGACGGCGTCATCGACAGCGGCGGGAAAATAGGCTTCCGGCGGCATGCGATAGTCGACGGAGATCACTTTGTAATGTCCGTCTCCCGCCATGATGATCCCCTCCGGCGTGCCCGACTCTCCGGGGAACAGCACGTAGCAGCCGCCATGGAGGTGGATGAGAACCTTGTCCTTGTTCTCCGTCGGAATGTCGTCGGGCGTGAGAATGTGAACGCGAACGCCGTCGATGGTCGACGCTTCGGATTTGACATGCTGGCGCGCGAGCAAGGCGGGAATGGTTTTGACCGTGTCTGCGGCTTGATTGTCAGCGAAAGCGCGCGCCTCCTCGCCCGTCTTCCACAGCTTGTTCCAGTTGGGATTGAGCGGCGCGCCCTCGAACGCCTGCATTCCCGGGCTGATGTCCGCCGTCGGCGCCGGCAAGGCCTTTGCGGGCACGTCGAGGGGCGCGAGATCGGTCGCCATCGCGACCGTTGGAATCGATAGCAGGGCTCCGCAAGCAATCGTGCTCAAAAGCTTCATGACGATTTCCTCCTCGTTGTGGCCTCGTTGAACCAAACGCCAATCATTGCCGAAACACGGCGTCGCTTTCCTGGGGCGTGCGACACGGTTGGAATTACGATTGCGCGTGCGACGACTAAGCGCGCACGCGCATGTTAAATCCGATTGGACTGACTAGCTCCCGAACGCGAACTTTCCTCACGCGGATTTCGCGGTCAAGCACTTTCCCGATAACAATGTCGCGCCGGTCTTTATTCAAACCTCAACGAAAGACTTCGCCGTCATCGCGAGGAGCAAAGCGACGCGGCGATCCAGGAGCCATAGAGCCTCCTACGTTCCCGGGTCCGTAAGGACGGGCGTCATCCGACGCCCTATGGCTCGCAATGACGATCACGGTTCGAACCAAACGCCGTTTTGGTCAGGCCGCCGCCCGATTGACGTTGCTTTCCGCGATGGTGGTCAGCTTCTGGTCTGCGGCTTTCTCTTCAGCGAGATTCTGCTGCAGGACTTGGGCGCAATCTGCCCGGCCCAATGTCCTCGCCCACGCGATCAATGTCCCGTAGCGAGCCATTTCGTAATGCTCGACCGCTTGCGCCGAGGCGATGAGCGCGGCGTCCAAAACCTTCTTGTCCTCGATTTCGCCGCCGACCTCATCAGCCTCTTCGATGATGCCGTCGATCGCGGGGCAATTGACCTGCTTGGCCTGCGCCCCATGCATCTGGAAGACCTGCTCGACGCGCTTCACGTGGTTCTTGGTCTCCGCGAGATGGGCTTCGAGCGCGGACTTCAGGGCCGGCGACGACGCTTTGGCGATCATGTCGGGCAATGCGCCGACGATGCGCTTCTCGGCATAGTAGATGTCCTGCAGCTGATGGACGAACAGATCGTCCATCGACGCGATGTCTTTGGAAAAAAGACCCATGATTGCGACTCCTTATGGTCTCTATGTCTGGGGGATAGGGCTGCGATCGTCTCGCAGCGATCGCCACGCGCTGGTCCCGCGCGTGGCGCCGAATTTGGCAGTTCTTAAGCAGTTTTTGGCGTCGATATCGCGATTAATGCGATTGTATTGTCATTTGCACGTGCTCATCATGCGCACTTGGCGGCTTAGAATTGCTGCCATTGATCACCTTGCCAATAGCCGCGGCCGGAGTGCTCTCTCCAGGCGTAGTTTGCACCGCTGTCCCACTGCCAGTTGTACGGATGAACCACAACGTTCGCGCCTGACGGATAGTCATATCGCTCCACCGAATGCCAGCAAGTCGTGCCGGCCTGATCGCAGACGATGGCCGACGAAGGGCCGTAGCCCTCAATCGTTGCCGGGGCGGTGCCTCTCGGCGAGCCCGGGGCCGTTTCTTGAGCAAGCGCGGGCGTTGCGGCTGCGAGCGCTGAGAGCGCCGTGGCGGAAAGTGCGGCAATCAAAAAGCATCTCATCGAAAACTCCTTTGGTTGGATCCTCCCGATCCGTCGGATCATGGCGCGCCAACGCTATGTTTCCAGCCTTTGTTCCGGGCGGCCCATGCCGCACCGCCCGTTTGAAGTTGTCGCTGTGCACCCCGCGGCCGCCGCGGGGCGTGAGACACGACATCGTGCGCTGCGACATAGGCGAAGCGCGAAGGGGGAGCACCCTCCGATACGGCGGAGCACCCTTGAAGAGCGCTCGGCGCGTATAATTTTTCGTGCAAACTCTTTGAGTTATCCAGAATCTGTGCTATGTCTGTTCCCAGACGCAGGAATTGGCTTGGCCTCTAACCGGAGCGCAAAACGCGCTCGGGACGTTCGAGGCGGAGGCTGAAAAAGGGGAAAATGATTTTTTTATTTGAATCCGCCGTAACTCATTGAAAAGTCCCGATTTCGGAAAAGGAAATAAAAGCAAATGAAAGCAATTTTGCTTTCATTTGCTTTCATTTATTTGCTTTTATTGATACGGCTAAACACCATGTTATATAGGTAGTATTAAGCACCAAGGCCTCTCAGAACAGCGACCCCTGCCCTTCCGGGTCCTTGTCCGGTTTTGCCCGTCTGCGGGGCAGCAGCGCCGGCGGCGTCATGGGCGGGCCGACGCGGCCCCCCGCTATGGCGCCGATCTTTCCGTCGGCGAACTCGATCTCCAGGCGCTGCGCCTGCCTCACCTCCTCCGCGCGCCACAGAGGCTTTTGCGCCTCGTCCCGCACCAGCGCGAAGCCGCGCGACAACACGCCGCGATAGCTCATCGCGCCGAGCAATTGCCCGGCGGAGAAGAGCTGGGCGCGCCGGGCCTGCAGTCGCTCGTCATAGGCGCGCGTCATGCGGGCGGCGAGGCGCGTAAGCGCCGCCGACTGTTCGCCGCGCCGCCTGGCCAGGAGCGCCGCCTCGCGAACGAATGTCCGGCTCACCGCCTCCGCCGATCGGCGCGGCCGTTCGATGAGGAGCGGCCGCGCTCTCGCCAAACGCCCGCTCAAGCCCCTCAACCGCTCGCGCAGGCCGGAAAGATGGGCGCGCGGCGAATGGCGCGCGAGTTGGCGGGCGAGACCCGCTGTCCTCAGCGCACGCTGGTCGATCGCGCCACGCATGCGCTGAGCCAGCGTCTCCGAGGCGCGGTCGAGCCGCTGGCGAGGGCCCGCGACGATCGCTTCGCCCCCTGGCAACGCGCGAGCGAGCGCGCGCAGATCGGAGCGGAGACGGTGGGAGAAGCGCAGGATCGCGCCGCGGCGGCGCGCCTCCAGTTCGGCGATCGTGGCGAGAAGCTCGGTGCGCACGGGCGTCGCGAATTCGGCCGCAGCCGTCGGCGTCGGCGCGCGCACGTCCGCCGCGTGATCGATCAGCGTCCAGTCGGTCTCGTGGCCGACAGCGGCGATGAGCGGTATTGCGCTGCGGGCGACCGCGCGCACCACGGCCTCGTCGTTGAAGCTCATAAGGTCTTCGAGCGAGCCGCCGCCGCGCGCGACAATCAGCACGTCAGGCCGCGGCGCTCTTCCGTCGAGGGGCAGGGCGTTAAAGCCTTCGATTGCCGCAGCAATCTCGGCCGCGGAGGTCTCGCCCTGAACGCGCACCGGCCAGACGATCACGCGAACAGGAAAGCGGTCGGCGAGGCGATGCAGAATGTCGCGAATGACGGCGCCGGTCGGCGAGGTCACCACGCCGACGATTTTCGGCAGGAACGGCGCCTTGCGCTTGCGCGCGGCGTCGAACAGGCCCTCCTCGGCGAGTTTCCGGCGCCGCGCCTCGAGGAGCGCCATCAGCGCGCCAACGCCGGCGAGCTCGAGCGAATCGATCACGATCTGGTAGGTCGACTTGCCGGGAAAGGTGGTCAGCCGTCCGGTCGCGATGACCTCGAGCCCCTCCTCGGGCTTGAGCTGCATGCGCTGGAGCGTGGTGCGCCAAACGACAGCGTCGAGCCGCGCGTTGGCGTCCTTCAGGGAAAAATAGGCGTGGCCCGACGCTTGGCGGCCACGGTAGCCGGAAATCTCGCCCCTCACGCGCACATAGCCGAACCGGTCTTCGATGGCGCGCTTGAGCGCGTTCGCCAGTTCGCTGACCGTGATTTCGGGCGCATTGGTGGGGCGCGCGTCCGCGTCTGCCATCGCCTCCTTATGCCCGATCCGGCCTCACGAAGCCACACGTGGCGAGGACGGCTTTGAGCCTCTGGCATCGTGCGTCGAAACCACGTAGAAGGCCCCGCGCGACCTTGGCAGCGCATGCCTTGTTCACGCCGCGATGTCGGTCTCTAAACGCGCTCGCTCGATATCCACGGCGGGGTTGGATTCCGGGCTCTCGATGGCGAGGACGATGGACGAGATGAGGGCGGCGAAGACACGCATGCGAAGCGTTTTCGGACAGGGCGGAATTCTGGCGTCGGTCGGCGCCTTGGCGGCGCTCACGGCTTGGATCGTCGCTTTGAGCGCTGACGTTGCGCTGGCGCAGAACGCCGAATGCGCCCGTTTGCAGCAAGCGATCGCCGCTCACCGTGGCTCGAGTGGCGCGCCAGGGCGCCGTTGAGCGCCAGCGGGCCGAACTTGGTCGCACCAGGGCCTATGCCAGTTCGCTGGGCTGCGGCAATCGCAGGTTCCTGATGTTCGGTTCGGATCCGCCGCCGCAATGCGGCGACCTCGAAGGCCAAATCTCGCGGATGCAGGCCAATCTCTCAGACCTACAGGCGCGCGCGGGCGGCGGGGCGGGTGATCTGATCGCCCGCTACAACGCTGAATGCGGCCACGCGCAGCCGTCAGGGCCCGGCAATGTCTTTGAGGCTCTGTTCGGCGGCCTAGCGAAGCTCGGGGCTCCCCAAGAGCAGGAGCCGCAGACGGACGCCCGATTCGAAGACCACGGCGACCAGCCGCGCCAGTCGGCCCCGTCGGGCGAGAAAGGCGGCGTCCAGGCGCATGCCGGCTCGTATGCGGTATGCGTGCGGACCTGCGACGGCAGCTTCTTCCCCGTTTCCTATTCCGGCGCCGGAAGCCGGGCGGACAGTCTCGAGGACGTTTGCAGATCCCTCTGCCCCAACGCCGACATGGCCCTCTATTCGTTCCCGTTCGGCGGAACGATCGAAGAGGCCGCTTCGCCAACGGGCGAGCCTTACGCAAATTTGCCCAACGCGGGTAAATTCGAGAAGGCTTACGATTCGAGCTGCTCTTGCCGGCGCAAAGGGCAGAGCTGGGCGGACGCGCTCGCCGACGCAGAAGCGCGCTATGGCCACGAGAAGCACGACATTCTGGTGACGCCAGAGAAGTCGGCGGAGATGGCTCGGCCGATCATCGACCCCAAGGCGGCCAAACTGGCCATTGATTCGAAGGGCAAGCCAATCATTCCGAATGCGTCTCTGCTCGCTGGGCCGGGCGCCCCGCCCGTTCTTGGGCCCGTTCCCGGGTCGGGCGCGAACGCAGGAGCGCCTTCCCTCGACACGGCGACCGCGCCGGTCCTCGACGCCAACGGCGCCGACACCAAACTCAGCGCCGCGGCCGCCACGGTCAGCCGCGAGGGCTCCGGCATCGCCGGAGACGATCCGCAGAGCGCCAAGAGCTTCAGTGTGAAGCAGGGCCGCGTGGTGGAAGTGACCGGATCCGACGGCGTCAAGCACCCGGTGCGGATAGTCGGGCCATCGCTTTAGCGCGGCCAATCAGCGGCAGGAGAACAGCGAGCTCCGGGCCAGCCTCCTGGCCGGTCAAGGCCAGACGCAAGGGGTGAAACAGCGCTCGGCCCTTGCGGCCGGTGGCTTCCTTGAGCCGCGCTGTCCAGGCGCCCCACGTCGACTGGTCCCACGGATCATCGGGCGCGCATGAGGCGGCCAGGTTCAGATAGTCGGCGTCCTCGACGATCGGCGCGACGTCGCCCTCCGTCACTTGGCGCCAGATCGCCGCATCGTCGAGACGCGAAAGGTTGCCTCGCACCGCCAGCCACAGGACCTCCGCGTTCGGGCCCGCCGACGCCAAGCTCGGCCAGCCGGTCGGCGACCGCCGCATACGGCAATTGATGCAGCGTGCGCGCGGAAAGCGCCTCGAGTTCGGCTTCGTCAAATCGGGCCGCGCCGCGTGAGAGTTGCGAAAGGTCGATGAGGTTCGCCAGTTCGTCGAGCGAGGCGACCGGACGCACCGCCTCGGCCGAACCCACCAGCACCGCGAGCGCCGCGACGGCGAGCGACTCGATCCCTTTCGTGCGCAACGCGCCGATCGACAGCGCGCCAGAGCGCTTGGACAGTCCTCCGCCGCCGGCGTCGGTCAGGAGGTTGTGATGGCCGAAGCTTGGGCTCGCGCCCGCGAGAGCCTCGAAAATCTGGATCTGCACGGCGGTATTGGTGACGTGATCCTCGCCGCGAATGACATGCGTCACGCCGAAATCGATGTCGTCAACCACCGAGGGCAACGTGTAGAGATAGGTTCCATCCTCGCGGCGCAGGACCGGATCGGAGAGCGAGGCGCAATCGATGTGGCTTTCGCCGCGCACGATGTCGTCCCAGCGCACGGTCGTGGGTTCGAGGCGAAAACGCCAATGCGGCTTGCGGCCTGAGGCTTCGAGCGCGGCCCGCTCGTCCGCCGACAGGCGCAAAGCGGCGCGATCGTAGATCGGGGGAAGCCCGCGCGCCTGCTGCCGCTTGCGGCGCCGGTCGAGCTCCTCGGCGGTCTCATAGGCCGGATACAGCCGGCCCAGATCCTTGAGCCTTGCGGCGGCCGCGTCGTAGGCCGCCATCCGCTCCGACTGGCGGCGCACCAGGTCCGGCCGTATTCCAAGCCATTCCAGATCCGCCTCGATCGCGTCGGCGTATTCCGTCTTCGAACGCTCGAGATCCGTGTCGTCGAAGCGCAGGATGAACGTCCCGCCGCGGCGGCGGACGAAGAGCCAGTTCAGCAGAGCGGTGCGGGCGTTGCCGATATGGATGCGGCCGGTCGGCGAAGGCGCGAACCGGACCACCGGAAGAGAGACCATTCGCCTTCATAGAAGCGTCGTGCGGGCGCGGCAATATGGTGTGACAAGGCCTTGTGATTCGGGTAGTCTGGCCCCATGACTATAGGCGCCCTGGCGGCGGGGATTTGCGCTACCAGCGCGGGGATGCACGGGCTGAGTGTCGTCGCTCGCCACGATGCGGTGCAGGCGACGGCCGGGCGGATCGCTGCCGCCGCCCAAGGATGCTCCGAGCGTCACAATCGTGCAGCCTTTGTGTGGCGTTGAGACGTTTTCGCGCGAAACGCTACGGTCCATTTTTGCGCTCGACTACCCAAGCTATGAGATCATCTTCTGCCTCGCCAGCGGCGATGATCCGATCACACCCCTGGTGCGAAACGCGATCGCGGCCAATCCCGAGCGCCCGGCGCGCCTGTTGGTCGGCGATGACCGGATCAGCGCCAATCCCAAACTCAACAATGTGGTCAAGGGATGGAAGGCGGCGCGCTACGATTGGGTGATTATGGCCGATTCCAATGTGTTGATGCCGGTCGACTACATTCAGCGCTTGCTCGCGCGCTGGCGCTCCAACACCGGCATCGTCTGCGCTCCCCCGATCGGCTCTCGACCCGAGTCCTTCGGCGCAGAGATCGAGTGCGCTTTTCTCAACACCTATCAGGCGCGCTGGCAATATGCGGGCAAATCCTGCGGCTACGGGTTCGCCCAGGGCAAGACGATGCTGTGGCGTCGGGAGATTCTGGAAGCGGGCGGAAGCATTGAAGCTTTGGGAGCGGAGATCGCGGAAGACGCGGCGGCGACGAAGCTTATCCGGGCGCAAGGGTTCAACGCCCATCTCGTCGACCGGCCGTTCCAGCAGCCGCTGGGCCAGCGACGTCTGCGCGATGTCTGGTCGCGGCAGCTTCGCTGGGCGCGGCTCAGGCGCGCGACCTTTCCGTTCTTTTTTCGCTCCTGAACTCCTGACGACCAGCCTTCTTACCTTCATCGCCGCCGCGGTCGCCGCTCCGGAATTCGGGATCGACCCGATCGTCGGCGGCTTGCTGGCGGCCGCATTCTGCTACGGCGCCGAGGCGATCCTGGCCTTCGCCGCAGGCTGGCCACTGTCGTGGCGCAGTCCCGCGGCCTGGCTCGCGCGCGACGTCTTGCTGCCGCTCCTGTGGGCGTGCGGCTGGTCCGGCCGTAACGTCGTCTGGCGCGGCAACGCCATGGATGTCGACGACGGGGTATTCCTGCAGGCCGAGTCCGAACCGCGGCCACAGATCTGACTAGGCGCATTTGGGCCCTTCTGTCAGCGACCTCGTCAAAATTCCGCTCTACTGATTCGCTATGGCTTCGGCCGCGCCAAGGATCGAGCGGACGATTCGCGATCGAGTCGTCGACAGTCTCGAGGCTAGAAGCTTCAAAATGCCTTGACGCGGGGAGGTCGAGATGCGGTTGCAGAGCGAAGACGTGCGCGTGCGCGTTTTGAACGCGCTCCATTGGGATTTGGCGGTCCCTCGGGACCGGCTAAACGTTGACGTTGAGAACGGCTGGGTGACGGTTTCCGGACTGGTTGACCTGCCCTATCAAAGAAGCTGCGCCGAGTCCGACGCGAAAAGCGTCCCGGGCGTGGTCGGCGTCACTAACCGGATCCGCCTGACGGACGCGCCGCGGGCCAAGCCGCAACCCGAAGAATTGGCGCAAAGGCACCACTGATCCGCGCTCGCCGGCGACGCGGCGATGGCGGCTCAGACCGACTTCAACATTCCCCCGTCGACGTAATACGTTGAACCGACGGAATAGCTCGCACGCTCCGAGCAGAGGAAGACGAAGAAGTTCGCCAATTCCTGCGGCGTCGCGAACCGTTTGATCGGCGCGTGTTCGCGCGCGACGCTGTCGAGATAGGCCCGCCAGTCGCCGCCCTTGTCAGCGGTGAGCTGCTTTGCGGTCTTGATCCAATCAGGCGTCAGGATGAGGCCGGGATTGACGCAATCGACGCGAATATTGTCGCCGATAAGTTCGGTCGATAGCGTCTTCGAGAACATCATCAGCGCCGCCTTGGTCACGTTGTAGATCGGCTCGTACCAAAGCGGCTGGGCGGCGCAGATCGAGGCGTTGTGCAGAATGACGCCGCCGCCGCGCTCCTTCATCAGCGGCGCGAGGCCCCGCGCCAGCCTCACCGCCGCCATCACGTGCAGATCCCAGTAGGCCTGCCATTTCTCGTCGGGCGCCTGCATCACCGTCTCGTTGCTGCCGGTGCCGGCGTTGTTGATGAGAATGTCGGCGCCGCCGAATAACCGCTTGACGTCAGCGATCAGGTCGTCCGTCCCCTCGCGCTTGGCGACGTCGCAGGCCAGCCCTTCGGCCCGGACGCCAAAGGATTTGGCGATGCGGCTCGCCTCCGCGCGAACCCGCTCCACGCCGCGCGCCGCTATGACGATGTCGACGCCCTCGGCCGCCAGGCCCTCGGCGATCGCAAGACCAATACCGACGCTGCCACCGGTGATGACGGCGACTTTCCCCTTTAGCCCGAGATCCATCCCGCCCTCTCTCGCTTACTGACGTCGCCACGCTTTACCAGCACGTATAGCCGCCGTCAGCCAGCACGATCGACCCGGTCATCAGGCTCGAGGCGTCGGAGGCGAGAAAAAGGACGACGGCGGCGATCTCATCCGGCTCGCCCATGCGCGCCATCGGCGTGCCGTCGATCCAGGCGCCCATCATCGCCTCATTCGTCTTCGCGTGAGCGGTCAGCGGTGTGTTGATATAAGTCGGCGCGACCGCGTTGACCCGCACGCCGCGCGCGCCCCATTCGGCCGCGAGCGATTTCGTCAGATGGTGCACAGCCGCTTTTGAAGCGTTGTAATAGGCCTGCTGCTGCGGCTTGTTGACGATAAATCCGGACATCGAGCCAATGTTGATGATCGAGCCGCGTCCCGCCGCCAGCATGGTCTTGCCGAACGCGCGGCAGCACCAGAAGAGGCCATTGAGATTGACGTCGATGACGTTCAGCCAGTGCTCGTCGGTCACGTCTTCCGCCGGCGTCTGAGATCTCGCGATGCCGGCGTTGCAGACCAGGATGTCCATCGCGGCCCTTTTCCGCCATCACCCGAGCCGCGGCCGCGTCGACCTGCTTCGAGTCCGTCACCTCCATCTCGATGACGTCGCCGGCGTAGCCCTTGGCTTTCATCGCCGCTTGCGCTTCCCGCGCGATCTTCAGATTGCGGTCGGCGATATAGACATAAGCTCCCGCCTCCGACAGCGCTTCCACGCAGGCGAGGCCAATCCCCTGCGCCCCGCCGGTGACGAGTGCGACTCGGCCTTTGAGTTTGAAGCGATCCAGATACATGGGCCCAAAGCCTCCGCGGCAATGTTGTCAGCTCATCCAGTTGCCGCCGTCGACGTTGAGCGTCTGCGCGACGACGAAATCGCTGTCAGACGAGGCAAGGAACACAGCGGCGCCGACGTGGTCGTCCGGCAATCCCATTCGGCCGAATGGGACCGCCTCGCCGACCAGGCGTTTCTTCTCGCCGATCGGACGATGCTCATATTTGGCGAACAGGGCGTCGACCTCGGCCCACATCGGCGTGTCCACGACGCCGGGCGCGATGCCATTGACGTTGATCCGGTGCTTGATGAGGTCGAGCCCGGCCGACTGGGTGAGGCTGATGACAGCGGCCTTGGAGGCGCAATAGATCGACACCAGCGCTTCGCCGCGACGGCCAGCTTGTGAGGCCATGTTGATGATCTTTCCGCCGCGGTCCCGCGCAATCATGCGCTTGGCGACCGCCTGAAGGGTGAAGAACAGGCCTTTGACGTTGACGGCGAAAACCTTGTCGTAGCTGGCTTCTGTCACCTCGACGATCGGCGCCATGTCGAATATGCCGGCGTTGTTGACGAGAACGTCGACCCCACCCCATCGCTGAACCACATTCTCAACCGCAGCCTCGATGGAGGCTGTCTTTGTGACGTCGAGGGCGAAGGCGACCGCCTTACCGCCATGGCGTGCAGCGGTCTCCTCGGCACGGGCCAACGAAATGTCGGCAATCGCGACCCGCGCTCCCTCAGCGACATAGCGTTCGGCGATCGCCGCGCCGATGCCTTGCGCACCGCCAGTGACGAGCGCGACTTTGTCCTTGAGTTTCACCTTGTGTCGTCCCTGGCGTCGGTCGCTGACCGCGCTCTGGTCGCCTGCGTTCCGCTCAAGACTTGGCTGAGAGATAGTCGGACAGAGTCGATCGCACCCCGCGCGCCCAGAGCGCCGAGAGCGCGTCGGAGAACGCGCGGACGTAGTTCGGATTGCCCGACAGATCGCCGAAGATGTGGCGCAATTGGAGGAACGCCATCGGGTCGTTGCGCGCCGGCTTCGCCGCCTCTTGCAACTGCTTCCAGCTGGGGTCGTTCGGCGCGATCGGTTTGCCGCTCTCAGTCTCGCCGTAGCAATAGCGGCACCAGAGAGCCGACACGAGCGCCAGACCCCGGAAGGACTTGCCCACTTTCAGACAATCGGCGACAGCGGGAAGAATGAATTTCGGCTGCCGGTTCGAGCCGTCGAAGCAGAGGCGCTGGATGGTGTCGCCGATCTTCGGATTGGCGAAGCGCCGCGCAATCAATTCGCGATAGTCGTCGAGACTGGTGTTGGGCGGCGGCGGAACCACCGGCTGGACCTCGCTTTTGGTCAGCTTTTCGAGGAACGCGCGGATCTGTTCGTCCGCCATCGCTTCGTGAACGAAATGGATGTCAAGCAGCCCCGCTGGATACGCGATCGCGGCGTGACCGCCATTGAGGATACGGATCTTCATCAATTCGTACGGCGACACGTCGGAGGTAAACGTGACTCCGACCGTCTCCAGCGCCGGCCGCCCGGCTGGGAACTTGTCCTCCACCACCCATTGCCGGAACTCTTCACAAAAGACCGGCCAATTGTCCTCAAGGCCGCATTTGTCGCGCAGAATCGCGCGTTCCCGGTCGGTCGTCGCGGGCGTGATGCGGTCGACCATCGAATTGGGAAAGGCGACGTTGGCGCGAATCCAACGCGCGAGTTCGGGATCGGCAAGCTCCGCGAGACCGGCGACGGCGTTCTCGGTGACGTGACCATTGCCGGGAATGTTGTCGCAGGACATCACGGTAAAAGGCGCAGTCCCCGCGGCGCGGCGGCGCTTGAGTCCAGCGGCGATCAATCCGAAGGCCGTCTTCGGCGCCTCTGCGTGTCGGGCATCATAGACAATGTCGGGATGGGCGGGATCGAAATGCTGCGTCGCCGGCGAGATGTAGTATCCGCCCTCCGTGACGGTCAGCGAGACGATGCGAATGCTGGGCTCAGAGATCGCATCAAGAAACGCAGCGGTGTCATAGGGCCGAACGAAATCGATCATCGAACCGGTGACGCGTATATTGGTCGTATCCGCCTCTTGCTCGACCACCGTCGTCAGCCAGTCCTGTTCCTTAAGCTTCTCACGGACCGTTACATCCGGATCACGCACTCCGGCCCCGATGATCGCCCAGTCATGATCACGGCCGGCGTTGAACAGATCGTCGAGATAGACCGCCTGATGCGCCCGGTGAAAATTGCCGACGCCAATATGAACGATGCCGGCGCGAAGGTCAGAGCGTTGGTATTTCGGAGCCGCAACGCCTGCGGGCAAGCGCGAGAGCGCCGCCGCCGAAAGTTTGACGCTCATGATTCGAATCCGCTCATCAAATCAAACCTGGAACTGGCGCGTTCGTCACTCGCCCGCCGTCAGTTCATCCTCCTGCCGTCCTTATCGAAACGATGCAGGTGAGCTTCTCGCGGCGTAACGAAAATGCTCTGGCCGGGGGTTAAGCGGCGCCTCGCCCTCGAGACGCAGTGTGAGAGGGCCCATCCCGTCGGCCTCGGCATGGACGAACGTGTCGGAGCCAAGGTGCTCGGCGAGGCGCACCTTCGCCGGCCACTCGCCGGCGGTGGTCGATATGTCGGCATGTTCGGGCCGAATGCCGATCGTCTCCGCCCCGCGCTTGGCGGCGGACGTGCCCTTGATCAGGTTCATGGTGGGCGAGCCGATGAAGCCGGCGACGAACAGCCCGTTGGGTCTATTGTAGAGCTCGAGCGGCGAGCCGACCTGCGCGACCGAGCCACGGTCAAGAACCACGATCTTGTCGGCCATGGTCATCGCCTCGACCTGATCGTGAGTGACGTAGATCATTGTTGTCTTGAGCGCCTCGTGAAGCTCGCCGATCTCGACCCGCATCTGCACGCGCAGCGCCGCGTCGAGGTTCGACAGTGGCTCGTCGAACAGGAACGCCTTCGGCTCGCGCACGATCGCGCGCCCGATGGCGACGCGCTGGCGCTGGCCGCCGGAAAGCTGGCGCGGCTTGCGGTCAAGATAATCGGTCAGGTTCAGGGTCGTGGCCGCCTTACGGACTTTCTGCTCGATGACGTCGGCTTTCTGTCCGGCCATCTTGAGCGCGAAGGCGATGTTGCCGCGCACGCTCATATGCGGATAGAGCGCGTAGGACTGGAACACCATGGCGAGCCCACGCTGGGCGGGACCGATATTCGTCATGTCCTTGGCGTCGATGAGAACCTGTCCGGAGGTGACGTCCTCGAGACCGGCGATGAGGCGCAGAAGCGTTGACTTGCCGCAGCCGGACGGGCCCACGAACACAGCGAACTCGCCGTTTTCGATGTTGAGATTGACGCCGTTGATGATGCTGACTGCGCCAAACGCCTTGCGCACGTCCTTCAGTTGAATGCTTCCCATGGCAGCAATTCCTTATTGCCGGATCATTTGACCGCGCCGAAGGTCAGGCCTCGGACCAGCTGTTTCTGCGAGAACCAGCCGAGGATGAGGATCGGCGCGATGGCGAGCGTAGAGGCGGCGGAAAGCTTGGCCCAGAAGAAACCTTCCGGCGCGGAGTAAGAAGCGATGAAGGCGGTCAGCGGCGCGGCGTTCGATGTCGTGAGATTGAGGGTCCAGAACGCCTCGTTCCACGACAGGATGATCGCGAGCAGCATGGTCGAGGCGATGCCCGGCACCGCCATCGGCGTCAGCACATACACGATCTCGTTCAGGAGCGAAGCCCCGTCCATGCGCGCCGCTTCGAGGATGTCGTTCGGGATCTCTTTGAAGTAGGTGTAGAGCATCCAGATCAAGAGCGGCAGATTGAGAAGCATCAAGACAATCCCAATGCCAAGCAGACTGTCGAGCAGATGCAGGTCCTTGAACAGGAGGTAGATCGGCACCAGGACGCCGACTGCAGGCATCATCTTGGTCGACAGCATCCACATCAGGAGATCTTTGGTGTGCTTGCCCGGCGCGAACGCCATCGACCAGGCGGCCGGAACGGCGATCAGGAGACCGAGCAGGTTCGCGCCAATCGAGAGCACGACCGAATTGAACGCGAACTTCAGATAGTTCGAGCGCTCTTGGACCTCAGCATAGTTTTCCAGCGTCCAGTTGAAGAACAGGAATTTCGGCGGCATGGCGATGGCGTCCAACTCGCTCTTGAAGCTGGTCAGGAACGTCCAAAGGATCGGGAAGAAGATCAGGAAAGCGACGACCCAGGCGAGAATCGTAACCCCGATGCGCTGGCCCGCGGATTTCTTGATGGCCATCGTTCAGCCCTCCAGGTTCCTGCCGATGATACGCATCAGAAAGATTGCGACGATGTTGGCGAGAATGACCGCAACGATGCCGCCCGCGGAAGCGCTGCCGACGTCGAAGTTGAGCAGCGCCTGCTTGTAGACGAGAAAGGGGATGTTCGTTGTGGCGACGCCGGGGCCGCCGGAGGTCGTGACGTAGATTTCCGCGAATACGCTGAGAAGGAAAATCGTCTCGATCAGGATGACGACGGTGATCGCACGCGCGATATGCGGCAGGACGATATAGCCGAAATAGGAGAACGCGCCCGCGCCATCGAGCGAGGCCGCCTCCTTCTGCTCCTCATCAAGCGACTGCAGCGCGGTCAAAAGGATAAGGCTTGCGAAGGGCAGCCATTCCCACGAGACGACGATGATGACCGACAGCATCGGCCAGTTGGTGAACCAGACGATGGGTTCGAACCCCAATGAGCGGGCGATCCAGGCGAACAGCCCGGAATCCGGGTTCATCAGCAGATTCTTCCACACGAGCGCGCTGACCGTCGGCATAACGAAGAACGGCGCGATGACCATGAGCCGGAGTATATTCAGCCCGAACACCGGCTGGTCCATCAACAAAGCGACCAGCATGCCCCCGCCAACGCTGATGACCAGAACTGACACGACGAGGATCAACGTATTGAGAAGCGCAGTCAGGAAATCCGGGTCGGTCAGGAATGACGCATAGTTTTGCAGCCCGACGAAGCCGCTGTTATCAGGATCAAGCAGGCTGTAGCGCAGCGTCGAAAAGTAGAGCGTCATCACCAGCGGCACGATCATCCAGATGAAAAGCAGGATGACCGATGGTGAAACGAGAGCGCGACCCGCCGTCGCCGTTTGCTGCGTCGCCATCACCTCTACTCCTCATCAAGCTACTGCAGCGCGGTCAAAAGGATAAGGCTTGCGAAGGGCAGCCATTCCCAAGAAACGACGATGACGATCGACAGCATCGGCCAGTTGGTGAACCATACGATCGGCTGAAAACCGAGCGACCGGGCGATCCAGGCGAACAGCCCCGAATCCGGGTTCATCAAGAAATTCTTCCACACGAGCGCGCTAACCGTCGGCATGACGAAAAAGGGCGCGATGACCATGAGCCGGAGCACATTCAGCCCGAACACCGGCTGGTCCATCAGCAAAGCGACCAGCATGCCCCCGCCAACGCTGATGACGAGCACGGACACGACGAGGATCAACGTATTGAGCAGCGCAGTCAGGAAGTCCGGGTCGGTGAGGAATGACGCATAATTTTGCAGCCCAACGAAGCCGCTGCTGTCGGGATCGAGCAGGCTGTAGCGCAGCGTCGAAAAGTAGAGCGTCATCACCAAGGGCACGATCATCCAGATGAAGAGCAGGATGACCGATGGTGAAACGAGAGCGCGACCCGCGGTCGCCGTTTGCTGCGTCGCCATCGTTGTGGCCCTTTCCTCCCGTTTTGGGCGCTAGTCGCCCGTTATGGCCGCCGCGTTCCTATTGGTTCCTAAGCTCCTGCCCTTCCCCCTTCCCGCGAGCGAGAAGGGGGTGGGGCGGGAGGAACACCCCTTCCCGCCGCCTTGCTCGATACGCGAAGCGGCGGAGATGCGGTTAGCTCACTTGAGCAAGCCGGCCTTCTTCATCACGTTGGTCGAGCTCGCTTGGGCCTTCGCGAGCGCCTCATCGATGGTCATTGTTCCGGCGAGAGCGGCCGAGAAGTCCTGCCCGGTGTCAGTCGCCATTCCCTGGAATTCGGGGATCGCGACGAACTGCACGCCGGTGTAAGGAACCGGCTTCACCGTCGGATGCAACGGATCAGCCGAGTCGATCGAATTCCAGCGTCTGATCGGCCCACGGAGCGGCCTTCGTATAGTCCGCATTTTTGTAGAGCGAGGTGCGGGTTCCCGGCGGAACGCGCGCCCAGCCGTCCTTCGCGGCGACGAGGTCGGTGTAGTGCTTGCTGGTCGCCCATGAAATGAACTTCTCGGCCGCCTCAGCCTTGCTCGTTCCGGCAGGGACAGCCAGCGACCACGCCCAAAGCCAATTGGCGTTCTTGCCGAGCCCATCGTTGGGCGCGAGCGCGAAGCCAACCTTGTCGGCGACTTTCGACTGCTTCGGATCGGTCACGAATCCGGCCGCAACCGTGGCGTCGATCCACATGCCGCACTTGCCGTCGCTGAACAAAGCCAGGTTCTCATTGAAACCATTCGACGACGCCCCGGGCGGCCCGTCGGCCTTCAGCAGCGCGACGTAGAAGTCTATCGTCTTCTTCCACTCGGGTGTATTGAACTGAGGCTCCCATTTCTCGTCGAACCACCGCGCGCCGAAGGAATTGGACATGGCCGTCAGGAAGGCCATGTTTTCGCCCCAGCCCGGCTTCCCGCGCAGACAGACACCATAGACGCCGGCCGCCTTGTCGGTCATCTTATCTGCGGCTTGCCTGATGAAGTCCCAGGTCGGCTTCTCCGGCATCTTGAGGCCCGCCTTTTCCATCAGGTCCGTGCGGTACATGACGAAGGAGCTCTCGCCGTAGAACGGCGCCGCGTAAAGCTTACCGTCGGCCGAGAGGCCAGAGCGGATGGCGGGAAGAAGGTCGTCGACGTCATAGTCGGCGCCGAGCTTGTCGAGAGAGATGAGCCACTTCTTCTTGGCCCAGATTGGAACCTCGTAGGTGCCGATGGTCAGAATGTCGAACTGACCGCCTTTGGTGGCGATGTCGGTCGTCACCTTCTGGCGCAGCACGTTCTCTTCGAGGGTGACCCAATTGAGCTTGATGTCGGGATTGGCCTTGGTGAAATCCTCGGTCAGCCCCTGCATGCGGACCATATCGCTGTTGTTGACGGTGGCGATGGTCAGGGTGGTGTCGGCAAAGGCTGGCAGCGAGAAGCTCGCGAGCGCGACCGCCCCGAGCAGGCCCATCGTGTGAACCTTCATAGCGTTTCCTCCGTGCGGCATGCCCATATGGGCATTTGCCAAGCTAACGGGCGAATATTCGCCATATCCTTCCGCCCGAGTCAATCGAATTTGCAGCGATGCGGCTTAAAAATCCAGATCTCGATCAAAAATCTAGCATTTTGACCTTTTTGGCCTCTCTTCACCGCTGCAGCAGATGCTCCGCGGTCGACTCGTCGGTGACCAGGCCGGAAATAAGCCGCCCGGCGAGCGCGCCGCGGACCGGCGCCCGCCGCGACGGCCCCATTGCGACGCCGATCACGAGTCGGTTGTCGGCGCGTCGCAACGGCGCCGAAGCGACCCGCTGGTTCGTCCCTTCCGCGAGCACCTTTCCCGCCGAAATCGAACGCCCAGCCGGTAATCTCCCCGACCGCGCCAAGCTGGCGCAAAGCCTCCGCTTCCTGACGCGTGATGATGCCGTCCTGCACCAGAGCAGCGGAGTTGCCGACCGCGCCGACGCCGACGAAACAGACGTCAGTGCGTTCGACAAGATCAAAAAGACTCTTCACCGAGGCGAGGCTGGTCAGGAGCTCACGCTCCTCGACCGAGCGAGCGATGACCGGCAGCGGCATTGGATAGTGCGGCGCGCGCACGCTGTCGGACACGCGAATGATGACGTCGTAAAACGAAGCCGAGCCATCGGTCTTGGTGGTGCCGACCAGCGCGACCAGCTTGTGCTGCGGGCATTCCATCGCCGGCAACTGATCGGCGACGGAGCGCATCGTACGGCCGGTGCCGATGCCGATGATCGCCGGCTCGGAGCGCCGCAGCCAACGTTCGAATTCCGCTGCGGCGACTTGAGCGATGCCGAGCGTCGACGACGTCGAGGCCGGATCGGTCGGGGCGACTTCGCAGAACCTGAGATCGTAACGCAACTTGAGCGCCGCGGCGAGCTCCATGCAGCGCGCGATCGGATGATCGAGCCTGACCTTGATGAGCCGCTCGCTGATCGCCAGCGAAACGAGGCGCTGCGCCGCTTGGCGCGAAATGCCGAGCTTGCGCGCGATCTCGTCCTGCTTATTGCCGGCGACGTAATAGAGCCATCCCGCGCGAGCGGCCTCGTCGAGCCGCAAACCGTCGTGATCCGACTTCCGCGCCATGGCTTCAGTCCGCGCCCGCTTCGTCTGCTGGGGCCGCCCGCGCGGCGACGAGATCGGGCAGGCGCGCCATATCGTCGAAGAGGAGTTCGGCCCCGGCCGCGGTCAAATGCGCTCCTTTGTCGAGAGGGGAGAAATGGCTGGCGCCAACAAACCCGAACACCGTCATTCCGGCCGCCCGTCCGGCGGCGACGCCCGCCACGCTATCCTCGATCACCAGGCAGTCTTTCGGCGCCGCACCCATTGCGCGCGCTGCGTGCAGAAACAGATCCGGACTCGGTTTTCCCTCCGCAACCTCAGTGGCGGAAAAAATGTGGGGAGCGAACAAGTTCTCATAGCCGACCAACCGAAGCGAGTGGCGCACTCTTTCAGGCGCGCTGGAAGAGGCGACGCATACCCGCGTGCGCAAGCCCTCGACCGCCTGCCGCACGCCTTCGACGCCCTTTAAGTCGCGCGCGAACGTCGACAGAATCTCACGCGAAAGCTCGTCGGGAAACTCCTCGGGCAACAACGTCCCGAGTTCGCGTTCGATTCTCTCGATGACGGAATCGAGCCGCTGTCCGAGGAACCGCTTGCGCGTCTCCTCGTCGCTCATGCGTAGACCTGCCGCGTCGAGCCTGCGGCGTGTGACAGCGAGCGCGATCAGTTCGCTGTCGACCAGCACGCCATCACAGTCGAAAATGACCAGTTCGGGCCAGCTGGCCACGCAAGCGAGTTGACGAATCTCGCGCTCGGACCGGCGCAAAATCTCGCAGGCCCGGCGCTTTCGTGAGTGGAACGCCGCGATCGCCCCGCCTGCCGGCGCCGCCGCGCCTGGCGCGATCGTCGACATCGACGACATTGCGGAGGCCATCGTCTGCGCCCCCGCAGCAACTGCGCCCACCATCGCCGAGCCCAAAAGCACCGGCTCCGGGGTCTCCGGCGACACCACCGCCTTGCCGCACACATCGGCGATGATCTGACGGATCAATGCGCTGCGCGCCGCCCCGCCGCTGACGACAATCGAATCGAATTCATAGCCTGAGGCTTCGAGCTTGCGCACGATGTCGGCCAAGCCATAGGCGAGGCCGCAGAGGCCAGCCATGTAGAATTCCCGCAAGCTCGCAGCCTCTTCGCGCAGGTCCATCCCCATCAGGCCACCACGCGCGCCCGCATCCGCCAACGGCGATCGGTTGCCAATGAAGTCGGGCAGGACATGCAGGCCCTCGGCGATCAGCGCCGCCTGCGATAGGCCGCCAGCCCGGCCGATGATCTCTTGCTCAAGCGCCTGCAACGCGTGCGGCCCGGCGCGCGCCTTGAGTTCAGCAAAGGCCGGATGCAGCCGCAACAGGTGATCGATCGCTTGGCCGAACGCCGACTGCCCGCCATCGATGAGCCATTGATTAGGGGTGAGGGCGCCGAAATGCGGTCCCCAAACGCCATCGACGAACCGCGGCTCGTCGGACAGCGCCATGCAGCTCGACGACGTGCCCAGAATCAAAGCCAGACGCCGGCGCGGATCGGCTTGCACGCCGCCCGCTCGCGCCCCCAGCGTGCCCGCGGCGCCCGCGTGCGCGTCGATCAGCCCGGCGCCGACCGGCGTCCCGGGCGCCAAGCCCATCGCCGCGGCGGCCTCGGTCGTCAATCCCCGCCCGAGCGGCGAGCCCGGCCAAGCCGTCGCAGCGCCGATGCGGGCGTAATTGTCGTCCTTGAGGAACCCGAGGCCTATGCTGTCGAAAAATTCGTCCGGCCAGCGCTTCTCGTGCGCGAGATAGCCGAATTTGCAGGTCGCGGGACAGGCCGAGCGGGTCAGCGACCCGGTGGCTCGAAAGGACAGGAAATCGGTAAGGTCGAAGAAACGCCCGGCGGCGCCGATCGTTTCAGGCTTGCATCGGGCGAGCCAGGCCAGCTTCGGCGCATGCATCTCGGGCGAGATCTTGCCGCCAAGATAGCGCAGGGCTTCGTGGCTGCCGGCGTTGATCCGCTCGGAATCACCGATAGCGCGATGATCCATCCACACGATGACGTTGCGTTCCGGCGCATCGGTCGGGCTTACCGACAGTGGACGCGCGTTGCGGTCGAGCGCGACCAGCGAGCAGGTCGCGTCGAAGCCCATGCCACGAACAGCGTGGGCCGGCAGACCCGACGCCTGAATCGCCTCTCGCACGGCTGACGTGACCGCGCTCCAGATGTCGTCAGACGATTGCTCGACGATGTCGCCTGGCTCGCGCCAGACCGCGATCGGCCGCCGGGCGCTGGCAATGAGCCGCCCGGCGGAATCGAAAACGCCGGCCCTGGCGCTCAAGGTGCCGACGTCCACTCCGATATAGGCTTCGCTCATGTCCTCCTGCCCGGCGTGAAATCGGGCAGGACAATTCTCCGTTTCCTGCCCCGCTGGCAAGCGGCGGCATCGAGGATTGCGTCGAACCGGGATCGCGAGAGCCTGCGATTCCGAAACTGGGACGGATTGCAAGACCTTACCGCAGCTCGACATGGATGACCGGGAATCCACCAACGCGTAATTCCGGCGCCAATACATTTTGGGGGTCGCCTCAGGAACAAGGGGCGATCGTTGCTAGGTAGTGTCTCAGTTTGAATAAGGCGCGCTCGACCATGGCTGCGCGACGGGCGCGCAACTGCCTCCGCGTCGTCGGCGTCCATTGCCTTGATGATATCCGCCCAATCCATGACGACCTTGGAAAGGCCAGACGGCCATTGCCGGCGTGACTCGAAGCGTCTTGTGGATGCGAAGCCAATTGTACCAAACCGCATAGATCGCGACCATATGCGCATGGTTTTCGAATTTCTTGGAGAATGCGTTCGTCAGCCGAGTGAAGCGGCGATTATGCATCCGCATCGTGAGATTGTGAGCGCTCGACATAGGACGTGCTGACGTGCCTCTTATCAGGGTTGCCCGTGATCCGTTCGTCTTCCGTGCACCGATGCACTCCGCTGGGCTGTACCGCCGCGCCGCTTCTGGGGATGCCGGGGTCCGCCGTAGAGCTTCACAAGCATCGCGTAGTCGATATCAGCCCCGAACGCCCCTTCAACAGCGTCCAGATAGGCCTTGTGGCCGTCTGACGTGAGTTGGATACGCTTCGCCATTCGATCCCGTAAATCATCCTGCATAAACCAAGCGGCGCAATCTGCCATCTCGACCGCCAACGAAATAGCGAAATGATCAGTTTCGTCTCGCTCTCAATCGCGGTCCAGGTCCATGTGTCGCCCGCGCCATCAATCGGCCAACGCTTTCTCATTTTGGCCCGACATTCTTTTGCTTCGCCGCTGGAAGCTCCAAATCTCATCGTACCTGAACTCGCTTCGCCTTCACGTTGCGAACCTTGGCGTCATGAAAGCCTGCGCAGAAGCGTTGCCCGCGTCTTCCAAGAGCTTCGACACGGTGTTGATCGACACGTCCGCCAATCGCGAGACGGAACGCATTGAAGCGCCTTCGCAGAGCATCGAAAGGATTTGGGCGCGCTGGGCAACAGGAAGCTTATTCATGGCCCGATCATGTGAACTTTTATGCTTAGTGTCAAGCACAATTTTCATATTCATTTCCTGCTTCGCGAAAATCGTCCTGCAAGCATACTCTGCTTGCAGGCAATCTTGTGCAAGCAGGAGATTTGAGATGGTTGACGAGAAGAAAGCTGCGGGAGGACACGCGCGGGCGCTGGCGCTCTCAAAAGAAGAAAGAACTGAAATCGCGCGTCATGCCGCGCTCGCGCGTCATCGAAAGGATTTGCCGAAGGCAATTGCCGAAGGAGTCCTCACCATTGGAGACCTGCAAATCCCTTGCGCGGTACTCGACGACGCGGCGAACACCCGCGTTCTCACGCAAACAGGATTTCTGAGAGCAATGGGGCGACACCCATCCGCTAAGGGCGGTACTGGATCAGCGCTCGACGATACGGCCCCTTTTCTCAGGCCAAACAACCTTAAGCCCTTCATATCATTGGAATTGGAGCGCTCGTCGATTCCGGTCCAATATCTACCGAGAAACCCTACAGCGGGGGCGGGCGGCGTTGGGTATGGTTACAAAGCTTCCCTCTTGCCTGATGTTTGTTGGGTCTACCAAGACGCTATGAGCGCCAGGAAACTGCTAAAAAGCCAGATTCACTTAGGCGAAGCCGCTCGCCAATTTTTGAAGCTGCTTACGAACCACGCTATTGACGATCTAGTCGATCAGGCGACCGGCTTCGACGACATCAGAAAATACAATGCAATAATTAAATTGCTTGAAAAGCAGGTAAGCCCGGAGAAATTGAAATATTCAAAAATGTTTCACACAGATTTTTATCAACTCCTCTTTAGATTAAACGGTTGGCCGTTTGATCCAGAGAAATCAGCACGACCAAGTGTCCTTGGTCATTGGATGAACAACTTTTATGACCGGATGACACCAGGTATAAGACAAGTATTGCATGGGAAGGTAAGGCGCAACGCACAGGGAAGACCAACGCAAAAACTTACGCAATATCTTACGGACAAGGAAGGAAAAGATAGATTACGCGAGCTTACAGAAGGGATAATGGCCATTGGCCGCTTATCAACAGACAAGACTGATTTTTGGGAAAAAATGGATATCGCCTATCCAAAATATTCTGATCTTGCATTGCTGCCGTTTGATGGCGGATTGCCGAGATTACGCGCGCCGACCGGCTCTATTTCCAACGCTTCTGAGCCGCCTTTCGAGCAATCTCCGCCCGACGTTCTGGGGTCAGAGACGTAGCCCGCGCTGTACCGCCCTTCTTGCCCAGCGCCTTCGCCGCCGGGTCTTTCCCGTCGTCAGCCGGTAGGCTCTCAGATTCCTCACCCGTGGCAATGCGCATAACCTTAACGGCATTGCCGATCACGTCGGCGGGCCGACGCTCACCTTTAGGACCTCTGGGCATTGGCCTCAATCTCCGGAGCCGGGGCACCATTGTCCTTCAAGCATTTTGCAAGCGCCTTAAAGAGGCTGCGATGGCCCCGCGCGCTTGCTCGGTCGCCACTGATCCTCGTGAGAAAACGAGAGCCATTCTTGCCGCTCATATGAATCTCGCCATTCTTCTTATTGTACCAAATCCCAACTCTCAGATAGATGGCCTTTCCTGGTTTGCTAATTTCGGTTTTGCTGGCTCCCATTGAAACCTCCCATGCTTGGCGCAAAGCATAGCAGGGACACTGGGGGCGCGGCGAGCGCGAGTCAAATCACGCCGCGCGCTAGCCACAATCAAACTGAGACACTACCCGTTGCTACATTTTCTTGCGATAGACAGGAATATATGTTATTATTTTCTACTCAGCAGATCAAACCCGCGCCGCTTGACGGAAGACGGATGCGGGGAAGGTGACATGCGGTGAAAAAAAGCGAAACGAAAAGGC
The DNA here is from genome assembly GCA_963703825.1 of uncultured Solirubrobacterales bacterium. Classification (GTDB taxonomy): domain Bacteria; phylum Actinomycetota; class Thermoleophilia; order Solirubrobacterales; family Solirubrobacteraceae; genus Palsa-465. The sequence continues at coordinate 16,446 of CAVPFS010000021.1, read as the reverse complement.
CATCAAGTCATGAAAACGAAGATCCCGCGAAATCGTTGATTCCGCACTCATAATGATTTCAATAACATAGAAGCAGGTTGGCGAAACGTTTCGTTTCGCTGGGCGAAATGGACCTTCCGCGTTTTCGGGCGTTACGTTTCGTCTGCGGCCGAAACGGAACGTGGGGCCTCAGACCGAGGTCCTCACCGCGGAGGTCGAACGAACAAAAAGTTGCGCGAAAGCGCAGCTAAGCTATTGAAATCATTATTTCGCGCAAATTTGTGCACGGGGTGCACTATGGACCTGAAGGCTCCACGCCTCGAATGGTCAGGCAGGCAGGGTGATCAGGCAGGCAGGGTCAGAAGACCGGCCGCGCCGAACTCAAGACCGAACAGGAGCTGTGACCCCATCGCACCCCAGCTAAGCGCGCTGACCGCGCCGTCGCCGGGAAGGCGCACAAGAATTTCGGCCGCGTCCGCGAGGCGGACGAGCAGAACGAGGCCGTCGGAATAGCCGATGGCCAAAACGAGCGCCTTCGGATGAAAGGCCACCTGGGTCACGCGCGCCTGGCGCACGCCGCATTCGCGCGGGGCCTTGCCCATCGGGCCGTCCTTGTCCTTGAACGGCCAGACGACGGCGGCGTCGGCGCCGGAGGTGGCGAGCCATTGGCCGTCATGCGACCAGGAAAGCGAGCGCGTCTTGGCCGGATATCCGGTCATGCGCATGTTGCGCGAATCCTGCAGCCGCCAGCCGTGCAGCGCGTTCTCCTGCATCGAGGTCACGAGGAAACGCCCGTCGGGAGAGAAGGTCGCGTCGAGATGCGCGCCCTTCCACTCGAGGTCTGAGGAGCGCCTTCGACCTTCGGAAACCAGAGCGTCGCGCCATTGTAATGGGTCGCCGCGAGGCGAAAGCCCTTGGGCTGGAAAGCTAGGCCGCGCGCGGTCGTCGGCGCGCACCAGCTCTTGATGGCCCCGCTTTGATCGCGCGCACGAACCTGCTTGCCGGCGCTCCACGCGTAGGCCTTGCCGCGCAGCGCCAGGGCGTCGATCCACCGGCCCTTCTCGTCGGCGATGTCCTCAACGCTCCCGTCGGCCCGCATCGCGACCACGCGTCCATCGTCGCCACCGGTCAGCAGCGTCTTGCCGTCGCTGATCGCCGTCAGCATGGCCGCGTCGGGGTAGACGACGACGCGCTTTTGCTCCTGGGGATCGCCGATCAGCACGACGCCGTCAGCCAGCGCCAGCGTCGGCGCGCCATCGACGAATGCCGCCGCCACAACATGCGCGCCCGCGTCGAACAGCTGCGCGTGCCGCGCCAGCGAAGAGGCCGCGGTCCGCTTCGGTCATAGTTCCCCTCGTCCGGCCGACTGCACGGCCCCCTTCTCCCCAAGGGCATAGGTGTGCGCCTCTCCCGACGGGAGAGGGCCGGGGTGAGGGTGATAGCGCCGTCAAGCGGCGCAGGCCAGGAATCCGTTGCGGATTTCCTCTTCCATGAGATCGCGGCCGATGAATACGGCCTTCGATTCCCGTTTCTCGTCGGACCTCCAGTCGCGTTGCGAATCGCCGTCAAGCATCATGTGCACGCCCTGGAACACGAAGCGCTTGGGGTCGCCCTTCATCGCCACGATGCCCTTGCAGCGCAGGATGTTCGGCCCCTGCTCCTGGGTAAGACGATTGATCCAGGGCATGAACTTGGCCGGATCGACGTCGCCCTCGAGCCTCACCGCCACCGACTGCATGTCCTCGTCGTGATAATGCTTGAGGCCATGATGATGATGGCCGCCGTCGTGATCGTGGTGGCCATGATCGTGATCTGGTCGTGGTCATCGTCGTCGCGGACGAGGAAGTCGGGTTCGATGTCGAGGATGCGGTCGAGATCGAAGGCGCGCCGCTCCAGCACATCGGCGAGCGGGACGTCACATTTCTTCGCCCGATGCAGCGACGCGTAAGGGTTGATGGCCCGAATGCGCGCCTCGACCTCGCGCAATTCGGCCGGGCTGACGAGATCGGTCTTGTTGAGGATAATCACGTCGGCGAAGGCGATCTGGTTCTTGGCTTCGGGCGCATCGCGCAGGCGCTGGGCGAGCCATTTGGCGTCGGCGACCGTCACCACTGCGTCGAGCCGCGCCGCTTCCCGCACATCCTCGTCGACGAAGAAAGTCTGGGCCACTGGCGCCGGATCGGCGAGCCCAGTCGTCTCGACGATGATCGCGTCGAACCGACCCTTGCGCTTCATCAGCCCCTCGATGATGCGGATGAGGTCGCCGCGCACGGTGCAGCAGATGCAGCCGTTGTTCATCTCGAACACTTCTTCGTCAGCGCCGATGACGAGCTCGTTGTCGATGCCGATCTCGCCGAACTCGTTGACGACGACCGCGTAGCGCTTGCCATGCGGTTCGCTCAAAATGCGGTTGAGCAGGGTCGTCTTGCCGGCGCCGAGATAGCCGGTAAGGACGGTGACGGGAATTTTCTCGGGCTCGTGGCTCGTGGTCACGCGCTCATCTCCTCGGTTCGAAAGGGATCACGCTGCCATATAAGTTCGGGCGGCGCTTATGGGTAGACCGGCCTCGGGCTCCGAAACGATCGGCGCTACCAGGAGCCGGACCCAAAACCCCCGTTGAGGCCAATGTAGGGCCCGGTCCATCGCCACGCCGGCGGCGTGATATACGTGGGCGAAGCGTAGACCACCGGCGGCGGCATTTCGTCGCCCGGCAAGGTCGCGGGTGGAGGCCCCAACACGACCGCGTTCGACGGGATATAGCCGAATCGGCCCCGCCACGACGCGCGACACCAGTTGCGGACGCATTTTTCCAGAACGATTTCCGCCCTTTGGGGGATGCGCTGTACCACGCCGGCCTTGCCGGTCGGTCCGGCGCGCATCGTAACCGGAGCCCCGGTCATCGCCAGTTCCGCACTTGCCGGCGCGATGAGAGCGATGGAAAGGCCTAGTCCAAGAGAGAGACGCACAATTCTCCTCATATTTTTGTCGCGCGCCATGTCGGTCCATTCGGGCCGAAGGCCGGTTCGATGCGAAAATTGTCATTGGCCGTCATTGCGCCAAGAGACAAAGTCTCTTCGGGCATGACGAGGGTCGCTTGATCGCCAACGAACATGATGACGTGGCGCTTCTCCTCGAGCAGCTTTTTCGCCATCGCGCGCAGGCCATCAAAGTAGGGCGCTTTCCGCCACGCAGCCGGCGCGCCGGGATCCACCTGGCCGTAAACAAATCCGTTCGTGGGATAGATCGAGAGCACGAACCGCGCCCGGTCGGGCTTCCACTCGGCTGGCATCGTCCCATCAGTCATCCACAGGCAGAAGAAGCGCCGGCACTGATCGGGCGGAGCCTCGTGGATCGCGCAGCCCTTTCCCGGCGCGCAATGCTTGCACCAGACACCGGGCGGTTTGCCGAATTCGGGCAGCGCGTAGACCTTGCAGCAGAGCGTGCAGGCGCCGCATTCGCGTCCCGGCGCGGCCGAATAGGAGGTAAGGAGCATGGCAGTGGAGGACATTGGCGCGCGTCGCTCGGCCGGGTTGATCCCCCGACCGCTATCGCGACCGGCTCGGGCTGGCAAGTTCGCTCAACCAATGCGCCCAGCGCCGGCTGCTCACTCGCACGACGCAACCCGAGCATCCCTCGGGAGCCGAGCTCTCAAACCTTTTCATGACCTGCATACTACCCTAGAACTTGACGAACCCGCGATCGCAATCGAAACCTGCGGGCGCCGAAGGGAGGGAGAGTTCTTGCGCCAAATCCTGTTTGCAATGATCCTGACCGCTAGCGCCGCCTTGGCGCAAGAACCTCGCCGCAGACGGCGCCGACCATTCCGTTCGAACTCGGTTCCTGACTTTCTCAAGCTTCCACCCGACCTCTATCTCGGCGAAGCCGCGGGGGTAGCGGTCAATTCCAAAGGCCACGTGTTCGTGTTCTCCCGAGGCGGGACGAGCGGACCGGCCTACGGCGCCGCGGCAGCGCAACTGCTGGAGTTCGACGCCGACGGGAAGTTCGTTCGCGAAATCGGCCGCAATCTTTACGCCTGGTCCTTCGCCCACGCCGTCCGCATCGACAAGGAGGACAACATCTGGGCCGTCGACAAGGGCTCGGACATGGTGATCAAGTTCAATCCCGACGGCCGGGTCATGATGGTGTTCGGCCGCAAAAAGGAAGCCTCGGACGAGGCCGACGGGCCATGGGCGCATCCAAGGCCGCCCGCGCCACCGGTCGACGGCATGTTCAGGCAAGTGACAGATGTCGCCTGGGACCCTGCGGGAAACACTTATATTAGCGACGGCTACATCAATTCCCGCGTCGCCAAGTACGATACGGATGGAAATTGGGTTAAGTCGTGGGGTGAGTTCGGGACGGGGCCTGGACAATTCCGGGTTTTGCATTCGATTCAAGCGGACGCCGAGGGCAACATCTATGTTGCGGACCGCGGTAATGGACGCATTCAGGTCTTCGACGGCGACGGAGACCTGATTCGAATCATGCAGATCGGAGTTCCGTTTGACTACGCGAGGGCGCACGCGGCAATCGGACCGAAGCCCGGCTCGCCGGACGGCAGTCTGGCGAGCTACGGCGCGGCGCTGACCATGGCGCCCGGCGCGCCCTGGGCGCTCTGCATCACTCCGCCGCCCAACCAGGTGCTCTATAGCGCCGACGCGTTTCCAGGCCGCATCTACAAGATGACGCTGGATGGAAAAGTGCTCGGCGTGCTTGGCGAAACAGGCAAGAAGCTCAAGCAGTTCGGATGGATTCACGAGATCGCATGCCCGTCAGAAAACGAGCTTTATGTGGCCGAGCTGCTCAATTGGCGGGTCCAGAAGCTGATTTTGCATCCGCAATGACGAGACGGCAGCGGACTCATGTTCTCGTCGACGTGGGCGGCGCGCCTTTTCCATCCTGTGAGGGACTTACGATCGGCTTCGCGCACATAGCCTGGCGCGCCGCGAAGGAATTCGCCGGGCGGCTGGCCGCCGTCGCGCCCTTTGGAGTTCGGACGCTGGACAAGTTAGAACGGCGAACGCGCCGACACTCTCGTGAACACTGTCGACCGCCTGCTCGGAGCGAAACCACAGCGTGAAATCAAGTGGTGCAATGATCGACCCTCATAGTCTTAGGCGTTCAGCGCCCCAACGATCATTCGCTGAATTTGCATTGGGCTGCGCGGTCGCGCCAAACGAAACGGAATGAGCGCCTATGGCTTCGGTCGAAGTTTCCAATGTACGCAAGAGCTTTGGCAGTTTTGAGATCATTCACGGCGTTTCGATCACCGTCGAGGACGGCGAATTTGCGATTCTTGTCGGACCCTCGGGATGCGGCAAATCCACTTTGTTGAGGATGATCGCAGGGCTCGAATCGGTCACGAGCGGCGAGCTTCGAATTGACGGGCGCCTCGTCAACGATGTGCCGCCGAAAGAGCGCGACATCGCGATGGTGTTCCAGAATTATGCGCTCTATCCGCAAATGACGGTCGCGAAAAACATGAGCTTCTCGCTCGAACTCGCGCGCCGTCCGAAAGACGAAATCGTCGAGAAAGTCGGAAAGGCGGCCGATATCCTGGGCCTCAAGCCCTTGCTCGAGCGCTTTCCGCGACAACTCTCGGGCGGCCAGCGACAGCGGGTCGCGATGGGGCGGGCGATCGTGCGCGATCCGGCGGTGTTTTTGTTCGACGAGCCTTTGTCCAATCTGGACGCCAAGCTGCGTGTCCAGATGCGCGCCGAAATCAAGGCGTTGCAACAACGGCGGGCGTCGACGACGCTTTACGTCACGCACGATCAGATCGAGGCGATGACCATGGCCGATAAGATCGTCGTCATGCACGACGGCGTGGTGGAGCAGGTCGGCTCGCCGCTCGAACTTTATGACCGGCCCGCCAATGTCTTCGTGGCCGGCTTTATCGGCTCGCCGGCAATGAACTTTATCGCGGGGCGTCTCGAAGGCGGCGAGCGGCCAGCTCTCGCCACCGCTTCAGGCGTCAAGGTCCCGCTGGGCCACGCCCCACAGGCTGCCCCAGGCTCGGAGATCGTCATGGGCGTTCGGCCGGAACACGTTAGCCTTGCTGGCCCGCAGGCGATGCCCGCGCAGATCATGGTCATCGAGCCGACGGGATATGAAACGCAGGTGATCGCTAAGTTTGCCGGGCAGGATGTGACTTGCGTCTTCCGCGAGCGCCTGAACGGACGCCCGGGGGATCCGCTCGGGTTGACGTTCGAAGGCCCGCTGCACTTCTTCGACGCGCAAACAGGCGCGGCCATCGCCGCTCGCTGATCCGGAAGAGCAGCAGCGTTGGTTCAGCTTGCGAGTCATCGGCTGATCGGACTAACGTGATCGAAGCCAGAACAACGCCGGTGAGGCGGGGGCCGGAGGATTCGCCATGAAGGCCTATCACGTCAATCGTCGCTCCCTGCTCGCGGGCATCGCGGTCGCCCCGGCCATTGTGCGCGCCGCGCGCGCCGCGCCGATGCGCATGCGCCTGTCGTCCTCATTGCCGAACGATCCGAAGTTCGCCAACGGCCGCGTCTATTACGACAACCTTGTCAAACGCCTCGGGGCGCACGGACTCGCCGATCGCATCGACGTGCAATTTTTCCCCGACAATCAGCTCGGGCAAGAGATTGACGTCGTCAATTCCGTCAGTCTCGGCGTGATTGATCTCATGGTCACGGGCACTTCGATCTGGGCGAATGTCGTGCCTCTGATCGGTCTGCTCGACCTCGGCTATCTCTTCGAAAGCTTTCCGCAGCAGACCAAGGCGCTCGAAGCAGGCGCGGCCAAGCCGCTGGAGCAGGCGCTGAAAACCGGCGCCCACGTCCAGATCATCGGCTGGGCCTACAATTTCGGCTCGCGCAGCGTCCTGTGCAAGTCCCCAGTCAACGCACCCGCGGACCTGGCCGGAAAGCAAATCCGAACCTTGCCGAACAAGATCATCACCGAGTGCCTGAAGCTCATGGGCGCGGCCGCCACCCCGATGGCGTTCGGCGAGATTTATACCGCGCTTCAGGCAGGCGTCCTGGACGGGCTTGAGCATGATCCGCCCACGATTGCGGCAAGCAAATTTTACGAAACCGCGAAATTCTATTCGCTGACCCAGCATAATTTCTCCGCGCTCGGCGTATTCTGCAGCGGCCTCACGCTCAATCGAATGGACGCTCAGCTCCGCGACCAGTTCCTAACCGCAGCGGCGGAGGCGGCGGTCGACACCAGAGCTCGCGGGCTCGAAGCGGAAAAGGAGGCGATCGAGACGCTGAAGCAGAAGGGCGTCGAAGTCATCGATTGCGATCGTGCGCCGTTCCGCAAACTGACGCTGCCGCAGACCGACGCCTTCATCAAGACGTATCCAGAGGCAAAGCCGATCATCGACATCATCCGCAGCGCCAAGGCGTGAGCGCGTGGGCATGCTCTTGAAACCTGTCTCTAGGTTCGCGGCGCGCCTTGGACTCACGAGCGATTTTTGCCTCTCGAGCGGCGCGCGTGACTGAGCCGGCGGGCGCGAGCGAGGCTCTAGATAACCGTGAGCGGATCGCCCCTAGCGGGCTAGCCGTTCTGCTCTTTCTGGTGGACGCCATCGCCGCGATTCTGTTGGCGGCGGACCTGATCGTGGTGTCGCTCTCCGTATTCTATCGCTACGTGCTGGCTGCGCCGATCGAGTGGGCGGACGACGTTGCGCGCGGGCTCATGGTGGCGATGGCCTTCTTCGGTGCGGCAGGCGCGCTTGCCCGCAACGAGAACGCCAGCGTCGCTTTCTTCGTCGAGAAGCTCGGTTTACGAGCGCGCAGGCGGGTCGACGCCATTTCGGCGCTGGTTGTCCTGGCGACAGCAGGATCGGTGGCGTGGTACGCGATTGCGCTGGGACAATTCACAACCGGGCAAACGACCGGGTCCGGCCTGCCGCTGGAACTGACCTTTTATCCGATGGGCGCAGGCGCGCTCTGCATGACGATATTCGCGCTCGTGCTGTTCTTTCGTCGAAAGCTGTCCGATATCGCGTTCGCCGTCATCCTTGCCCTGGCGCTGGCTGGCGCCGCGTATGGTTGGCGTTTCATCGGAGCGGGCGCGGCGCGTGCAGGCCTGCCCATGCTTTTGGGCTTCGTCGGGTGTCTCACGGGCGGAGTGCCAATCGGGTTCGCGCTGGCGTTCACCGCGCTCATTTACATCTGGATCGACGGCGCCCTGCCCGGCCTCATCTTCGCTCAACAAATGGCGCGCGGCATCGACAATTTCGTGCTCCTCGCGATCCCGTTCTTCATCCTAGTCGGCTACCTCATGGAGGCGAACGGCATGTCCGTCCGTCTTATCGCGCTACTCGAGCGCCTGGTCGGACGTGCGCGTGGCGGGCTTAACGTGGTGATGGTGCTGTCGATGGTGATCTTCTCGGGCATTTCCGGCTCGAAGATGGCCGATGTCGCGGCGGTGGGCTCGGTCCTGATCCCTGCGGCTCGTCGCTCGCGGCAAAATCCCGGGGGCGCAGTGGCGTTGCTGGCGGCTTCCGCGGTGATGGCGGAAACCATACCCCCGTGCATCAATCTGATCATACTCGGCTTCGTCGCCAATCTCTCGATCGGCGGGCTATTCATGGCTGGGCTGTTGCCAGCGGCCCTGATGGCGCTCGCCCTGATAGGGGCCGTGATCCTGCTCGGGGGCGACGCGCAGTTGCCCCCCGAGGCTCGGCTGTCGACGGCGTCGCTCTCGCAACTATGGCGCGGCGCAATCGTCACACTTGGACTTTTGGTCATCATCTTTGCCGGTTTCAGGTTCGGCGTCGCCACCGCGACCGAGATCTCAGCCTTCGCCGCGCTCTACGCCCTGGTGGTAGGCGGAGCGGCTTTCCAGGAGCTAGGACTCCGCGGTGCGGCGCGAAGTTTCGTCAATGCCGCGACCCGCTCGGGGCTTGTGCTGTTCATTGTCGCGGCGGCCCAGGCGCTGGCTTTTGTGTCGAGCTCTCCAACAGGTCCCTCATGCCCTGGCGGAAGCGATGATTTCGCTGTCACAGAACACCGGCCCCTGGCTGTTCCTGCTTCTGTCCATACTTATCTTGATTGTCATGGGCTCAATTCTGGAGGGCGCCGCGGCGCTCATCATCTTCGGTCCGCTGCTGATACCGGTAGCTGGCCAGATTGGCATCAATGAACTGCACTTTGGCGTGGTTCTTGTGATTGCGATGGGTATCGGGTTGTTCGCCCCGCCGCTCGGGCTTGGGCTCTACGGGGCGTGCCTAATTGGCGGCGTGCCGATCGAGACGACGGTGCGGCCGATGCTCGGCTATCTTGGCTTGCTGCTGTTGTGTCTCTTGGTGATCGCGTTTGTCCCGGGTCTGACACTCTGGCTCCCGCATCGGCTCGGCTACCAGTAGGCGTATGACCCCTTCGCCTCAAGAGGCCTGAGCATGCTTGGCGGACGTCAACCGCCTTGTACAAGCGGGTCGCCACGCGTGTTCGGCTTGACCGCAGTCGACCGCGAGATATGGTTCATTAGCGCGTAGGTCACTACGACCGCCCCAGCCGCGCCCGCCCAACCGCCCCTCTCCCTCCATCCCCGATAGAGACCACTAATCCATGCCACATCTATTTAGCAAACTTCGCATGCGCGACGTCGACTTCGCCAACCGCATCGTCGTTTCGCCGATGTGCCAATATTCATCGGTCGACGGCTACGCCAATGATTGGCATTTCGCGCATCTTGCCTCTCGCGCGGTCGGCGGCGCCGCCTTGGTATTCACGGAGGCCGCCGCGGTAACACCCGAGGGCCGCATTTCGCCGCAGGATCTTGGCGTCTGGAGCGAAAAGCATTTCGAGCCACTCGAGCGGATTACGCGTTTTATGAAAACTCAGGGCGTACGCGCCGCCATCCAGCTCGCGCATGCGGGCCGAAAAGGAAGCACTCACCGGCCTGGGGCGGGACAAGGCGCGGTTGCCGAAAGCGCCGGCGGGTGGCGGCCGGTCGCCCCGAGCGCCATTGCGTTCAGCGACACCTATGCCAATCCCGACGAGCTGACGATCGACCAGATCAAGTCCTTGCAGAGGGCGTTCGCAGTGGCGGCAGAACGCGCGGTTGCCGCAGGTTTCGAAGTGATCGAAATTCACGCAGCGCACGGCTATCTCATCCACGAATTCCTTTCGCCGTTCAGCAATCGTCGCGTCGATGCATACGGCGGTTCGCTCGAAAATCGAACGCGATTTCTTCGGGAATGCGTGGAGGCGGTAAGACACAAGTTGCCGGAGCGCTGCCCGCTATTCGTAAGAGTTTCGGCGACCGATTGGGTCGAAGGTGGATGGGACATCGACCAATCGGTCGAACTTGCCCGGCTTCTGCTCTCGCTGGGGGTCGATCTGATCGATTGCTCGTCGGGCGGCAACCTCGAGAAAGCGGAGATCCCAGTCGGACCCGGATATCAAACGCCGTTCGCAGAGCGGATTCGGCGCGAGGCCAATATCGCCACCGCCGCGGTCGGCGTGATTACCGCGCCGGCTCAAGCCGACCAGATCATCCGTAACGATCAAGCTGATTTGGTTCTGCTCGCGCGCGAGATGTTGCGCGATCCCTATTGGCCGCTGCACGCCGCGCAAGAGCTCGGGCAGGTCGCGCCCTGGCCAAGACAATATCTGCGTGCGGCGCCGAGCGGGACACCCGAGCGCCTATCTGCGGCCGTTTCCCGTGATCGCATCAAGCAAGCTGTTGGCTCATAATCGACAACGGCGAATAGTCCGCCGCAGGCTGCCGCCAGGCAAAGGAAAAACGAAAGGACAGGGTAGGTAGGCTTGGCGGAGCGGTCTTGCTCGCGATAAGCTGACACCGCGCCCTTATCTGGGCTCGGACGGGGAGTGACATGCGCAATTCGTTCGTTTCGTGGCTAACGGCGGCGGTAATCGCCTTTGGATTTTGCGTTTCGGGTGTAAATGCGGCGAACGCGCAAAGCGTCATGAGAGCATGCGCAACCGAATGGAAGCAGGCCGAGTTGGCGGGAACGACCCAGGGCCAAAGCTGGCCTCAGTTCTTGGCACAGTGCCGTACGCGCCAGGGTTCGCCCGCCGCGTCGTCCTCACCAACGGCAGCGCCCGCGCCGGCCCCTCAGTCAGGCTCCCTATTCCCATGGTCGCAGCCGTCGGCTGTGACTTCCACCGCGGCCTCAAATGTCGGCGCTCCCGCAGGCGGCCAAAGCGTTATGAGGCTATGTGCAAGCCAATGGAAAGACGCGAAGGCCTCGGGAACGACAGGCGGTGTAAGCTGGCCGCAGTTTTTATCGCAATGCCGCGCGCGCCAAGGCTCCGCCGCTTCGTCCTCGGGCGGTTTCGCCCCCGCGACGGCCCCTGCCCCAGCGCCCGCTCCTGCCTCCCAGTCAGGCTCCCTGTTCCCGTGGTGGCAACAGTCGGCGCCCTCTACCGCACCCGCACCGAATGTTGGCGCGTCCGCGGCCCTGCAGGCCGGCCAATACACAACCGAGCTTGCAGCGCGCGCCCGTTGCCCGTCGGACACGGTCGTGTGGGTCAACACGCCGACGCGCATCTATCATTATTCGGGAACCCGCTACTATGGGCACACCCTCAAGGGCGGGTATATGTGCGAGGCTGACGCGCGCGCGGCCGGCTATCGTGCGGCGCGGAACCGACAACGTGAGGCGGAGACCCATTCGGGATAGGCGCTGCCTGCGCCCTTAAGTCTCGGCTCGTCGGGCTGGCGCTCGAGCTTCGTCGAGCCTTCGCAAGACGGGCTTCTCGATGACGACCTCTTTGGCCTTTGCGAACGCCGTGCGGCCGAGTTGCTGTGTGACGCAGCTCACGTTAGGTCACGCTCAATTCATGTCTAACTGACTGTCGCCGCGACTAAAAGCGGCAGACCGTGGGTCGTTGTTAACAAAGTTGCCGCAGGCTCCTTCTGTTGACTTGCTCCCGGGTGCGAACCCGCCACAGCAAGTGATAAATGGAACGTGAGATGCACCGATTTCTCCAAACGGAGGCGCGCTCGGGTCAATCCGATTGCGGTCATCATTTCCTCCATACGAATGTCTTTCTCCGGCACGCGAGTGGCGCGTCGGGCGAAGCCGAACAGCACATCGATAGGATTTTGACCCAAGCCGCCGTTGCGAAGCGTCGTGTGTGGGTCAGCAGCATGCTTTTCGCTGAGCTCAGGCCTTCGATGTTTGTTGCCGGACGGTTCAACACTTTCCATGAATTGACCCGATATCTCCGCTCGCTAGCGACGCTGGTGACGCCCGACCCGAATACGATGCTGCGCGTTGCACGGCTCCGCGACGCAAAATGGCAGAGGCCCGTCGGCGTGCGCGGAGCAGACGAAAAACCGCGAATGATGTCGTTTACCGACGCCGTGCAGATTGCCTCGGCCCTGTGGGTGAAAGAAGCGGGCGGCGTCACCGATCTCAAGTTCCTCACGTTCGACGACTTGAGCTCCAATGAGGCCAAGGGCGCGCGTCTCTCGCTCCTGCGCCTCCAGGATTATGCCGAGGATGCGCGCGCCAATTCGGACGTCATGGCCGCCGTGCGCCTGACCCGCATTCAGCCTTCTCGTCAGCCGCGCTCCATCCCGCAACCTGCGCCAGCCGAACAAAGTTCCAGCGCCGTTTCTTGAAAGAGCGACGAGGCATTCGGAGGAAGCCAATCGCCGAAAAGCGGCCGCCTGACGATATGATCTGTGGCGAGAGACGCCGGCCGGAACTGTGATCCGCCTGCGTCTCAAGCATCCCTTCGCATTTGACCACCAGAAGAACTTGTGCCCCAGTCGCCAGACCACGCCGTCCCGCGGCGGCCGAAGAAGGAGGCGCGTCATGGGATTAGCGGTGGTCACAGGATCGAACAGCGGCATCGGGCTCGCCACGGCTGTCGCACTCGCGCGAGCGAGCCATACCGTTGTGGCGGCGATGCGCAATTTGGACCGCGGCGCCGAGATCCGGAAAATCGCCGAGGGCGAAAAGCTTCCGATCCATCTCGCAAGGCTCGATGTTGACGACGACGCCTCGGTGGGCGAGGCCTTCTCAGGAGTTGTCGCGCGGCACGGGCCGGTCGACGTTCTCGTCAACAACGCCGGCGTCCCCGGCGGCGGCCCCGTGGAAGAGACGACGATCGATCAGTTTCGCCAGGTGATGGAAACCAATTTCTTCGGCGGTCTTCGCTGCATCAAGGCGGTAATCCCGAGCATGCGCGAGCGGCGCGAGGGAACGATCGTCAACATCACCTCGATCGCGGGCCGGTTGGCGAGCGCGCCGATGGCGAGCTACGCCGCGTCGAAATGGGCCTTCGAGGCGCTTAGCGAGGTCCTCGCCCAGGAGGTCCGCGCCTTCAATGTGCGCGTCGCCATCGTGGAGCCTGGGGTCATCGCCACGCCGATCTTCTCCAAAGCGCCTCCGCCGCCGAAGCACAGTTTCTACCCGCATGGGCGACGGCTTCGCGCTTTGTTCGCCGCCGCGCTCGCCAAACCCGTTCCGCCCTCCGTGGTTGGCGACGTCGTTCGGGACATTGTCGACGGCGACAGTTGGCAGCTGCGCTATCTCGTCGGACCGGACACGGAGCCGCGGCTCAAGGCCCGCCAGAGCAAGACGGACGAGCAAGTCATCGCGGAGGCGGCCCAGAGCGACGAGGAATTCCTGGCGCGGTTCAAGCGCGAAACGGGGATCGACCTCGTATTGTGACGCGCCGCGGGCGCGCCTCATGACCCCCTGAACACACGCTCAAATATCGCATCCACGTGCTTGAGGTGGTATCCGAGGTCGAACAACCCCTTGAGCTCATGCGCGCTCAAGACCTTGGCGACGTCCTTGTCGGCTTTGAGGAGCTCGAGAAACTCGCCTTCGCCGCGCCAGGCGGGCATCGCGTTGCGCTGGACGATGGCGTAAGCGTCGTCGCGCGCCACGCCCTTCTCGGTCAGTGCTAGCAAAACCCGCTGCGAATGGATCAGGCCGCCGAGGCGGTCCAGGTTTTTCTGCATGGCCTCGGGATAGACCACAAGCTTGTCGATCACCCCGGCGAGCCGCGCCAGCGCAAAGTCGAGGGTGATCGTGGCGTCGGGACCAATCATGCGTTCGACCGACGAATGCGAGATGTCGCGCTCGTGCCAAAGCGCCACGTCCTCCAGCGCCGGCGTCACCGCCGAGCGCACCATGCGCGCTAGTCCTGTGAGGTTTTCCGCCAACACCGGATTGCGCTTGTGCGGCATGGCGGATGAGCCCTTCTGCCCCTCTGCGAAGAATTCCTCTGCTTCCATCACTTCGGTTCGCTGCAAATGCCGGATTTCGGTCGCCAGCCGCTCGACTGACGACGCCACGACCCCGAGCGTTGCAAAAAACGCCGCATGGCGATCGCGCGGGATCACTTGCGTCGAAATCGGCTCTGGTTTCAGGTCCAGTTTCGCCGCCACGTAAGTCTCGACCCTCGGATCGATGTTGGCGAAAGTGCCGACCGCGCCGGAAATCGCGCAGGTCGAAATCTCCTCGCGCGCCGCCACAAGACGGGCGCGAGCTCGGACGAATTCCGCATAGGCGACGGCTAGCTTGAGGCCGAAGGTGGTGGGCTCGGCGTGGATTCCATGCGACCGGCCAATGGTCGGGGTCATCTTATGCTCGAAAGCGCGGCGTTTGAGCGCAAAGAGCAGCGCGTCGACGTCGGCGATAAGGATGTCGCTCGCACGGCCAAGCTGCACGGCGAGGCAGGTGTCGAGCACATCCGAGCTGGTGAGCCCCAAATGGACGAAACGCGCGTCGGGGCCGATGAACTCCGCGAGATGAGTGAGGAAGGCGATGACATCGTGCTTCGTCACCCTCTCGATCTCATCGATTCGAGCCACGTCGAACTTGGCTTGTCGCCCCTTCTCCCAGATCGTCTTAGCCGCCGCTTTCGGGATCACGCCGATTTCGGCCATCGCTTCCGAGGCATAGGCTTCGATCTCGAACCAAATGCGGAAGCGCGTCTCGGGCGACCAGACGGCGGTCATCTCGGGGCGGGAATAGCGCGGGATCATTGGCGACGACGCTTTCTGTTTGTTCCTCGAGGGCGGGGTCTATAGGAACGGAAGTCAGGAATTGAGCAGGACGCGCCGTAGCTAGGCGGCACGCGTCCGGTCAGGAAAACAGCCATCCCATGCCTGCGAATACTGTCGATGTCATCGTGCTTGGCGCTGAAATTCGTTGGCGTTTCGGCGGCGCTCGCGCTTCAGGCGCGCGGCCGAACCGTGGCCCTCGTCGACCGTCTGACTGAGGCGGCGGGCGAGACGAGCTTCGGCAACAGCGGCATCGTGCAAACGGAAGGCGTGCTCCCCTATCTGTTCCCGCGTGCGATCGGCGAGGTTGCGCGGGCAGCCGTGAACCGCGATCCGCGCGCGCACATGCGCCATGGTTCGCTGCCTTCGATCGCGCCCGCGATCTGGCGCTATTTCCGGGCCTCGACGCAACCGAGAAAGGCGGCGACCGGCAAAGTCATGGCCCCGCTCCTGTCCGCCGCGGCGGGCGAGCACCTCAGGTTCGCGCAGGACGCGGGCGCCTCTGGGCTTTTGCGCGCCGGCGGTTGGATCAAGGCCTATCGCAGCGCGCGTGGGCAGGAGCTGGCGCAGGCCGAGGCCGAGGAGCTCAAGCCGTTCGGCGTCAAGCCGATCACGCTCGACCGCGCCGCGCTCACCGCGCTCGAGCCGCATGTGGGCGAAAAGGCGATCGGCGGCGTGCACTATGCCGAGCCGCTGTCGACCTCCGACCCGGGCGCGCTGATCCAGAGCTACGCCGCCCTGTTCGTCAAGCGCGGCGGGCGAATGGAGCGCGGCGATGCGCAAAGCCTGGAGCCTGCGGGCTCCGGCTGGATGGTCACGACCGACTCGGGCCGGCTTGCCGCCCGCGATGTCGTCATCGCGCTCGGACCCTGGTCGGATGAGCTCGCGCGGCGCTTCGGCCTTCGCCTGCCGTTCTTCGTCAAGCGCGGCTATCACATGCACTACGAGGCCAAGGGCAACGCCGGCCTCACGCGCCCGGTGCTCGACCTCGAGCGCGGCTACCTCGTGACCCCGATGGCGCGGGGCCTGAGGTTGACCACGGGCGCCGAATTCGCCCGGCGCGACGACCCGCCCTCGCCGGCGCATCTCGAGCGGCTCGAGCCCTACGCGCGCGAACTGTTCCCGATCGGGGCCCGGAAGGATTCCGCGCCCTGGCTCGGCCGGCGCCCCTGTCTGCCGGACATGCGGCCGATCATCGGGCCGTTCCCCGGCCGAAAAGGTCTGTGGCTCGACTTCGGCCACCACCATCTCGGCCTCACCCTCGGCCCCATCACCGGCCGCCTCCTCGCGGACCTGATGACGGGCGAAGCGCCGTTCGTCGATCCCGCCCCGTTCAAGGCGGAGCGGTTTGGAGCGTGAAGCCATCCAGCGCCCGTCGGCGGGGCGCGCCTAAACGCTCTTAAACGCGATTAAACGATACTAAACGATAGTAAAATTGCTTTAATTTACTATCGTTTATTTTTTCTGATCCAGCCTTTTCAATGGCTT